>CAYZTA010000025.1:0-75448 GCA_964481145.1 uncultured Sandaracinus sp.
TATCCTCTTCGCGTCCGTACGAATTTGGCTGGCATGAATATGCAGACAGGCCCTAAACATGATATGTCGCTGATCGCCCACCACGATCGCCACGGCTCAGCAATACAACTCCATTCGGTATCGCCCTCGCCCGCTCACCAGGCCTCTGCACTTCCGCGTCTTGATAAGGCGCATCAGAGTTGAGTTGGGGGTGCATTGCCCGATTTCGGTCAGGCATTGACCTTGGGGTCTCGACCTGATTGGGGATTGTCACTTCTTCGACGCTGTGCAGACCGAGTCTTGGAGTTCCCGATGCGCTGGAACGTTGGAGAGGAACGCAGCTCGCAGCGAAGGATCCAATATCGCGTTGGCGAGCTCTTCGAGGCGCATCCGCGCGTTGTGCTTGATGTCATCGGCAAGCACATGCTCTCCAATGGCCTCCGCAGCACGCGCATGGGCGAGATGAACACTGATCTCGTCCTCTTCGACCGCTCCGATGTCGCGCATCTGCTCGATTGCGCGACGGCTCTTCTCGAAGGCCATCCTCGCGTCACCCATCTCCAAAAGCGCCTCCGCTTCGAGCGTCAGCGCTGCGATTTCCAAGTTGGGCATCCCTCGCTCGCTCGCGTCCTTGGCCGCTCGAGCGGCCAAGGCAGCGCTCTCGTCAGCTCTTCTCGCACCGAGAAGCGCCCCCGCCCGGTACACACGAACAGCACACGCGAGCCGCACTTCACCAAGTCGCTCGGCGATTTCATCCGCAGCATCCAGCACCTCGAGCGCTTCCTCGTGCATCCCCATCCGAGTTTGCGAATATGCGAGATTGGCGAGTGCGTAGCCCTCCATCACATGATGGCCCACCTTTCGACACGCATCTCTTGCCTCGGTGAGCGCGCGAGCGGCGGCTTCGTAAGCGCCCACGCGGTTGTCGATGTCGGCGAGGTTCGTCTCGGCGCCAGCAGCACGGCGGAGGTCTCCCGTTTCACGATGCAACTTGGCCGCTTGCGCAAATGCCATGCGTCGCGCTTCGAGATCCCCAGTCGCTCCTGCATATTGCCCCTCCCACTCGCTCACCAGAGCGCGAATCCGCGCGTCACACGTCGCCGAAAGGAGCACGGCTTCATCGAGGAGAGTTCGTGCCTCACGCGGCCGGCCCAGCTGCAAAAGGCTTAGAAGGAGACGTCCGAGAGCAAGCGTGGTCGCCACTTCGTCACCCGACGCACGGGCCGCTCTCACCGCCGCCTCCCCGAGCAAAGGAGCCTCTGCACTCCCTCGCCTCGATGCCGCCACACACTGCTCGGAGAGCACACGGGCGCGCTGCGCATCGGTGTGGGCGAGCTCGAAAGCCTCCTCGAGCTCAGCCCATTGCGCGTCCCGCTGGCCAACGAAACGAAGCGCATCCGCGCGCGCCATTCTCACATCGAAACGTTTGTCCGCACGGATACCGAGGTGCAGTGCTCTGTCGGACGTGCGAAGCATCGTCGCCGCATCCCCTCGCATCGCCGCCACGGAAAGCGCGCGCAAATAGGCGTCAGAAGCCTCTTCGATGGCGCCTCCGCGCTCGAAGTGCTGAGCGACTTCTTCCGCGTCGCTGCCCTGCATCGAAGAAAGAACCTCCGCTGCGCGCGCATGCAAGCCTGCTCGCGCATCGTCGGTGACCATGTTGTAGGCGGCTTCGGAGAGCAGAGGACTTTTGAATGCGCAGCGCTCATCGCCCCGCATCGCAAAGATTCCACGGCGCCTGAGAGCCATGAGAACGGGCCGTGGATCACGAACGCCCAGCGCCACGAGCTCGGCCGCCGTGAACGAACGCCCCAATACCGCCGCTTTGCAGCACAGATCACGCTCCGCAGGGGTGAGATGGTCGAGCCTCGCTTGGAGCGCGGCTTCGACACTCCATGGGAGCCGTTGCGTATCGAGATCCAACGGAGCTTCGTCCAGACCTCGAACGATCTGCTCGACGAAGAACGGGTTTCCCTCGGTGCGCTTCGTGAGTGTCTCGATCCACTCACGATTCATGTCGGTCCCGAGAATGCGTTCGACGAGGAGTCGCACTTGTTCAATGCCGAGGCCGCGGAGCTCGAGACGCGTTGCATTCACATCGGCGAAGAGCTCGGGACGCATCTCAGTGAGCTCGAGACGTGCCGTGGCGACGATCAAAAGAGGCTGCTCGAAGGCGTGTGCTCGAATCCTTTCGAGGAGCGCGAGCGATGTGTCACTCGCCCAATGCAAGTCCTCGAGCACGAGCGCCAGAGGGCTTTTGCTCGAGAGTGCGAGCACCCAATCGAGCAGCGCGAGTTGAATGCGATCCCCAATCGATTGCAGATCGGACGCGGAAATTGCTCTGATGTCCTCACTTGTTTCTTGGCCCGAGAGCAAAAGCAACCGAAACATGTCCGCGCATCGCGCGATGTCTTCACTGCTCGTGAATGCACACTCCGCGAGTGCATGAGGAGCCTCGGCGGAAGCGACTCCGAGCCTTTCGGCATGCGCGCGGAGAAGTGCGCGAAAAAGAGAAAGCTCTTGCCGTGCATGAGCTGGCTCCGCACGCGCGGAAAGCCTCGTGAACCGGGGAGACCAGTCATCGATCATCCGTTCGGCTTCGTGACGAAGGCGGCTTTTCCCAATGCCCGGCGGGCCCGTGATCCACATGCTCGCGCACGCGCGCTCATCGATGGTCGACGAAATCGCTCTCTGTATCTGCAAGAGCTCGATCTCTCGGCCGATGATCTCCGCTTCACCCGATGGCTCGCTGAGGGCCGCGAGTGCATGCTCCCCCGTTGCGAGTTCGAACGCATCTCCGCCGATGGGCGACAACATCACGCTTGCCGTGAGCCCTCGAGCCGCGCCGCTGGTCATCGCGACGCCCATCCTCTCGTTGGACAGCAGTCGCTCGGCCTCATCGATGGCAGAGCCCGCGATCGCCATGCGTGTGCTGCTTGCCCGCCCCGAGCTCACGACGATCTTTTTTGCCGCAGAATGCGAGCGAATCGCGGCTCTCGCCGCGCGCGTGATCTCGTCTCCGACGGTCGATTCCGCGCCGAACAGACCAATGATTCGGTCTCGGAGCGCGCCGATCGGAATCCCATGCTCCCGCCGAATCGCTCTGTCGAGCGCGACGCGGTCGGTCACGTCGATCGCGTACAAGAGCGCCACCACCCTCTGCTCATCCGGCGGAATGGAGACGACTGTCTTCGTGAAGACTCGCGAGGACGCCTGAGCGACATCTTCAAGGGCAATGCGAAAATCGCGCACCGAGGCCCAACGCGCAGCAGACGATTTGCGAAGTGCACGAACAATCACGGACTCGAGCGCCGGAGAAACCCCTGGACGCAAGCTCGAGAGGGAGGGCAGCTCTCCCAACATCGTGCTGACGACCGTGGCCAGCGCCGTTTCTTCTCGGAATGGAGGGCGTCCTGCGAGCGCCTCGAAAAGGACTGCTCCGAGCGACCACACGTCGCTCCTCGGGTCGCGCGAATCACGGCCTTCGAGTTGCTCGGGTGCGAGATAACAGATCGTCCCGAGCACGTGACCAGTTTCGGTCAGCCGCGTCTCGGCGTGCTGCAGAGTAGCGACACCGAAATCGAGCAACTTGATGGTGCCGTCACGGCAGCAAAAGATGTTCGAAGGTTTGAGGTCTCGATGCACGATTCCGACCTCATGAGCAGCTTCGAGACCGCGGCACACCTGCACCGCGACATCGATGACCCCTTCTTCCGAAAGCGGCCCCGGAACGAGGCGCTCGGCGAGCGTCATCCCATCGAGCAGCTCGAGCGCGATGTACGCCGTCCCGTCGGTGTCTTCTCCGGCGTCGAGCACCTTGACCACGTTGTCGTGCTCGATGCGGATTCTTGCCTCGCGTTCGAATCGACGTTTCGTATCGTCTCGAAGGAGAGCCGCTCGAATGACCTTGAGCGCGACGGATGCGCCGCCCGGCGCTCGCGCGCGGTACACCGTGCCCATTCCGCCGCGCCCCAGCACTCCCTCGACCGCGTATGGGCCCACGCGCTGGGGTATGTCGCCGTCACCCATGACTCGATTGGACAGCGATTATGGCTCGATTGAGGCCCGAGGTGAATACAAAGCTCACCGCATGAGCATCAATCTCGCGACGCTCGTGGTCTCGGAAGACCATCGCATGGCCCTCCTCGGGCGGGAGATGGGTGGCGGTCGCCCGTCCCTCCGCGATTTCACATGCACCAATATCACGGCGTCTTCGCCGATGTCGTTCCCCCAAAGCCCATCAAGAAAGGCACTCAATCAACGGTCACTCTGCAAGCCGGATGAAGCGGGACATCTCGCTCCGACTCGTCTTGCTTCGAGCCGATGGAAGATTCCGTCTCGAAGGTCGACGTGGAAGCACGGAAACCTCTGGAAGGGGCCTCATTCCCCGGTTGCTACCCCTGCTCTTGAGGCTCGTTTCAGTCTCGGCTACCCTCTTTCCCCTTTGGGATGTCTTGTCCGCGCTGCCGTCCATTTCGATCCCGCCACGACTCATTGATCCACAGCAACGAGTTCGTATGGTTGGTCAGCGGGCGACACGGCTCGAACGGTAACCAGTCCCCGATCCATTCGATCCGACCGCGACGCGGCAAATACGCGTGGAGGTCTCTCTCGTCCACGAACAGCTCGCGGCCGCGATCGATCTCTGGGAGGCGGGCGAGCACGCCGGGCACAGAACCATCCAGTCCGAGGGCGACTGCCGCGAGCTCGCAGAGGCAATCGTCCTTGCTGTCGCCATCGCGATCGACCCGCTCGCAGGAACCCACGAGCCCGACCCAGAGGCGACGCAAGAGCCTGTCGTGCTGGAAGCCTCGGAGCTTTCTCCTTCAGCACACGAAGGCAACCAAACCGAACCGGCTGGGTCTGTCTCGCTCGAGACGTCGATGTCTCCTCCGCCCCCGTCAGCTCCGCCTTCGGAGAGCCCCAGCGCCCAGGGAGAGCTCGGGGTGGTCGCGATGGGGATCGTGGGCTCTGGAGCGACCGTGACCGCTGGCGCGACACTCTTCGGGGCGTTCCGATATGCATGGATGTCGGCGGATCTCGCGGCACGCATCGAGCTTCCGACCTATGTCGATCTCGAAGGGGACCAAGAGGTCGAGCTCTATCTGGTCTCGTTCTGGCTGGCCATGTGCGGTCGGATCGACATCGTGGAGATCGATGACTCAGCAGCTCGTTTTTATATGCACCACGGATTCTTCTCCATCCCAGACAATCATCCTCCGACTCGTCTCTTCAGACTCGATGGGAGCCAATACCATCGTCTCATTCCAGGTTGCTACCCCTGCTCTTGAGGCAGCTTGCTCTGGACGTCGTCATTCAGGAGAATCTCCCCATGCTGAGGTTTCTGGACGTTCGTCCTCCTACAACGCACGAACAGATTCGCACATTCGAGCGCGATTTTGGTCATTCCTTGCCGACCGCCTATATCGACCTGCTACTCCATCAGGATGGTGGAGAATTGAGCGGGTACGAGTATCCGATTCCAGAAGATGTCGAATACGCGGAGCCAAGCGTCGAAGTTCTAGAGATCCTCGGACTTCGAGAGCGAACTGCGCTGACAAACGCGAATCTCATACATGAACGGAGATACCCACCGGGGCTTGTCGTGGATCGTGGCGACGGACATCGCGCGATCATGATGGACTACAGCGCATCGTCCGAGCCACGAATTGTTCTCGTCGACATGGACTCGAACGTCGTCATCACTCTGGCGCAGACTTTCGCTGATTTTCTCGAAAAGCTAGAGTCGATCGCCGGTGATGAAGAGACAGAGGACGACGACGACACGCCACTCGCGTTGCGATTGAATCAGGTGACCAATGAGGATGTCGAGCCTGCAATCGCATCATTGGGTGGCCGTCGTCGTGCAACGATAGAATCGGCGCGCATTCATGGCTCGACTATCACTGGCACTGCTCTTTCCCACTTGAAGCGGCTGCCTGCTCTCAAGCATCTCGACATTTCGAAAACGAATATCAGTGAAAATGACTTGCACACCTTGTCCGATCTTCGGATAAGCCGACTGAATATCGCGAACACACCTTTTATACTCGACGCGCAGAACGCGGAACGACTTCGCCGGGTGGGGGGTCATCTCGTTCGCTTGACGATTCATCGAATACAGACGCGCGACGACGGTATTCGCTATCTCGAACACCATTGGCCAGGATTGGAAGTCGAGCTTCTCGACACGTAAGGATGATGGCTTGGTTACAAAGTTCCTGCTAACGCTCCAGATGCTTCGAAACATGATCGCGGGCATGCTCGTCGTGATTGGTCTCGCGGCGTTTTCCTTCGCGATGGCCACATCCGTCGAGAGCTTCCGTCGTGCCTACCTTCATTCCCTCATCCTTCCAAATCGGTGAGAACAGATGGAACCGCACGATGTCCTCCTGATTGTGACCCCAGCAGGATTGGTCGCAGCGACGAGTGCATTTGCATCGGTCATTGTCTCGAAGCGTCGTCCCGCCTCGGAAACTCCCCATACCCTTTTTTCGATCGCCATCGCCTTCGCCATATTCCTTCTTTTTTTCTGTGGAATACGCGTTCACTTTGGATTTGGAGAGGCTCTCGAAGGCGCTTCTGATCCTCAACGGGCACACATTGCTCTTGCGAGTGGTTTGGCTGAGGTGCTCTGGGCAGCCGCAGGTGCCTCCGGCATTCTTACGCTGCTTGTTCCAATGCTGGCGATTTGTGGAGTGTGGCTGGTTCGCGTGCGCGCACGGGTCGCGACCTCCAACGCGGTCATCGGTGCACTCGGGATTGGTGGCGCGAGCGTCACGTCGGGCGTGTTGCTTTATCGCCAGGTGAGTAGCCTACGCCTGGCTCTTTTGAACGTCAGTCCCACGCCGCCTGCGGAGCGGGCTACCCGGTTTGCCGAGCTTGCACGTCCACTCGTTCCTTTGGCGTTCGGGCTCGCGTGGGCATTGGCCTTCTGTGCCGTTCTCGTTGCGACAGTGAGCTTGTCGCGTGACGATGTGCTGCGACGGCGCTTCGTGGGGTTGGCCGCATTATTTGCGATCAAAGGCCACTTCACGACTTCTGTAGAGTAGAGGGGAGTCGCGATAACATGAGCAGGACAAATACCGTTCATCTCACCATCAGCAAGGGGCGTCTGCGTTGTCTCCGCATCGCCTTCGTCGGGTGGGTACTCGCTGTCGTCAGCCCGAACGTCGTGTCGTTCCTCTGGACGATCATGACGGCGATGCTTTTTGCGAATGAAGACGCCGCCGAGCGGACCGCGAGAATTCGCATGGTCTTTCCCGTGATCGAAGTCCTTCTCGTATTCGTCTCGGCACCGATCGGAGCTGCAGGTGTCATGGCTGCGCGTGCTGCGATTCGAGAGAAAAACGCATCTCGGATGACGGTCGGCACTTCCGTGCTCCTCGCAGTGCTCGGAGTGGCGCTCCTGATCGTCTCGATACTTCTCGTCACCGTGCGCTACGTGGGCACCGATCTCGGGGACATGGGGGCATTGCGTCATGCCATTGGCTCTCTCATTGCGCTCACGATTGCATCGTCGCTCGTACGGGTGGACCGCGCGCAAAACGCCTCCACATTCGCGTTCTTCTTACTCATAGCCGCGGGTGCGAGTAACCTGGCCATGCACGTGCTCGGCTCGACGCCTGCATTGGCCGTCATGACTGGTCTGTTGAGTCTCGGCGGATGGACCGCGACCGCGGTCGCGCTTCGTCGGGCACAACCAGCCTCGGAGCCGCTCTCGCGTTAACAATCGTCGTTCTCGACAATCTCGCTCGCGCCGCCGCGGACGAGTGCAGTGCTGGAGCGGCCAAGAATGCCCTGCAGCAACGCCAGCATGTGTACGAATCGACCGTTCCGACGCGATTGCTGGGCGCGGCAGACCGGTGTGCCTCACCCGTTGCCATCGGAGGTCTTGTTCGGAGGGGTTTGAGTGTCGAGAGCGCGAGATCGCGGTGCTCGAAGAAAACGGATCGCTTGATATGAGCGTCTTGCGAGAAATCGGCATCCATCACATCCCAGCGATGGATGCCGCGAAACTGCATGACATCAATCTCGCGCGAGATACGCCGCGAACTCGCGCTGCAGATCGATCACCGGCTTGCCGGACATGTCGAACGTCACGAATTCGATGGTCCCACCACGAAACTCACAAGGAGGTACGTTCTCCGAACTCACGGGATCTCCTCCCTCTCGTCCGATGGTGAGCCCTTCGCCAGAAATCGAGAACTTGCCCGCCTGAGTGCGCATCGGTCCCGACGCCACAATCTTCTTTTGAAGTCGGAGCTCGAGCGTGCCGTTCGGCACGAACTTCGGGTTCTCGCTCTTCTTGGTGAATGTCACCGAGCAGGTCACTCGTCCGCTCAGTTCGAACGGAGCTTCGAATCGATATCGCTCGATGCCGAGAAAGTTGTACTCGTAAACGAGCTTGCCTTCTCTCACGAAAAGCGTGTGCCCACCAAACCGAGATCCCTGCGCAAAGATCACGCCCTCACACCCCGGCTGGACCTCACGCAAAGAGGCCGCGATCGCAAACGAACGCCCTCGGATATTCGGACCGACTTCCTCCGGCATCTCACTCGTACCGGGATAGAGCACGAAGCGGTCGCGCGGCGCCATGAGGGTTTTGCCTTCGAGGATCTCCATCGGCGGTCGATCGTCGAGCGGCAACGCATCATAACGACCCGCTTCGGCCCACCATCTCCCGATCAACTCGGTGAGCTTGCTCTTGTTCTGCGCTGCGACATCGTGACACTCGGCGCGATCACTACGGATGTCGTAGAGCTCCCAGACATCGTCTTCGTATTTTCCGTGCCCAGTCAGCGGCCCATGGCGCGCCACGGCCTTCCAGCCATCGTGATAAATCGCGCGCGTCCCGAGCATCGTATAGAACTGCGTCTTGCGCTCGACCTCCGACTTCGCGTCGCCGATCGTCGGGACCATGCTCATGCCATCGATGGGACTCTGCTCGATCCCATCGATGTGATCTTGCGCCTCGACACCGCAGAGCTCAAGCAAGGTCGGTACGATGTCGATCGCGTGGAAGTATTGATCTCGGAGCTGTCCCGCTTGCTTCTTCCACTTCTTCGGCCACGCCATGATCAGCGGGTCCACCGTGCCGCCTTCGAGCGAAAAGCGCTTGAACATCTTGTACGGAGCATTGAAAGCCCACGCCCATCCGGTCGGATAGTGGCCGTACGAATTTTCGGTGCCGAGCTCATCGAGCTTGGACAAATTCTGCTCGAGTGAGTCCGGCCAGCCATTGAATAGCTTGTTCTCGTTCACCGAGCCGTTGGGGCTTCCTTCTCCGCTCGCACCGTTGTCGGAGCAAACCACGACGATCGTGTTCTCGAGTTGTTCGCTCGCCTCGAGTCGATCGAGGACCCGTCCGATTTGATGATCCATGTGGCTCGAAAAGCCCGCGTAGACCTCTGCCATGCGACAGAAGAGACGCTTCTCCTCCTCGTTCAACGAATCCCAAGGCCGCACCATGTCTTCCTCGGTGATCACCTCGGGAGCGGGCCACGGATTGATCGAGGAGAGCTCGGTGTTTGCGGGGACCACCCCCAGCTTCTTCATGTTGGCAAGCACGAGCTCGCGGTACTTCTCGTACCCCATGTCGAACTTGCCGCGATATTTGTCGATCCACTCCTTGGGGGCTTGATGCGGAGCGTGGTTTGCGCCGAAAGCGAGGTAACAAAACCAGGGTTTGTCCTCTTCAGCGACTTTGGCCTCGGAGATGAATTGGATTGCGCGATCGGCAAGATCGGAAGAGAGGTGATATCCGTCCTTCGGCATCCGGGGTTGTTGAATCGGACCGTTGTCGAGCACGAGATCCGGATACCATTGGTTGGTCTCGGCGCCGAGGAATCCGTAGAAACGTTCGAAGCCACGTCCGAGAGGCCAGGTGCGTTTGGTGGAAGACGACGCGAGCTCGTTCACCGGACTCAAATGCCATTTGCCCAGACAGAACGTGGAGTAGCCAGCGTCTCGTAGCATCTCGGAGAGCATTCCATTCTCTCGCGGAACCAGCCCCGACGTGCTCGGAAATCCATTCGCTCCTTCGGTGATGCACGCCATTCCGTTGCGCGTGGCATTTCGGCCCGTGAGGAGGCACGAGCGGGTAGGAGAACAGAGCGCGGTCGTATGCCAGTTGGTGAAACGAAGCCCCATCTTTGCGATGCGCGTCACGTTCGGCATCTCGATGAGCCCACCAAAGCAGTCCCACGCCCCAATGCCGGTGTCATCGACGACGATATAGAGAATGTTGGGAGAATCAGCCTTTGCCTTCGGCGGCAAGTAGGGCTTCCAATCGGGCACCGAGTCACGGACGTCGGTGTTGATGACTCCTTCGAAACGTTTTTTCATTCGCTCGTCCTTTGCGCGACGAGGCTCCTCAGCAGGCGATGTGCCGACCGTAAATGCGAGTGTGCAGGGCAAGAACGAACACGCCCACTGAGACGACACAACACACGTGGCACGCACATCGAGGCCATGGGTCCCTCAAGTGCAAAGCCCTTGTTTTGAGTCTGTGCGGGCCAACTCTCTGCATCATGAGCCTTGTCGCGGTCCACGAGCTTGTTCGCCCCAAGGAATCGGTACGCCTCCCTTTCCATCTTTTGGCCAAGCCGACTGGGGCGCAGTGCAATCTCGATTGCACTTACTGTTTCTTCCTCTCGAAAGAGCGCCTCTATCCGGACAGCCGCTTTCGAATGAGCGACGAGGCGCTCGAAGCCTACATAACGCAATACCTCGAAGCGCATCCTGGACCCGAGATCCACATCGCATGGCAGGGAGGTGAGCCCACCCTCATGGGGCCCGAGTTCTTCGAGCGAGCGATCGCGTTCGCCGAGGCAAAGAAACGCGAAGGGACTCGGCTCGTGCACACCATCCAGACCAATGGTGTGCTGCTCGATGATCGTTGGGGCGAGCTCTTTGCGCGGCACGAATTTCTCGTCGGCATCTCGATCGATGGCCCTCGAGCGCTGCACGACGCCTACCGTGTCGACAAAGGCGGAAAGGGCAGCTTCGACAAGGTGATGGCCGGGCTTGCGATTCTGCGAAAGCACGGAGTCGAGCACAACGTGCTCACGACGGTGCATGCACAAAACGGAGATCATCCTCTCGAGGTGTATCGATTCTTGCGCGATGAAGCAGGAGCTCGCTTTCTCCAGTTCATCCCCATCGTTGAGCGTGTGAACGAAACGGGGTTCCAAGAAGGTCGCGAAGTCACCGAGCGCTCCATTCGACCTCTCCAATACGGACGCTTCCTCACGACGATCTTCGATGAGTGGATACGTCGCGACGTGGGCAAGGTCTTCGTGCAGGCGTTCGATGTCGCACTCGCCTCGTGGGCCGGGGAACCTCACGGACTCTGTGTGCACTCCGAGACATGCGGTTCGGCATTGGCGCTCGAGCACAACGGAGACGTGTATTCATGCGATCACTTCGTCGAACCCCAATACCGACTCGGAAACATCCACCTGCGCTCGCTCGGTGAACTTGCGGCTTCGGCTCCGCAGCACGCGTTCGGAGAAGCGAAGCGGAGCACACTGCCGCAGCAATGTCGTCAGTGTTCGATGCGCTTCGCATGTCATGGAGGGTGTCCCAAAGACCGCATCCTGACGACGGCCGACGGCGAACCCGGCCTGAACTATCTCTGCGAAGGCTATCTCCATTTCTTCCGGCACATCGATCCAGTGATGAAGAAAATGCATGCGCTCTTACGACGAGAACGACCGCCTGCGCTCGTCATGTTCGAACACGCCCGACCCAATGACCCGTGTCCCTGCGGCAGTCATAAGAAGCGCAAACATTGCCACCCTGTGGGCACCCCGTGATCACATCATCGCGCGCCTTTGCTTGAGCTCCGCCCACCCGAGCGCTCCGAGGCTGCACACGAAGATCATCGCAATCGCAACTGCGATGGCAGCATGCGTCGACAGGGCCGGACCTATCACACGCGAGAGGCCCACTCCTGCCGTATAAAGTACGAGCAAATGCGAGACATAAAGAAACAATGTCTCGCTCGCGAGCACCCTCGAAAAACGAGGGAGCGCTTCCACACGGGTGCTCGCAACCCCGAACACCGCGGCCATTCCAAAGACGCCCCCGAGTCGCGAAAGCGCGAGTGGAGGCCAGGCCCCTCTGTCTGCGATCCTATCCGCATCGAACCCACGCACCGCGAGCCCCGATTCGAGCACGAATGACACGAGCACGAAGAGGACGGCCACAGCTCCCAGCATGCTCGCGGTCTGCACTCCACGGGTGCTCGGACCACGCGGCATCGCGAGCGCTCCAACAGCCACGCCCACGAACATGTATCCACTCCACGGCAAAAGGGGAAAGAGCGACCCACCACTTCGCGACAAATAATTGCACGCGAATCGAACGCTCCCTGCAGCATCGCAATCGATGCCGGCCGTGATGGGGGCACATCCGATCGCAACGGCTCCGAGCGCCAAAGATGTCCACGCGACGTGCTTCACACGAGGACACACGACCACCATGGCCTCCAACAAAAGCAGCGTCACACCAATGCACTGGAGCACATCGACGATTTGTGCCTCATGAAGCGCTCGTTCGACGTCGCCCGAAAACACACCGAGTGGCGCGTGCAGAAGATACCCAATCGCAATCAGCAACAACGCCCGCCGAGCCCGTCGCCTGCGCACATGCGGAGTCGCGCGGTAATGCTCGAAACGCTCAGGGCTCGACAACGTCGAGAGGTAAAACGAAAACCCAGCCGCCGTAAGAAAGCCTACCGCAGTGAAACCTCGAACCCATGTCCACGTCGCAAACCACGGAGCCGAGCGCAACTCCACGGCGAGCAACGCATCGATCGTGTGTCCTTGAATCATCTGCACGCTCATCCAAAGCCGCAGAAGATCGACGAAATGCGCCCGACCCGAAGTCACCTTCATGACCACTCGGACACGAGCGCAGCCACTTCATCCAATCTCGGTCTCTTGTTGGGATCGGCTCGCATGCACGCCTCTGCAATTTCCACGAGAGAAGGCGGAGGCGTACCATCGAGATGCGTTGAGAGCTCGCGAAGGGTAGCCCCGAGCGCATGAACGTCCATCGAAGGATGTGGCGATGCCCCTGCACGTTGTTCTGGCGACATGTACGCGAGGGAGCCTTCCACCTGCATCGCGCGCATTTCGCCTATTTTTTTGGCAATTCCAAAATCCGTAAGCACCACGGACCCCATGTCGCGCAGCAGCATATTCGACGGCTTCAGATCGCAATGCACGATGCCGCGTGAATGCACGTATCGCAGCGCTTCGACCGCGCTCTCGATCCACGGCGTGAGTCGCTCCTTCGGCACGGGGCCCCTATTGAGCCAAACTCGAATCGAACCATGCTCGATCAGCTCCATGGCAATGGCACAAAGACCGAGATCGACATCCACGATGCGAATCACGCCGGGGTGCTCGAGCGAAGCCGCCATGCGCGCCTCTTTCAAAAGTCGCTCACGATCGGCACGGCCGCGTCGACCATACACCTTGAGCGCGACGACATGGCCGAGCTCCCGATCATTGGCCAAATAAATCGTACCAGCGCCTCCCCGTCCGAGCTCGCGTACGAGCTCATATCGACTGCGGGCCGAGGAGCGCGGCACCATCCACGTCGCGCCCATTTCGGAGCGTGGAGCGCGGATCCCCTCACGCAAGCGCTGGGCTCTCTCCCGCGCTCTCGGATAATCCATGTCACGCGCGACAATCTTCTCGTAAAGCGAGAGCGCCTTGTGCACATCGCCGCGCCGCTCCGCGATCTCGGCCGCGAGCATCCACGCATCGAGCGGCGCATCGAGAGATGTCACGAGCCTCTCGAGCAGGGTCGCCGCAGCCTCGTCCTCTCCACGCGCATCCATCTGGAAGGCCACTCGAATCCGCAGTTCTGGCAAAGGCATCCTCGCCAGCACGCGCCGTGCGAGGTCCATCGCAAGAATCTCTCGACCGCCAGCACACAAGCGCTCGAACGCTTCGATCGCAATCTCCGCATCCGCCGAGCCAGATTGTTCTCGCTCTCCGAGCGCGATCAATTTCGCAGCTTCCCCTTCGAGCGGATCCGCTTCGTTCTCGATTGCAGGATCGAGCTCTGTGCTTTCGTCTTCCTCCGACACGAGAGAAGGTTCGTCTCGTTCGTCTTCACGAAACAGCGCACGGACACGCTCCCACATGCTCATGAGAGCACCTCGACCCGAATTCCGCCGACCATCAACGAATCTCCATTCAGGAGATCGATGGCAGCAGCGATGGATTTACCGAAAAGAAGAAGTGAGACACCGCGATCGGGTTCGAGCACGATGCGATCTTCAACGAAGACGAAGCTCGCCCCGAGCCCCTTCACGCGGAGCCCACTCTCGCCCACGATGATCTTGTCGCCGCGTTCGAGGCCGCGAACGATCTCGAGCTCGACGCCATGCTCCTCGGGGCTCACTCGCACGGCGACATCTTCCCCGAGTCCAATCTCCGAAGGGCCCGTCAACGCGATTTCTCCTGCGAAGGGAACCCCATCGATCAGAGTTCCATTTCGGCTCCCGAGATCGCGCACGATCACCTGTGCATTCCGCCGATCGATCTCGCAGTGTTTCCGCGAAATCGATGCTCCACGGATCACGATATCGGCCTCGGCCCGCCCCACGACGGCAGGCAGGCGCGATACGAGGGTCACCCGTGAATCCCCCACCAGGAGGCGCAATCCTCTTCGACGAGGCCACTTTTCCTCGATGCGTCGCAGCGAATCCAGAACGGATGGATCCCCCGGAGCCAACAGATGCGCTTCGTGCAATGCGCGCCTCGCGACATCCCGCGCTCCGACCCCCATCGCCATCTCGTGCTCGCTCATGAGACGCCTCAGACGGGCCGCGCGATGTTCCTTTGCGTGCGATTCTTCGAGCACCCTCTCCAATCGCTCGATATCTCCGGCGTTCTCCAAACAGCGCGCGAGATCGTCCGTTCGGCCGAGCAGTTCGAACGCGTCTCCCGCCTCACTCCATTTTTCTGCCTTTTCGAGGCGTTGAGCGGCGTCAGCCAGCCTCCGCTTGGCGTCCACACTCACCGCGCCGCGCTCTTTTGCGAAATCGAGCACAGCGAGACCAATCTTCGTATCGATCTCTCTCCTGATGACCTCTTGCTCCGGCGGCACGAGCTGCAGCGCATCGACCCACGCTTGCACTCGTTCCTCCAGGTTTTTCGACGTTTCGCCAAGACGCTTCAGCAGTTCGACGGCCCGCATGGGATATCCCATGTGCGTCCAGAGATGGGCCGCTCTCCGCAAATCGCCCTCCGCTTCGGCATCTTCTGCTTGCCGGGCGCGTGAATCGAAGATTCTTCGGAATAAGCTCAAATCGTCCCCCTGAAAAACACCTTGGCCGCTGCGATGTTCGATTGACATCGAGCCGATTTTTCCCTGACGATCACGCACCGTCCGCGCCGTTCCATCGCTCGGACATTTTTCCCGGAGGCCACCTCGTGAGCAACCGTCTCGGCGAGCTTCTCGTACGTGAGAAACTGATCAGTCTCCAACAACTCAAAACCGCGCAGGACGAGGCCAAAAAGTCGAACTCCTCGCTTGGCTACACCCTCGCGCGCATGGGGTACATCTCGGATCAGGAGATCACCGACTTCCTGAGCCAACAGTACCGCGTTCAGTCGATCAACCTCGATGAATACGAGATCGACGAAGATGTCCGGAAAATGATCAGCCAAGAAGTGTGCGAACGGCACAAGGTCGTTCCGGTTTCGCGCTCTGGCTCTTCGCTCATCGTCGCGATGGTCGATCCATCCAACCTGCACGCGATCGACGACATCAAGTTCCTGACCGGCTACAACGTGGAACCCGTCGTCTCCTCGGAAGCCGCCATTCTCAAAGCGATCGAGCGGCATTATGCCGCGCCCGACATCTCGTACGACCAAATCATGGAAGGGTTCGAGGAGGGCGAAATCGAAGTCGCCTCCGAAGACGAAGACATCAACCTCGGCGATCTCGAACGAGCAAGCGAGGACGCGCCCGTCATTCGACTCTGCAACGCCATCCTTCTCAACGCCGTCAAAAAGCGCGCGAGCGACATTCATATCGAGCCTTATGAGCGCAAACTGCGCGTTCGTTACCGTGTGGACGGTGTGCTCATCGAAGAGATGACCCCTCCGCTCAAGCTCAAGAACGCCATCGCATCGCGCCTCAAAATCATGTCGTCTCTCGACATCGCCGAGCGACGATTGCCCCAAGACGGACGCATCAAGCTCAAGCTCGGCAAAGGCAAAGAGATGGACTTCCGCGTCTCTTGCCTTCCGACGATCTGGGGCGAAAAGATCGTCTTGCGCCTCCTCGACAAGTCGAATCTCCAGCTCGACATGACCAAGCTCGGCTTCGACCCCAAAGCGCTCGAAGACTTCAAGAACGCGATCAACCAACCTTACGGCATGGTGCTCGTCACCGGACCCACCGGCTCCGGAAAAACCACGACGCTCTACTCTGCGTTGACCGAGCTCAATCAAGTCGACACGAACATCAGCACCGCCGAAGATCCCGTCGAATACAACTTGATGGGGATCAATCAGGTGCAAATGCACGACGACATCGGCCTCAACTTCGCGGCCGCGCTGCGCTCGTTCCTGCGCCAAGATCCAGACATCATCATGGTCGGTGAGATCCGCGACTTCGAGACTGCGGAGATCGCCGTCAAAGCCGCGCTCACGGGCCACTTGGTGCTCTCGACACTGCACACCAACGATGCGCCAAGCACCGTTTCTCGCTTGCTCAACATGGGCGTGGAGCCCTTCCTCGTCACCGCTTCGGTCAACTTGGTGCTCGCGCAGCGCCTCCTCAGAAAAATCTGCGAACCGTGCAAGCACGAGATCACCATCGACAAGGCCGCCCTCAAGACAGCTGGCTTTGGCGATGACGAAATCGCGGCCGGAATTCGTGTATTCAAGGGAGCAGGATGTCGCGAGTGCAATCAGACCGGATACCGTGGTCGCGTCGCGTTGTATGAGGTCATGCCCTTCACCGATCGACTCAAAGAGATGGTGCTCCAAGGGTGCTCCACCGCCGAGCTCAAGGACGAAATGATCCGTGGCGGGGTCGCGTCACTCCGCATGTCTGGGCTCGCCAAGGCCAAAGCGGGTGTCACCACCGTCGACGAAGTCCTTCGCGTCACAGCAGCCGATCGCCATTAGACCGTTCTTTACACGGGCTTCCAAACCATCATCGCGAGCGACATCGCGAGGAGGCCGCACGCGAGCAACGCCGTTCGCGTGCCGCGGCGTCCCTCTCTGCCCACCGCGAAGAGCACGACATTGATCGACACGAGCGAACAACACGCCGCGATCAGAATCCACGTCGAGAGCAGCGACACATCGCCGCCGTACGCCAGAACGAACCCAAGCACCCACGTCGCGCCAAAGCCTGGTCCCGCAAGTACGTAGGCGAAGCGCGCCGCGTCATCGAGCGCTTTGGGCACGAACACACCCACCGTTCCTGCAGCGAGCGCAAGCACGGAAACGAGCTTCAAGAAGCGGAGCACGAGCATCAGCTCGATCGAAAACGTCGTCATCGCGACGCAATCATGCCGCACCCGCAGCGAGGATGCTCATCGCAAGCAGACCGTTATAGATGAGATGAGCGATACAAGGCACCAGCGTGGTGCGAAATCCCGCGCGAAGCACAGCAAAACCAAGTCCCGCCATCATGACGGACATCACTCCGCCCCAGTTCCCCCAATCCTGCGGAAGGTGTGCCGCCACAAAGACCCCGGTGGAGCCGAAGATCGCCAGCCCGTCTCGCCACCCCAGCCCATCGTGCCCTCGGCCGCGCAAGGCTCCAAACACGAAACCTCGAAAGAACATCTCCTCCGCGATCGGCGCAAACACGGCGAGCACGGCGATCGAGAGCATCCCGCTCGGCCAACGTACGAACACTTCGATCGGCGCAGTTCCTTCGCTTGGGATCTGACGCAAGAACAACTGCGCCCACACGAAGAGTCCGAATCCGGCCAATGGCGCGATGACCAAGCCCAATATCGTCCAACGTCGTGAGCCCCCAGAGACCATCCCGAGCGCAGACAATCGAGTCGTGACATTTCCTCCGCTCACGAACGCACAGGCCACTCCAACCTGCGTCAATGCGAGGGCGACGCCCGAACCAAACGCAACACTCGGCCCGCGCGCTCCTCCGAATGCGAACGCCATTCCCACGAGCAACACACAACCCAGTCCACCCGCGAGGCGCATCGCATCCTTGCTCGACGATAAGGCCCTCGACGTTTCAACGGTGCGCGGCACCCATGCGAAGGCAAGTACCCACCCGATCGACAACGCAAGCACCCCCATCACGAGGGCGAGATCGATGTCTTCGAGCCGACGCCTCGCGAGAACTCGGACGCGAAGAGGAACCTCGATGACCGCCACCTCCCGCGTACGAAGAAGAACGTCCACCGCCACGATCAAATGGCTCGTGTCGACCGAGAGCGAATCGACGCTCGCAAAAGTCACACACGACCCGTATTCATTGCGGGCCGCCCCCGCGAGCATCCGAGAATCCACCGGCACGGCGAACATCGGCTCCTCGAGATCAGTGCGAACGAGAGTCAGCTCCACGATGTTCGACCAGGTGCTCGGCTCCATCGCATCCGCTGAACAGAGCTCGAAGGTGACCGCCTGACCGCGCGCAAGCCTCGCTTCGAGCAGTCGAGCCCTCCCCCCTACCCCTCGCCTTTCGAGCGTCGTCCAGTCGCTGGCGGTCTCCAGTTCGTCCTCTTCGAGGATCGAAATTCGCGCCATTCCAACACCGAGCGCAACGGTTATCAAACACGATAGCGCACCCAGCGTGACTGCGATCTCCTTCGACACCCCATCCATCGTATCGCGCTGATCCCCAGGCTGGCACGATTTTGATCCGCCTCAATTCGATCTGAAGGTACTCCATACGATCCATTGCCTCTGGGTCCATCCCCCCAAAATCGAATGATTTGGCCACGTCTCGGATCATGGATGAAAATTCTTCAAAACCAGGATCATGAGTGATCCCGCGAGGATCAACATCGAATCTCGAGTCATCTATGACAATGCATGAATATACGTTGCACGTCAGTGCTTGTCTCTTCGTCGATCCTCCGGTAGATCGCTTCTTATGCGAATCAGCAACTCGTTCTCCGAAGGCGAAATCCAGGTCATGGACTTCATCCTCTCGACCTTGCTCCGCGGTGGGACCCCAACGATGGCCGTCCGAAGCAAAGATTTCGCATCTTTGTGCCGAAAAGTGCAATCGATGAAGAGCCGCGCGGCAGACGCGAAGTCAGGTCCTCCTGTCAAGCGTGGTGCGCCAGAACATTCCTCGGTGGGTCTGGTCGAAGCCGAAGAGGCCCTCGATGATTCCTCCGAGGATCTGGCTGACGTCGGTTGACCCCCCACGACGGATCGCGCGCGATTCCTCCATGTTTCACGCGCGATCGTCCATCTCTGATGGCGATCGAGACACGTATCAACATAAATACGCCGCCTCATCGCCATCTTGACGATTGGCGACGCTCGCCATAAACGCGCGGTCCATGTCCGCTCGTGTGACCTCCTCCGCTTCGAACCCTGCGACTGTCCTTTCAGGTGGGCGGGTGCTCGATCTGAGCCAGGCGCACGACGGGATCGCCGATCTGGTGATCGAAGATGGCGTGATCACACGCCTTGGACCGGGCGCTGGCGATTCCCTCCACGGAGAGTCCGTACGACGGATGGATTGCCGTGGGCATTGGGTCGTGCCGGGTTTCATCGATTTGCATGTGCACTTCCGCGAGCCCGGTCAGGAATACAAGGAGGACATCGCCTCGGGGCTGCGGGCCGCGACAGCGGGTGGGTTCACTGCGGTCTGTGCGATGCCAAACACACGCCCCGTCAACGACACACGCGCGATCACCGAGCAAATGGTGGCTCGCGGCCGTGAATGTGGCGGGCCTCGACTCTTTCCGTTCGGCGCGGTGACGATGGGCTCACGGGGTGAGCAGCTCACTGAGATGGCGGACATGAAAGACGCTGGCGCCATCGGTGTCAGCGATGACGGCGTCTGCGTGATGAACGCCGCGATCATGCGCCGCGCCCTCGAATACGCCGCCACATTCGATCTCCTCGTCTCTCAGCATTGTGAAGATCACCACCTGACCGCTGGCGCGCAGATGCATGAAGGTGCCATCGCCACGAAGCTCGGGCTCCGCGGCTGGCCGCGCGAGGCGGAAGACGTGATTGTGGCTCGTGATTTAATCCTCAATCAGCGTGCGAAGGCTCGTTATCACGTCGCCCATATCTCGACCCAAGGCGCAGCCGCGCTGGTCCGCGAAGGCAAAGCGCGAGGACAACGGGTCACGTGTGAAGTCACGCCACACCATTTGCTGCTGACCGACCGCGAAGTGCTCGGCTATCGCACGTCCTGCAAAGTGAACCCGCCGCTCCGGGAAGAAGAAGACGTCGAGGCGATGATCGAAGCCTTGCGCGATGGCACGATCGACTGCATCGCGACGGATCACGCCCCCCACAGCTCGCTCGAAAAAGATTGCGAATTCGCGGCAGCATCCCCAGGTCTCATCGGGCTCGAGACAACGATTCCTCTCTTGCTCGGGCTCGTCCGGAGAGAAAAGCTGAGTGCAATGAGGCTCATCGAAACCCTCACGATGGGACCTGCTCGCGTTGGAAAAATCGATGGCGGAAGTTTGCGCGTGGGAGCGCGGGCTGACATTGCGATCATCGATCCCGAGATTTCATGGACTGTGGACCGTGACACATTGCGATCCAAATCCACGAACACGCCGTGGCTCGGCAAAGAGATGCGCGGCGCATGCGTGATGACCCTGACGAGGGGAGAGGTGGTCTTCGAGCGATGATGCGAAGAAATGCACGAAAAGCTTGGCTCGCACTGGCGGACGGCACGGTCTTCGAGGGTGCCGCGATCGGAGCGGACGGCGAAACGCTCGGCGAGGCCGTGTTCACGACCGGAATGACTGGATATCAGGAAGTCCTCACGGACCCCTCTTATGCCGGACAAATCGTGGTGATGACCGCCCCGGAAATCGGAAATACCGGCGCGAACACCGAAGACGAAGAGGGAAGCAAACCGTGGGTGGCGGGGTTCGTCATGCACGAGCTCTCGCGCATCTCGAGCAACTGGCGAAGCACCGAAACACTCGATGCGTATCTCGCCCGAAACGGCATCGTCGCCATTGATGCAGTCGATACGCGCGCTCTGACTCGGCACATTCGAGACCATGGGGCACAAACGGCAGCCATTGGGACGAGCGCTCCCGAAGCATTGATCGCACGCGCGAAGGCTGCGCCGCCGATGGCAGGGCAAGACCTCACGGGGCTCGTCACCACACGAGAACGCTATGTATGGACCCAAGGCTCAGGCGCCTGGGCGGAGGCCGAGGCCCAACCTCGTCACCATGTCGTCGCGATCGATTTTGGCATGAAGCAGAACATCTTGCGATGCTTGGTCGATCACGGATGTCGCGTCACGGTCGTGCCAGGAACGACCACGGCCAAAGAAATCCTCGAGCTCCGCCCCGACGGCGTCTTCGTTTCGAACGGCCCTGGAGATCCTGCAGCCGTCACCCACGGAATCGCGACGGTACGTGAGCTCATTGGGAACAAGCCGCTCTTTGGCATTTGCCTCGGCCACCAGATGCTCGCGCTCGCGCTCGGCGGCTCGACCTACAAGATGAAATTCGGCCACCGTGGTCTCAATCATCCAGTCAAAGATCTGCGCACCGGAAAAATCGAAATCACCACGCAAAACCATGGCTTTGCTGTGGATGTCGATTCGATCTCGAGCACCTGCGAGGTGACCCACGTTCACTTGAACGATGGCACCTGCATGGGCCTCGAACACCGAAAATTCCATGCATTTTCGGTGCAATATCACCCCGAAGCGAGCGCTGGACCCCACGATGCGCGCTATCTCTTCCGCCGCTTCGTCGAGAAGATGGACAGCGCGAAGAGCCATTAAAAGACGGCGCCGAACACCTTCCCAAGGACGCCGTGGGCTGGATCGACGGGGTCGGGCAGACCACCCAAGAGGCCGCCCAGGCGCGCGAAGTAGAGTCCGAAGAACACAATCGCGATCGCAATCCAGACAAGTTGCGGGATGCGCACGAAGACCTTGTGCTTTGGGATCCAACCGAGCTCTTCGAGGATGGGTTTGCCGAGCACCCAACCGACGAGCGGCGCCATGAGCGGCGCGAGCGGGTGAAAGTGAAGCACGGCCTCGAAATCCAACGTGAGCAACGCAAGCGTCGCACGGGTAAGACCACAACCGGGACACGGCACTCCGAAAAGAACCCGTGTCGGACAAAGCGGAAAATCAATCGCTGCGATCGCGAACAACATCAAGAGCGGCAACGATGCGTCGAACACACGACGCATCGTGCTCTGCTCCTCGATCGCGCTCACTCAGAAGTTCGTCGGCGGCCCACCGCCACCTTGCCAGACTGAGTTCAGATCCTCTTGGATCTTCGACCAGCCGAAACCGCAAAGAAAAAGGAAGATGAGATAATTCACCCAATTGTTCTCAGCGTTCGGAACACCTGCGCGCTGACGAGCTTCTTGAATATAGCCGCCCAAACGCATCAGCGCGTACGGTGCGCATACCCACGCGATCAACAGCTCGACGATGGGATTGATGTCGTCACGGCCAAGGTAGTTCTTGAGCTCGTTGAACATCGTATAGAAATAATAAATCGGGCCGACACCACAGGTGAAGATCGCCACCAGCCACACCGTCATCGGATTCCGGACTTCCCCCTTCATCACCCCTCCTGGTTCTTCGAAAGCGCTCGGAGAATACTCCGTGCTCGAGTGGGAGAGCAATGATCGAACGGTTGGATCAACCGAGTTCCGAAAACAGCTCTTCGATGCGCTCACGTTCGCGAATCAGCTCGAGCTCACCCCCATCGATGATCACTTCGGCGGCCAAGGGCCGCGCGTTGTATCGCATCGCCATGGACGCACCATAGGCGCCCGTATTGCGGATGATCAGGAGGTCGCCTCGTTCGACCTGCGGAAGAGGGCGATCCAACGCAAAGAAATCACCCGTTTCACACACAGGTCCCACCACATCCGCGGGAGTCTCATCGAAAGAGCGGCGCGACACGGGCTCGATCACGTGATGCGCGCCGTAAAGAGAAGGACGCACGAGCTCGGTCATCGCCGCATCCACGATCACGAAACGTTTGCCAGCCTGCTCTTTGACGAACAGCACACGCGTCAGGAGCACCCCCGCTTCACCCACGAGCGCGCGCCCCGGCTCGACCACCACTTCCAATTCCATCGGGCCAGCTCGATCGATGCCGCGAGAGATCGCCTGACCGAAGGCTTCCCATGTCGGAAACCTCGCCTCTTCGTCGCCGTAATGAATCGGCCATCCACCGCCCGCATCGATCCTCTTCACAGGGGCGCCGGCCTCCGCACATTCCTTCGCGAACGCAGCGGTGATCGCGACGGCATCTTCCATCGCTTCCACGCTCGAAATCTGCGAACCAATATGACACCCCACGCTCTCGAGCAGGAGTGATTCACTTCGAACGATGCGGGGGAGCAATCGCCGCGCGACTTCGAGCTCGAGACCAAACTTCGTATCGTGCAGCCCCGTCGAGATGTACGGGTGAGTGGCCGGGTCGACGTCAGGATTGACTCGAAGTCCGATTCGCGCGCGAACGCCGCGAGACTTCGCCAGCTGCTCGATCACGAAAAGCTCGTCTTCACTCTCCACGTGAATCGCGCGGATCTCCGCGTCCAGCGCCGATTCCAACTCGCGTTCGCTCTTTCCAACGCCGCTGAATACGATGCGTTCAGCAGGGATTCCCGAACGGAGCGCCCAGTAGAGCTCACCTCCCGAAACGACATCCGCTCCCGCGCCCAACATCGCCAGACGGCGCACGATGGCCGGATGACCATTGGCCTTCATCGCATAGCAAATGAGATGCTTTCGCGCGGAGAGCGCGGCCTCGATGCGCGCATATGCGGAGCGTATCGACGCAGCAGAATACACATGGGTCGGCGTCCCAACATCATCGGCAATGCGAGAGAACGAAATCCCCTCCAGCGTGAGCTCTTCTCGATGACTCTTCATGAAACTGTTTCAGGAAGGACCATTCAACGCACCGAGCGATTTGCCCTCGAGCTGAACATCGATGCGCGCCGCCAGCCGCTCTCCGAGCGCAGCGAGTTGCGCCGAAACTTGGGCGCGCGAAGGGCCGCCCAACACATCGCGACGTTCGATCGAAGTCTCGACCTGAATCGCTTCGAAGATCGACTCATCGAAAGATGAATGCTCGCTCCTGTATTCAGAGATCGAAAGCTCAGGAAGCGTTCGGTTCGAATCGATGCAGCGTCGCACGAGCCTCCCTGCGACATGGTGCGCCTCCCGGAAAGGGACGCCTCGCGCGGCGAGCCAGTCCGCGATCTCCGTCGCGGTCGCGAAACCTTGATTGAGCGCGTCCTTCATGCGCGCGGGATGAAAGCGCGCGGTGGCCAGCGCGCCCGCGAGGACATCGAGACAATCATCGATGGTATCGAACGCATCGAACGCCGGTCTCTTGTCCTCTTGCATGTCGCGGTTGTAAGCGAGCGAAAGCCCCTTCATCAGCACCAAGAGCGTCACCAGATCCCCGATCACGCGACCCGATTTGCCACGGACGAGCTCGGCCATGTCGGGATTCTTCTTCTGCGGCATGATCGAGCTGCCCGTCGTGAAGCGATCGCTCATCTCGACGAACGCAAACTCTTGCGCGCTCCAGAGCACCAACTCTTCCGCGATCCGCGACAAATGCACCGCGATGATCGAGAGCGCAGAGAGCGACTCCAAAAGAAAATCGCGGTCGGCCACCGCATCGATCGAGTTGCGCATGGGACGCTCGAACCCGAGCTCACGCGCTGTTTGTTCGCGATCGATGGGAAATGTCGTTCCCGCCAAGGCGGCCGCTCCGAGCGGACTTTCGTTCATTCGTTTCGCGGCGTCATCGAGGCGGCCTCGATCACGCTCGAGCATCTCACACCACGCCAAGAGATGATGTGCGAGGCGCACCGGCTGCGCTCGCTGCAGGTGCGTATATCCCGGCATCGCCACATCGATCGTTCCACCCGCGCGGATCGCCAGAACAGCAAGCAGCCGATCGATCTTGCGGCCCGTGCGCTCGCACGCTGCACGCGTCCAGAGACGCATGTCGGTCGCCACCTGATCGTTTCGGCTCCGCGCGGTGTGAAGACGTCCCCCAGCCTCACCGATGCGCTCGGTCAACCGGGCTTCGACGTTCATGTGCACATCTTCGCGATCGGCGCGCCACACCATCTCGCCGCGCTCGATCTCACCTGCGATGTCGAGCAACCCCTGTTCGATCTTCGTCGCATCGTTTGTGCTGATGATCTTTTTGCTCGCCAACATTCGGACGTGCGCAATCGAACCGCGGACATCCTCCGCACCGAGTCTCTTGTCGATGTCCACGCTCGCGTTCACGCGCGCTGCCACGGCATCGAGTTCGTCCTCGAACCGACCGCCCCAAGGTTTTTCCGACATTGCGCGGAGGATTGAGCATCGAAACGCACGGTTCAACCGAAAACAACGAGCCCCTCTGCGCCAAGAAGTCCATGAATGTTCATATGCGACAATGTGTGCTCTGAGGAGAATGACCGAGATCTCGAGATCACAGTCCACACAGATCGGAGGCAACCTCATTGCCGGCCACCACAGCGCGTGTTACGAGGCCCCGCCGTGATGGAGACGCGCTCTCTGCGATTGCTTCTTCTGCTCGTGCTGGGGCTCTCGATTCCAGTGCTGCCTTCGTTCGCGCTCGCGCAACAAGAAGAAGGCGATGAAGAAGAGGTCGAGGACCTCGAGACAGCCCCAGATGAAGAAGAGGAAGAGCCGCGGCTCCGCCCTCCAGATGTGGCACCGATCGCGATCGACGACGAAGAAGAACTCGAGGAGGAGATCGAAGAACCTACGGACGAAGAGCTCATCGAGGAAGAGGAGCCCGCGGACGACGAACTCCCCTCCCCTCGCGCTGCCGATGAGCGCCTCGACGTGGGAGGGAATCCCACGGTCGAGCCGTGGACGACCCCTCAGACCGTCTTCGAAATTCACGGTTACATGCGAATGCGTGGTGAATTCCAGGACCAGTTCTCACTGGGTCGAGCGCGCGTCAACGCGGGTGAACCAGATTATCCCTTCGAATTGTTCATTCCTCGCGAAGACTTCGGTGCTCTTGGCGCAGCTCCGGCGGGTGGATGCGCTGGTGCCAGCGGACCGGCGGACGCCTCGTGCAACCAGCGTGCGCTCGCATTCGCGAACATGCGTCTTCGAATCGAGCCGACGATTCATTTGAGCGACGACGTTCGAGTACGGATGCAGCTCGATTTGCTCGACAATCTCGTGCTCGGTTCGACCCCCGATGGATATACGGTCAATCCCGTCGGCGTTCGTGAGTATTCTTCATTCGTTCCGCTGACTGCGTTTTCGCAAACACAGTTGCCTCCCTCGGCGGGGGTCAATTCGTGGACCGACAGCATCGTCGTGCGCCGCGCGTGGGCCGAGGTTCGAAACCGAGGGCTGGGTGAGTTGCGTTTCGGCCGCATGGGCAACCATTGGGGCCTTGGTATTTTGGCCAATGGTGGCGCCGGAATCGACTCCGACTTCCAAAGTGACGTCGATCGAATCATGGCGATCACCCGTCTCTTTGGCTTCTACATCTTTGGCGCATGGGATTTCGCGTCCGAAGGCTTCATCTACGACAATCCCGTCAATCGCCGGGTGCCCTTCGACGCAGTGCGCAACGATGACGTCGATCAAATGACCTTCGGTGTCGCGCGTCGCCTTTCCCCAGAAGAGCAGGAAGCCACGTTGCAGCGCGGTGACTTCGTGCTCAATGCCGGTCTTTATTTCGTCTATCGAACTCAGAATCTGACTTCGGAGGCGACGGCGAACCCGCTCAATCCAAACATGAGTCCGGTGCTCTTCCGCCGAGGCTTCGAGGTTTTCGTTCCAGACGTCTGGGTGCAGTTTCTCTATGAGAACCTTCGGCTCGAAGCGGAAGCCGTGATGATGATCGGCACGATCGACAACGTCGATCCAGGTCGATTCACCCTCAACCACAACACGGTGTTGAACTTCGGCTTCGCGTTCGAAGGCGAATACCACCTCTTGAACAACCAGTTGGGCATTTATTTCAATGCGGGTTATGCGTCGGGCGATGCAGACGTCGAAGGTCTCTCGGGAGGCGGCAGCGGTCCAATTCAAACCCAAAGCCCCCGTACCACGGGGGCTCCCGATACGAACCTGAGCGCGTTCAACTTCCATCCAAACTACCGCGTCGACTTGATCTTTTGGCGCACGATCATGCGCCAGTTCGGAAGTGCCTATTATTTCCGTCCTGGCGTGAGCTACGACTTCATCCGTTCGAGCTTCGGTCAGCTGCTTGGTGCACGTGCCGACGTGATCTGGAGCCGTGCCTCCGAGCCCGTGCAGACCTGGGGAAACCAGCCTGATCTCGGCGTAGAAATCGATGTGCAAGCCTACTATCGAAGTGAGGACGGCCCCGATTTGCTCGATGGGTTCTCAGCGTCACTTCAGTATGGTGTGTTCTTTCCGTTGGCTGGGCTCGGCTATCTGCCTGGCACCATCCCCATGGGCCCCTACCAAGGCGGTCAGACGGCCCATACACTCCGTTTGATCCTCGGTGTGCAGTATTGAGCGCTCCCCTTCGATTGATCCCGCTCGGTGGACTCGGCGAGATTGGGATGAACTGCATGGCAGTCGAACACGAGGACGAGATCCTCGTGATCGATTGCGGTGTGACCTTTGACTCGCGAGGTCTCGGAGTCGATCTCGTACACGGCAATCTCCGCTATTTGGTGGAGCGACGTGAGCGGGTTCGCGGCCTTGTCCTCACGCACGGCCACGAAGACCATATCGGAGCCACGAGTTGGTTCCTGAGAGACGTTCCCGTCCCGGTCTGGGGTCCGCCCTACGCGCTCGCGCTCGTCAAGCAGCGCATTGCAGAGCACCCTTTCCACGACATCGACCGCCTCGATTTCCGCACGATGCAAGCGGGTGTCTCCTACTCGACGGGTCCCTTCGAATGGGAGCTCTTTCACGTGACGCACTCGATGCCCGATTCGCATGGGCTCGTGTTGCGCACACCTCAAGGGATCTTACTGCACACGGGCGATTTCAAAATCGATCGTGATCCCCCCGAGGGTGATCGTATCGATCTCGATCGCATCGCGGAGATCGCAAACGAAGGCGTGCGGATCATGCTTTCGGATTCGACGAACGCCATGACCCCGGGTCATTCGGGAGGCGAACGATCCGTCGAACACTCGCTCGAAGAGTTGATTCGAAGAGCTCCTGAACGCGTCGTCGTCGGGCTCTTCGCATCGAACGTGAGCCGCATTCGCGCTCTGCTCGAGATCGCGCGCGAGACCGGTCGAAAAGTCGTTCCGATGGGACGCTCGGTCGATACACATCTTCGAATTGCCGAAGAGCTTGGCATCATCGACGATCCTCACGACGTGATCGTGCCGCGGGAGCGCGCACGCACCCTCCCGCGACATCAGGTCCTCGTCATCGCGACGGGCTCCCAAGGAGAAGGCCCCGCGGCGTTGCCGCGCCTCGCCCAAGGCACCCACCCAGACCTCTCTCTCGATCCAGGCGATCGCGTCATCCTCAGCTCACGCATCATTCCAGGAAATGAGCGTGCGGTGCTCGAGCTCATCAACACTCTCGAACGACGTGGCATCTCGGTCACCCATCGTGGAACCGATCCTCGAGTTCACGTGAGCGGCCATGGCCATCGAGACGAGCAAAGGTCGTTGATCGATCTCGTCCGGCCACGTGCGTTCCTCCCCGTGCATGGGACATGGATGCACCTCGCAGCACATGCCGAAATCGCTCGCGAAGCAGGCGTTCCCGAGGTCGTCCTCATCGAGAACGGCACAGTGCTCGAGGTCGATGAAGAAGGAACGCGGATCGCGGATCGCGTTCCCTCGGGCCGAGTGCACATCGATCATTTCGAGCCCATCTCCGATCGCGCGATTCACGATCGTAAGTTGCTCGCTCAGCTCGGCGTGGTCTTCGTAAGCCTGCTCTGCGACTCCCGCGGAGTGCTCTTGGAGGACCCGCAAGTTCTTTCGCGCGGCGTGATCGACGAAGAAGCCGAACATGGACTCATCGAAGATCTTCGCGACGACATTCGCGATGCCCTCGAACATCTGAGGAGCCCAGAAGAACGGCTGCCAGACGAGCTCCTTCGAGACACGGTCCGGCGCGCCGTGCGTCGGTTCTTCTCGCGTGAGCTCGGTCGAAAGCCTCTTTGTTACGCGACGATCTCGAGAGTCCCGAGCGCGCGCCTCTCGAGGAGCTGAGATGCGTCGCACGCTTTTCGCTTTTCTCTTCGCCACTGTGGCGACCGGATGCAGCGGTTCATCGCGTGCACCGGCTCAGAATGCCGAGACCGAAGAACCCATTGCCGCACTCGACGCCGAAACGACGCTCGCAGGTCGTTCGCTCACCCGAGACGAGACCCGCGCGTTCGAACCCCTCCTGGCCGCAGCCCAACGCATTCGCGGGCTTCGCTTCATACGTCCAGTGCCCACCCGCGTGCAATCGGAAGCCGATATCGTCGAATTCGTACGCTCCCATCTCGATCGCGAGGCGTTGGAGCAGGCTCGCATCTTCTACGTGGCCCTCGGCTTGCTCGAGCCTTCGCTCGACATCGAGCCCATGATGCTCTCCGTCATGGGTGAACAGATCGTCGGCTATTACGATCCCGAAGCGCACACCATGGTGGTCCGCGAAGACATCGTCCAAGAGCTCATGCAAGCTGGAAACCTGGCACGTGACGAGAGCGCCCTTGCCATCGTGCATGAGTACGTCCACGCCCTCCAAGATCAGCATCTCGGGCTTGCAGAGCTCCAAGACATCGAGCGCAGCATCGATGGCGACAACGCCTTCGCCGCACTCGTCGAGGGAGACGCGACGCTCGCGATGATCGGCCTCGTCATCGATGCAGAAGGACAGCGGCTCTCGAGTTTGACTCGAGACCCCTCGATCCTCGCTGGAATCATCAACGCAACCCCTGGAATGACCCAAAGTAGCTCCGAGCTCTTCGCGGCTCCTGCGATCGTCCGAGCCCCTCTTCTTTCTCGATATCTCGAAGGGCTCGTGTTTTGCGCCACACTCCATGGTCGTGGAGGTTTTCGATGGATCGATGAGGCCTTTGCGAACCCACCCCAATCGACCGAACAAGTGCTTCATCCCGAACGCTGGCTCGCTCGCGACCTCCCCGAAGAGATCCAGCTCTCCGAATGGGACGAACTTCTGGCTGCCGGATATCGCGTTCACGATGAAGACACGCTCGGAGAGCTCGAGCTGAGCATCTATTTCGCCCAATCGACCGGAGAAGACCGGAACCTTTCTGCTGGGGAAGGATGGGGAGGAGATCGTCTCCGTGTCTACTCGGGCCCCAATGGCCAAACCGCTGCGGTTTGGTTTACGACCTGGGACGATGAGCGAGAAGCCATCGAAGCGGAGGCCGCAGCCTCACGTGTGCGAGACCTCTCATCCCACGGAGCCACGCATCAAGTCCGCCGGGTGGGCCGTGCGGTCCTCATCATCCGTGATCTGGAACCGACGCTGCATGGCCCAATCGAAAGCAGTTTCGAAGATTTCGCGCATTCGCTCCCAATCCAAAGATGAACATGTCTTGACGGTCCGTGACCCGAGGGTTAGGTACCCGCACTTCGCTCGGGAGTGGCCTCGCTTTCTGGAGAGTCCCAGCCGAGCACGCTCGTCCTCACGAAGAAAGCACGTCAGTCCACCATGCAGTCGCAGGTCAGCGAGATCGATCCCGTCACCGTCGAAGTCCAGGTCGAAGTCCCTTGGGATCGCATCCAGAAGGGGCTCGATGACACCTTCACCAAGCTCCAGCGTTCTGCCCGCGTCAAGGGCTTTCGGCCCGGCAAGGCCCCGCGGAACGTCCTACAGAAGCTCTTTTCCAAGGACGTCCGGGAGGAAGTCGTCTCCAACCTGGTCGAAGAGACCGTCGTCGAGGCCGTACGACAACACCAGCTTGCTGTGGTGTCGACCGCAAAGATCGAGCAGCGCCCGGAATTGACGACCGGTCAGCCCCTGACTTTCTCGGTCAAGTTCGAAGTTCGTCCGAAGATCGAACATCTCGAAACGGCCCTCTCATTGACCCGGACGAGCGAAACGGTCGGCGACGCCGAAGTCGATGCCGAGATCGAACGACTGAGGCAACAGCACGCCCTCATGCGCCCCATCGAAGGAGAGCGTGGCGCTCAAAAGGGCGACCTCGTCACCATCGATTACGAGGTCAGCATCGATGGCATCGTCAAGCCGGACATGAAAGGTGAAGCACGCCCGGTCAACCTCGGTGAAGATCGACTGCTCGAAGAGATCGATTCGGGCCTCGTCGGCGCCCGCCCTGGGGATGAGCGTGTGATCGAGATTGCACGCGGCGAAGATGACGAAAACAAGGAAATCGCCGGGAAGAAAGTCGTTTTCACGATTCGAGTCAAGGAATTGCGCGAGCGTGTCCTCCCTGAACTCGATGACGAATTCGCCAAAGACGTGGGCGAGTACGAAACACTCACAGAACTGAGAACGAAGCTCCGCGCGCGCCTCGAAGAAGGCGCGAAGGCCAAAAGCGAAAACCAGCTCCGCTCCCATGCAGTAGAAGAACTGGCCAACAAGAACCCGATTCCGGTTCCTCCTTCGCTCACGGATCAGCAGCTCCGCAGCATGTTGAACGAGTATGTCAAGATCATGCAGATGATCGGCCAGCCTCCGAGCTTCGATCCCAACGACATCCATGAGATGCGCGCACGCGCTGAGTCAAAGGTTCGCTCCGCCATCCTGCTCGGTGAGCTCTCTCGTCGCGAGAAGATCGAAGTCACGCCCGAAGAGATCAACGCGAAGATGCAGGAGATTGCCGAGCGCTCGGGCAAGCATATCGCCAAGGTCCGAGCCGATCACGCCGGAGAAAAAGGTGAAGCCCTCGAGACACAAATTCTCGAAGACAAGCTGATCCGTTATCTTCTCGACCATGCAACCATCACCGATGCTGTCAGCAACGCGACAGCAGAGGCGACATCGGGTAAGGAGTGAGGCGCATGCACGATCCCGCGATCCATCCCGCTGTTCTTACGTATTTCCCGCAGATCGTGGAGACCACGCATCGCGGCGAGCGTGCGTGGGATCTGTTCAGCCGCCTTCTCAAGGACCGAATCATCTTTTTGGGCAGCGAAGTCAATGACGACGTTGCCAACGTGATCATCGCCCAACTCCTGGTCCTCGAAGGGGAGGATCCGGATAAAGAAATCACCATGTATATCAATAGCCCTGGAGGGGTCATTACCTCGGGCATGGCGATTTACGACACGATGCAGTACGTCCGTTGCCCGGTCTCGACGGTATGTCTCGGTCAGGCAGCGTCGATGGGCGCCGTTCTGCTGGCAGCTGGCACGAAGGGACGCCGCCGTGCGCTGCCGAATTCTCGTGTGATGATCCATCAGCCGCACGGCGGGGCACGCGGACAAGCCAGCGACATCGAGATTCAGGCGCGTGAGATTCTTCATCTCCGCCATCGGCTCAACGAAATTTTGTCTCGGCACTCTGGACAATCCATCGAACAGCTCAAGACCGATACAGAGCGCGATCGCTTTCTCTCTGCGATCGAGGCCAAGGAGTACGGTCTCATCGATGATGTGATCTCACCACGCAAGAGCCCTTAGACGGGGCCATCTCTTTGGACGGAGCCCCTGGAGCGTTCTCTTCGTTCGAAGCTCCATTACGCACCTCCCCTCGTTGCTACTCGCAACGTGTGGCACTAGACTCTCTTAAGTGATTTCCACGGTCAGGCGACCGTGGCTCGTGGTAGGCAGCGTTCAAGCAGCGCGTTAGGTAGCGCGTTCGGAAAAACGGGTCGGATTCATGTCGGTCGATCGGAGGCGCGACGAAGGTCATGGGAATCTTCAGTGTTCTTTCTGCGGGAAGTCGCAGAAGGAAGTGAAGAAGCTGATTGCCGGACCGACCGTCTATATATGCGACGAGTGCATTGCACTCTGTAATGACATCATTGCCGAGGAGGTCGATCGCGAGGATTCGTTCCAGAGCGGCACCCCTCTGCCCAAGCCGAGCGAAATCAAAGCGGTCTTGGATGAGTATGTGATCGGTCAGGATCGAGCCAAAAAGATCCTCTCGGTGGCCGTTCACAATCATTACAAGCGAATCGATTCACGAACGGGCTCGGAAGATGTCGAACTCGGCAAATCGAACATCCTCCTCATCGGGCCGACCGGCACGGGCAAAACACTTCTTGCCCAAACGCTTGCCCGCGTGCTCAACGTGCCGTTCGCGATCGCGGACGCAACGACGCTGACCGAAGCCGGATACGTCGGCGAAGATGTCGAAAACATCATCGTCCAGCTCCTTCAGAACGCAGACCATGATGTCGAACGTGCCCAACGCGGCATCGTGTACATCGACGAAATCGATAAAATTGCGCGCAAGGGCGACAACCCGTCGATCACGCGTGATGTGAGCGGTGAAGGAGTCCAGCAAGCACTGCTCAAGATCATCGAAGGCACCGTCGCGAATGTCCCCCCCAAGGGCGGACGAAAACATCCGCAGCAAGATTTTCTGCAGGTCGACACCTCGAACATCCTCTTCATCTGCGGCGGCGCCTTCGTTGGGCTCGATCAAGTGATCGAACGCCGTATTGGTGAAAAGTCGATCGGCTTCGGAGCCGAAGTCCCGAGCAAGAGAGAGAAGCGGCTCGGACAGGTGCTCGAACAAGCGCAGCCGGAGGACTTGATCAAGGCCGGCCTCATCCCCGAGTTCGTCGGACGTTTGCCGATGGTTGCGACGCTCCATGAACTCAACGAGGATGCGCTCATCGATATCCTCACCCAGCCGAAGAACGCGCTCGTCAAGCAATTCCAGAAGCTCTTCGAGATGGACAGTGTTCGCCTCAAGTTCACGCGCGGCGCATTGCAATCGATCGCGAGAGAAGCCCTCAAGCGCAATGCAGGAGCCCGTGGTTTGCGTGCGATCCTCGAAAACGCGATGTTGGACATCATGTACGAGATCCCTTCACGCGCAGGTGTGAAGGAAGTTCACGTCAACGAGGACACGATTCTCCGCGGCGACCAGCCGCTCATGGTGCTCGAAAAAGAAGCCGGCCTCGCGTGAGTCCGCTTGGCGTTCTCTGATTCCCAGCGGGGGAGACTTCGACGATGTTCTTCAACAAGAACGACAACGGTGGCACGAGCAAAAAACGCGTGCTCCCGCTCCTGCCTCTCCGGGACATCATCGTGTTCCCGCACATGGTTGTTCCGCTCTTCGTCGGTCGTGAAAAGTCGATCGCGGCGCTCGAAGAAGCGATGGCGCAGGACAAAGAAATCCTGCTCGCCGCGCAGAAAAAGGCGAAGACCAACGACCCGACGCCCGACGACATCTACACGATGGGCACGGTTGGCCTCATCATTCAGCTCTTGCGCCTTCCTGACGGCACCGTGAAGGTGATGGTCGAAGGCAAGCGCCGCGCACGCATCCGAAAATTCGTTCCTCACGATGATTGCTTCCTGTGTGAGGTCGATTCCGTCGACGATCAGCCGAGCGAAAACGGCCTTGGCGTCGAGTTGGAAGCGCTCACGCGTTCGGTGCAGTCCACATTCGAGACCTACGTCAAGCTCAACAAGCGCATCGCGCCTGAGACTTTGATGCAGGTGCAGACGATCGAGGACCCGGTTCGCCTGGCCGACGCGATCGTCGTTCATCTCTCTGCGGTGAAGCTCCACGACAAACAGGAGATTCTCGAAACCATCGATCCCGCCAAGCGGCTCGAGCGCCTCTTCGAGCTTATGAATGCCGAGATCGAAATCTTGAACGTCGAGAAAAAGATTCGTTCTCGCGTCAAGAAGCAGATGGAGAAGACGCAGAAGGAGTACTACCTCAACGAGCAGATGCAGGCGATCCAGAAGGAGCTCGGCGAGCGCGACGAGTTCAAATCTGAGATCCAAGAACTCGAAGAGAAGATCAAAACGAAACAGCTTTCGAAGGAAGCTGATAGTCGCGTCAAAAAAGAGCTTCGAAAGCTCAAAATGATGCAGCCGATGTCAGCGGAGGCCACCGTCGTCCGCAACTACATCGACTGGGTGCTCGGTCTTCCATGGGAGGACAAGACCGAAGAGAATTACGACATCGAGGGAGCCGAGAGCATCCTCGACGAGGACCATTACGGTCTCAAAAAGGTCAAAGAGCGCGTCCTCGAATATCTCGCGGTGCAAGCGCTCGTTCGGAAACTCAAAGGCCCCGTGCTTTGCCTCGTGGGCCCACCGGGCGTCGGCAAGACATCGCTCGCGCGCTCGATTGCGCGTGCGACGGGGCGCAAGTTCGTTCGACTTTCGCTCGGTGGTGTGCGCGACGAAGCCGAGATTCGTGGCCACAGGCGCACGTATATCGGCGCGCTTCCGGGGCGAATCATTCAATCGCTACGCAAAGCGGGCGCCAATAACCCCGTGTTCTTGCTCGATGAAATCGACAAGATGTCGAGTGATTTCCGGGGCGATCCGGCTGCGGCATTGCTCGAGGTGCTCGATCCCGAGCAGAACAAATCGTTCAACGATCATTATCTCGATCTCGACTACGATCTCTCGGACGTGATGTTCATCACGACCGCCAACTCGCTTGGAGGCATCCCGATGCCGCTCCGCGATCGCATGGAGATCATCGAACTGAGTGGATATACCGAGTTCGAAAAGTTGAATATCGCGGTCCGCTATCTCGTGCCGAGACAAAAGCTCGAAGCAGGGCTCGTAGCAGCGCCGGGTGAACCCGAGCGTTCGATCGACGTGGATATCACCGAGAACGCAATTCGAACCGTTATCCATCACTATACGAAAGAGAGTGGGGTTCGAAATCTCGAGCGAGAGCTCGGTAGCATCTGCCGGAAGGTCGCGAGGCAAGTTCTCAAAGACAGCCAAGCGGCGGCCTCATCGAGCGAGCCGAGCGATTCCAATGCTCGCCAGAGCTATCGCATCGCGGCGAAGAATGTCCCTCAATATCTCGGTGTTCCGCGCTTCCGTTCGAACAAAGCGAATGAACACGACGAAATTGGCCTGACGAACGGTCTTGCCTACACGAACTTCGGCGGGACGATTCTGGAATGCGAAGTCAGCGTCGTACCTGGCAAGGGCAAGCTCGTGATCACCGGCTTACTCGAAAAGGGCATGCAGGAGTCTGCGCAGGCAGCGATGAGCTACATCCGCTCACGCCAGCAGATGCTGGGCCTGACGAACGAAGACAAGGCCGAGGATTTTCATCAGCACATCGACGTGCACGTGCACTTCCCGGAGTTCGTTCCGAAGGACGGCCCGAGCGCAGGCGTCACCATCGCGACCTCGATCGCAAGCGCACTCATGAAGATTCCGGTGCGCAGAACCGTTGCGATGACGGGCGAGATCACCCTGCGTGGTCGCGTGCTTCCGATCGGTGGTCTCAAAGAAAAAATGCTCGCAGCCCATCGCGCTGGCATTCACACGATTCTCATTCCACGCGAAAATCGCAAGGATTTGCGAGAGATTCCGAAGCGTGTGCTCCACGCCATGCGTGTCGTCTTGGTCGAGCACATGGACGAAGTGTTGCGTGAAGCGCTCGTCTTGAGCGATCCGGAAGCCATGTTCGGCAAGCGTGTCAAACCGATGGAGTACGTCGAGGGTCGCTTGGTCGAACATGCGTTGGACGAACACGAGCAACCCATTCCGAAGCCGACCGTCGAAGCCCCGGGCGCACAGCAATAGTGTGAAGCGGCAACACACGTTCTTCGGTCTCATGATGCTCGCGCTCCTTTGGGGAGTTCGAGCGCACGCCCAATCGGTTCAAGCGGGTCCGCTCACCTCGGATGCAGAAAGGCCGCTCGAGGTCTTGGATCGGGGCGTCGAAACAACCGGCGGTGACGCATCGGCCTCACCGGTCACCCCGCCCACGACGCCCACCCAGGTCCGCGCAGCAGTCACTCTTCTCGCGCTCAATCGGATCAGCGCCGCCAACGAGCCTTTTCCGAGCTTCGATGCGACCCTCATGCTCACCGCGCGTTGGGTCGACCCGCGGCTCGCGTTCGACGCGACCGCCGAAGGAGACGAGCGCCGCATTTATCTCGGGCAGGAGGTCAACAGTGAACTCCGAAAGATGTGGTCGCCGGGGCTGACGATCGTCAATGAAGAGGGTGAGCCCACCGTCGATGCGCGCACCCTCATCGTGCGCGCAGACGGCACGGTGACCCACGAAGAAACGTTCCACTCGCGATTTCGTGTGGAGTTCGATCTCCGTGCGTTTCCATTCGACACGCAAGCTCTTCGATTCGTCGTGCAATCGATGACGTGGAACGCTCGATTCGTGGAGCTTGCACCCATCGAGGCACGCATCGCGATCGAGAACGAGCAAACAGTCCAAGATTGGACTCTTGGGGAAGTCCTCACCACGATCACCGAATCTCAAGAAACGCGCTCGAGTCGCCCGTTTTCATGTCTCACGGTGTCCATTCACGCTCGGCGTGATCCAGGCTTTTATCTCGGCAAGGTGATGTTGCCACTGCTCCTCATCGTGGCCTTCACATGGACCACGTTCTGGATGACCGGCGAAGCTGCTGCGACACGAATGCAACGCGGTTTCATCGCGCTCTTGAGCATCGTCGCGTTCACGCAAGTCATCACCCAACACTTGCCACGCATCTCTCAAATCACGTTTCTCGACGCGGTGATGTACCTCGCCTTCACGTCGACCGGCCTGACCCTCCTTCAAATCGTCGCCACGCATCGAGCCGATCAGCGAGGTCAGAAAGATCTCGCAGTTCGTTACGATCACATCGCGCGCATCGTATTCCCGCTCGGATTCGCGGTGGCGATCATCGCGCTGCTCGCCACCTACTCCGCTTTTTGACTCACACCCACTGGACCGTGCACCTCGTTCGTGCCAACTCTCGCACAACCCCGGGCGGGTAGCTCAGTGGTAGAGCAGCGGCTTTACACGCCGTCGGTCGTAGGTTCGATCCCTATCCCGCCCATGTCTCTATCCCTCGCCGTCGCGCTTTTCGTCGACCTAACATGGCGTTCCGCTCAGACCAGCCCAGGTCATGAGAGCGAACGCATCGTGATGAAGCCATGCAAGCACCATCTGTTCACTTGACGCGTTCCCCCTGAGGGGGCACAATAAGGGATGTGATCAAGACCGTTGTCCTGTCCCAGACGGCCCAGAAGCAGCTCCGAAAACTGCCTTCGTATGTGGCCAAAAACCTGCGTGACTGGGTCAACGATGTAGGTTTTCACGACGAGCCTTTAACACGACGAGCCTTTAAAGGGTGACCGCAAAGGACAACGGTCGATTCGCCTCAATCGCAGCTACCGTGCGATTTACGAGATTCGTGATGGTGAGGTGCAGTTCGTTTCGGTCGAAGAGATCACGAACCACAAATATTGAAGCGAGGAGTGACATGGCGAAGAAAAGGAAGGACGGTTCCGTGAACGCCCGTGAGTTCCTCGAGGAGCTCGTTGGCCCTCCGACGTTTGGAGATATGATCAACGCGATTCGGCTCGGGGAAGAGATGTCGCTCGAAGCCTTCGCCACAAAGCTCGGCATCAGCCGATCGCGGCTGTGCGACATCGAGAAAGGCCGCAAGGGCGTCAGCGTCTCTCGGGCCGCGGAATGGGCGCGCGCTCTCGGGCGCAGCGAATCACAATTCGTGCGATACGCACTCCAAGACGAAGTCAATAACGCCGGCCTGAAATGGCGGGTGCAGGTAGCCTGACAGCATCATCGGAGGTACCCCACGGTCCCTATCCCGCCCATTCACGAACCTCGTCGCCTGCGACTGAGCCAATGGTCGATCGAATAGCGACCCGGGCCGGTCATCATCAGCGTGATCGCGGGCACGAGAAAAAGAAACGCGTGCTCCTTCTCTCCCCACGGATCACTCGCATGCGCGATCGTGATCGCGATGAGCATCGTGATCGCAAAAGGAACAGCAGCGAGCCGAGTCCCGAGCCCAAGCGCGATGAGCACACCGCACACGAGCTCACCGAAAATCGCGAGCCATAAACTGGGAACGACGCCGATGCCGATGGGATCGGCGAATTGCGGATTCTCCGACAACGCACGCTCGAGCTTCGGATAGCCGTGCGCGATCGCCATCGAGAGCCCTGCGCCTGCGCGCAATATCAAAAGCCCCAACGACGGAACCGCTGGCATTTCGAAACGTCCACTTTTCGTCATCGTGGGTGTCATGGTGTGGGAGACGACGTTCGTCCAGTGCGCACCGATGAAGTTTACTCGCGCAACAGCACGTCGCAGTAGTACCGAAGCTTCTTCACCAGCGCGCCATGCGGGCGCTGGTGAATGTCCTTCTTGAGCACGAGCATCACCTTGCGCTGCAACGTGTACGCGTTGACCACGGGCTTGGGCGGGGCTGCACCATGGGTCTTCGTGAGCGCGTCGAACACCGTCTCTCGAGGCCAACCCCACGTGACGAGATCTTCGGACGGGATGCAATCGATCATACGCTCGGCGAGCTCTCGCTTGTTCGAGTCCTTCGCGAGCTCGGCCGCCCACTTGTGAAGTGAGTCGGTGACTGGACGCGAGTGCTGGCTCACGGTGATCGGGTCTCCGGGCCCTTTTTTCCCCGAAAAACGCGTTCCGTAATCGACCGCTTCCGGCTCGTTCTTCACATCCATGTACGAAAACACGCGCTCCATTTCGCGCTCGGGCTCAGCCACCAGCGTCTCGTAAGCGACGTGAACGAGCGGAACCGGGCGCTCACGAAGGAGCTTCGCAATCGCCGGGACGTAGCGCTCGAGGAGCGGATTGAACTCGTGTGCGCGCGCCCAATCGCCATCGAAGAACGAGTTCGCGAAGCTCGAAAAAATCGCGAGCGGATGCCGCGTGAGCACGACGTATTTCGCGCGCGGATAAAGCTTCGTCAAAAATGGAGTCACCAGCGCGTAGGCTGGCGTTTTGTCCATGAAATACCGCTTGCCCGTCGGCTCGAGCATGCGCCCGTACATCGTGTCGCCATAGGCGCGGAGCGCATCGAGATAGTCTTCTTCTCCCCGCGGCAAAGAGCTCACGAAAAGCCGAATCGCTTCCGCCGAGTTGATGTGGTCGAAAGGGGCCTTATCGACGGTGTCGTGAAAGCCGAGATACGCGAGCGGCGTGATGAGATGAGGCTCGGGATGTGTGAAGACCTCGCTGTGCGACCCGATCATGCGTTGGAGCAACGTGGACCCGCTTCGCGGGGGCGAAATCACGAAAAGAAGGTGATCCTGAACAGCCATGGTCTTCCTGGTGTCCTTAACTTCGCAATTCGTCAAGTTTCGCGCACATCGGCTCGGTTTCGACGGCGTCGTGCCCTCTCCTCTCGCGTATGATATTCGCTAAGAATCACGAAGGATCTCCGCCATGCATCTGAAGATTGCCCCGAGCCCCAAAGAGGAACCCACGCGCGCCGTCAAACCACCGGTCGATCCTGCGACCCTCGAACACAGGCACCTTCTCGATGGTGATTTCTGGAGACGAATCCCAGCGTATGCCGGTGTGAGCGAGACCGAGTTCCTCGATCACAAGTGGCAGATGAAGCAGACCATCACACGGGTGGACAAGCTCCTCAGTGCACTCCAAGGCCTCGTGTCCCCGGCCTTCATCGCCGACGCCGACGAAGGCTTCCGTCTCGCACCGATGGCCGTTCGTGTTTCACCCTATCTGCTCTCACTCGTCGACTGGGAGAATCCCTACGATGATGCGATTCGACGACAGTTCATTCCTCTTGCATCGACGCGTCTCGCCGATCATCCGAAGCTCCGCTTCGACTCCCTGAACGAACAGGGCGATGCGCCGGTCACCGGCCTCACACACCGTTATCCGGACAAAGCGCTCTTCCTCGCGCTCGATACATGCCCCGTCTATTGTCGGTTCTGCACACGCAGCTATGCGGTCGGACCCGACACCGATCAGGCCGAGCTCGAGAAGCTCAGCCTCAAGGCAAACTCGCAGCGCTGGACCGATATCTTCGACTACATCGCATCCCGTCCGGAGCTCGAAGACATCGTCATCTCAGGAGGAGATTCATACAATCTCCGCGCCGATCAGATCCGTGAGATTGGCAACAAATTGCTGGATATCCCTCACGTTTTGCGGATGCGCTTCGCCACCAAGGGCCCCGCTGTCATGCCGCAAAAAATTCTGACGGATGAAGATTGGTTCTCGGCGCTGCTCGAAGTCGTCGATCGCGGTCGCAAGATGGCCAAAGACGTCGTCTTGCACACGCATTTCAATCATCCGAACGAGATCACCGCGATCACCAAACGCGCCATGGATCGATTGTTCGGCGCCGGCGTGACGGTGCGCAATCAATCGGTGCTTCAACGTGGCGTCAATGATCAAGTCGAGACCATGACGCTGCTCGTCAAGCGCCTCGGATACGTGAACGTACAACCCTATTACGTCTATGTGCATGACCTCGTCAAAGGCGTCGAGGAGCTCCGCACGACAGTCGACACGGCAGAGTTTCTCGAAAAGTCCGTACGGGGGACGACAGCGGGCTTCAACACGCCCACCTTCGTCGTCGACGCCCCCGGTGGCGGCGGAAAACGCGTCGTGCACAGCCACGAGCACTACGATCGCACGACGGGCATCTCGGTCTACGCCGCACCGAGGGTCAAACCGGGGCAATACTTCCTCTATTTCGACCCGCTCCATCTCCTCCCGGAAGCGGGCCAGATGCGATGGAAGGATCCGGCGGAGCACAGCAAAATGATCCAAGAAGCGCTCGATCGCGCTCGAGCCGCTGCGCGTCGATGAACGCGGCTACGCGCGGGCGCGCCGCTCCTCCTCACGTTGACGAGCAGCGGCAGCCTGACGCGGAGCCACGAACGCTTCCAGCAACTCGAGAGGCAACGGAAACACCGTCGTCGAGTTGTTCTCGGCCGCGATCTCGATGAGCGTTTGCAAATATCGGAGTTGCATCGAGCCCGGTTGCGTCGCGAGCACTTCCGCTGCCTCTGCGTATTTGTGAGAGGCCTGAAACTCACCGTCAGCGCTGATGATTTTCGCGCGACGCTCACGCTCCGCTTCCGCTTGACGCGCGATCACGCGCTGCATATCGCGCGGAATCTCGACGTGTTTGATCTCGACCCCTGACACTTTGATGCCCCAAGGCTCGCTTCGCTCATCCATGATCAACTGAATCTTCGCGTTCAACTTATCGCGCTCGGAGAGGAGCGCATCGAGTTCGTGCGCGCCCACGACCGACCGCAGCGTCGTCTGCGCGAGCTGACTCGTTGCGTAGAGATAATCTTCCACTTGAAGCACGGCCTTGTCCGAATGGATCACGCGGAAATAGATGACCGCGCTCACCGTGCACGAGACGTTGTCGAGTGTGATCACTTCCTGGGGTGGAACGTCTTTGACGATCGTCCGCAAGTCCACGACGACCATCCGAAAAAACGGATGAAACACGAGACGCAAACCAGCGTTCCTCACGCCCTGATAGCGCCCGAAAAAGAAGAACACGCCTCGCTCGTACTCTTTCACGATTCGAACCGAGCTGATGAGATAAGCGATCACCAACAGCGATGCGATGCCGAGCCCGAGAGGGAATCCAAACTCGATCATGAAACACCTCCACCGTGTGGCTCGACGTGCAGCACCAAACCGCGAATATCGATCACACGGACGTTCGTACCCGCCATGAGCGGTTCATCGCTGATGGCCTGCCAACGTTCGCCGTTCACGAGGACGACGCCATCGTTGCCTCTGATGTCCGTCGCACGAATCACCACACCCATCGTGTGAAGGAGCCCTTCGACTCCCGTTGGAGAAGAACGCCTTCGCATCCGCGCGAGTGAGACCCCGAGCGCCATCGCCGACGCGCCGAGCACGAGCGCGAGCGGAACGACGACTCCCCAAGAGACACTTACGTCTGTGTCCGCAAACAACTCTGGATGCGTGCGATCGACGAGAAATGCCCCACCGATGAACAAGCATCCCACTCCCGCAAGCGCCAGGAGACCGAAGCTCGTCACGTAGATTTCAGCCACGAAGAGCACAAGTGCCGCGGCCAAAAGCAGGATCGCTCCCACTCGAACAGGCAACATGTTGAGCCCCATCGCGCCGAACACGAGCAACAAAGCACCGATGCCTCCAGCCACCCCGAAGCCCGGCTGAAAAAGTTCGAACGCAATCGCGAGCATGCCGAGCATCATGAGCGCGTAGGCGAGGTTCGGATCTCCGAGCGTCGTGAGCATCGACTCTTGGATCGTCATTTCATGATCCACCGGACTCACACCTCGAGTGCGCAACACGACCCCTTCGCCATTTGCGAGCTGCACATGGGTTTCATCCACCATCTCGAGCAGCTGACTCTCGGGCTCGATCACGATATCGATCACGCCGAGCTCGAGAGCTTCCGAAGCCGTCGCCGACACGCTTTCTCGAACAGTGGCCTCGGCCCATTCGACATTTCGCTGCCTTTCGGTCGCGATCGCCCGAGCCATCGACGCCACATCGTTCTCGACTTTGCGCGCCAGCTCTTCTCCGGCTGTATCCGGATCATCTCCCCCCGGCCCCAAGACCGGATGGGCTGCACCGATATTCGAGCCCGGTGCCATCGCGGCAATGTGGGCCGACATCGTGATGAGAGCACCCGCTGATCCTGCGCGCGCCGCGGCAGGAGACACGTACACGATCACAGGAACACGCGCATCGAGAAATGCGCTCACGATGCGCCGCGTCTCATCGAGCATGCCGCCGGGTGTATCGAGGGGGACGAGGAGAGCACATCCTTGTCGCTCGGCTTCGTCGACCGCTCGTTCCATGTGCGACGCCATCCCTGCGTTCACGATGCCGCGAAGCTCGGCCCGAACGACGCATGCACTCGATTCAGAACGACTGGCCAGCGCTCTCGGGCTGGAACTTACGTCACCAAGACCCATCCCGAACACAAAGCACACGAGCAGCAACACCCACCTGCGCCGATTCGACGACACAGTCCTCTTTGCATGCAGTCTGCGCGCCGTCGCAAAGAATGAAGAGCTGGTATCACCGCCGCGGAGCCGAGCGCACCTTCGCAACCATCACTTGTGACTCGCATCCGCTCCGGATTGGGCCACGCTCGAAATCGCCCCAACGATTCACCACATCAAAACCATGATAGTGAAGGAGCGCTTCGAGCTCTTGCGGGAAGAACTGCCGATGAGCGAGCGGCAAAATGCGCACTTCAGTGGGATCATCGACCGCTGAAAGCACCGCCGTTACCATCTGGATCTGTGTCTCATCATCATAATGGAACTGTTCGGCGTAGTTCCATTTGCGCCCTCGTGCATCGGTGATCGGACGCGACACGTACATCCGCATCGGATCGCGCACGAAGGCGCGCAGCTCTGGCATGAGCACGTCGAACACGAGTCGCCCTTTGGGCGCAAGATGGACGCGACACGTCGCGAATGCGCGCTCCACGTCTCTTCGCGAATAGAGATGCATGAACACATTGAAAGGCGCGATGACGAGCTTGAATCTCTCTTTTCTCCGCAGGGACAAAAGATCCCCACGCACCACCTTCACACGTGCGCGCACCTCTGCCCGTTCTTTCGCAAGCGCTTGCCGCAATCGATCGAGCATCGGCTCCATGCGATCGACCGCGATGACGTCGTGCCCTCTCCGCGCGAGCGCCAATGTCACGCGTCCACTGCCCGCTCCGAGCTCCAGAATGGGACCGCCCACTTCGTCTGCGATTGATTCGTAAAACCGAACGTCGTAACGCCTTCGTTTGTAGTTTCGGTCGTAAAGCTCCGCATCGATGTAATGCGCTTCAGTGCCGAAGCGGAGCGCTTGCGGTGACGGCGACATCAGTTCTCTCCAAGCTCGAGCAGGCGTGGAAGTTCGGTCAACACGCGCCCGGGCTCCATGCTCTCGACGCGCCACACATCCCCTTGCCGCACCACGACGAAGTCCACTTCACGGCGATAGGGCTGTCCCACCAGATCGTACGCCGCGATTCCGCGAAACGCGATGCGCTGTCCTTCTTCGAGCGTATCCGATTGCTGGAAATACACCGTCAGTGGTGCGCCTGCGAGCGCCTGCCACGCCTCACGGGCCATCTCTCGATCTTCCGGGCTGACTTCCGCTTCGGCTGCGCGCTTGGCCTGCACCCGTTCCCGCGCTCGCCCTATCGCAATCCCTTCGGCTTCGCCCCACGCACGTCGCCGCCACGCATCATAGAAAGACTCCGCCACAGCCTCCGGCGTGCGATCATCGATCCGCAACTCGGAAAGCCTTGCCCGCTCCGTTCGTTCGATCCGCACCTGCTCCGGAGCCCGGCTCACCATCAAAGCCACGAGCCCGATCACGATCATCGCGCTCGACACTCCAAGGACGAGCGGCGTTGATATCGTTCCCTTCACAGAGCCACGCCCTTTCGCTTCGCGATCAACGCTTCCACGATCTCCGCAAAGCCTCGTCCATGATCATGGGTCGCGATGAAACGAGGCGGCACGGTGAGCGCCGACAAATGCGCGCGCACATTGGCCACTCCAGCGCTATGCGTGAAGAACGCAAATGCGGCGGCATCGTTTCCTGAATCGCCTACGAAAAGAAATCTCTCCTCGAGGCGCTCTTCGCTCACGCCGAGCACCTCGTTCGCAGCGCGAATCACGCCTTTGGCTTTGTCCCACTCGCCTGCCACCGCGTGCACATGCACACTCGACACGAACGTGCGAGCGCCGCACCCCTCGATGACACGCACGAGCGTCTCGATCGTATTCTTCGACACACGAGCGGCTTCACCAACATCGAAGGCCACATCGCATCGCCGGAGGCGTCCATCGCCCGCCTCCTCGATATCCGGGAGTTCCGCCCGCACACACGCTCGGACACGATCGAGCAAAGCCACATCCACTTCGCCATCGAAGAATGCTTCGCGCACGATGCGGCCATCGCGCCACAGCCACCCTGCTCCGTTTTCGCCAATGCCGAGGTCGATCGGCAAGAGCTGGACGAGTGGCTCAATCCAACCGAGCGGCCTCCCCGTCACCGCGATGCGCATGAGACCTGCATCTCGCAAACGAAACAACGCCGAGTACGCTTGCTCTTCAATCACGCCGTGACGCGTGAGGGTATCGTCGACATCGAACACCACACCCTCGATCGCGAGGGCTATCTCAGGGCTCAACTCCTCGAGAGGTCGCATCGTTTCTTCTCGCTCAAAGGATTCGAAGGAACGCGCATTTCAAGTAGCGTCCTTCACCAAAAGCCGCCGGCACGGGATGATCGATTCCTTGCTGTCCGAGATGAACGAGCGTGGGATCGCGGCCCGCATCCCGCACGCCAAGCGTCGCGGTGCGCACGAAATCGTCGGGGCTCATTGCCGCAGAGCATGAGCACGTCACCAACATCCCACCGGGAACCAAAAGACGTGCGGCGTCCGCATTGAGCTTTCGATACGCGCCCCGAGCCCGCTCGAGGTGCTTCACCGAAGGCGCCAACTTCGGCGGATCGAGGATCACCACATCAAAACGCTCATTTTTGCGCGCGAGCTCGATCATCCGCTGCCGCGCATCGGCGCGCTCGAAGGCCATGCGCTCCGCAAACCCATGCCGATGGGAAAGCCGCGACGCCGTCGTGATGGCCACGGCAGAGCTGTCCACGGCGAGCACCGAACGCGCGCCGCCCCGTGCTGCGAAAAGCGCAAACGCGCCCGCGAAACTATAGAGGTCGAGGACCTTTGCTCCTTTCGCAAGCCCTTCGACCAGCGCCCGGTTGTCTCGCTGATCGAAATAAAACCCTGTTTTTTGCGTAATGTTCGCGTCGAGCTCGAACTCCATCCCCCGCTCGAAAAAGGCGAGGTCTTCTCGATCGGGCCCACGCACCACTTTGGTTTCGCTTGCGAATCCCTCGCGCTCGGCAGCCTTTGCATTCGCGATCTCGATGATCGTGCGAACCCGTGCGACCCGCGCCACGTGCGCGAACACGTTCGCCTCACGCATCTTCATTCCGATCGTCAAAAGCTGCACCGCGCCCACATCGCCGAGCACATCGACGACGAGCCCAGGCAGACCATCTCCCTCGGAGTGCACGAGGCGATACCCTGTCGTTTGGGACGACGGCAACCCGAAGCGCGCTCTCAATGCCATCGCCCGATCGAGCGCTCGGCCAATCGAGGCTCCATCGAGCGCATCGTTCGAATCACGGGTCGCGATCCGAATCGGAATGGCGGAGCTTGGCGACCAATATCCGCGTCCCAGAAAACGACCCTCCGGGCAGCGAACATCCACGACATCACCGGCCGTGGGTGCTCCATCGAGATGGGCAATCGCCTGCGCAAAGACCCACGGATGTCCAGCCCACACTGGTTGCACCCGACCGCGATGGAGCGTCACCGTACTCACACGCACACTTTATACGGCGAACATGCATCGTGCACTCGTGGCCTTGCCCCACCTGGGGGAGCCGGCTACTGTGTCCCAAATCCACTGCGGAGGATTCGTGCCGAATCTCGGATTGTGGGAGTTAGTTCTCATCCTACTTATCGTTGTGCTTCTTTTTGGAGCCAATCGCCTGCCGCAAATTGGGGAAGGTCTCGGCAAGGCCATTCGTGGCCTCAAACGTGGTCTGAACACCGACGATGACATCGAAGTCACTTCGAAAGACAAGCGTGTCGGTTCGCGTACTTCTGCCGAAGAGCTTCCGCACAGCGACGTGAGTGAAGCCGAAGTGGTCGATCGCAAACACAGCTGATTGTCGATCAGTGAATCGCGCGTGGCGAAAGCAGCTTCACGCATGCGTCCCGAAGCTTCGGATGAAGCTCGGGCGAGTTCGCTGTGTCACGGACCGCTTGCCGGGTGAGATGCAAGACCAAAGAGAGTGAGATATCGAGTGGCGCATGTGGATTTCGGACGATCGCCGTCCGCACAGCATCTCGAACCATCCACTTCGAAGCCCGAAACACCTCTCTCAGCACATCAGCGGGGATCGGCCGACGGGCGCACAAACGCACGACATCCGCCTCGGTAAGCACAGGGTTGCCGAGCACAATCCGAATGACATCCGGATGCGGATCTCGGATCGCCCTCGCGATGAGATCTCGATCTCGCCGCCGAGCGAGCGATTTGCGTTCGCCGAGCGTGAGCGGACGTCCTTTCCCAAAATCCGGAACGCGCACTTCCGAAGATTCCAACGGTGGCTCGGTCCGAGAGACGAGGCGCGCAGAAAGTTCGTAATCGCCGTGTCTCTCCGCAATCTCGGCCAACCCGACACGAAGTGTCTCGTCCACGGCGAGCGCAATCGAGACCAAGAGCATCAGATGCTTCGCGCTCGAATCTCCGGTTTCCGTATGCGCGAACACCTGCGCAACCAAAGCGGCTGCCCTTTCCGCTCCAAGTTCTTCGAGTCGATGTCGCAAGAACCGCACGGCGATTTCCCGATCGTGCAGATTTTGAACGAATTTCGCGAGCTGCTGCACCTCATCGAAAGCGCTCGACATCGCTACACCATGCCCCCAACCCCTCCCTGGACCTGCGGTCCTTGCCTTGACGCGTCGTGTCGCGTCGGCAAGGCTCACTCGAACAATCGTGGTTGTATTGTCGCAGCAGCCTCCTGTCGATCGACCGTCACGTCCGCGTATCATCAAGCGATACGCCAACCGTAAGCTCTATGACACGCGTGATTCGCGTTACGTGACGCTGCAGCAAATCGCAGAATACGTTCGAAACGGTGAAGAAGTCGCCATCATCGACAACACCACGAAAGAAGACCTGACCAACGTCACCCTCGCACAAATCGTCTACGAAGAAGAACGAAAAAACGGCCAGGGCAGCGACGACCCGCGACGAACATCGCCCAGCGCAGGCGCGCTTCGAACGCTCATCCAACAAAGTGGGGAACGACTCATCTCGACCCTTTCGGGAACAGCGGTCGGCAAATTGATCTCACGCCGCGAATCGGAAGAAGAAGTTCAATCCGAAGCCGAGCCGATCAGCGCCGAAAAAGCCGAAGATACCTCGCGAAAATTGCTACTTAGCCCCAAAGATGCCTGGGACGAGCTTCAGCGCCTCGCCGACGACCGAATGAAAGCGGTTCTCGGTGCTGCGATCACGCATGTGCAGCAACTCCAAGGGGAAGTGAAGCGCCTTCAAGGACGCATCGAGGAACTCGAGCAGAAGCTGGTGGCCATGAGCACGCGAAAGACGGATTCGGGGAGTGGAGATCCAAGCGATCCTCCGTCGGACACATGAATCACATATGATTCCGCCCACTCTCTTCCCCTTTGATTTTCGCATTTTCGCCCACAGGGTTCCATGACCACGAACGGTGGCTATAGTGGGCGGATGAAATTTCGACGCCTCCCTGTTCGTACTCTGGAATGAGCCGTGAGAGTTCGCGGTTCGAGCATTGTTGTTCTGAGTGCGCGGGTACCGTGGGGCGCCGGTGGAGCGGAGGGGAGACACCCGAGTCCGCAGGCCCCAGAAAGAGAGCGATGAACCCCATCGACCAAGCCGTGAGTCCGCTTCGGGACGAATTTGCAAGAGAGGCACTCGTCCACCTCGATTCGCTTTACGGTGCTGCCCTCCGTCTCACGCGGTCCGAATCGGATGCGGAGGATCTCGTTCAGGACGCGTTCCTGAAAGCTTATCGCTTTTACGATCGCTTCGAACCTGGAACGAACCTGCGTGCGTGGCTCTTGCGCGTTCTGACCAACACCTTCATCAACAAATATCGGCGCAATACCCGCGAACGCCGCATCTTCGATGGAGACGAAGCGGAACCGGTGGGAGATGGTGTGATGAGCCGCGCGGCCATGCGGTCGTTGATCGATCCTGTGGGCGATGCCATGCGCCCGATCGTGGCCCAGGAAATCCAAGCCGCGCTGGACGAGCTCAGTGACGAACATCGACTGGTGATTGTGCTGGCCGATGTCGAGGAGCTCTCGTACAAAGAGATCTCAGACATCGTGGGCTGTCCCATTGGGACAGTGATGAGCCGACTGCACCGAGCTCGGAAGCAGATGCAACACAAACTCGTGGACACAGCCGTGCACATGGGCATCATCGACGAGCAGGCAGTTCCTCTGGATGAACCCATTTCGCTCGACGCTTATCGCAAGACACGGGAGGTGGCTGGATGATGCCGTGCCGGATCGTCCGCCGGCATCTCGATGCGCTGGTGGACGGTGAGTTGGATACCAGCGCTCAGGTGGACTTCGAAGCCCATCTGGCGAGTTGCTCGGTCTGCCGAGATCAAGCGACGTTTTCACGCTCGATGAAGCGGGCCATCCGCGCCGAGCTTGGCGAGGTGAAAGCTTCGGAACGGCTTCGCTTTCGAGTTCTGACGGCCCTGGCCTCCGCTCCCTCGCCGTCGGAGACGTCGGCGGCGAATCTCCCCCAAGCATCCGCATCGCGGGAACTCGTTGCCTCCAGCATACCGAACTCTTTGGCACTTTCAGCGACGTCTGAAGACGCTCTCGAGGGTTCACCCAGCACGAAGGGGACATCGGGACCGACCTCGAGCCGAGGTTTCCGAATCTGGATGCTCCCCGCCCGATATGCAGTTCCCGCGGCTGCAGCCGCTGTTCTCTTCGTCGCGTTTGGCACTCGAACCGACGATGATGTGGCGGACGATGCAGCTGTCGCTGCCGCGAGTGTTCCTCTTTTCGAGGATGTGGTGAGGCGTCATTCGAGCGAACATCCTGCCGAAATCGCCGGCCCTCCGCAGCAAGTCGTCGGTTGGTTCCGAGGCAAGCTCCAGTTTCCGGTTCACCCTGTCGAGTTTCAAACGGATGGGGTGCGCTTGCTCGGAGCGCGTCTCTCGAATGTTCGCGAACGAGACGCCGCCGCATTTTACTACGACGTCCGCGGGCAACGTGTCACGGTCATGGTGTTCGAGCCGGAGCAACGGGCTTTACCAGGCGCCCCCTTCCTCGGTGCGAGGCATGTCCACGTACACGGAGGCGATCTCTACTATCGCCAAGTGCGTGGTTATACCGTTCCAGTACGTGAATACGACGGCCTCACCTATGCGTTCACGGGCGATCTCGATCGACAATCGATGATTCAGCTCGCCGCTTCGGCCCGCGTCACGCACTGAGAGGAACTTAAGGTGCGCGGAAAGGCCTTTTAAACCGCGGGTTTGAGCGGCGTTCCGTCGTTGACATGCGCTTGCCCACGAAACTATCCTGACGTCTCGCAAAGCGCCCACGGCAGTCGAAGGGACGCATGCGAGGAGCCCATGAGCAAGCGCATTCTGTTCTTCGAAAGCGACGCCGACTTCGCGGCAGAAGTGAGTGCGCACTTGCGGCGCCACGGAGCTCTTGTCGAAGTCACCGATGATGGGAATGCAGGAGTCGACAAGGCCGCGAGAGAGCGACCCGATCTCATCTTGCTGAGCATCGAGCTCCCGCAAATGAACGGCTTTCTCGTATGCAAAAAGCTCAAGAAAGCCGCGGAAACAGCGCCTATTCCCGTCATCATTCTCTCGAGTGAAGCCACCGAAGAGATTTTCGAGCAACATCGGAAGCTCCGAACGCGCGCTGAAGATTATTTGCGCAAACCGATCACGCTCGATGCCTTGACCGAGCGGATACGCAGTTTGATTCCGCTCGAGGAGCCGAACGAAGAACACGACGAAGAAGTCGTCGTCATTCTCGACTCACTCACCCCAGCACCTCGAACGAGCCATGTCCCCGAGTCGATCGATGCAGAAATCGATGCGTTCGCAGACAGCGCATTCGACTCGTTGATGATGGAAGGAGCCATCGTAGAAGAAGAAGAGGCCACCACCGTGGGTGTGGTCCCCCCAGGGGTATTTCACGGGCTCGCGAGAGAGAGTGCGAAACGAGAATCCGCTCGCAAAGCCTCCATGCCGCCCGGGGCTTCCATACCGCCTGAAGAAGCCCGCACTCCGAAGACGACGACCGCCCCACCTTCTTCGAGAAGCATTCCGCCAGCGGCGATGCCCTCTGAGTCGCCGAACATTCCGAAGGCGCCCTCAGTTCCGAGTGCGGCACCGAACACCCCTGCGATCGAAGCTGAGCTCCGTTCACAAATCCTCGAGCTCGAGAGTTTGAGGAACGAACTGCGCACCGAACTCTCCGCGGCCAAACAACGCATCGGAGATCTCGAAGACCAATCGACCGAGGCGGAACATAAGCAGACCGAAATCGCGCGATTGGAGCGCGAAGTCGCTGAGCTCAAGAAGGCCGGCCCGAGCGCTCCACGCGCTTCGATGAGTCCAAGCAGCGTTTCGAGCCGAGAATTCCTCGACTTACGAGAAGCGCTCAACAAAAAAGACAAGGAAATCCTCGATCTTCGAGACCAGCTGAGCGCTCGCGACAAACAGATGCTCGATGTGCGCGATAAGAATCTGGCGCTCGAGCGTGAAAAGGCCGATGCCAACGACAGGCAACTCGGGCTCGAGAGAGAGCTCGCAGATGGTCGCGACCAAATCGAGGCGCTCTCCAAAGACAAAGACGTTGCCAATAAGCGCGCCGATGATTTCAGAGCTCGTCTGGAGCGAGCTGAAGCGAAGGCAAAAAAGACCGCGGAAGAGCTCGACGCCGAGCGGGCAGCTCACGAGCAACGCGTTGCCGATCTCGAGCAACGCTCTGCCGAAGAACGACGCGCCCACGAGGTCGCGCTCGCAGCCCGAAAGACTGAACACGAAGAAGCCACCGCGGCACTCGAACGATCCTTCGAAGAACAGAAGGCTCTTGCCGCGGCGGAGCACGCCCTCAAAACCGAAGACGAACGGCGAGCCCATGAAGCCTCCGTCGCAGCGCTCAAAAGCGAGCATGCCAAGGCGGTCGAAGCACTCGAAGTTCAAGCTGCTCGGGCCACGGAAGAAGCCATCGCGGCGCTTCGAAGCGAGCTCCAGGATGAAACCGCTCGACGCTTGGGCATGGCCGAAAAGAGGCGTGAAGACGATCTCGCCGCGGCAGAACAAGCCAAGACCGAAGCGCTGGATGCCCTTCGAAACGAGCTCGAGGCCGCACGCGCGAAGGCCGAAAACGACATCGAACGACGACACGCGGGCGAGTTGGCGGCGCTGGGTCGTAAACTCGCGGAAGCCGATACGAATCTCACCGCGATTCGGAGCGAGCTCGAGCAAACGCGCAGCACGCTCGAAGCGACGAAAGCCGAGCTTTCGAGCACGGCTGAAACACTCGAGAGCACCCGCACCGAGCTCACGCGTGTCAACGGCGAGTACGAAGCTCAGACGGCGCTCTTCGGACGCACCCGAATCGAACTCGACGCCACCTCGTCCCGGCTCGCAAGCACGCAAAGCGATCTGGAGACCACGAAGCTCGAACTACAAAAAACACAAACCGAACTGGCAGACCGGCAGCGCGATCTCGAGCACGCCCAAACCGAGCTCCGCGAAGCGCGCGCCTCGATCGCATCGCTCGAAGCCACTTCGGCGGATCAACATCGTCGAATCGAATCACTCGAATCAGAAGGCCAACGCCTCAGTGGGCGCCTCGAAAAGGCGCACGGCAAGCTCGATACCGATCAGCAAATTCTCGAGCGCGCTCGCCGCGCTCTCGCGATCAGCCTCAGCCTGCTCGAAGACCAACGAGCGAACGGCCTCGACGACGCGTGACCCTCCCAATCTGGCTCTCGTTCCATCAAAACGAATCGATGCGCATCAAATGTGTCATTGCGATGCAGAGGTAAATCAGCCTACCCTGTTTTGGATGCGACAGAGCGCTGTGGTTCACCCAGTCATCGCGCTCGAGGAACCAACATGAGCGCCCCCTACCGCAACGTCTTCGTGTTCGCAGTTGCTCTTGCTGCCGCGCTCACGAGCATGACGAGTGCGAACGCGAGTGCCCAAAATCCGCAATGTCCACGATGCACCACCTTTGGAGAAGCCCCCGATGCTCTTCCAGGCCTGGTCGACGTGCCGGTTGCGGTTCTCAGGCCCGCCCTCGGCGGTGCGATCGTGGCGTCGGGTGGTTTTGGCTTTTCGATGAACGAGCCTTGGAATGACACCGAACGCTATCGTGTGAGCAGCTCGCTCGCAGGGGCCTTGCATGTGCTCGACTGGCTGGCGATCGGGCTCCGTGTGGACGGCCGCTGGGATCAGATCAACCGCGGCAACGGAGCGGCGGCTGACACGGGACTCATCGGAATCCCAAGCTTGACGTTGCGCGCGACGACCGAGCCCATCCAAGGACTCGGCCTCGCACTCGATGCATCCGTGTGGATGTATGGTGCCGACGCACCATCGCTCGAACCGGCTTCGACGTCGATGCGCGCACGCGCCGTGGGTTCGTATCACTTCGCAATCGATGACGTACACATTGCAATCAGCGCGACCGTGGGCGGCCTGCTCGACAATTCGCGCGCAGCGGCTCCACGCAGCTTCACGGATCGCCTCTCCGACGAGGATCGTCTTTCCTTGGAAGTGAGCGATTTCTCCGGAATATTGGCTGGTTTGGGAGGCGCCGTCCGGGTCGGAATCGCCGAAGCGTTCACCGAAGTCACCTACCGTGCCCTTCTCGGAGACGGCGCCCCTTCCCCAGGAGCTTCGCCTCTTCATCTCCGTGCAGGAGCGAGGCTTCGCCCCATCGACGAACTCCTCGAGGTCGGTCTCCTTGCAGACGTTCTCTTGAGCGAAGCCAATCCGGCCTTCGCCATGACAGGGGGTCCCTCCGCCCCGATCGAGCCTCGGTTCGCCCTCCTGCTCACAATGGGCGTTCGACTTGGCTGGGAGACCACGTCGCCTGGGCCCGATGATGTCACGGACGATGTTCCGTCCGAAGAAGACCCCGAAGAGCCGACCACGTCGCAGGGACGCGCTCGAGGCCGTGTCGTGGAGGAGTCATCGACTCCCATCGAAGGCGCGAGTGTCGAAGTCATTCCCACGACTGGTGACACGACTCCACGACAGACGAACACCGATGCGGATGGACGTTGGTCGATCGATGGGCTTCCGCTGGGACAGGCGCGGGTCATCTTGCGAGTCGAAGGTCGTGATCCCATCGAAACCACCATCGATGTAACGGCCGATGAAGCGCCCGAGATCGCGACGACCTTCGCAGCCCAGCTCCCACGTGGTGAGATTCGCGGCACGATTCAAGGCTCGGATGGACGCCCTCTGGCGGGTGCGGAAATCCGCATCCACCCTGGAGGGCTCACCCTGACCACGGATGAAGAAGGCGCCTTCGAAACGGAAGTTCCACCTGGAAGTTACGATGTCGAGGTTCGGGCGTCACGACACCGCACTCAGACACGCCACGTCGAGGTCGTCGAACGAGGTGTCGTGTTCCTGAACGCGCAGCTGCATCGCGGTCGCTAGGGGGCTTCAGTGCGTGGTTGCACGATGTCGCGGATGTCACGTCGGGACGTGGCATTTTCCCTCGAAACACAAACATGAAACCCAATGATCCAGAGCGGCTTCTCGTCGGATGACGAACGGCACCCCTGCTGCACTGGTGCAGCAGGTGACGCAAACCCTGAGCCCACATGGCCACCCCATCGCGATCGCATGGGCGATGCTTCAGATGCTCCTCCTTGGTGGATGCGGGTATTTGCTTCGCTCTCCAGATCGCCCAACCCCCGCCATTCACTATCGATGGAATCGAGAACACGCAGCACTCAGCACTCCATGCTTGCTCGTGCTCCTTCCTGGAATTCTCGATTCACCCGAAGACTTTCATCTTCATGGTTTCATCGATGGCATGCATTCGCTGGTGCCGAATTGCGATTTGGTCGCGGTTGCCACTCATCTCTACGATTATTACGACCGTTCGATCGTCGACCGCATCCACGAGGACATCATCATCGAAGGACGGCATCGCGGATATGAACGAGTCTGGATCGTTGGGGTGTCGATGGGTGCCATCGCGGCAATCCTTACGGCGCGAGAGCACCCAGAGGATGTCGATGGTCTGATCCTTATCTCGCCGTATCTTGGGACGTCCCGTTTCATCCATCGATTTCGCGAAGAAATCCGAACCCATGGAACTCTCGCGTCATGGGCCGCGGCAACCCACGACGAATCGTTTCGAATCGAGCGGGTGCTTCATGACCCACGCCCAATCTGGCGTTGGCTTGCGCGTCACTGCACCGCGGAGGCGGCATCTCCTCCCTTTTATCTCGCGTATGCATACGGAGATCGTTTCGCATCGGCACAACGACTGTTGGCGGAATGGACGGCCCCTGAGCATGCATTCGCGGCCCAAGGAGGACATGACTGGCAAACTTGGCGCCGACTTTTCCTCGAGGTGATCGCCGCAGAGCCACCTGAACTCATGATGCTCGGCCGCCTCGATCAATGACGCGACACCCCCGAACTGCGGGGACGCCGGCACGACCTCTGCAGCCAGTCTCAGAGCGGAGGTCGTTCATGCCGTTTCCCGAGTCGAACGTGGTGCTCTCGTTTGCGCGTGGCCGTGCTCGTCAGGTTGCGCGCGCATTGCTCGATCTCGAATTCCAGCGCGATAGAGAAGGACTACGTGCTCCTCGCGCGTTCTGGTTTGGACGCACGAAACGGCGTCTTTTGCGACAGAAGATCGAACAGTGTGTCCGCGAACTCATCACGCTCCAGAAAGAGCTCGAGCCCGAAGATCCGATCCATCACGCCATCGAAGGCGTTCGTACCTGCCACGCGGTGCGCAGCTTTGGCTTCGGACATCGCGAATCCGCACACAACGCGGAGCTCGCATGGGGCCAGGCTCTCCATCAGCTGGAGCGTTCACTCTCCACTCGGTCTTTGGGTAGCAAGCGCAACCAGCGCAAGCAGGCTTCTGAAACTGGCATCGGTGTCAACCGCGGCTGAAACTCCGTTTGCCAGACAAGCATCGCGCGCCACTGGCCAACGGCACCGCTTCCATCGGCTCTGAAACGAGACGACGCGGCCGCGCCCGAACGGCTTTCTCGATGGCGGCGATGAGCGAAATCACCTGAAACGGTTTTTCGACGCAGGCTTCGAAAAGACCTCGCTCACCCGGCTCGAGAGTTGCGAGCGACCGCGTCAGAAGAACGAAACCAGGACAACTTTCCCCAAGTCGGGAACGGGCAAGAATGCTCAATTGCGATCCAGTTAGTTCGCTCATGCGCTGCTCGGTGATCACCACATCACAACGGCGCGGTGCCAGGATATCAAGCGCAGTTCGTGGCGAACTAAAACCAAGCGTTCGAAAACCGACATCGCGCAACACCCCATTCACGCTCCGTACGGTCCATGGATCCTCGTCGACAACTGCCACCAACACCTGGTCGCGATCGACCGCCTCTTGTTCACTCAAGTTTTTCCCCCCCTGGGAGCCGGATTGATGGCCCAGGACTCGAGAGAGTGCAAGAGCCCGAAACGGGGCTGTGATCCGAGAGGTGGCAAGCGACGAAATGCCCCGGGCTTTTCTCCGTAAGCTGCGGTTCGACCGTGTCGCAAAGCCCCTTTTTTGCGATCGGACATCGCGTGTGAAACCGACACCCCTTCGGCGGCGCCATCGGACTTGGAACATCGCCGACCAAGAGGATGCGCTTGTTCGGCCCTTGCGGGGCGGAGGCCTTCGGCACGGCACTCCAGAGTGCTTGGGTGTAAGGATGCTTCGGAGCACGATGAAGTGCCTCTGCCGATGCCAGCTCGACGATGCGCCCGAGGTACATCACGGCGATGCGATGGCTCATCCATCGGACCACCGACAAATCGTGCGCGATGAAGAGATAGGAGAGCCCCAACTCGTCTTGAAGATCCTTCAGCAAGTTGACGATTTGAGCCTGAATCGACACGTCGAGCGCGCTCACCGGCTCGTCCAACACAACGAAGCGCGGCTCGACCGAGAGCGCACGAGCAATCACGAGACGTTGCCTCTGACCACCCGAGAACTCGTGTGGGTAGCGATGCATGTGCTCAGGCCGCAACCCCACGCGTTCGAGCAATGACGCGATGCGCTCATCCTGATCGCTCGTTCTCTCCTCGATGCGATGGACGGAGAGCGCTTCCCCCAGCGCCGTCCGCACGGTCATCTTCGGGTTCAGCGCAGCATACGGGTCTTGAAACACGATCTGCATGCGGCGTCGAACGGGGCGGAGCTCAGACTGCGTCATCGCGACGAGATCACGTCCCTCGAACATGACGCGTCCACCCGTGGGTTCGATGAGGCGCAACACGAGACGCCCCAGCGTGCTCTTGCCGCACCCTGATTCTCCGACGAGCCCCAGCGTCTCCCCAGCTGCGAGTTCGAAATCGACGCCGTCCACCGCGTGCACGGTCGCGCGTCCACGCTTGACGAGGAACCGCTTCTCGAGCCGCTCTACACGAACGAGAGGCTCCGGGCTCCGCAGTTCAGGCTGCATCAAACGACGGCTCCTCCGTGCTCGAAGGCAACTCGGTCCACCTGACACACGCCACTCGGCGGGACGCATGGATTACCGTCAAACTCGGATCGTGCTCACGGCACGCATCATTCACGTACGAGCAGCGAGGCCCGAACCTGCATCCAGATGGCAACGCGCGCAGATCAGGGACCGTGCCGGGGATGGTCGGCAAGCGGCGGATCATGGTCCCGTTCTCTTCGAGCGTGACATGAACCGAAGGGACACTGCGCAAGAGACCGCGCGTATACGGATGCATCGGCTGGCTCAACAACGCGCTTCGCTCGCCATACTCCACGATGCGCCCTGCATACATGACGGCGACTTCATCGGCGAGCTCCGAAACCACACCCAGATCGTGAGTAATCAACATCAAAGCCATACGATGAGTGCGCTGTATTTGTTTCAACAGCTCCAAGATTTGCGCCTGAATCGTGACGTCCAACGCGGTCGTCGGCTCGTCTGCGATCAATATCTTTGGCTCACACGCAATCGCGATCGCGATCATGACGCGTTGTCGCATGCCACCCGAGAGCTGATGGGGATACGCATCGACGCGCTCGTGCGGAGCAGGGATGCCCACCTGCTCGAGCAACTCGATCGCGCGCGCGCGCGCCGTCTTCCCATTCATCCGAAGATGGGCGCGTAGGCTCTCCTCGATCTGCGTTCCCACCGTGAAGACAGGGTTGAGTGAGCTCGAAGGGTCCTGGAAGATCATGGCGATCTCGCGGCCTCGCACCGCACGGAGCGCGCTCTCCGAGAGCTCGGCCAAGTTGCGAGCACCGAACATGATTCGTCCATTGGCAACACGCCCCGATTCGGGCAAGAGCCCCATGATCGAAAGTGAGGTCACGCTCTTGCCGCACCCGCTCTCTCCGACGAGAGCGAGCGTGCGCCCTGCGTGAAGCTCGAGCGAAACCGAATCGACGACCTTCGAGGGACCTTCCTCCGTTTCGAACGTGGTGACGAGGTCCTCGACCTTGAGAATCGGGGTGTCCATCCACGGGGCACTCTACACGAAGTCGGACATTCGGCTCGATCTCAGCGACATTCAACCGTTTCGACCCCGAGACCCGGCCGCGGTGTCTGCACGAACGCATCGGACGGCGCCTGCCCGCCGAGCTCGATCGATTCGAAGCGCACGAGCGTATCGATCCCTCGGGCCGGATGTTCGAAGCGCACACGAAACGGCATCACGATGCTCGCAGCACCAGGAATGGCAATGCTCCGATGTTCCTGAAAGGTCACGCGCCACTCGAGTGCTCCATCAGGCAGTTCGACTCGCGATTCGACGAGTTGCATTCGCTGCTCCTCGGGCGGGCTCTCGAGATGTTCTTGCGCCACCTGCAACATGATGTGCTGAGTCCGACCATCACGGCCATGAAGCACGACGTGATATGCACCACCTTCACACGACACATCGGACCTCTCGGCCTCGATTTGTGGGGTTTGACCGGTCAGGAAGAGCATCACGTCGGCGCCTGCGAGCGGAATCCCAACGAGGCGCTCGATGTTCGAAGGACAAGCGTCGCCCACATAAAATCGATTCTCACGCAAATCGGTCAGCGCAAACGTCGTCCCATCGCTCGTCAACACGGCAGCAGGTCCAAGTTGAGTCATCGCGTCGAAGCGCACTCGCTCCGGGGCCTCGAGGAACATCAACACCGTTCCACGAATACGCCCTTCACCATCACGTCGATCGACCCGCGCTTCGGCCCTCATCACCTCGACAGGAGGCCGTGCGGCTCGGTAGGTCCCAAGAGCGGCCTCTGGGTCAGTGAATCGAACCCGAGGACAAGACGCGCCGCCACAGCCCATTCCAAGGGTCACAGCGATGACAACCATCATGATGCGGTGAAACACAGTGTCAGCGTACATGAGCCCGCGTGGGTGGACGAAATCCGTTCTGCTCAAAAAACCGCGATGACTTTTTTCGCGCCAAGCCATTGCCCTTCTCTCTCGGCTCAGGCAGCGTTTAAGGGTGCGTATCTCTTCGCTTTTTCTCATGGCGCTCGCCACACTTGGATGCTCCCTCGATCGCACCCACCTCGCGGGCGAGGAGCCCACCTTGGACGCAGGCCTCGATGCGGAGGCTCTCGAAGAGGACGCAGCGCTGCCCCCACCCGACAGTGGCCAAGATAGCGGCCAAAGTGGTGACCAAGACGGCGGTCACGAGCCTGGACAGGATGCAGCGACCCCTCTGTGCACGGCGACCGACGAACACTGTACGGATGGAGTCGCATGGGCTTGTCGCGACGGACTCCTCGAAATGCACTCTTGCTCCAGCTTCGGATGCAATCGCGAAGGAAGCGCGTGCGCTACATTGATGCCTTCGAACGTCGAGCCGAGCTTGTTCGTAGGCACGTCGAGCGCGTGGGAAATCTCCAGCAACGAGATGTATGACACGGACGTCTGCATGAGCGGCACCCGCGCGATGCAACGCGGTGTGGGGACCCAAGAAGTATGCGTCCGACAGGTCACGACGATGTCGGTCGCAGCCGAAGCCACGCTGCGTGTCGTCGGCGCGCGTCCTTTGGTCATCCTCGCTCAGCAAAACGTGATGATCGAAGGGGTCATCGACGTATCGGCGATAGGTGTCACCCCAGGCGCGGGTGGAGGGCTCGGCGGATCGCCCTCTCTTCCAGATGGCATTGGAGCCTCTCCAGGCATCCGTGGAGCATCTTCGGACACATCGAGCTCAGGAGGCGGCGGAGGCGGTTTTTGCGGCACAGGGGGCCTAGGCGGAGCGGGAGGAGGCATTTCCGGAGGGAGTGGCGGTTCGAGCGCTTTTCCAGCCGACTATGCGCTCGAACCATTGCGTGGTGGAAGCGGAGGAGGGTTTGCGCCTGGCGATCGACCAGGCCCAAGGGATGCGAGCGCCAGAGGAGGCGCTGGCGGCGGAGCCATTCAAATCAGCTCTCGCGGAACACTCATCGTGCGTGGCGCCATCTTGGCAGGCGGGGGAGGTGGTCGCGGCGGGGGAGCCACGAACGCCGGCGATCTGGGTGCAGGCGGTGGTGGAGGCAGCGGCGGGGGAGTGCTCCTCGAAGCGATGACAATGTCATTCGGCCCCGGAGCACGGGTATGGACGACTGGTGGAGGGGGTGGCGGAGGGGCCAATCGCAGCGATACTTTGCATGAAGGTGGGCCGGGACAGAACGGGAGGATGACCGGACATCGCGCGGCAGGAGGCGCGAGCGGCGGGCTCCCACAGGGAGCGGCGGGAGGACGAAGTGGTGGTGGCCCGATGCCGAACGGTGGACCAGGTGGCCCGAACCCACTCGGTGGAGCCAATGGAGGAGGCGGTGGTGGTGGGGTGGGATGCATCGTGCTGCGCACCGCGACCGGAGAGCAGCCCATGGATCTCGCACCCTTTAGCAGTTCGAGCGCGATTGGCTTGCGCTCGTTCGTCGCGCATCACGACTGATCAAACGATGCCTTCGATCACCTGGAGCGCGAGCTCGTAGCGACCGAGCGGCGGCATGATGTATGCGCCCGCGACCCGTGATTTGACGGCCTCCAGCATCTCACGAGCAATCGCGACGCCTTCGCGTCGTGCTTGATCACCCGTGCCCGCCTTGCGCATGCGCTCCCGAATGATGTCGGGAACACTCATGCCCGGCACCTCGTTGTGCAGGAACTCGGCGTTGCGATAGCTCGCAAGCGGCAAGATTCCCACGAGGACTGGCATCTCGAGCGGCTCGATATCGCGCAAGAAGCGATCGAGCACATCCGGATCATAGACGGGCTGAGTCATCACGATCTCCGCCCCCGCAGCGCGCTTGAGCTCGAGACGTTTGAGCTCACGAGCGTAATCTTGAGCCGCGGGCTCAGCCCCTGTCGCAAGAAGGAATTGGGTCGCACCGCCCAGCGGTTTCCCTCCCGGATCGAAACCTCGATTCATTCCGTCGATGAGCCGCAAGAGGCCGATCGAGTCCAGGTCATAAACCGGGGTCGCATCGGGGAAATCGCCCATTTTCGGAGGATCTCCGGTGATGACGACGAGGTTGTGCAAGCCGAGCTCATGACATCCCATCAGATGCGCCACGAGACCGAGCACGTTTCGATCGCGCGTCGTGATGTGCATCAACGCCGGCATGGCGAGCTCTTCTTGAATGCGATGGCAGAGCGCGAAATTTCCCATTCGTGCCGTCGCCCGAGCACCGTCTGCGATGTTGATGACGTCCACGCCTCCCGCTTGGAGCATGCGCGCGGCGTCGAGTGCTTTTTGAGGCGAGAGGCCAGCCGGTGGATTCACTTCCACCGACACGATGAACTTCCGTCCAATCTTCGCGCCGAGCGCGCCTTTTTCGGCGAGAGAAATCCGAGTGATGCCTGGGGCGATCGGTGTGTCGCGCAGCTCGTGCGCGAGAGCACCTCCAGCGACATCGGCAAGGCCGGAATCCCCCGCGCCCACCATCCGTGCCGCAGCCGCCATTTGACGCACGTGCTCCGGAGTCGTGCCGCAGCAACCGCCGATACCGCGCACCCCTGCCTTCAGCATTCGTCGAGCAAACACGAGGAAATAGTCGGGCGTCGCCATGTACGCGAAGCGCCCTTCCACCCTGCGCGGCAGGCCTGCATTCGGTTGCGCGATGACCGGAAGGCCAGGTCCGAACATTTTGGTCGCGCTTTCGTAGACACCCGCAGGTCCATCGGCGCAGTTGACGCCGATGGCGTCCGCTCCCCATTGCGCAAGTTTCTGCGCCATGTCTTCGGGTCCCGTTCCGTCGGCCATCGTCCCGAACGAATCGAACGACACCGAAGCAATAACAGGAACGTGCACCTCTGACGACAGAGTCGCGAGCGCGAGTTTGGCCCCAGAGAGCGCGAGACGAATCTCTTCTGGTTGTCGAAAGGTCTCGAGGATGAGCGCATCGACCCCTTCATCGAGCAGGACCGCCGCTTGCTCGCGAAACGCCTCTGTGAGCTCGTCATAGTCGGCGGGACGAACGCTCTTGAGCATCTTGCCCGAGGGGCCGATCGATCCCGCGACCCACGCTTTCGAGCCGGCAGCCTCTCGCGCCGCACGTACACCCGCTCGGTTGATCTCCTCGAGCTGGCCTTCGAGGTTGTGGATCGCGAGACGGAACCGATTCGCACCAAACGTATTCGTCTGAAGAACTTCGGCGCCGGCGGCCACGTAGCCGGCATGAACGGAGCGAACGAGATCGCCGCGTGTCACGCAAAGATGATCGAAGTTCTGGGTGTAGAGAACTCCGCGCTCGTAGATCTGGGTGCCCATCGCGCCATCGAACACGACAGGCCCTTCACGCAAGGCCTCGAGAAGTTTTCGCTCAATCATATCAGACGACGCGCGTTCTCCCTCGAACGAGACGCTCCGTCCAGTCGAGCGTTCGTCAGGTCCCTTCTCGGCTCGCCCCCTCTGCGATCCACATGCGGATGTTCTCGATCTCGGCTTCGGTGAGGAAGCCGCCCACCGACGGCATCCTCGAGCCACAAACCCGCATTCCCGCTTCGTCGACGCCCTCGAGCTTATGGATCAAAAGCGAGCCATCCGGATCGTTCGGTACGACGAAAGGTTCCTGCCCAGCACACGCATTGGGCGCTGCGCCGGGCATTCCGTTGATGAGCGCGTCATACGCCCCATCGAAGGAGGTCATCACCAACGCTCCCCCCGCATTGCCTCCGTGGCACGCGACGCCATTGCAGCCACCTTGCGACAAATCGGGAGCAAGCTGGCAGGCCCAAATCCACGGCCATTCTGGGCGGGGTGTGCTGCAATCCTCGGTGGAACGCCCCGCAACGACTCGCCCGACGCCTTCACACGTCATCACCTCCGTGTCGCATTGATAGGTCACCACGCAATCGGCGTGGGTAGTGCATCTGACGTCGTGCGGCGTCGTGCGCTCGATGACTGGAGAACGACATGCGAGCCAGTTGCGCAAGATCTCATGCGCCTCGGACGTCGTGATGCGAGGAAGCGCGTTCCCGTTGGCGTCTTCGTACCCCGATTCCGTCGGCACGAACCCTCGGGGCGGCATCTGTCCTCCGGTCACCTGACCATAAATCAGATCTCGATGCTGATGGATGATCGTCTGACGCGAGAGGAGTCGTCGTGCCCCTGCGATCGCCTCTTCCCCCGTCCCCGTGACCAAATTCGCGTCCATCTCGAGGCCACTCGGAGCGCCGAACGCGCCTGGATCGCTGTGGCATGAAGCGCAATTCTCGAGGATCAACGCCTGCCCGCCGTAGGCCGGAACTCCATCGCTCGTTCGGTAATACGGGGTTCTTGCGAGATCTTCGTCGCAATTCGTCCCCACCGTAGGCGAACAAGCGCTGGTGCCCATCAGGACAAACAACATGGTCACAACGCTCCGAAGCTTCATCGGTCCTCCAGAAAAACCGCTTGAGCGTGCAGTCCGGGAGGCAACCGGGTCAAGGGACCCACCGAAATACGGCCACTTTTGGGGTCATCGAACGACACCATTGACATGAGAAGCACTCCCGCCGAGGATGGCGCGGCTCGGAGGTTCCGCTTCACGATGGCCGACAAGAGCAGGCAAAAGCCGACGATTATGGTCGCCGATGACGATGTCGAGGTGTTGGCGCTCGTTACACGCCGCCTTCGCAGGATGGATGCAACCATTCTCGAGGCGTCTGATGGCGAAGAGGCGCTCAAAGTTGCGCGTCGAGAAAAACCGGACGTCGTCGTTCTCGACGTCATGATGCCTGGCATGAGCGGGTGGGAGGTCTGTCGCGCGATCCGCGAAGATGCCAACCTCGAAGGCACGCGCGTGATCATGCTGACTGGCATTGGAGAACGCTTGAACGAAATGACCTCGCCGCTCTACGGCGCCGATGATCATCTCGACAAGCCGTTCGATTTCGACGAGCTTGTTCTCCGCGTCGAGAAGATGCTCGAAAAGACGCCGTCCGAAGAAGCGTGAACCGTTCGGTTCGAGCCTATTCGTTCGAGGCTATTGGTCTTCGTCGACGGCCTGAGCTCGTGAGATGGCTTCGCTCCTTCGGCGAGCTTCTGCGTAGAGCGGGCTCGAGGAGCGAACCATCGGCAAAATCGCCTGATAAAGCGTGCGGGCACGCGTTGGCTCCGAACGCTCGAGCGCTCTCGCTTCGTCCATGAGACGCTCTGCTCTCGACTCACATTGACGGGCCAGTCCAAGGCCACGTTCGTGAGAAGCTTCGAGTCGAAGCGCCTGTTGAACTCGACGGCAGGCGTCTTCGGGCCGTGATGCGATCGTGTCCCGAGCAACCTCGAGATAGGACAGCACCAGCTGCGAGCGAAGACGTGCGCCATACCGACCCCCACGCACGATCTGATTGTCGATCGCGATCGCTCGTTCGAGGGCTGAGATGGACACATTTGACCCCACTGGCGCCGTTTGTGCGTTGCGATAATGAATCGCGAACTGATCGATTTGCAGCGCTCGAGCCGCTTGACCCGCTTCGCGTGCGGCGCGTGATGCACCGGCGAAATCCCCGCTCTCGTAAGCCTGAAGGGCGCGATCAGGGCCAGTACGTGCAGGCGTTTCCTCTCGCACCGGACGCGGTGTTCGACGCAACTCCCGCGTTCGAGATCGTCGGCTGTGCTCCACATCGTCTGGGGCTTCGAGTTCGTTTGGCGATTCGCGTGTTTCCACGGGAACGGCTGGCGATTCGGATGGCTGCGCGCCTTGTGACTCCTCCGTCGGCGGTGCGACCGAAGGTTCTTCGGTCGTGAGAGGCTGCACCTCTGGAGCCGTGCTCGACGGTGTCACAGAAGGCGTCGGAACCCAACTCACAGGCCCCGGCTGTGGTGGAGTGGGCTCGATCATGAATGCAAACACGAGCGCGCCCATGAGCGAAGCGACCAGGGCAATGCCTAAGCCGGCGAGCACAAGCGTCCGTCGATCGATGACGACAGGATTGATTTGCGTGCGAGCCGGCGGCTCCCACGTCGCCCGCGACACATCGTTGGGCGGAAACGAGATCTCCTCTCGAGGAGGGATCGTGGGCTCGCTTTCGGCCAAGGGCATCTCGATCGCAGTCGACGAAAGACCTCGCAGGACAAGCACGGTCTCACCGATTTCGATGCGATCACCATTCCGCAAGAGATGCTTTTCGACGCGCCGTCCGTTGACGACGGTTCCATTTCCACTGCCGCTATCGCGGAGCGTGAGGGCATCCCCCTCTCGAAGGATCTCCATATGTCGGCGAGAAACAGACAAATCCGAGAGGATCACCTCATTGTCCATCCCGCGCCCCACGGTGGTTTCTCCAGGCACGAGCACGAATTCACGACCGCGATCACGCCCTGACTCGACGAACAGAATCGGCCTCGACTCGGGTGCACTCGCAATCTGTGTGCGCTCACCCAACAAGACATCGCGCATATCGACGGTGGTCGTATCCCCCGCGAGCTCACGAGATGGTTCGGAGAACTCGTTGGAAGGATGCCTCATAGGCTGTTCTTCACCATCGCTCGGCATGTTCCGGAATCGTGAATGGTCGGAACGGAAGGAGAGAGCCTACCATGGGCTCTCGAGAGACAACGGAGGTTGCGTGAATTTGTGGGAGTTCTGATAGACTCCATCCTCAGTTTGTCGCATGTGACAGAGGAATTGGGTCCCTACCGCGTCGTCCGGAAAATTGCGGTTGGCGGGATGGCCGAAATTTACCTCGCGCGACAGCGCGGGCTCGAGGGACTCGAGCGCACGGTCGTCTTGAAACGAATCCTCGAGAAGCACGCGAACCACGCGGAGTTCGTCACGATGTTTCTCGACGAGGCTCGGCTCATGGCTGCGCTCTCGCATCCGAACATCGCTCAAGTGCTCGATCTTCGACGGGATGGTTCTGCGCTCTATCTCGTCATGGAATACGTACGCGGGCCGACGCTCCACCAATTGCTCGGCGCAGCGCGGAAGAGCCGACAGCGGCTGCCCGACAAACCCGCGCTCGGAATTGCGCTCGCGGTCGCAGAAGCGCTCCATTATGTGCATGAATGCCGGGACGAGCTCGGACGATCGCTCGGGATCGTGCATCGCGACCTCAACCCCGCCAACGTGGTCGTCTCCTACGATGGCGCCGTCAAGTTGATCGACTTCGGCATCGCAAAAGCCGCCACCCAGGTCTACGAGACACGCACCGGCGTCGTCAAAGGAACCTACGGATACATGGCGCCCGAGGTGTTGACGGGAGCGCTCTCCATCGATCATCGCGCCGACGTCTTTGCGCTCGGAATTCTTCTCTACGAGATCCTCATCGGACAGCATCCATTCGATGTGAGCAACGAGCCCGGCCTCTTCGATCGCATCATCGAAGCCCGTTATCCACGTCCCAGAGACGTGCGGCCTGATCTGCCGAGTGAGCTCGACGGGCTCATCTCTCGTTGTTTGGCGCCCCATCCGGAAGGTCGCCCCGAGTCTGTCGAGCAATTCGTGCACGAGCTCACCGCGCACATGGCCACCCATGGCATCGTGCCGACACAGCTCGACTGCGCGGAGCTCGCGCGTACGCTCGTGCCTGACGAAGAAGGTCCCATCCGGCTCCGCCGTCCATCGACGAGCCATGCGCCCCCCGCAGCCACGCCCCAGCGCGCACGTACGGACGCGACACGGCGCCTTGGACCGGGCCGCCCGCCTCTCGACCCAGTCCCTCCCCCTTCCTTCGTCGTCGCGCGCCTTCTCGGCGGCATGGGCATCCTCGCGGCGGGTGTGCTCGCGTTCATCGTGACGCGCAGCTCGATCGCCGACGATGCCACCCCTCCACAAGAGCATCCTCCTGTGATCGAGACGTTCGTCCCCCCCATTCGAGAACCTGCGAGCTCACCCACGCTCGATGCTGGAAGTCTCGACGCGGGAACCCCCGACTCACGGAATGCTCCAGTCAAACGCCGACGGTTCCGGCGCGCTCGCCGATGAGTCAGCTCCGGTAATTCGCGTTCACAGCGATGTAATCGGGTCCGAGATCGCTCGTAAAATAATGCGCGCGCCCCTTCCCCGTCCCAAGCGACAGATGAATGGTGTACTCCGGCTCGGCGAGGACCTTCGCGGCGCGTTGCTCCGCATCTGCCCCCACAGGCATCCCACCACGAACGATCGTCTCGTCTCCGATCCGGAGCTCCGCACGATCTTGCCGAAACGGAACACCAGCACGCCCCGCCGCCGCGAGGATACGTCCCCAGTTCGCATCGCGCCCGTGGAGCGCCGTCTTGACGAGCGGAGACGTCGCGATCGTCTCAGCCACTTTGCGCGCTGCCCGCTCACTCGCAAGCCCACTCACTTCAATCCGAGCCACATGCTGCGCCCCCTCGCCATCACGCACGATGCTGCGTGCAAGGGCATCCAATACCCCGGTGACCGCCTCCTGCAATTGCTTCGCATCCGCGGACTCGGCGCGCACGCGACCTGCGCGGCCCGAGCTCAAGAGCAGCACCGTGTCGTTCGTACTCGTGTCGCCATCGACGCTGATCGCATTGAACGTCGCGTGGATCGCGCGGCGCAACATCCGCTGAAGACTCTTCACGTCGATGCCGAGGTCGGTCACGACGAAGGCAAGCGTGGTGGCCATGTTCGGATGGATCATGCCCGCTCCTTTGGCGATCCCGAGCACCCGGCCCGAGCCACGGGTGAGAGGCACTTCGACGCTCGCGATTTTCGGCCACTGATCGGTGGTCATGATCGCCCGTGCAAAGTCCAGAGCCCCCTCACTCGATAGCGCGTCGCACAAAGGGTCCGTCGCCGCGATGATTTTGTCCGACGGTAGAAGTGCGCCGATCACGCCGGTCGATGCAGGGATCACCTCCTCGACGCCCACACCGAGGCGTTCTGCCAACGCACGTGTGGTCGTACGCACCGCCTCGAGCCCCGCCTTGCCTGTGCACGCATTCGCGTTCCCACTATTGACGAGGACCGCACTCGCTTTGCCACTTCGAACGCGGGTTTTCGCCACGGCCACCGGCGCCGCTTGAACACGATTTCGCGTAAAAACGCCTGCAATGTTCGCGGGTTCGTCAGCGACGACAGCCGCCACGTCGAGACGCCCCTCGGTCTTGATGCCGGCGGCCGCCGACGCGAAACGGAATCCAGGAACCGCGATGGGCGCATCAGACACATGAAAGCTTGGGAGAGCACGTCTGGGCATGAGGGGCGCAAACGTATCCGCGATGGAGCCACACGCAAAACGTTTGCCCCAAAAAAGAGGCGTGCTACCCCCACCCGCTTGCCCGAATGCCGATCCCAGGCAGGTGGGAATGCCCCCTGCACGGCCGTAGTTCTTACATAATTTCAATGACTTGCTCTCTCCCTTCAGGGATTTGTATGAACCGCACCGAAACCATCGAGCACGGGTCGTTCGACAGCGACTCCATGCATACCCGCATCATCGACGAAGAAGAACGTGTCCTCGCGCGTGTTCACAAGAACGCCGCGTCGCGCAGCCTCCGTCCTGTCAACGACGGAGTCGACTACGAAGCCGAGCTCCTTTCTTTGCGGGACCAAATCAACGAAGCACGGCTCGAAGACGTGCCTCCGCTGATCGAAGAGATGGAGCGACTCACCGAAGTCGCAGCCCGTCGTGCCAAGGTGACCGAAGGCGGAATCGACCCCGATTCACCCTATTTCGGACGGTTGGTGCTCGAAGAAAATGATCGACGTCGCGAAGTCCTCATCGGGCGAAGCACATATCTCGATCCGCGCACCGGAATTCGCATCGTGGATTGGCGAGATGCTCCGGTGAGCCGCATTTACTATCGATACGAAGAAGGAGACCCCTACGAAGAGCAGTTCGGTGGTCGCGAAGTGCATGGCGAAGTGCTCACGAGACGAAGTCTTTCGATCAGCGGCGGTGTGCTTCGCCGGATCGGCTCGCCTCAAGGGACCTTCGTACGCGCGATCGACGGCGAGTGGAGAAGCGTCGGTGAGTCTGCGAGTCGCCTCTCCGGCGGACAAGGCGCCGCCATGCGGCCCGAAGGTCATCACAAACCGTCGCAACCTGCGCGCGGTCAGCTCGGCACTGGAATCGATGGTCGCGAGGATCGTTTCCTCCCTGAGATCACGGCCCTCATCGATCCACGTCAGTTCGAATTGATCACGAAGAGCGACGCGGGCTTGGTCGTGATCCAAGGTGGCGCGGGCAGCGGAAAGACCACCATTGGTCTGCACCGGCTCGCCTATCTCACGTTCCAGGATCCAAAGCGATTCCGACCGGATCGCATGCTCGTGCTCGTCTACAACGACGCGCTCGTTCGATACATTTCGCGTGTCCTACCGGCGCTCGGCGCGGGTGGAACCCCGGTCACGACCTACGAACGCTGGGCGAGCAAACAACGCAGCCAGCACCTCCGTGAGCTCCCCGATCGATACGACGAAGACACGCCGAGCTCGGTCACACGATTGAAGAAGCACCCGGTGATGCTCCGTGTGATCGACGACTTCGTCGCGAAGACGGCGGCGCGCTACGACGCTTGGCTCGAAGAATCTTTAGGGAGCCTCGATGGAACATCCGATGTGCTCGCATTTCATCGCGAGGCGTCGACCGCACCGCTCGGTGTGCGAATCGCGCGGCTTTCGAAGTGGCTTACAGAAAATTCTTCATCCCTTCCTTTGAGGCACGCCGTAGAACGTGTGGCCCAACGTGCGCGTCGTGATTTGCTCGATGTCGTCTCGGCCTGGGCCGAGGTTCTGACGGATCAAGAAACGCTTCGAACCACGTTCGACGCCTACGCGCCGGGTGAGCTCGACGAGGAAGACCTCAAAACCATCGCGAAATGGTGTCGAGATCGATGTGGCGCCCTGCTCTCCGAACTCGAAGCGCGGCGGGACGAAGGCGAGCGCACTGCCGATTCCAAAAAGCGCAACGAAGGCGAACCCGACGAAACATCAGCTCCCAAACTCGTCCAGCGAAAGCGCGGAGGTGGAGATGACGATGGAGATCTGGATGAAGATGACGACCGCTCGGTCGGCGTGGACGGCGCCACCGAAAGGGAGCCTGCGCGACTCGACCGCGAAGACGATGCGCTCTTCTTGCGTCTGATGCAGCGCCTGCGTGGTCCGCTGATGCGGGGCAAGGAGCGCCTCTTTTACGAACATATTCTCATCGATGAAGCGCAGGATCTCTCTCCCGTCGAGCTCGCGGTCGTCATGGGAACGACCACCAAGGCGCGCAGCGTCACGATGGCGGGCGACGTCGCGCAGCGACTCCACATGAACAACGGATTCAAGGATTGGGCGCAGTTGCTCGAAGCGATTCGTCCAAACCGAGTCGGGGGTGCCGCGCCGATCGCCGTCGAACCGCTCAAGGTCCAATATCGTTCGACACACGAGATCATCGAGCTCGCGCAAGCGGTGCTCGGTCCGCTCGCCGATCCTGAGGGAGGACACGCGATTCGCAGCGGCGCCCCGGTCGAGCTCTTTCGATTCGCGCACAGCGGCGAAGCCGTGGCGTTTCTCGGAGAGGCGCTGCGTGACTTGATGCAGAGCGAACCTCGCGCGTCGATCGCGCTCATCGCGCGATACCCCGAACAAGCGGACATCTATTATCGAGGGCTCGTCAACGCCGAGGTGCCGCACTTGAGGCGCATCGCAGAGCAAGATTTCCCGTTCAAGCCGGGGATCGACGTCACCGACGTCAAGCAAGTCAAGGGGCTCGAGTTCGACTATGTCGTCTTGCTCGAAGTCTCGCGCGGATCGTACCCGATGAACGACGAAGCGCGTCATCTCCTGCACATCGCCGCGACGCGCGCCGCGCATCAGTTGTGGATCACGACGAGCGGCGAACCTTCGCCCGTCCTGCCTCAGTCGCTTCGCGACCGCGCATTCTGATGACCCCTGAGGAGCCCCTCGATCACGAGCTGCGAATGCGGATCTTCCCGTGGCTCGATCCACGTTGGATCGTATACGAAGATCGAGAGCTCATCGCGATCGACAAGCTCGAAGGGGTCCCGACACAGGAGGCACGCGCGTCGGCCCAAGACGATATGCCGACGCGCCTCACGAAGCATCTGGAAGAGCGAGGAGAGGTCGAGCCTTACGTCGGCGTCCATCAGCGCCTCGACAAAGAGACTTCGGGGATCGTCGTGTACACCCACTCGCGTGACGCCAATCCTTCGATCGCAAAGCAGTTCGAGGAGCGACGCATCGAGAAGAAATACCTCGCGATCGTGTCGGCGAATCCGCGACATCCGTTCGGCCGGTTCGAACATCGACTCAAAAAGGGCCCTGACGGCACTTCCGTCGTCGTATCTCACCGCGATCCACGAGGGAAGACGGCCATCACCCATGTTCGAGCCGTGGCGCGCAAAGGCGATCGAACGCTCGTCGAAGCGAGGATCGAGACGGGGCGCACGCACCAGATTCGAGCGCAGCTCGCGCATGAAGGAGCTCCGATCGTCGGTGATGCGCTCTACGGTGGCGTGCCCGCCACGCGGATGATGCTCCACGCATCGGAGCTGACGTTGATGCATCCAACGAGCCGCGAGCAGCTCACTCTCCGCGCGGAGCGGCCCGTCGAGTTCGATGCCTATCTCGAGGGCCACGACGATGTTCTGGCGGATCCCGCGCGGCTCGAGCGAGCGCTCACGACTGCGCTCTCTCGTCGATTCGCGCTGGGGCGTGCAGGGCTCGCAGAAAAGGATGTGCGCACGACCGCGTTTCGTTGGGTCCATGCGACAGGCGATGGAATCCCGGGCATTGCGATCGATATTTACGCCGATTGGGCGCTCCTTCACCTCTACGGAGCGCATGCCGAGTCCCACGAAGCGCGCATCGCGGACGTGCTCTCTCGCTTTGATTTCACGGGCATCTACGTGAAGCGACGTCCTCGACAGTCCAACGTCTTGAGAGGTGATGAGACCGCCTTGGCGCCCTCTTCGCCGATTCGAGGCGAGCCTGCTCCAGACGAGTTCTTGATTCGTGAGAACGGCATCGGATTTCTCGTTCGGCTCGGGGACGGAATGTCGACAGGACTCTTTCTCGATCAACGCGCCCACCGAGCGCGTGTACGCGCGATGGCCAAGGATCGTTCGGTGCTGAATCTCTTTTCTTATACGTGTGGCTTTGGTGTGGCCGCCGCGGTCGGAGGAGCCGCACGAACGGTCAACGTCGACTCCAGCGGCGCGGCGCTCGATCGGGGGAGACGCAATCTTGCCGTCGCCGGACACGACAGCGACCGGCATCGAACGATCCGCGCCGATGTCTTCGAATGGCTCGAGCGGGCTGCGCGGCGTGGTGAACGCTTCGATCTCATCTGCTGCGATCCACCGACCTACTCCACCTCCAAGCGCGGCCGTTGGACCTCGGGAAAGAAATGGCGCGAGCTCGCGGCGGCATGCTTCCGTGTGCTCGCTCCGCATGGCGTCCTCATGGCCACGAGCAACGATCAGCGCATGTCGCAAGCTTGGTTTCGCGACGAAATCCGACGCGCCGGGTTCGAGCTCGAATCGCTTCGAGATTTGCCGCCTCCCATGGATTTTCCGAGTGCGCCGGGAACTGAGCCGCATCTCAAGGCGATCGTGGCAACGCGAGGTTGAGAACACACATGGAATGCGATGGTCTCCGCAACTTGCTCGCGAACGAGCGCCTCCCTCTGGCCCTCGTCGATTTGGATGCACTCGACCGCAACGTGGATCGCATTTGTAAAAGGGTGAGGGGAACAGGACGAACGATTCGAATCGCGTCGAAGTCCGTCCGTCATCGAAGTCTCTTGCGACGCATCGCGGAGCGCGGTGGCGATTCGATCCGTGGGCTCATGTGTTATTCGGTCGAAGAAGCCGCGTGGCTCGCGTCGGAAGAGCCTTGCATGGCTCCCTTCGATGATCTCTTGGTCGCCTATCCCACAGTCCAACGTGCTGCACTCGACGCCATCGCAAAGGCCGTGACCCGCGGCCGAACAATTCGCATGAGCGTCGATTGCACAGACCATTTGGAAGCGCTCAGCGCCGCGGCTCGACGTGCAGATGTCACGCTCGAAGCGATCATCGATATGGACGTTTCATACCGTCCTTTGGGCGGACGCGCCCATCTCGGAGTGCGACGCAGCCCATTGCGAACCGCCGAATCCGTGGCGGCGCTCGCCCATGCAGCGCGTTCGATCCCGAACGTGCGCATCGTCGGTCTCTTGGCGTACGAGGCACATATCGCAGGGCTCCCCGATCGCAGCATCCCGATTCGCGCATTCAAGCGGATTGCGATGCCGGCGGTCGCCAAGCTGCGTGCGCGTGCTGTCGATGCATTGCGTTCCAATGGAGCACACCTCGCGCTGGTCAACGGCGGTGGAACGGGAAGCATCAATGAGAGCCTTCGCGATTCTTCGCTCACCGAAGTCGCCGTCGGTTCGGGTTTCTTGTGCTCGCATCTCTTCGACGGATACATCGGCCTCGATCTCGAGCCGGCCGAATTCTTCGCGCTCGAAGTCGCGCGGATTCCCGATGCCCATCACATCACATGCTCGGGCGGTGGTTATGTCGCTTCCGGGTGGCCATCGACGAATCGTCTGCCCATCCCAGTGCTGCCGAGTGGTCTCGAATGGCTGGAGCGCGAAGGTGCAGGAGAAGTCCAGTCCCCGCTCGCCGTGAGGAATGCCGAACGACGCCCGAGAGTCGGCGACCCAATCCTCTTTCGCCCCACCAAAGCCGGTGAAATCGCGGAGCGATTTGCGGAATACGCGCTCGTACGAAAAGGCGAAATCGTGGCTCGCGAGCCAACCTATCGAGGCGAAGGGAGATGTTTTTTTTAGAGCTCGATACCATGAACACCACTCTCTCCCGCGATGTTCGTGCGTGATCGGCGAGCTCGAGAGACTCCCTCTGCGACATCCACGGCTCATCGCCGATTCGTCCCACATCCATCACGACCTTGAGCGCCGACCGCCTGCAAACGGGCGCAAAGGGTGACGGCCGCCCGTCGGCCGCCGTCGATTCCGCCAGCGACCATGTGGCTTTCGCTTATGAATCGGCATCCTCGGACCGGCCTCTCATGTGCTGTGGCAGCACGGCATGGCCTTGTCCGCCGGCGCTTGCGACCCACGCACGGATGGCTACGAGCGCCGTCGTCCCGAAGAGACACTTCTCTATCGAGTCGTGCATGAGCACTGGCCCACATTCGCCGAACTCGCCGAAG
>CAYZTA010000026.1:0-20447 GCA_964481145.1 uncultured Sandaracinus sp.
ACGATCAAATTCCGATCTGATTTCGCGCACTTACGTTTTTCAACATCCTGTTAGCTGTTGAGCTTCGCTGCGGCTCACCTCGATACCATGGGGAGCCAAAGAGTTGGCCTACCGGATCGTGTATGCGTCTCCTCATGCACTGGAGGTCGAGCGAGGCAGGATCATCGAACGTCGTGATCCGTCGAGGCGTAGCGGCAGACTATGAAGGCACGATTGTCCCGGTGCCAAGGCGCTGAAGGCGGTCGGACTCGAGCCGGCTCGCTCACCCCCCCCCAATATAGAAAGGCACGTCCCGCGCGGCCAAGCGATAAAAGCCTTTCGGCCATTCGTCAGGGTGTGCACAAGCGACAGCCCATCGATCACCGACGTGGCCCGCCCCGCGCAGATGAGCCACATCGGCGGAATGTTCGCCTGTAGATCGGTGCGCCAAGTCGCGAGCGTGGTACTGAGCTGCTTGATCACGCAGCCTGCGACGACGTCCATCGGTGGTGCTCCTGAGAAGAGCTCGATCGCGAAACGGTCCGCGAGCCTGCGCCCGAAGATCCCTGGTGGAGCCAGGCCCTCGGTCCGCTCCAACCAAATGTCGATCGAGCGTGGAACTCGCCGATCCGAGGCAGCTTTGCATGAGCGTGACTGAGTTTTGTCCTGCGCGCGAAGGCGACGCGATCGGCGTACAAGGCAGGGTGTTTCTTCAGGCGGGCTTACATTTTGATCGGGCGCGCATTTTACGTTTGAATAGAGCTTCGTCGCGCGTCGTACCATTGGGCATGGGCATCACATTCCGATTCGCGTGGCTCAGCGGTTTGTTTTTGATCCTCGGGCTCGGGTGTCCGGCGTTCGCCGCTGCCGATGAGCGCATGGATCGCTTGGTGGCATCGAGCCTCGAGCAGGTCGATGCGCTCGAGCAAATCATCGAGCGAACGTGCCGAAGAGAATGTGGCGAGGCGCGTCGACGGATAGCGCAGCTAAGGGCCAACCTCTTCGCGCTCTCGCGCCCCGAAACGCCTCCGGAACCTGAACCAACCCCCATGGATCCGGGGAGGTTCCAATCGCTCCTTTCTCGTGTCAGGGATGCTGGATCCTCGAGCCATCAAATCGAAACGATTCAGTTCGACGCTCGGATGCAGTTCTTCACTGCAGCGCAGGTCACGCAGCTGCTCGCGCAGCTCTCGTTTTCGGAGACGCAGCTCGAAGCTCTGCGTGCGCTCGCTCCGCGTCTCGTCGACCCGGAACGCGGCGGGGAGATCGTGGCGAGTTTGAGTTTCTCCGCGACACAAACCGAGGCTCGTCGAATTCTCGCTGAAGCTTGGCCAGATGGGGGTCGCACGCGGCCATCGACAGTGCATCCGATGCCGGCGCGTCGACCTGCTCCTGCGCCACGACGAGATTGTCCCGTGATCGCATGTGGTGGCTGCCCCTACGGATACGAACCGAGCACGGATGGCTGTCCGTCGTGTGCATGTCGCGAGGGCCCGGGCATCGGATCACCACGATAACGTTCACGGGATTGCTCGCGAGGCGGATAGGATATTTGAATTGGGAAAGCGGTAGCCGAGCGGATAGGACATGTGAGCGACTTCTGGCTCTCGCAGCGAAGCCTCACATCGCTGACCGCTCGCCTCACAAAGACGAACACGCGCTACGCGGTGACTGACACGTTGACTGTCTCCGAGCTCGCGCCCGTCGCGGAGACACGCGCTGTCATCGTCTATGTCGACAGCATCGACGAGGCCATCGCACGCCTCGCGCTTCGCGTCACAGAGAAAGGAGCAAACGTCATGCTGATCGAGCCCGAGGATGAGGGAGTCTTCGAAGGGAGTGTGGTGCGAGGCGGGATCTGTGTGGTTGCCGTGAGCCAGGCCGCAAGAGATCTCTTGACCAGCCCCGGCCGTGGTCCGGCGGAGGCCGAGGCGCTGATCACCTGGATGCGCGAGAATGAGGAGGCGTGGCGGGCGTCGCGAACCGTTCGTCGCACGACATCGACCGTTCGTCGCAAGGGCGGACGCTGCTGATCTCTGTCGATCCAGTCTTCGCATCCGAGAGAGGAGCTCTTCGAATGCGTTGGAATGCGTTCTGTCCATGCCTTGTTGGCGGCCTTGCCTTGCTCGCCATGTTCACCATCGGCTGCGTTCAATCCAGATCCATGGGAGTGAGTGCCGAAGAAGTGTGTACGGCGGCGAGCCGCTGCTTGACCATCGATCGAGAGATGTGCGTCATGCAATACGATGCGGAGTTCGACCGAGCTGATGGGGTGGGGTGCACAGCTCAAGCGACGGCCATCTATCAATGCATGAACGATGTCTTTGTTCGCGCCGCAGATGAAGGGACGTGCGACTCCGTTCGTACCGATGACTGCAACGATGCCAGCATCGAGTACATCGGCTGCCTTCGTGAGGGCGGGCTCGCGAGGAGCTTCTTTTGCGATAATTCCGATTCTACGCTTCGGCAGTGCAACCGATACGAGGAGGCCGTGACGGAACCGGAGGCGACCTGTGATGGAATCGGTGCCACGCTCGTCGACTCCTGCCCCACGGACGATGTCCTTGGCAGCTGCACGACTGTCGTGCTCGGGACGACGCTCACGATGACGTACTATTCACCGCTTCCCACGGGCCTTACGGTTGATGCGCTGGAACGCATTTGTAATGGTGTGTGGATGGCTGGATCGTAGCGGTCGCGAGCGGATAGGACATTTGAGCGACTTCTGGCTCTCGCAGCGAAGCCTCTGCGGCCCTCTGCGGTAGTCGTTCCGGGACGATCGTTGGGGACTTTCCATTGGGGAGCTGTACTCAGCCTCCTCAGCCCTGGATGTCCGCCTCGCCCCAGTCGTCCCCGTCGATCGAGATCGTGATGAGGTGTCCGTGGAATAGACCATCGTCGTTCAGCACGAGGTCGATCAGGCCATCGTCGAGGATGGTGACCTCCTCGAGGCGGAATCGACGTGCCAGCGCAATCGCATCGAGCCGTGGCTCTCCATGCTCGCGCCACTCCTCGTTCCAGCTTTCGGCGAGCGATGCTGCAGCGTGAGACGTAGCCCTCGCGCGCCACATCTCGAGGGCGTCGCGGATGGCCGCGACCCGGGTCGCGGCGCGTGTCGACTCGAACCGAAGGCGGACGTCCTCATGCTCTGACGTCGGTCTCACGGGCCACCCGGCCGAGCCCGCTGACCTGCACCCAGCGCACCGCGACATCTGGGGGAGGAGGCTCTCGTAGCAAGAGCCGGGCGCGTACCACATCACGCCCGCTGGTGCGTCTTCAAACCCGCACGATGTCTACATGCAAACTCGCATGCCTCACGAGAAGCTTCACGTCATCGACATCCGAGGTGAGGATCGTATCTCCGTCGCTCGCGAGCAACACGAGCGCGGCATCAATCACATCCGATCGGCGTGCACGTCCCAGCAAAAGGCCTGCACGCTGACCGAGATTCTCATCGAGCGCCGCGATGCGAATTCCCGGCAGGAACCGCGCAAGCATCGCTTGCCGCCCGTGTCCTCCACGCCAGACCTGTCCAACAACGCCCGCGTGAGTAAGCGGCACACGACCTGACAACAGCTCCTCTTTGAGGAGTGCAATGGTATCTCGATTGGCCCGCTCGACTGCCAAGAGGGCGCCCGCATCGAGCACAAACGCCATCACTTTCTTCCGGATCCAGCAACCCGACGCAACGGCGCAGAAGTCCGCACCGACACCGCTCGGCTGTGTGCACGACGGGTCGCAGCGCGCATCTCATCAGCAGTGATCACTCCGTGCTCTGATTCGTAACTCCGGATGAAATCACCGAGCGCGTCCAGCTTTCGATCGTGCTCGAGCTTCAAGCGCAGAGCATCGCTGACCCAGCTGCTCACGTTCGCCGAACGTCCGTCGGCGACGGCATTCTCGACCGCATCAAGGAGGTCGGCATCAACCGACGCAGAGAGCCGCTGCTTTCTGTTCATACACTTATGCTACGCGCATGCCACGAACGTGGCAAGCGAGCGCACCGCCCATACTCCTCCTCGATCAATGCGGACACGGCCATAGTTCAGCGGGCGCTTCGCCGGATGGATGCTCTTCATGGAGAGCGACGCGCACGGATCCCAATTGCGGTGCTTTCTCGGAGGAAAAGGTCGTTTTGGTGCGGCGCGCGTCCGAGCTCGGATTGCATCGCCGAGGTTTGGATCCCCGAAGTCTTCGTTGGAGATGGCGGGCTCGTGTTCGTTGATCACGAACGCGGAGCGCGCACATCGAATCGAATGACGACCTCGTCGGCGATCAAGTCATCCGGCATCCCTGGGTAGACGATTCCGAAATCACGCCGATTGATCGTGAACTCACTTCGCGCGCGAACGTTCGCCGGCTCGACAGCGATCGCGGCAGGAAACGAAATCGCGCGGGTCTGTCCGTGCAGCGTCAAATTCCCCGTCACGGTATGCGTCGCGGGTAAAGAACCCACCTGGCCATTGGCGCCCGCTGCGATGGATGTGGATTCGAACGTTGCCGTGGGGAACTGAGGTACGTCGAAGAAATCGGGCGTCAGCAGATGCTGCGACAGACGCGCCGGCTCGATTGCAAGCGAGCTCATCTGAATGGTGATCCTCACCGAGCTCGCCATGACATTTTCAGGATCGAGCTCGATCGTTCCCGAGAACTCGCCAAACGAACCATCATGCGTCGCGCTCACTTTTGCGCCAGTAAAGGCAATCGAGGACGATGCGCGATCGAGCGCAAGCGTCTCTCGCCCAGCGGTGGCAGGAGCCCGTTGTGCAGGCACGACAGGCGCTTCCGATACCGTCGCTGCGCTCACTCCTTCCGTGTGGTCCTCACATCCTCCAAGCGCGAGCAAAGCACCGAGCATCACCAAACCAGACATCATCGAACGAGCCGAACGTTTCATCGTGACTTCCTCCACTCCGCACTTTGGCACCCTTCGGCCTGCGCAACCATCAGCCAGTCGCTTCATCGTGCGACCTCATCCGGATACGAGACGAGCCCGATCGGACAGCTGACGCCGGTGCCACCATGACCGCAGTAGCCGCTCGGATTTTTGGCAAGGTACTGCTGGTGATAGTCTTCGGCGTAGTAGAAGGAAGCGGCAGGCGCGATCTCGGTCGTGATCTCTCCAAAGCCCGCTGCGCGAAGCGCGCGCTGGTACACCTCGCGTGATCGACTTGCGAGCCGTTCCTGCTCAGCCGTCGTGGTGTAAATCGCAGAGCGATACTGCGTACCGACGTCGTTTCCTTGGCGCATTCCTTGAGTCGGATCGTGCGCTTCCCAGAATATGCGGAGGAGGTCTTCGTAACGCACCCGTGTCGGGTCGTAGATGACGAGCACCGTCTCGGCGTGTCCAGTGCGACCGCTCAAGACCTCTTCGTAGGTCGGGTTCGGAGTGAAGCCGCCGGTGTAGCCCGAAGCCGTCGAGATCACACCAGGCACGTTCCAGAAGCGACGCTCAGCGCCCCAGAAACATCCGAGCGCGAACATCGCGCGCTCGGATGTTGCGGCGAATGGACCTGTGAGAGGGGTATGGAAGACGAAGTGCTCGCGTGCCGTGGCGATCGGAGTGGCGCGACCAGGGAGCGCGCTCCGTCGGGTGGGCATCGGGGTCGCGTGCTGTCCGATCCCAGGCGCAACGACGAAGAGAGTCGTGAGCACGGCGAACAAACCGGCAAGGAAGCCAATCACGTTGCGACTTCTCGGGCTGAGTTTGGCGCGATGCATGCTCCAGAGTATAGGCGACGAAACGCGTTGCGGCCCCCGCTGTCACGGAGCGGTCGTAGGTGGCTCGGCCCCGATCTCCTCGAAGCACATGCTCGGCTATCCATGCTGCGAGCGACGGGGCAGTACGCGACCCCGTGCGACGCGCCCTGACGGAGATCCCGAGCACCGCGACGAATGAGTTACTCCGATGGAGTGCAGTAGTCCGGATAGTTGTCGGGGAGTTCGTGGACGAAGGGCGACGGATTCGTACCGAAAGGATGGGCGAGCAGGAAGTCGAGCGCCCGATCGCGCACCCCGCTGGGCTGGATATGCCCGCCGGTGTGGTGGCACATGATGGAGAAGAAACCATAGCCGGTCAGCCTGGCGAAGTACTGCTCCGCCAGCGTCTGGTAGATCATGTCCTCCGCGTCGCCCCAGGTGATCATGGTAGCGATCAGGTTCTCCCGCTCTTGACGCATTCCAGGGCTCCCGTTCGTACCCGGGGAGTACATCACCGCTGACGCCAGGTAGCCAGAGCGCTCGTGGATCATGCGGTAGGTCTGCATCCCGCCCGCGCTGTATCCAATCGAATGGATGCGCCGCTGGTCGATGCCGACGGTGGCGATCGCGCAGGCCACCACTTGATCAGCCGTGATCAGATCCCAGCTCGTCCAGTAGTTGCTCGGTGCATCCGGGTCGATGTACGGCGCAACGAATATGCCGCCCATGTCCAGGAGCTGCCTCAGCGCGCTGGAGGTGATACCGCTCAGCCCGGGCGAGCCGTGCCAGCCGTGCCAGTAGAGCACCAGCGGCCCGTCGAGCGTCTCAGCCGCCTCGCTGATCCACATCCGCACCGGGCGATCCCCCCGCGAGGTTTGGAACGTGACGTCCGCCCCGTCGCCCATGAACGTCGGACATCTCCCGAAGATCGTGGGCAGATGCTCCGCCGCTGGCGCTGGTGCCGACCCCGATCCCGCATCGCGCAGTCCCGATCCCGCATCGCGCAGTCCCGATCCCCCATCACGCAGTCCCGATCCCGCGTCGCCCGGTGCCCATCCCGCGTCGCCTGGGCTCGGGCCGCTGCCGCTGTCTGCGCCAGCCTCCACTCCCGCTTCCGGTCTTGGTGGTGTCACTCCGCTGTCCGCAGATGACTCGACCACCCCCTCACAGCCCGCGAGACTCCCCGCAAGGCAAATAAGAAGAAGGGAAATCGGCGCACTCTTCATACGGGCCTCCGCGAGCGCGTAGGACGTTTGTATCGGAAAAGTATGCCGGAGATGTTTGTTGGGAGTCAACAGGAGTGCTTCCTCGAGAATGCCCTCCGCGCGAACGACGTTGTTGTACGTGGGTACCCGATGCGCGAGCCGGTGGAGCATGAGGAGTCGACACCTCACAAGCTGGCCGCGTGAGTTCGTGGCATTCAGCGTGGTGGCGATTGCTCGGTCGAGCTCGGTTCGGGAATCGTGAGAAGACCGTATTCGGCGTCGAGTTCTTTGCTGTTGAGACGCAGCCGAGTGGCATTCCAGAAGAGCGGAGCAAGCTCGAGAAATCGCACACCGGGCCAGTGCGGTACGACGCGAATCAAGTCTCGGAGATAGGCCCAGAACTTTTGTCTGGCGTGCGACCAACAACCGACTTCGGAACGCTTGCAACCATCTTGGTTTTTGTCGGGCGGCTCGAAGAGCGCATCGAACACACTCTTGGCATCCGCTTGCACGTACCCCGAGAAGCCATGAAACAACTTGCCGATGGCGTCGCTCGTTTCGCGTTCGAGATATTCGAAGAACGCAAGCTCCACCGCTCCGCGCACCGGATACCGCAGACAGACCCGCGTGCCCGATCACGATACATGACGCAGTAGTGTTAAGGTTCGGGGAATGCCGTCACTGTTCGATAGTTGCCGGAATCGTCCAGGGCGAGAATGGCCTTGAACTTGTCAACAACTTTCGTCGTGACCCCATCGGGGTCGAATGTAGTTCCGGCACCCGGTCGATTCCCGGCGTACGTAACACGCTTCCTCAAGAGGTGCTTTAAGACCGGGTTGGTCAGATTTCCGTAACGGTCGTATTGCTCGCGTCGATCTGCGCCCACCCATTCGCGTCAATAGGACTTCAACGAGAAATCGCATGCCCTTCGGGCGAATAGGATATTTGAAGCGAATAGGATATTTGAATTGGGAAAGCGATAGCGGCGGTCGAACGGAAGCATTTTGACGTTCAATTGAAGCCTGAAGAGAGCTCGCGCCGGAACGAGCATGGGTCAGCGAAGCGGCGCGTCGCCTTTGTGCTGGTCGTCACGTGGATGAGCGCATGCCAGGGGGCTCGGACGGAACGGTTCGATGGCGTGTCAAGTGTTCAGACGCACTCGAGGAATGACTCTATTTCACTCCATCGCTGAAGGATAAAAACAAGACCCACATGTAGTCTTTCATGATGTCAGTCCACCTCTTGACTGGCCCGATTTACTCAATCACAATTGTCCTTAAATCAGGGTCGGGATTCTGCCTGGCAATCCATATCGATCTTCACTGTCTCTATCAGAGTTTTACATCGGTGGTCTTGGCGGCCACGGCCGAGTCATCCTCGAACAGGAGGTCACGGTGCCCCTCCTTACGCGCATCGTTCGTGCCGCCCTCGTGACACTCGCCATTGCTGGATGCGAGGGACGCGTGGATGCGGGTCCAGCTCGGGCCACAGGCTCACGAGCGTGTGGGGAGCCGACGACAGTCGATGTGCCACTGCGTCGGATGACGTCTCGTGAGTACCTCGCCGCAGTCGCTGATCTGGTCGGGCAAAGCGCCGCAGACCGGGTCGCCCCGATGATCAGCGAGGACTCCTGGGACGAGAACGGATTCGACAATCAGGCGCTTCTGCTCGGCATCGGCGAGGACGCAGCCCAGCGCTACGGGGATGCCGCCGCGCTCGCCGCGACCGAGATCGTCGCGGAAGCGAACGTGGAGCGCATCGGGTGCAATCCGGATACGGCGGATTGTGTGCGGACATTCGTCAGGACTTGGGGGCGACGCGCATGGCGACGAGCGCTCACCTCCGAGGAGACCGATGCCTTCATCGGGCTCGCGAATGAGGTCGCGGGCGGTACGGGTTGGGATGCGATCGGCGTGATCGTCGAGGCTGCTCTCCAGTCGCCGAGCTTTCTTTTTCGCGTCGAAGTCGGTGCTCCCGACCCGGAGGACCCAACGCGGATCCGACTGAGTGACGAGGAGTTCGCGTCTCGGATCTCGTTCTTACTGACCGGCGCGCCGCCGAGCGCGGAGCTGCTCGACGCGGCTGAGCGCGGCGAGCTCGATACCCCCGATGGGATCGCCAGAATCGCTCGCGCTCTCCTCGCAGAAGATCCGCGTGCGGACGACGCGCTGCTCGCGTTTGCGCAGCGGTGGTTCCGGACCTCCTTGGTCGGTGAGCTCGCGCGTGACGTGGAGCTCTATCCCACGTTCGACGGAGTGCTCGCGGGGGCGATGCGTGAGGAGATGGAGCGGCTATTGCTCGATCATCTGCGCGGCCCGCGCTTACTCGACCTCTATCGATCGAGCTACGGATACGTCAATCCGTCGCTTGCGCGCCTCTATGGTATGGAGCTCGCGGATGAGGATGCCGATGGAGGTCTGGTGCGCATGGAGTTTCCTCCAGAACTCGAGCGAAGAGGGATCCTCAGCACGGCTGGAGCGCTCGCGCTGAGCTCGACCGCTCGAAGCACATCGCCAGTGCGGCGCGGCGTGTACGTGCGGCAGGTCGCGCTGTGCAATCCGCCGCCATCGCCCCCATCAGGCGTCGAGGCTGAAGGAGAGCCTCTCGAGGGAGAGTCTCCGGCCGATGCGATCGAGCGGCACGCGAGCGACCCCGGCTGCCGCAGTTGTCACGAGCAGATCGATCCGATTGGCTTTGGTCTCGATCGATACGATGCGATCGGTGCGCTCCGCGAGCTGAACGAGGCGGGCGCGCCGGTTCGTCTCGACGGTTACGTCTATGGTGAGGCAGATCCTGACTTCGCAGGCGCCGCAGAGCTCGGCGAGCTGATCGCGGAGTCGCCCGAAGCACCGAGATGTGTCGTCCGACAACTGGTGCGCTGGTCATTTGCGCAGGAGCCGACACGGTCGAGCGAGTGGGGCTGTTTGCTCGGTGAGCTCGAGTCCGCCTTTACCGAGAAGAATCACTCCTTCGAAGAGCTCCTGATCACGCTCGTCACCCACCCTGCATATCGCACGCGTCCGCGCAGCGAGGAGTAGTCGCATGGGGCAACGCACCGCTTTTACCCGTCGCACCGTTCTTCGGAGTCTCGCCCTCGGGGGGATCGCAGTCGGTCTACCCGCTCTCGAATCGTTCACACCTCGGCGCGTCCAGGCCGACGGGGTCCGTCCTGATCGATTGGTGATCTTTCACTTCCCGAACGGCGCGTTCATGAGCGACTGGACGCCAAGGACAGTCGGGGAAGACTACGAGCTCGGGGAGCAGCTCTCACCGCTTGCCGATCTCCGTCAGCACTTTGCGGTGATCACTGGCCTCTCGCCAACAGCAGGGTCCGACAACGATGGCAGCTTTGGCACCCCGCACGGGGTTTGGAACGCGACCTTTCTGAGCGGAGCCCCGGCTCGTCCCGGTGGCAGCTACGTCTCTGCGCCCACGGTCGATCAGCTTGCGGCTTCGTTTCTTGGTGCGACCACGCCGATTCGTAGCACCAATACCTGTCAGCACAGAGCGTCCGGTTATTCCTCTCACAAGATCTCGTGGGCAGGTCCAGGGACGGCGACGCCGGTCGAGGTCAATCCGATTGAGTTCTTCGATCGTGTGTTTGCGGTCTCGACCCCAGAAGCGATTGCTGCGTTGCGTGTGCGGCGACGGAGCATCCTGGACTTCGTTCATGCCGATGCGCTGCGGCTTCGAGCGCGGCTCAGCGCTGCGGATCGTCCGCGCTTGGACGAGCATCTGGACGCAATCCGTGCGCTCGAGATTCGTCTCGATGGATTCAGCTCTGCCACCTGTGAGATTCCGGTCGCACCGACCGAGTACGACCCTACCGACAAGCTCACTCAGCTCGACTTGCTGACCGACGTGTCGCTCCTCGCGCAGCGATGCGGGAGCACGGCGGTGTCGGTGCTGTCGACCGGCCAGACTCAGAACCTCGAGTACTATCTGGAAGGACAACCGGACCACGCGCACAATCTCTCGCATCTGATCGCAGTTCGCGCTAGCGAGGAGCCCAATCGGGAGCTGCGCGATGCCGCGAATGCCCGATGGATGATGGATCTCACCCGCTACAACATCGAGCGATTCGCGCGTGTGCTCCGCACCTTGGTCGAGACGCCGACTTCGACAGGCACGCTCTTGGACCGCACCGTCGTCGTCTGTCTGAGCGAGATGGCGCTCGGTGACATTCATAGTGGCCGCAGCTTGCCCCTCCTCATCGCAGGTGGCGGCCTCCGCGGTGGTAGGCATATTCGCTATCCTTGCAATAACGCGCAGGCATTTTCGGGCGAGGGACTCACCCTCTCTTCCGCTGCGAGGGTGCGGCGTCTGGGGGTGTGCAGCGAAGAGACCGACGTGAACACGCCGATCTCGAACCTGTGGCTGACTGTGCTTCGCGCGCTCGGTGATCGCCGAGAGTCAGTCGGAGACTCGACCGGAACGCTCTCCGATCTCTGGATCTGATCTCAGATCACGGGCGGAGAATACCAGGTCATCCCGCGCCGAAGCAGGCGGCCTCATCCCTCCTGAAGATTCATGAGCGAAGCTTCGCCCTTCCTCAGGCCCTCTCACACTCCGCGCGGCGGCTTCTTCGCATCTTCGATGGCGGCAGGTGGCGCGCTCGTTTGGTGCGTCGCGCCTCGCTCCTGCTCGAGGGCGCATGCGGAGGGTCCGCTGGCTCGGGCTGGCAAGAACGGTGCAGTCGTTCACGCACAGACGACGAGGTGACCTATGGGAGAGATGAAAAAGAAGAACGTCGGGGCGTTGTTGCGCAGGGGATCGCGTGGCGACGAAGTGCGCGAGTTGCAGGGAAAGCTGGGACGTCTCGGCTTCGACCTCAGGGCGGACGGTATCTTCGGCGAAGATACCGAGAAGACCATCATCGAGCTCCAGACGATGTTTGGCTACACCGTCGATGGGATCGCGGGCGATGGCACCAAGAGTTTGATCGACGCGCAGATTGGCTACGGATGGAACGCGAAGTCGCCTGATGCCGCGCAGCGCGCGCTCGAATCGCAGGGCAAAGGCGCTCGGAAGTAACTGGGTGGCGCTTGTGAGTGCGCTCACGTGAGCGCGTGGGGAAATGTCCCTCCTGGCGTAGGTGGCAGCCCCTAAGCTCACCATGACACGATGGTTCCTGCATTCCTCGATCGCGCTTGCGTTGGCGATGAGCGCGGTGCTCTCGCCACCGCGACCGGTGAAGGCTCAAGACGGCGCGATGTTGCAGCGCGAAGACGACGATGAAGAGCGCCTGCGAAGGTGGATGGCGGTGCGCGCTTCTCGTTCGCCGGATATGGGTTGGCTCGGAGGAGTGGCGATTGGTGTCGGAGCGTTGGCGCTCGGTGCGGGGATCGCGATTCCGATCACCACCGAACAACGGGAGGCGACACCAGGTGCCGCGGCGATGATCGCTCTGGGTGGCTGGAGTCTCGGATTGGGAATCTTCACCCTGCTCAATCCGAATCTTGAACGAGAAGACTATCTTAGAATTCCCGACCGTCGTCTGACAGAGCGGGAGATCGGTCGTCTCGAGGGCTTGCTTCGCCACGAGGCAGAAATCGCGGGTGCGGGCCGCCAGTTTCAAATGTGGGCAGGGTTGGGCCTGCTTGTGGGAGGGCTTGGTGCGATACCGCTCGTGGCACTGCAGCCTCCTCCGGACGAGCAGCTCGCGCTGAGTTGGACGATTGCAGGTGGTTCGGCGTTGCTGGGTCTCGTCCTTTTCGTGGTGTCCCTTTTCCCCTCTGGCGCAGAGGCGGATTGGCAGGATTACCGCCGGAACCTGATGCCACGAGAGACACCGAGGGTATCGGTCATTCCAACGGGCAACGGCTTCGCAGTGGTGTTCTGATGCGCAGCCAACTTTCAATCACGGTCTTCGTTGGGATCGTGTTGCCATCGATCGTCCACGCGCAGCACGTGCAAGTGTGTTTGCCAGAGCAAGCGACGAGCGAAATGAGCGATGCGCTCACGGTCGAGCTTCGAGCGCATGGATGCGAAGTGAGTTTTGGATGTGCGCTCGATGATTCGAGTGCCGCATGGCACATCTCGTTCGAAGCGGAAGATGCCCTTGCAGACGTTTGGGTACGCGCGATCTCGGCGAGCGGTGAGGAGCGCAGGGCGCGTATCGGTGGTCCGCTGGATACGTTGGATGCACGCGCGATGGCGCTCACGGCTGCATCGTTGCTCGAAGAGGAGCCCGTGCTTTCCGAGCCTCCACACGAGCCTGAGCCTCCACATGAGCAGTCGAACCTTGTGCAACCGGCGCTCTCGGATGTCTCGCCTGAAATCGAAGAAGTCGAGATCGTCGAATCCACTCGGACACTTGCACTTGTTCATATGTTCGAGCTCAGCGCGCTGACCGGGGTAATTGCGGATCAACAAGGGATCGTGGGCGGGCGCTTCGGGTATGCACTTCATCTTGCGCCATGGTTGCGATTCAGAATGCCAATCATGCTCTCCGTAGCTCCTGACCAAGGCGCGCATTTGCTCATGGGGGCTGGATTCGATTTCGTGATTGGCCTTCAACGTGGCGAAAGTTGGCTCGAACTAGGCCTTGCCGTGAACTATGGAACACGTCCCATAGGCGATATGATGACGGTTCCCCAAGGGATCGGTCCCAGTGTCCATGTGGGTTTGTTCTATGCCATCAGCGACTCGTGGCGTGTCTTCGTTCGAGGCGAAGGGACAGTGCTATTCGACCTGGATACGGGAGACCCTCAATATGGCTTTTATCTCTCTTCGGGATTCGCGGTGATCTTGTGAGCGTTCGATCGGCGGAGCCGCTCGATGTGTCGGCGCTCGATCCACGAGTTGATTCGATCGATCACATCCTTCGCGCGCTCGCGCCTCATGTGCGGCAGTGGATTCATCGTCAACTTGGGCCAAGCGCGGACCTCGATGATGCGATGCAAGAGGCGCTCATCCAAATCGCAGATGCGCTCGGTGACTTCGAAGGACGTTCGAAGCTCACGACGTATGCGCGCCGCATCGCGATCCGCGCGGCGCTTCGGCATCGAAAGCGCAATCCGGTGCCGCGCGCGACCGAGCTCGTGGCGCTGACCGATGAGCGAGATCCTGAAGGGATCGTCTCGCAGCGCGAGAGCCTTCGTCGCTTTTACGCGGCGCTCGATCAGCTGAGCCCCAAGCTTCGCGCCACGTATGTTCTGTGTGATGTGGAACGCGTGCCGCATTTGGAAGTGGCGCGTATCACCGAAACCAATCTCGAAGCCGTGCGCGCGCGTGTGAAACGTGCGCGGACGCAGCTTCACGAAATTTTGCGCCACGATCCGTACCTTGCGGCGCTCTTTCAGGGGGAGAACTGATGCGTCCCGTCGAACGAGATCCCCTTTCTCTTTTCGCGGATGCGGCGGGCTCGATGCCGACGCCCGAGCTCTCGAGCGCCGAGCTCGATCGTTGGGTGCACGTCGCAGTGGTCGCGTCTCGCGGACGGCGCGCCAAGCGCGCTCGAACGTTTGCGTTGGTCGCGATCGCCGCGTCGGTGAGTTTGATCCTCGGGGTGGGCGGGGCGATGTTCGCGTCACGTGACAGCGAGCCCGTCATGGCTTCGCAAGATGCGCCAAGGCCGAATGAGCTGGAGTTCCCGACGGGGGATCGCATTGTCCGTCTCGGTGAAGGCAATCTCGTGGTCGAGCATGCGACCGAGGGAATGCGTCGCTTCAGCGTGAGCAGCGGTCATGCGCTCTTCGATGTGGCGCCTCTTCGTGAAGGCGAGTCGTTCGAGGTGAGCACGCCGCACTTGCGAATCGCGGTGGTCGGAACGGTGTTCGCCGTGGAGGTCGATCCGGAGCGTACGAAGGTTCAAGTCTTCGATGGTGTCGTGCGAGTGACGGTGTCGGGAAGGGCGCCGATCGAGCTTGGACGGGGTGAGAGTTTCGAGAGTCTGAGCATGGGCCGGCTCGAGTGGCAGTCGCCGCTTTATTTCGAGGGATGGGATGCGGCGAGGCGGCATGAGGCGGGACGGTTGTTGGCGTCGGCGTCGGCGTCCGCGTCACCGCGTCATCCCACGCTGGACGAGGCTCGCGGGTGGCTCACCGAAGGCGAATTCACACGTGCCCGCGTTGCGGCTGAATCTGCGTGCGCGAGGCTCCCAAGAGACGCGAACTGGAGACTGCTGCTTGCCGATAGTTTGAGAGCCGAACGCCGGCTCGAAGAGAGCGTGCGCGCTTACGAGCATGCGGTGACGCTCTTGCCGCCCAGTCGCGCGACGAGCGCGGGATATGCGGCGGCGCATATTCGTCTCCAGGATCTCGACGATGCCGAAGGAGCCATCGCCGCGCTCGAGAACTCGGGCGCACCTCGATCCGGTTCACCGATCGAAGAGCGCGCGAACGCGCTGCTCATCCGCGCTCATCTCGCGGCTGGAAACCGTGACGAGGCCATGAGGCAAGCCCATCGCTACCTCGCACGATATCCAAGCGGCGCTTCATGGGATTGGGTCGAGCGACTCGTTCGCGAGTATCCATAGGTGCGTCCGTTGCCGTCGGTGGTTCCAGCCTCGGTGACCGTTTCACCAATTCGGAAGTCCTTCGCGCCGGCCGCGCCCAGTCGACGTTCGGACTATGCGCCCTGTGCTGCAATTTCTACGGCGGAGACGAGTTCTGCCGCACAGTCACGCCGTCCTTCCCACTGTGCAACGTGATGACTGGCGAGTGCTTTCGCTGAAGGGTGAGCGGCCGGGCTCAGATGCGATCCCTCTTCTCACGAACTCTGAGTTTCAAACGTTCGATCCATTCGCCCTCATATTTCTCAAGACATGAATCGATAGGCCAACCGGGAGCGCTCTCAATCAAATGAAGGAGTGTCCAGGCCAACCCATAGCAATCGTCTTGACCGAACAATCCGCACAATCTTTCGGCCTCTTCTGCGGCAATCGGCGGACGGATCGCATCGAACGCTCGCTCATACCGTTCAAGCTGCCCTTCTTCTGCCATGTCTTCAGACGGCAACGCTCCTAACGCGATCAGCTTCTCGACTTCTTCTCGGATCATCACGAGCTGCTCCTAATCTTCATCAAGACTCGATACCTGCCGCTCGACTGGTCAGCGCATCCACCATAGGGGCAGCCAAAGAAACGCCATCATCCCCGCAATGGCCGCACCCAGGACGCACCGGCGATTCCGCTGTCGCCGTCGGAGAGGCTCGACCTTCGGGTTCGTCTGTCGCAAACGTTCGCTCAGATTCATGTGCGGACGAGCCATTCGCCTGCCGTCCGAGCCACACTTCGAGCGGCTCCGACTCGGCCTCGATGCGTCGAATCACGTCTTCTGCAGATGACTCCTGCAATACGCGCGAACACAACCCAATCACGGCCATCCCTCGTAGAGTGTCCGGTGGATCTTCGTGAAGACCTGTGGTGGATTGAGGTTGAATGAGATAGCGAGCACCAAGCTCGAAGGTGAAACCATCGTGTGATTCGATTCCGATGACATCAGCGAGCACCGCTCGGTGATCGAAGTCGCTTCAGCCGACACACGTACATGCTGCCGCGTTCGATGGAACCCACGCCGCTGCAACGAATACTGCGAACCATAACAAAGCCCGGAGTGAACACACACGAAACGTACGCGTGAGACCCTCCACATCAACGCCCAGATGCGCTCGTTGTTTGCCGAGCCACCATCAGCACGTACCACGTCCTTGGTATACGCCATCTTCGAGCCCCGATTCCCTTGGAGGCCTAAAACTCAGGAAAAACCGCGACCGGCGTGAGCCAACGCACGTTTGACACACAGATTTGCGGGTGCCGCTCCAATCATCTTCGGAGGAGAGAAACGACGATGAGAATGATGAAGTATGGGATCGGCCTCGCTTGGGTGCTGCTGCTGGGATGCGATCAACAAGCGTCGATTGGTGAGCGGGGCGATGCCGCAGCGATGACGCACGGCTCGGATGGCAGCGTCGCCGGCTGCAATCTTCCGACGTGCGGAAACTATGTATTCCCTCCAAGCCCGCGCCTCGTCCGCGTGGTGAGCCAAACTGCTGGTGATGATCCGTGGAACGTTCTCGAGCTTCAGTACAATGCGGCTGGAGAGATCATCGGTGGCAACACACTGATCGGAGGTTATCGGATGATCCGTGAGCGGTACACTTACGAGGGAGGTCGGCTCGCGAAGATCGAATCGTTCCGAGGGGATGTTCAAGGTGCCGAGACGGTCCTTTTTTGGGATGGAGATAGTTATATCGGCGAGGATTATTGGAGTGATGGACGCGTGTTGTATGACGATTCCGATCCTGAAGGACGACAACCAATCCACAGGTCGAGAAGGCTCACGTTCGGCGCTTTCGGGGTCGAGTCCATTGAGCACCAACTCACCTTTGCGAATGGCAACACACACATGAGGATTCTTCCGATTACGTACGTGGAGTCGGGCATGGTTGATCGATGGAACTACCCTTGGGAAGAAGGAGGATCTGAGCTCTTCTATACTTCAGATCGGATTTCTCGAATCCGCAGTAGGCGCAACTCGACAGTTTCCGAAACCCAGTTCACGTACGACGCGAACGGTCGACTCGCATCAGCTGAAGCTGGGACCATGACTTATACCTATTTCTACAATGCTTCCGGGTTGATTTCTCGGATCGAGTCCCAGCAAGAAGGACGACCCGACGACACCCTCGAGCTCACTTACGAGATGGGCACGGCACCAAGCATCCAATTCGCTCACGCCTGGTTCGTCACATTACGCGGCGAAGTCACGCCCATGGTTAGCTTTACGAGCCACGTCATCCCCATCGATTCTGGGATTAGCTGGCTGTAGAAGGAGCTTGGCCGACGATTGCGGGGCGCGCAGCTGCGACTTGGCCTCCCTGGAATGACGAGTCCGCGATCATCGATGGGTGTGCGAAAAAAAAGTAAGGGGAAATCGCGAACCGCGTGAGCCAACGCACGTTTGACACACAGATTTGCGGGTGCCGCTCCAATCATCTTCGGAGGAGAGAAACGACGATGAGAATGATGAAGTATGGGATCGGCCTCGCTTGGGTGCTGCTGCTGGGATGCGATCAACAAGCGTCGATTGGTGAGCGGGGCGATGCCGCAGCGATGACGCACGGCTCGGATGGCAGCGTCGCCGGCTGCAATCTTCCGACGTGCGGAAACTACGTATTCCCTCCAAGCCCGCGCCTCGTCCGCGTGGTGGAGCGAAGCGCTGATGGCAGTTCGAAGAACTTACTCGATCTTCGATACAACTCGGCCGGGGAAATCGTTAATCAAACGAGTGGAAGTGTGGTCATGCAGTACACTTATGAGGGAGGGCGAGTCACGAAGATCGAGAGTTTTCGAGATGGTGTTCTGGGTTCTGAAGTGACTCTCTCTTGGCAAGGAGATCGTTATCTCGGCTCCGAAGGTTGGTTTGATTTTCGTGTATGGTCCGATACTGCAGAGGGTGGATCGTTCCACAGCTCGGAAACGCGCACCTACGGTCCTTTAGGAGTCGAATCCATCGAGGGTCAGTCGACTGATTCCAACGGAAACACTTCCACGTCGCTTCGTTCGATCATGTACGCAGAGACAGGTATGATCGACCGTTGGAGCTCCGATCTAAACAGCACCGCGATCATGAGTGCAGGAACGGAGCTTTTCTATGCTTCGGGCCGCATTTCCCGAGCTCTTCGCATGACACGATATTCTTCGCCAGAACGCGAAGTGATCTTCGAAACCCAGTTCACGTACGACGAGAACGGTCGCCTCGCATCTGCTGAGGCCGATACGACGACCTACACCTATTTCTATAACGCATCCGGATTCATCTCCCGCATCGAATCTGAGCGAGATGGGCAACGGGGCGTGACCCTCGAGCTCACCTACGAGACGGGTACGACCCCGAGTATTCAGTTTCATCATGCTGGTTTCGTCACCGTGCGCGGTGAGGTCACGCCCATGGTCAGCTTTACGGGCTACAGCTTCCCCTTCAATCCTCTTGATAATTGGCTGTTTTAGCGCTTGGTGGAATCGTACACGACTTGGTTCATCGGGTTCACCGTCGGGAGCTCAGCGCTGCGTCGCCGTGGCGAGCAACGCGTCGCTCGCCTCGAGCCCTTCGGGCTCGAGCGCCCGCGCCAGCATGGCCTCGTGATCCGCGCCTGGGAGCACCACGACGCGCGCACGTGAGAGGCCTTGGACAATGCGGCGGGCATCGCTCTCGGGCGCGCGCCGATCCGCGCCTCCAGCGATGACGAGTATCGGCAAGTCCCGCGGCAACCGCTCGACCGCACGCACCGGCGCGATGCGGTCGAGCTCGGGCAACGCCACGCGCGCACCGACGAGCAGCGCGCCGTACGCCAGCGCGTCGAGCCCAGGCGGCAAGTAGCGCTCGGTGCGGCGCGCGACCGCGTCCCGCAGGTCGGCGTAAGGCGCGACCAATACGACGCCCTTCACGCGCACACCGAGCTCGGCGGTCGCGAACACCGCCGCTGCGGCGCCGAGCGATTCGCCGAAGAGGACGATGGGACGCGACGGATCCTCGTGCTCGAGATGCTCCACCGCGGCGATCACGTCGTGACGCGCGCTCCAGCCGATGTCGTTGGTGTCGCCTTCCGAGTCGCCGTGGGCCCTGGCGGTGATCGGGAGGACGGTGTGGCCGCGCGACGCGAGGACCCGTGCGGCGCCGAGCAGTTGAGTCCGCGAGCCGCCGTTGCCGTGCACCATGACGATCCCCGCGAGCCCCGGCGATCCGTCGAGCTCCCAGGCGCCGATCGCGAGTCCGTCGGATGTGTGCAGCCGCAGCGCTCGCGCACCTTCGGGCGCAGGCTCCGCGAACGCTGGGCTCGCGCGCCGTGTCAGCACCGCAGCCGCCACCACGCCGCTCGCCACCCACGCGACGGTCAGCAGCGCGAGCACTACGGTGAGCCAGACGAGCTTCCTTCGCATCGTCGTGATCTGCCGCTCGCCGGTCGCGCCGTCGACCTTCACCTTGTGAGCGGTCGCCCTCGCCGGGTGAGCCGTCGGCCAGAACACCCCATCTCCATCGGCTCTCAAAGAAGAATCCGCACCTTGCCTTCGCGGACGAGCACGAGCTTGCCGGCGTCGTCGAGCTCTCCGGGGAGGTCTTCGATGACGAAATCAGGCGTCTCGAGCGCATATCGCGCGGGCTCCGCCGCGTGCTCGGGCAAGCGCAGCTCTGCGCCGTAGCACGACACGATGAATTGCCCTTCGTGCAGGCGTCATCGATAGACGAGACTTGGACGAGCGCCCGCGCGGTGCTTCGGAGTGAGCGAAGCGAGAGCGAGGATCGCGTCCACGCGCTTCATGAAGCCCCTGCCTATCATCTGCCCGGACGAGGAGCATGCGTTTGTGCTCCTTGCGCGCCGCAAGACCGTGTGTACGAGGCGCATGCATCCGGTGCATTCGATTTTGCTGCGAATCGTTGGTGGGGTACCGACCGGAGGTTGGAGGAGCACCGACCGGAGGTTGGAGGAGCACCGACCAGGCATTTTCGATCGGCGACTGGAGGTTGGAGGAGCACCTACCGGGCTTTTTCGTGGACCTACCGGAGGTTGGAGGAGCACCTACCGGGCCTTTTCGTGGACCTACCGGATGTTGGAGGAGCA
>CAYZTA010000026.1:20547-71259 GCA_964481145.1 uncultured Sandaracinus sp.
GTTGGAGGAGCACCTACCGGGCCTTTTCGTGGACCTACCGGATGTTGGAGGAGCATCTCCCATAGGGTTGATATGGCTGATTCGAGACGTCAGACTCGCCGTTCCAACCATGGGAGGGGAGCATGTCGGACATGCAATTGGTGACGAAGGGGAGATCCGAGCCAATCAAAGGACTTCTGCAACAGGCGCGTGTGCATCTCGAGCTCGCGACGATGCACGCGACTCCATTGGCAGAGAATGGCTGGTCGGCAGAGGACACCAACGCGCTGCGAGCGACGCTCACGAAGCTCGACACGGATGCCGCGGCGAGAGCCGATGCGTTCGAGGCCTCGAACAGTCATCGCAACGCCGAACAAGTGGCGATCGACCAAGTCAAAGCATTCATTCGCAGGCTTCGGAATGCGCTACCGCGCGCGTTGCGCGAATCTCCGGAAGCAGGAATCACGGAGGGCGCCTTTCGAGCGGGCGAAACGTTGCGTCGCTCCACGCCAAAGCTCTCGAAATATCTCCTCACGATTCGTCCAAGTGTCGTCCGCCTCGACGCAGCGCTCGCGCCCCATTTCAATGGCGTCCTGCCTTCGACGATCCTCGATCCCCTCAAGGCCGCGCTCGATAGCGCGGATGCGCGACAAGAAAATGCGCTCGCTGCATTGCCCGCCGAAACGCAGAACGTTTACGAGTCGAAGGGGCGTCTCCTTCAGATGATCGAAGACCTGAATCGCGCCGGAAAGAACGCTTTCGACGGCAACGCGACGATGGCTGCGATGTTCAATAAGGACATCCTCTTGCGCGCGCGAACGGCGGGGAGGAAGTCGAGGACGGATGTCGAGCCTGTGCCCGCCGCTACGTGATCCAGGGGGGCTTCAGGGCCCATATCCGCATCTGCATCGGCATCTATGAAAACACGGCGCGAGTCATGACTCGCGCCGTGTTTTCGTTCACGGCATCTGCATCGGCCGCCGCGTCTGCATCGGCACCGAAGTCGGTACGCAGCGAAGGAAGCTTGCACAGCTTTTCGTTTCGTCGTGCTCCGAAGCGTGTCATTGAGCGCCAGCGTCTGTCTCGTAGCGAGACTCCCACGCGGCTTCGATGTGTGAGGTGAGGCGTTCTGTGGCTTGGACGGCCTCGTCACCGAGTTCCTGCGCGGGCTCGGTCGCGAGGATGCGCATCGTGTGCTCGAAGACGGTTCGGCGCCCAAGCGGGACGAAAAAGAACGCGTAGGCAAGCACCGCGAAGCCGACGAGAGACAAAGACGCACGGATGAGAAACCGAATCACTCGGATTTCTTATCAGTTCTGTGAGGATTGCACGAACTTTCGGGCTGAGAACGAGTGAAGCGGATTTGCTCCTGGGCTTTGATTCCGCCATCCTCCGCACGACATGGCCGTCCGCGAGCTCAATCTCACCGACCCGACCTTCACCCCCAAACCGAACCACAGTGCGATCGAGCGCTTGGCGCTGCGGTTCATTCGCGATGAGCGGGATCTACCATTCGTCTGGCTATCGCTTCAGATGACGTTCGTTCTCATCCCGCTGGCGGGGTTGCTCTTCGTGCCCGGCGTGTTTCGGTGGTGGATGGCACCTCTTTATTGGGCGGTGCTCTTCGGGGTGTTTTTCGACCGTTACATCCTCATGCTTCACAACACGAGCCATCGGCCGCTCTTCAAGCGACAGTACGGCTTTGCCAAATTCTACATCCCGTGGATGCTGGGCCCGTTTTGTGGAGAGAGCCCGGAGACCTACTACATTCATCACATCACGATGCATCACGCAGAAGGAAACCTTCCCCGTGATCTCTCGTCGACGATGAAGTACCGCCGAGATTCGGTGATCGACTTTGCACGTTATTTCGCCGATTTCTTCTTCGTCGCGATGTTCAAGCTCGGCCGATATCAGCTCGCCAAAAAGCGCCCTCGGCTCTTCACGTGGATGCTCATCGGCGAGCTCTCGTTCTACACGCTGGTGCTCGTCGCGATGTCCATCCATCCAGGCGCGGCGCTGACGGTCTTCGTCGTCCCGTTCCTCCTCTGCCGTTTTTTGATGATGTGCGGCAACTGGGGACAGCACGCGTTCATCGATCAGAACGATCCTGGAAACAGCTACAAATCATCGATCACGTGCATCAACGTGCGTTACAACCGTCGCGCCTTCAATGATGGCTACCATATCTCCCATCACCTCGCGGCCAACCGTCATTGGACCGACCACCCCGGTGAGCTGCTCGAACACCGCGCGAAGTATGCAGCGCAAAAGGCGATCATTTTCGAGGGGATCGACTTCTTTCAAGTGTGGTTCTTCTTGATGTTCAAGCGCTACGACGTGCTCGCCAAGCACTTCGTCGATCTCGAAGAAGTGCCGCGCACAGACGAACAGATCATCGAGTTCTTGAAGTCACGAGTCGAGCGTTTCGATGTGACCCGAGAAGACGTTCTTGCCGCGGTTCCTGCCTAAATTCACGAACGTCATCCGCGGGATGCGAAGCGGTCGGTGGCGCTGATGAGCTCGTGCAAGATGCCGGGCTCGTAGGATGAATGTCCGGCGTCGTCGACGATTCGGAGATCGGCCTCGGGCCATCTCCGATGCAATGCCCAGGCGCTCGTCATCGGACATACGACGTCGTATCGGCCTTGAACGATGATCGCCGGAATCTCCCGGATCTTGCCCACGTCGTCGAGGAGTTGATCTTCGTGGCTCAGAAATCCCCGATTCACGAAGTAATGTGATTCGATTCGCGCGAACGCAAGGCTGAATGCATCTCCCCCTGCGCGGCGCACGTGCTCTTCGTGGGACAAAAGAAAGCTCGTCCTCGCTTCCCAAATGCTCCATGCGCGCGCTGCGGCTTGTCGCACGTTCGTGTCCTCGCTCGTCAGCCGCGTGTGGTACGCAGCCATCAGATCATGGCGCTCGTCCTCTGGGATCGGGGCGACGAAATCCTCGAAGGCATCGGGGAAGAGCTCACTGGCGCCCTCTTGATAAAACCATAAGAGCTCTTTGCGTCGCAGAAGGAAGATCCCCCGCAGGACGAGCTCGGTGACGCGCGACGGATGTGTCTGCGCATAGGCGAGCGCCAAGGTGGACCCCCAGCTCCCTCCGAAGACCTGCCACCGTTCGATCCCGAGATGGGTACGTAAGCATTCGATGTCAGAAACCAGATGCCACGTCGTGTTGTCCTCGAGGGATGCGTGGGGGGTGCTCTTTCCGCAACCGCGCTGATCGAAGAGGACGATTCGATATCGTTCCGGATCGAAGAAGCGACGTTGCTTCGGATCGGTCCCTCCTCCTGGTCCGCCATGAAGAAACACGACGGGTTTTCCTTTCGGATTGCCCGATTCTTCGAAATAGATCCGATGGCCGGAGCCGACCTCCAGCATCCCCTGCGCATAGGGATGAATCTCAGGATAAAAACTGCGTTTCGTGGTCATCGCCCGCCAGCCTGACCAATCTCGATGAGGCTGACAAGCGCATCGCGTTCAAGGCTGCGTGGGCGAGAGCGTTTCCGTTTTGCCGTCGGGATAAATCGCGACGGCCCACACCTCACGACCCAATGCGCCTCCTGGAATCTCAGCGTTCCAATCGAGATTGAGCCACGCGGCGCAGTGTTCGTCGCGTCGGTAGTGGAGATCATTCACACGTGTTCTCGTGCGCTGGCGTCGATAATGTGCGCGGAGATTGGTGATGAGGTGCTCCGGCTCGCCAGGAACACAGGCTTCTGCGTACGCGTGTCCCCCTCGTTCACCATCGCTCATGACGATGCGCGCATCCCCGCCGATGGCCTCGATCATCGAGACGAGGAGAATCGCGAAATCGTCACAGTCTCCGACCATGCCGTTTTGGATCGTCTCGGTCGCCGTCGCGAAGTATTCGTCTCCGCGAGGATCATTGACGTAGCTCCACCGGTTGCGCACCTCAGTCCAAATCGCTGCGATCTGGCCGATATGAAAGGTGCCAGGATCTCGCCCTGCCACTTGAGCGGCGAGGTTGCGCGTGATCGGGCTCGCATGGTCGATCGCCGCGACGACACGATCGCGCACCGAAGCACGGATGGCGCTCTCCTCTGCGCTGCTCGCCACCGGCTCTCGGGCCGCCTCTGCGATCGGTCCCACCGTGACTTCGACGTGCTTTCCGATGCTTCTGACTTGGCCGGCGAACCGCTCGCGCCCGAAGAACGCGAGCGGCAAGAGGAGAGCCACCAAGAGCAGCATGGACAGGATCGTTCGATGCTTCGTTTTTGGACGCGGGTCCGAAGGGGCGCCCATTTCCAAGACGGCGCCGCATGAGCCGCATTGAATCTCTGCGCGTTTGATCGCGCGTGGGAGAAAGCCTCGTTTTCCGCAACGTCCGCAGAGATAGAGCCGACCGATCAACGTCGTGTGGACCGTATCGTTGCGCGCTCCTCGCAAAAACGGGGTCAGTTGTGGGTCCGACCATGGCAACGATACCCCGCCCAGAATGATCTCCTCACCGATCCGAACGCGGGTGCTCGTGACACGTTGACCTGAAACCCATGTGCCATTGGCGCTGCCGAGATCTTCGAGGAGGATGACTGAGCCATCCCAGCGCATCCGCAAATGGCGCGCGGACACCGTGGGTTCATCCAGGCAGACATCGCAATCGGGGGCACGCCCGACGACGACCATCATGGAAGTGGACCGCGACACATCGCCGATCGTGCCATTTTCCGGGCGCTCTCACAGCTCGATTTTAAGGGATTCCGAGTCGCCGGCGGGCGACGAGCTTCAAGGTGTCCGCCACTGTTCGAAAAACCTTCATTTTGCTTGCGCCGAGCTTTTGGTCGTAACGCAGCACGAGAGGGACTTCGGTGATGATCGGGTCGTAATCCCTCATTTTGAGGAGGATATCCACCATGCACGAGAAGCCGCGCTCGCTGATGATACGGTCGGGACCCAGATCGCGGAAGGCACGACGAAGGAGTGCGCCGCGATAGGCACGATACCCACAAGTGTAGTCGCGTACGCCATCCATCGGCAGGACGAGTCGAAAGAGCACGCTTGCACCGCGGCTCAACATGCGTCGGCTCAAAGAGAGCCCGCGCACGTGCGAGCCGTAGCGATACCGGGATGCAATGACGACGTCGTTGCCCTCGCGGAGGGCTTGTACCATGCGCGAAATGAGCCCGGGCATATGCGAATTGTCGGCGTCCATGGTGACGACGATATCGTCGTCGTGGATGTGTTCGACGACGTGCACGAGGCCATGTTTCAGAGTCTCGGCGAGCCCAAGATTTCTTTCGTTCTGTAAGAGTTCGACCGGGAGATCGTTCGAGAGCGTGCGCGCCAGAGCGGCTGTGCCATCGGTCGAACCATCATCGACGACGATGACCCGGTAGTCGGCCAGATTGGCGTTTTGCATTTGCTCGCGGATCGAGCGCAAGAGGGGCGCGAGATTTTCCGCTTCGTTATACGCCGGAAGGATGATGTGAATCATGAGGGCCAAGGCCGGAGCATACCAAGCGCGTCTCCTCGATCCAGCGGATCTCGATGCCCCGATGGCGTGCGTCGGGTGTCTTCGGCCATCAGAAGATCGACCACGCGTTTTGCGGCATGGCCATCGCCGAAGGGGTTCGTCCAATCACGAGATGCGTTCGTCTGTTGCTCGACACACTCCGCGAGGCGATGCAGCTCATGAGGAGGACAGAGGAGATTGGCGCCCACGTCGATGGTCTCGGGGCGCTCGGTCGTGGTGCGCAGCGTGATGCATGGAATGCGAAGGGTGCAGGCCTCTTCTTGGAGTCCTCCAGAGTCGGTCAGAACGAGTCGAGCTCCGGCGAGCAGCCTCAAAAAGTCGAGGTATCCGAGCGGCTCGATGATCGAGATGTGTGCGCGCGCCGAGTCCGGAAGTGTCGCTAGAACCGTGGCGCTTCGAGGGTGCACTGGCCAGAACAGGCGAATTCCTTTTTCTTCCGCGACGCGGCCGATCGCGCTGAGGAGCTCGAAGAGATGTGCGGGGTCATCGACATTGGATGGGCGATGCAATGTGAGCACCGCGTACGGTGATTGGAGATCCAATCGTGTGTGCAAGGTGGAACGCGCATGCGCACGTTTCACGTGGGCCGAAACGGCATCGACGATCGTGTTGCCGACGACATGCACGCCTTCGCGAATTCCTTCATCGGCCAAGCGATGCGCTTGAAGCTCAGTCGGGCAGAGATGAAGCGCCGCGAGCCTTCCTGTGAGCACTCGGTTCGCTTCTTCCGGCATCTCCCAATCGAAGCTGCGCAGGCCGGCCTCGAGGTGTGCCACCGGAATGGAGAGCTTGAGCGCAGCCAGCGCCGCTCCGAGTACGGTGCTGGTGTCTCCTTGAACGAGCACCCATCGAGGTTTCGATTCGAGAAATGCTTCGGTCGAACGTTCGATGATGCGCGCGAGCTGAATCGCCGGAGGCAATGAGCCGACTTGGAGCCGGAACGTCGGTGCAGGAAGATCGAGGTCGCCAAAGAAGGCTGCATCGAGCGCGGCCGTATAGTGTTGGCCGGAGTGAATGATCACAAAGGGGAGGTCACGTCGAGAGAGCTCGGCGATGACAGGTGAGCATTTGATGATCTCGGGCCTCGTGCCCACGACGATGGCGACCGGGTGCTCGCGATGGTTCATTGACTGTCCGATGATACGTCTGTGGATTCGCGTTCGAATACGTAAATGGGCAGATGATCGAAGGCGAAGGAGAAAATCTCGGCTTGGCTCTCGTCACGTGTGAAAAAGAGGAACGAAGGCCGTCGATCGAATTGCGCCACCGGCCGATAGCCCCTCGGCGCTCCATGCGCGCGAATCTCGGAGAGCCACTCCGAGCGTTGCGGAAAGGTCCGCACATAACGGGGAACGTCGATCATACGAAGCTCCCATTCGTTGACCGCGATGAAGCGAGCATCGCCCGTGTGAACACCATCGCGATTCGAGTTCCAGAGAATGTGAATCGGGACTTGGCGGATGTCGGGAGAGGAGCCCACTCTCCAATCGTCACGAAGGGGAGGGCGGTACATGGGGTGATCTTGGATCGCGACGACGTCACCCGGCTCGACATGGTTTGCGATCCATCGAGCGGCTGCCACGCGGTTTTCTTCGCCGACGTGAAGGGCGCTCATGCCGATCGCATAGGCGGTCCCCTCGATGCCGCCCACCACGGCGAGCGTGAGCGCCCCGACACCGAGCACACGCCAGGCATTCGTTCGGGATGCGCGAACGCGTTCCCATAGAGCCATGAAAGTGCGTGCTTGTGCGAGGGCAAGAAAGCCGAACGCGGGGAGAAGATAACGAATGGTATGGAGCTGCGTCGAAAGAAAAGGCCAGAAGGCGAGCAAAGCGAAGAGTGCGGGCCAACGTTTCGTACCGCGCTCGCTGACGAGGACGAAGCCGAGCGCGATGAGGGAGAACATCGCGTTGAGGAGGCCCATGCCGTCTGGGAGGACTTGCGTCAGCACGTACGTGATGGGTTTGTCGTCGTAAAAGAGTGCCCAATCGCTGAGCGGTCCTCCCCGGCGATACACGCGCGCGAGTTCGAAGAGCGAAATCGGACTTTCATAAAAATACCAAGCAGGTCGTAGAGCGGCCGTCGGGTTCAGCACGAGCCATGAAACGGGGAACATCGTGAACACGAACCAGAGCCGCCCGCTCGCGATGAGGTGACGCATCGAGGGAGTGCGTTCGTAGGCTGCGAGGATCACGAAGATGGCAAAGACGGCCGCTGTCAGCTTGGCATTCGAAGCGATGAGGAGGCCGCCCCATGCGTACATGTAATCGCGCCATTTTCCATGGGCCGCGATGCGGAGGCAGGCGTGGAGGAGCATGGCGGTCCCCAAGACGACCCAACCATCCAAAGTTCCGAAATGGGCGTGTTGAATGATGGCTGGTTGGGCTGTGGAGAAGATCGCGGTGGCCAACGCGGCTTCGTCACCCCACAAGCGCCGTGCGATCAGCACGAGCACAATCAACGCGAGTGAATAGAACGTGGCGCTCGTCGCACGCACGAGGAGCGTGACATCGGGCCAATGGTATTGCGTCCCATCACTTGGGCCGTGGGTGAAAGCGTGGTTGGTGTAGACGTGAGCATCCGGCGCGTCATGAACATGTTGAGCGTAAGGTGTGTGACCCAAGAGCCAATGCCGGAGGCCGATATGCAGATATGCTGGGAGCGCGCCATAGGAAGCGAGCGTCGACTCCGGCCATCCTTGATGCGCGAATTTCCACTCGATCTGCGGGGGTTCGTGCAGTGAGCCTTGGTTCTCGTCGACGTGGAGATTGAAGGGCAATCCCCATCCGATTCCGGTGAACCGAAGCACGACCCCCAACAGTACGAAGCCGAGGGTGGCTGCTTTGATGCAGCTCGAGGCTCGATTTTCGCGATGTTTCGAATCCTTCATGCCCACGATGCGTGCCGTCCCTTAGGGCCCGGGTATAAATAACCTGGCTCGAACGCCGCTGCATCCCCGCGCTCTTCGTTGCTCCTCGCTCAAATACTTCCGGTATTCTCGCTCGTCCCGCCTTGATCGCGGGGCGCATCGGCGCTCTCGCTGATCAGATTATTTATACCCAGGCCCTTAGCACGCGCGGACGGGCCGACCATGAACCTCGTTCATTCCATCCATGAGTAAGGGTCTGGGTATCCATCCCCTGGCCCGAACGCCGCTGCATCCCCGCGCTCTTCGTTGCTCCTCGCTCAAATACTTCCGGTATTCTCGCTCGTCGCGCCTTGATCAATGCGACTCAGGTCAGCTCGAATGCAACACGATGTTCGGTGTGTCTGTCAGGAGCGATGGGTATCCATCAGTCGATGGGCACGCGCGGCACGGTCACGATGCGCGCGCGAAGCTCGCTCAGTTGGTTGCCAGGCGCGACGGGGTCGAGGTCCGTGCGATAGACGACAGCCATCTCGGAGCGCCCAGCGCTCGCGACGGCTTCGATCTGTGTCATGCCATCGAGCGGCATTTCGTCTCCGACGAGTGCGCCCATTCGATCGATGCGCCGTACGACGAACCTGTCGGCGGGTGTGAGCGGGGGCCCGCGAAATGCGGGTCGGAAGACGGCAACGAATCCATCTTCATCCGCAAACATACGAAGATCGGTGAGTGTTCGCCAGTTGTCGGTGAAGTCAGTGAGAACACTTCCACGCACGAAATCAGCTCCGGAACCGTGTGTCCACATGGTGAATTCGTCGAAGTCGTTTCGCGTCGCAAATGCGTACCGGCCGGATGGCATCGCGGTGGTTGTAGCGAATCCGGGCGCAATCGTGATGCTTTCGGAATGAGCGTTGCCATCGTGATCGATCATCGAAACGCTCGAAGATGAATATATGACGTAACCATCGACTCCATTCGAGGCCGTGGAGACTACGTTCGAGTCCTCGATGACGGTGCGGGTGCCAAGAAAGGATCCATCACGGGAAAATGCGATCTCACGTATCGCGTTTTCTGCGGGAAAGAGCATCACATACCGAGAGCCGTCGAATACGGAATTCATCGGTGAGACATAGTTGGAGTTGACGATCTCGGGGGACGCATAGGTCGGCTCGGACCATTCGAAATCGCCGTTTGTGCGCCGAGCCATCACTTGCACTTCGCGTCCCCTTGGCCAGAAGTTGGTGACCGTGTTGATGAGTAAGAAATCTTCTCCATCCGAGAGCAGACGGAACCCACCGTGTACATGTACGTAGGGTACGGCCTGAATTTCGTTTACGACTTGACCTGTCGTTCGATCGAACGCGCGCGTGAAAATAGTCTGCTGCGTTCTGTGGTTCCATGCCGCCAAGCAGATCTCGCGCGCACAGGCCACTTGGACGTCACGAGGGCCTGTGACGTATACGGTGCCTCGTGGAGCAGCGAGGCTTTCGGCGCGTTCTTCCGAGAAGCTCCACAATACGGGTTTGAGGACGCAGGTTGGATTGCACTCCGTACCAACAATGAGTGCTTCGCCGTTGGCCGTGGCGCCAGCGAACATGCGAACATCGACAGATGTGGTGGCGCCAAAGGGAGTACCCACGGGCGGACCCCCCATCTCATTCAAGAAAACGATTTCACCGTCGATTTCATCGGGAAGTTCGGGAACGACACAGGTCCCACTGACGGACCTTCCGGAAACGCCACCCTGGACGATCGCAAAGCCATTAGGCCTGATGAACGCGACCGGCGCAGGTCGGAACTGGCAATCAATCGGTGATTTCCATCGTAGCAAATCGTTGAATGCATCGAGCACGATCGGCGTGGGATCGACAGGTTCTCCTGTATCCGAATGTATACGCAGGGCGTGCAGAGCACGAACGCCGTCGTCAGCTCGCCAGGCTCGCCAAGTGATCAGCGTCGCACTCGTTCCGGTCACGACGTCTTCGATCTCCCCATCGATTGTGACGAGCTCCCGTAGAAGCTCGGGCTCCCACCTTCCATTCATGCTGCGACGCCACTCGACGAGGTAGACGTGCCCATCACGTCGAACGGCGGCGTAAACCGCCGGTCGACCATCTGGAAAGGCAATGCGAATCTGACCAGAATGTCCGCCTGCTGCGAACGATCTCTCCGAATACAACGGGGGACTGTCGAGCTTACGGTCGGCTGTCAGATACGGGTACGGTGTAATCGCATAGAATCCTCGATCGGAGTAGGCAACCCATACGTTGCTGTCGAAAACCGCGACATCAAATGCGATGATGTCCCAGTTTGTGTCGAAGCCATCAAAGTGGCTCACGATACCCTGTTCTCCTTCTCTGGTGATCACGGTGTAAACAACCGGATTTGCCACTGGCCTACTCGGGGGCGCTTCGGGGAGCGGGCTCTGCCACGCACAGAGGAAGTTGCCATCGGGCAGAGTGACGACTCGTGGTGACGTACCCGTGCCGACGAAAAAACCGCGAGGATCGAGCAGATTCCCCTCAGCGTCGTAGCGAGCCGCGCGGATTTGATCCTGCCCGCCCGAGCTCGTCGCGAACGCGACCAAATACATCTCGCCGTTCCATGCGACCGATGCGGTGGTCACGCCCGGGTCGAGTCCCCACTCCGGCTCCTCGAGCGAGATCTCCGGCGTGGGCCTCGCGAGTGGAATGGCCGCATCGGGATTCGACGCCGCGTCATCAACGATCGGAAGCGGACTTGCGTCATCGAGTGGCAGCGGGCCTGCGTCGTTTGGCATTCCTACCGACACCACGGTGGTGCAGGCGCAGGCTGTGAGCAGAAAGAGCGCGAGGACGAGAGCGCATGAACGAGGCAGCATGGTCATGACTCTGGTCGGTGGGATACGACCTTTGCTCGTCACGGACGTGAGAGAGTACTCACGTCTTCCCCCTCGGCGTGCGAACCTGCACGCGCGAGACGCGCTTGAATCGACGGCCAGAACACGCTGCCTGGATAGGAGCTGCGAAAGCTCTCTGCGTACATTCGCGCCTCACCGATGCGACCGAGCTCGAGGAGCGCGCGAATCTCGAGCGCGTCGCGTTCCTCGGCGAGCGCACCGGTTTCGTGATCTCGTAGATGTCGACGCAAGGCATCGAGCCCCTCTTCGACGTGACCGCTGCTGATCGCAGTTCGCGCGGCATCCAAGACGCGCCGCTCATCGGCGAAGCTCGTTTCGCGACGCGGTGCTTCGATGTGCGCGGTATCGGGCGAGCGAGTGTTCCTGCGCGGTGTCTCTGCTGGAACGACTATTTCATCGGAGGTCCGCGCTTCGTTTTCAATGGCGACGTTCGCCTCATCGCTCTCGACACGAGACGAAGCACGATCGGGAGATTCGGGTTCGCGTTCGGGGATGGAGATGGACAGCGGCTCCTCTCTCGAGGGTCGAATGGGGACCTCATTCCGAGTGAGCAGCCACATCGCGGTCGCTCCTGCGAACGCGCCGATGAGCGCGCCGATGGCCAGGCTCGCTCCGTGGAAGCGCGGCGAGTTCGGTATGGGCGGTGGCGCTTGCGTGGACTCGGGCGGTGTGACCGCTTCGATCGCCGCGTGAAGGCGCGTCCGCATCGCACCGATGGCGTCGTTCGAAAGCGGCGGTGCTGCTTTTTCGGCTCGGAGGAGCGCACGTACTTCGCTCGGGAGCTCGGGTAATTCGTCGCGCGTCATCGACGTTCTCCTTCACTCGTTCGGTGGCGTTCCTCCGCAGTGAGCCGCGCGGCAGTATGCATGAATTGCTCGCGCGCCAATCGAAGGCGGGAATACACGGTGTTGACGGGAATCGATAACATCGTTGCGATATCGGCGGCGGCCAGCTCTTCGAGCTCGTGCGCGACGAAGACGACACGGCGCTCGTCCGGCAAGTCTTCGAGCGCACGAATGACGAGCGCGCGTGCTTCTGCGCCAGCGAGGTCTCGTTCGGGGTCGCTCGATGTCGCGAGCTCTACGTCGTGTTCGCCATGCTCGCGCACATGGCGGGCAAGGCGCCGGTAATTCGAGGCGTAATGATAAGCAAAAGTGAATAGCCAAGGCCGCGCAGGGCGCGCCCGGTCACATTCGGCGAGTCGTCGATGCACGGAAAGTAAAGACTTCTTGCGCGCCGTCTTCCGCATCGCGAGGCGCCACGCCGAGGCGAATCAAGGTGCGATGCACCCAGCTCACTTCCTCGGTGAAGAGGCGCTCGAAATACTCGTTCATGTCTTTTCAAACTCGGTGTCCAGCGCTGAGAATCCGTCACGGCTCTACGAGAAAACTCACGGAGAGCTGCCCAATCACGGGAAGCGCCGTCCAAAGGTGTTCGGTCCCGACGACGAAGGATGGACGGGTGAGATAGAGAGCAAGCTCCGCAGAAATCAGTAAGAAGACATGCTCATCGAGCGCGATGGTGCCACCGAAGCTTGCGCCGAGGGTCCCGAGGGCGGCGCGTCCGATGTGGGGCTCGCGCACGCCGCTCGGCTCGCCTTCGAGCATCCCGGCAGACCCGGTGCCGCAGATTTCGAAAGGACTCGGGAGATAACATACGTCGATTGCGCCGCGGACGAGGCGAGTTCGTAAGCCGTAGCCGCCCCCGACGTGTTCCTCTGCGAATGTGTCCGCATAATGCACGCGGGCGCGGAGCCCGAAGAGTGGCCACACGAGTGCGCCACTGACTGAAAAATCCGTGTGAGGAAGGGGACCCACGCCAAAGCCAACCCCGACTCCTGCACCGATCCGAGCATGGAGCGAGTCACCTTCGGGCGGGGCCTCTTCTTGATCACGTCCCGGCGCTGCCGTGTTGGATTCGGTCGACGGGGCCTCCGTCGCTCCGGCTTCTTGGACCGTTGTGTCATTCGCGCTCGCTTCTGTGGCGAGCTCCTCTTCTGCGGTGCGCTCCTCTTCTACGATCGCTTCGAGAACGATGCTGGTCGCGACGGCCAATGCATCCGCGAGCTCGCCACAATCGTCGGCACTGACAGTGCGCCGGCCGAGCTCTGATCGATCGGGGGAGAGCCAACGCAAAGTTCCGACGAGCTCTGACTCCTCGGTGGTGATCATGAGCTCGAGCTCGTGTTCCCCTGCAGGATCGAAAGGCGAGCCACCAAGGCGCGCCCGCACGAGGTCGATGAACGCTGTTTCGTTCGGACAGCTGGAATCGAGTGGCGCGGTGTAAAGAAGGCGTGCGGACGCTTGCGCAGAGAGTGGCCACAGCCCCATGCCGAACACCCATCCCACGAGCAGTCGCCAAGACGCAGGTTTCTTCATGTTCGCGCTGAATCTACGTGATTTGTTCGAAACATGCTCCGTGCTGAAGATCGGCCGGTTTCTACCTGCGGGGATACGGCGAAGAGTCCATCAAGAACCGCAGACCCGATGACGCTTGGAGCCTTGCCGGAAGCGAGTGCGCGAAGCTATCGCCGCGGGCGCTTTCCGATCGACTTCATCACGGGGCGGTAGAAGTGGATGACCGACGTCGCCCAAGAGTTGGACTGGTTCATTTCCGCCCAGGTGCACTTCCCCTCCGCCACCGTCTGACGATCGCGCTCGCGCGATGCCTCCTTCTCGGCGAGGAGCTCCAAATCTTTCTCCGTCAGCTTCAGCGTCACGGTGAACCGAGTGTAGCATCGCGACCATCAAGGCGCTGGGCGAGGACGATTGGCCTTTTGTACTTGATTACGAAGACAGTGGATCAGGGTCAGGGTGCCTGATGGCTTGCGCGTGCACGTTCGAGCGCGGGGCCGAATAAGCTGTGAGGGAATCGCGAACGAAAATTCGTGAGCGCGCGATCCGCTTCTTCGGCGCGTCCCAAGCCGAGCAAGGCTTGAACATAGAGCGCCTCACGCTCCTCGATCAGCGCGCTGTTTCGATAAAGCCGGCGGTGCCGTTCGATGGCCCCAAGGGCATCCTCGTATCGTCCTCGGGCGAGCGCCGAACGCGCGCGCTCGATGAGCGTTCGTTCGCGATCTCGCTCGAAGGTCTCGTCGCTGCGCGTCGTGGGCTCGGTGCGCGAAGGACCACGCGGGGGCGGGGGTGGAGATGGCTCCACCGCTTCGAATGTGCCGGCATCGAGCACACTCGTCGGGGCCTCGAGTGCTCGTCGCGGCGCATCCTCTGGAGTGGCCGTCGATTCTTCCATGGGCGCTGTGATGCGGGGCGTGATGCTCACGCCGATGGCCATTCCCGATGCGATTCCAACGGCCAAGGTGCTCATCAAAGTGACCAGCGGCTTCGCTCCGAGCCACGACATCGGAGTCGTGGGGCTCGTGGAGATTTCGCTCAAGGCTTCGATCGGGACACCGAGGCTTCGAGAGAGTCGGATGGCGATTTCCTGCTTGCCGTCGACATCGGGGATTCTGTCGCGCTCGAGCTCGAGCAGACGGCCGATCTCAGGAGCCAACTCTTCGTGATCTTCATGGTCACGCGTCATCGCAGTGCTCCGATTCTTTTTCACCTTCGGATACATCGGACTCGGCACGAATCGCGGCCTGAAAATCACGGCGCGCCAAACGCAAGCGCGAATAGGCCGTATTGAGCGGCACATCGAGCGCGAGGGCGATCTCCGGCATGGGCGTTTGTTCGATGTCGTGCAGCACGAAGATCGCTCGGCGATCTGGGTCGAGCGCGTGGAGCGCTTTGTCGACCAATGCCCAGGCGCGTCGATGCTCCAAGTCGCGCTCTGGGTCGCTGCTTGCAGTGCGGGCATTCGCGGGTTGCTCGTCGAGGACCTCGCGACGTTGAGGGGCGCGTCGTCGAAAGTCCGACGCGGTCCGATGGGCGATCGCAAAGAGCCATGGGCGCAATGGGCGCGCGGGATCGAAGGTCGGGAGCGAGCGGTGCACGACCACGAAGACGTCGTGACACACGTCGTCCAGATGCCGATTCGCGATGCCCAAGCGCCGCAGCGACGAACGCACGAAGCCGTATTCTCGATCGTAGATCTCGCGGAAGGTCGGCACAGGCCCAGAGCTCACTTACCTACGCGATTGGGTGAGAGCGCCGTCTTCCGTCACGTCTCCGAGAAGAAAATCGTTCATCGAAGCGCCCACTCGAGCCCGAGCCGAGCACAGAGCGATGCAGGGGATGTGACCCACACGGTGCTCTCGTCCACGAAGAGCGAGACGCGGGTGAGCACGCCGAGGACATCGACGCGAGGGATGAGGGCCCACCCCGGCGCGAATTCGAAGCGCGCGAGGATCGATCCGCCGAGCGCGGCGTACTCGGAAGCCGCGCGACGCGCATCGGGCAGGCCAATCCCTGCTGCGCGGAGCCCGCCCACGTGAAGGAGCGCACAGGCTCCAAACCACTCCCAATGAACGCAAACATCCGCGGTCGCGAGCCCGACCCAGCTTTCGACTTTGCCGCTTCCGGCTTGTGCGGTTGCGGGGGTGTCCACGCGTGCGCCGATCGCAAACGAGAAAAGCGGCCAACGAAGCCGCCCCGAGACCATGCCCGCAAAGCTCACGTCGGGCTCGGTTCCATACGCGAGGCCTCCTGCCAGCTCCAGAGCCAGCTCGGGATCTTCGTTCGAAGTGGGCGGTGATGAGATCGGAGTCGGTTCGATGGTGACGACCGCTGGAGTGATCCGGCTGTCTGTGAGAGGCGGGCGTCGCCCTGAGAAATAAGATATCTATCCCATATGCCATCCAGTCCAAACCGTGAATGCTCGTGGATCCCACTTGTCGCGATCATCATCGCTGCGGGATGCAGCGGAACTCATTCGAGCTCTTATCGAACCGCGAGCGGTCCTACGGTTCGTTATGAAGGCATCGTTCGAGTGTTCGTCGTGAACACGCCACCCGAGGTCCGCGAGATCGGAATCGTACAAGTCGATTCCGTCGAGTCGCTCGAGCGCGCGATCGTGGAGTTTCAGGAGCACGTTGCGCAGCTTGGAGGCGATACTGGCGTGATCGATCGCTACTCCACGAGCTACGAGATGGTCTCATCGACTTCGACAGAGAGCTACAGCTGCGGCTCGCAGCAATCACCACAAACCTGCACTCGCTCGGTGACACGCCAGCACGAAGTTGCCACACTGCATCTCGTGGGCCGCGCCATGACCTCTTCTCTCATGGTCTCTGCCGGAGCTGTGCCATGAAACGCTTGTTGCTCGTACTCTCTTTTCTATCCATCGTGGGTTGCGGTCGTCTCGTCGCAGAACACGTGGTGACAGGAACGCCATCGTCTCCTTCGAACGGACCCGTTCGCATCGTGATGGAGACCGACACCCCGCCTGCCGAATTTCGCGAGATCGCGATCGTCCGAGCGCGAGGCGAAGGAAATCGCGCCAATCTCGAGTCGGTGCTCGAAGCACTTCAGGAAGAAGCCCGACTCATCGGCGGCAACGCCGTGGTTCGCGTTCGGATCGATCAAGGACACGGGAGCATCTCGGCGATCGGGACGGCGGGGCAGGTGCCATAGACGCCTGTCGGGACTTCACGGGCGTTCAGCGGTGCGCGTGCGAGGTCGCTTTCTTTTTGTCGCCCTTGAACGCAACGCCGGCCTGGTCGAATGTTCCCGCCTTCACCCACGCGCGCACGTCGCGCAGATGCTCGTCTTCTTCACGTAGCGCCTCGGAGAAGCGCTCGGTGAGCTCGTCTTGTCCAAACGCCTCGGCGAGATCGATCAACATCGACCAGCCGTCGTGATCGGCGAGCTCGGCAAGGAGGATCGCCTCGAGGCACTGGTTGAAGCTCATCCTCGCGTCGAGCAGCACCTGCGGGACGCCCATCGAGAGCACACCGGAGACGTCGGCCGAGGGCGTGATCGCCGTGGGATCGCCGCCCATCTCCTGCATCACTTCGTGCAGCATCATGAAGTGTTTACGCTCTTCTTCGAGGATCTGCTCGATCTTCGCGCGCGTCGGGCCACCAGGGGTCTTCGGTTTCATATCGCCAAACCGCGCCAAGAGCGCCTCATAGAGGCGCGTGCCAGTGCGCTCGAACGCGAGGCGCTCGCCGATCTTGTCGAGAAGCACCGCCGCATGCTCGCCCTGAATCGCCTTCATCGCAGTCTTCGCCGCGCCTTTCATCGTGGCCGGCGGAGGCATCGTGCCGATCGGCTCGGCGTCCTTGGTGTATGCGCTTCGTACTTCCGCGATGCCGGTCCCGTCACCCATGCTCGAGGGCTCGGTCATCTCCGGCGTCTCCATCATCTCCTTGGAGTGCTTGGGAGAGAGCGCCATCCCGGTGCGGTTGACGTGCTTGCTCTTGAGCTTGTCGGTGATCGCTTCCTTCGGGGACTTCATCGCCTGACCTCCTCGCGCCCGCCGCGCGCTTTCTTGCCATGTCCGTTGCCGTGGCCGTTCGCACCCACGCTCCGCGCGGCGATCTCGCCTCCCGGCGACCACACCCATCCCGCGGCGACGATCTCCGACGGCGATCCCTTCGAATTCAGGCGCTTTCGCGCGGCGATCGAGGCTTTCGATTCTTCCTCGGGCGGGACGATCTCGGTGCCGTTGGCGCGCAGGTGGACCTGCTCACGCAACACCTCGCGAACGTAGTCGCGCTGACTCTCGAACTTGATGGGCTTGGGGAGCGACTTCGGGACGATCTCTGCGGGGTCTCGCTTCTCGATCTGCTCGAACAGATTCATCACGAAATGGAGATGTCCGAGCTCGTATGAGAGGAATCGCTCCCAGATGTCCTTGAGGCGCGCGTTGCCTTCCGACTGGTAACAGGACCAGTAATTCCACACCTCGGTGAGCTCGTGAATCAGCCACTTCTCGAGCCAGGTTTCGTCCGGGTCGCTCAGCGTTCCGTATTGCGTGACGTGTTGCTCTTCGATCGCGGCGATCTCGGCGTAGAGCTGGCGCGCGATCGGATCCGAGAACGTCGGACCGATCGTCATGTAGTAATCGTGCGTCTGGTACTCCGCCGCAGTGATCGTCGCCGCGTGGATCTTCGTCAGGACGTGCGCCTTCTTGCGGTCGTAGGGCGACCGCACGTCGTCTTCGGGTGCGCGATGCTCCACCGAGGTGGGTCGGCCCGGCAGAATGTCGGAGTACGACTGGACGATGGTGTTCGCGTCTTTTCCTTCGAGGCGATCGTAGAGCGCCGAGTAGCGATAGAGATGATCGAAGTCTTCGAGCAGACCAAAGTCATAGATCTGCCGCATGTACTCGTCGGGCTCGTTGCGCGCGACGTTCGCGGTGACCTCGATCGCGACCTGTTCGAACCCGAGGGTGGTCTCGATCGCGCTCTGGTCGGGCGGATTGAGCCAGTTGACCATCGTCTGTTGGAAATGCTCGACGCGGCGGATGCGCGCGAGCGGTATCCGCAAGTCCCTATTCATTCGTGCGGCGATGTGCTTGAAACGCAGCGCATCGGCTTCGATGCCGTTCATCAGGATCACCCGCACGCGGGTGAACGCATCGTCGTCGAGCTTCGAATAAGGGACGCGAACGATGTCCCGCCAGTCGAACTCCTGCTTCTCGAGCGCGGTGCCGCGCTCCTCTCGGACGTCCAGTGCCATTCGTGGCTCCTCCTCGCGAGTGGAACTCGGTCCACGCAACGCGGGTGCCGTGCCGTCAGGCACGTGAAAAGCCTTGTGCTTTCACGATATGTGCATATGGCGCGCGGTGCGCATTGCCTCACGTGCGACCCCGCGCGACGCGGAAGGATTGGCACGAAGGCAAGGCACTCGATATCCTCGCGCCCCTATGACCCGCTCTTTTCGGTTTTTGATCGTTCTGCTCGCGCTCGTTTGGTTCGTTCCAGAAAGCGCATCTGCGGGCGGGTTCGAATATGCGGCAACAGGGACGCGGGCTTTGGGTCGCGGTGGAGCGTTTGCCGCGCGCGCCGATGATCCGATGGCGATCGCCTATAACCCGGCGATGCTCGCGGATTTGCCAGATACGCAGTTGATGTTGAACTCACATCTGGCGTTTTACGATTCTTGCGTTCAGCGCCCGGGGGCATACGGTGATCCGAACATCGGGACATCGGGGGATACGATCTTCAATAGTGAGGGGCCCAATCCCGATGCTTGGCTCGCCGAAGCGTATCCGCGGGTATGTAACTCTGGTTATCCAGCGCCGTCGCCGAATCTCGTCTTTGCCTTTCGTCCGATTCGTGAAATCGGAATCGCATTCGGGGTACTCACGCCGAGTGGAGTCAATAACTCTCGGTGGGGCAATGGCGATGGGACGATCGACACGCAACAAGGTCTCCGACCGTCCCCGGTGCGCTTTGGGCTCGTCGATCAAAATCTTGTCCTCATTCATCCGAGCGTCGGTATCGGATGGCGTATCGCGGATTTCATTCGCGTGGGATTCACGTTCCAGTGGGGGATTGGCATCGTCGGTTTTCAGAACATCACGAGCAGCGGAGACGGACGCCGTGAAGACCCCTTCAGTGATATTCGTACCCAGACACAGTTCGTCGATTTCTTCGTCCCGGCCGCCATTTTGAGCGTGCATGTACAGCCCATTCCAAATCTCGACATCATGGTGAGCGGCCGCGTTTCGGATGCGATTGGAGGCATCACCGAAGCTTCTGGGCACCTCGATCTCACGACGCGCGCCTACTCGACCGCTTCGACCTCCATGCCCACGTTGAATCGAGTCGACGGCGCCACCCTTCGCGCCGGGCAGCCATGGCAAGTCGCGGCTGCGATTCGGTATGCCGATCGAATTCGTCCGCGGCCCTGGGAGCGCGGGTTCGAAGCCGCTGTTCGCGACGTGGTCGATGACTCGATGTACTCGGAGGCGTTCGATATCGAGCTCGATGTCGTCTACGAGTTGAACTCGCAGGTCGATGATTTCACCGTGATGCTTCCGCGAGGGGCCACCGTGCTGGTGGACGGGGCGGAACTTCCGGTGCCCACGGCCCAGCCGATTCCTCATGGCTTTCGTGACGTGCTCGGCATCCGACTCGGCGGCGATTGGAACATCGTGCCTGGAGAGATCGCGGTGCGCGGCGGTGTCCACACGGAGATTCCGCTCGGACGTTCGCGCTATCTGATTCAGGATTTCATCAACGGGTATCGCGTGGGCTTGCACCTCGGCGCGACCTTCCGCTTCGGCCGTTTCGACCTCTCGATCGCATACGCGCACATCTTCCAAGTCGATACGCGGATCACCAACGGGAACTTCCGCGGTGTGGCCGCGCTTGGGACGGGAACGTCGGAAGGATGTCCCGCCGGCAACGGCTACGATCCGAATCAACCCGTGAGCGACACGGGATGTTACCCATCGGGTTACGGCGCGATCGTGAACAACGGGACGTACACGGCAGGGTGGAACGTGGCGTCGGTGCAGGCGAGCTACCATTTCGAGTGAGCTCGTGTGCACGCATCGAGATCACGCGCTCGTTACGATTGGATGCCTGGCATCGATTGTCGCGAGCGCAGAACCCGTGGTCGCCATACCGGAGACAAGCTACCATTTCGAGTGAGCCTGCTCGAAACTTACGAGTGAGCTCACAGCCCGGGGAGGCAATACGCGTCTCTTTGGATAGAGTCACGCCGTGCGTGTACGAATCTTGGGCGGTGGGCCTGCGGGCCTCTATTTCTCCATTCTCCTGAAGAAGGTCGATCCTTCGCATGATGTGCTCGTCATCGAGCGCAATCGTGACGACGACACGTTCGGATGGGGGGTCGTCTTCTCGAACGAGACGATGGGCAACCTCGAAGAGGCAGACCCCGAGACGTACCGTGAGATCACGAAGAATTTCTCGCGTTGGGACGATATCGACATTTTCGTGAAGGGAGAGCGTATCCGGAGTGGAGGCCACGGATTCTGCGGCATTTCCCGGAAACAGCTGCTCCAAATCCTGCAGGGGCGCGCACGCGGGCTCGGAGTCCGGCTCGAGTTCCAGCGCGAGTTCACGGAAGAAGACGTCGACGAATATCGGCGTGATGCGGATCTGTTGATCGGCGCCGACGGCCTCCGTTCGACGGTGCGCAAGCGTTTCGAAGGTTCGTTTCGGCCGAGCTTCGATGTGAGGAAGTCTCGCTTCATTTGGCTCGGAACGACGCAGACATTCCCTTCGTTTACGTTTAGTTTCCGCGAGAACGAACACGGCCTCTTCCAGATCCACGCGTATCAGTTCGCGTCCGCGAGCGCGGAGCAGCGTGGAACGTCGACGGTGATCGTGGAAACCGATGACGCGAGCTGGCAGAGAGCGGGTCTCGAGAACGCGAGCGAGGCGGAGAGCATTGCGTATTGCGAGAAGGTGTTCGAGCGTGAGCTCGGAGGACATCCCCTTTTGCCGAATCGCTCGACGTGGATTCGGTTCACGACGGTGCGCAACGAGCGTTGGTTCCATGAGAACGTTGTGCTCATGGGAGATGCGGCACACACAGCGCATTTCTCGATCGGATCAGGGACGAAGATCGCGCTCGAAGATGCGATCTCGCTCGCGGGGTCGATCGCGCGAAATGGGAGCGATTTGCCGAAGGCATTGACCGATTACGAAGCCGAGCGCCAACCGATGGTCGGGCGCATTCAGACGGCGGCTCAGCAAAGCCTCGAATGGTTCGAGCAAGCGAAGCGCCATCATGCCGCTCTCGAACCAATGCAACTCGCGTTCAGTCTCCTGACGCGTTCACGACGCATCACGCACAGCAACCTCGCGCTGCGCGATCCTGAGTTCGTTCGAGAGGCAGATCGTTTCTTCGCGAGCAAGGCCGGCTTGGCGACCACTCCGCCGCCGATGTTCGTGCCGTTCCGGCTCCGAACGATGGAGCTCGAAAACCGGATCGTGGTCTCGCCGATGTGCATGTACAGCGCAGAGGAGGGCTTGCCTGATGACTTTCATCTCGTGCATCTCGGTTCGCGCGCGATCGGCGGCGCAGGTCTCGTGATGACGGAGATGACCGACATCTCTCCCGAGGGGCGAATTACGCCTGGGTGCACTGGCATTTGGAGCGACGCGCAGGTCGCTTCGTGGAAGCGAATCGTCGATTTCGTTCATCGATGCTCGAAGGCGCGCATCGGACTACAGCTGGGACACGCGGGAAGAAAGGGCTCGACGAAGAAGATGTGGCTCGGCATCGACGAGCCACTCGACGATGGGAACTGGGAGCTGATCGCTCCTTCGGAGATTGCGTACGACTCGAGCAAGGGCAGCGCGTCGCCGCGCGCGATGACGCGTCGCGATATGGATGAAGTGGTCGAAGCACACGTGCGCGGCGCGCGAAATGCGGCGAGGGCGGGCTTCGATTTGCTCGAGCTCCATCTGGCGCATGGGTATCTGCTTTCGTCGTTCCTCACGCCGCTCTCGAATCAGCGCAACGACGAGTATGGCGGTTCGCTCGAGAACCGAATGCGGTTTCCCCTGGAGGTGTGGGACGCAGTGCGCGCCGAGTGGCCGAGCGACCGCCCGATGTCGGCGCGCATCTCGGCGACAGATTGGGTCTCAGGCGCATTCGATGGTGATGATGCCGTCGTGCTCGCGCGAGCGCTTCATGCACGCGGCTGTGATGTGATCGACGTAAGCACAGGACAAACATCGCCTTTGGCGCGTCCTGTCTTCGGCCGCGCGTTCCAGACGCCGTGGAGTGATCGAATCCGCAATGAAGTCGGAGTGCCGACGATCGCGGTCGGCAATATTCAAGACTACGATCAGGTGAACTCGATCTTGCTCGCGGGGCGCGCCGATCTCTGCGCCTTGGCGCGGCCGCATCTGTATGATCCGTATTTCACGCTTCATGCCGCTGCTGCGCAGGGATACGACATGCCATGGCCCGATCCTTACGGCGCAGCGAAGACGGCGTTTCCTAAGAAGTGATCCGCATCGGCGGCACCGTCGACGCGTTCATCAAGACGATCCTGGTTCAGTATTACGAGCCCGTGCGGGAGTAGGGCTCTTCTTCTTCCTTGGCTTCGTCGGGAGGCGGCTCGTGCTTCTGTGAAGAGCGCTCTTTGCGGCGGGTGCGCCATGTGCCGAAATCGTCGAAGAGTGAGTACGCAACAGGCACGATCAAGAGTGTGATCAAGAGCGAGAGTGCTTGTCCGCCGATGATCACTTTGGCCATCGAGGCGCGGCTCGCGGAGCCGGGGCCTTCGCCCATCGCGATGGGGATCATGCCCGCGATGAGCGTCAGCGTCGTCATGAGGATCGGGCGAAGACGCTTCTTGTTGGCCTCGACGATCGCATCACGCGTCGGCATGCCGCGCGCTTTGAGCGTATTGGTATAATCGACCTGAAGGATGCCGTTTTTTTTGACGATCCCAAAGAGCATGAAGGTGCCGAACGCCGAGTAGATATTGAGCGTGTCGTTCAGGAAATAGAGCGAAAGAAGCGCGAAGGGCATCGCGAGTGGGAGCGAGAGCATGATCGTGATCGGATGAAGGAAGCTCTCGAACTGCGCGGCGAGCACCATGTACATGAAGAGGAATGAGAGGAGTAGGGCAGAGAAGAAGTTCCTCATCGTCTCGTCGAGAAGTCGAGCGCGACCTCCGAACGCGAGGGTGTAGCCAGGAGGCATGTCAATCTCACGGCCGAGCCCTTCGATGAGGGTGACGGCTTCTCCGAGCGGCACCCCGTCGAGGTTCGTCCCGATTTCGATTTGACGGCTGCGATCGAGGCGCTCGATTTGCGCCGGTCCTCGGGCGCGCTCGAACTCCGCGATGGCATCGAGTCGCACGGTGCCGCTCGCACCGCGGATGGGGATCGCAGCGAGGCTCTGGATCGATTGCCGATCTTCGGGCTCGAGCCTCAGCCATACGTCGTATTGTTCGTCCGCGCTTCGAATCGTGCTGATGGGCGAGCCGCCGGTCAGAGTTCGAAGCGCACCTGCAATCTCGTTTGCACGTACGCCGAGGTCCGCTGCGCGATCACGATCGATGCGCACTTGCACCTCCGGCTTACGTACGGCCGCGGAGGTATCCACATCGACGAAGCCAGGCATCTGCCGCATTCGCGTCATGAGTTCGAGCGCGAGTCGATCGAGCTCTCGAAGATCCGGCCCGCGGATTGAAAAGGTGAGCTCGCTTCCACGTGCACCACCGCTCAGACCCCCGACCGCTTGCACCGAGGGGCGCAGATCGGGATAGGCCGTGAGCGCGCGGCGCGCTTCGGCGATCGCATCGTTCAAAGGCCAGTCGCGTTCGGCGAGGTCCGTGACGGTGATGTACATCTGGACGTCTGTGACATCGTCGCCGCCGCGCTGACTGCCGACTGACGTATAGATTTGACGTACGCCGCGCACGCCACGCAGCACACCTTCGACTTCGGCCGAGAGCTCCGTGCTCGATTCGAGCGTCGAGCCCTCGGGCATCGTCAAAATGACTGCAAAATCGCTGGTGTCGTCACGAGGAACGAAGTCTTTGCCGACCATTTCGCCGAGCGGAGAGATCGACGCGATCGTCAGGATCGCGATGATGACGACGAGCCAGCGGAACCGCAACGACCACTCGACCATGCGCCCATAAGCCTCTTCGAGGCGTGCATTGAGCGCATCGACCGCGCGTACGAGGATGTTCTTTCGATGCCCTTCATGCGCCGACAGAAAACGCGAGCACAGCATGGGCGTCAACGTGAGCGCGATGAAGAGTGAGATCATGATGGCGAAGGCGGTCGTGATTCCGAAGCTTCGCCAGAACCGGCCGACGCGGCCTTCCATGAACGCGGTGGGAAGGAAGATGATCACGAGCGAGAGCGTGGTCGCCATGACGGCGAGGGTGATCTCTTTGGTTCCGTCGATGGCAGCACGGAAGGGGCTCTTGCCTTCTTCGACGTGGCGATGGACGTTCTCGAGGACGACGATGGCGTCGTCGATGACGATGCCGACGCTGAGCGTCAGTGCAAGCATCGTGAAGTTGTTGAGCGTGTAATCGAGCGCACGCAGGATGGCGAAGGTCGTGACGATCGATGCGGGGATCGCGATGGCCGCGATGAGCGTCGAACGGAAGGACCCCATGAAAATGAGCACTGCGAATGAAGCGAGGATGGCGCCGAGCACGAGATGGAGCTCGACTTCGTGAATGGAGCTGCGCACGAACGTCGATTGATCGCGGATGATCTCGATGCGCACGTCTTCGGGTAATTCGCGGCGTAACTCGTCGAGTCGTGCGAGCACCGCATCGACGACGAGTACAGTGTTGGTGCCCGACTGCTTCTGTACTGTCAGTGAGACAGCTGGCGTGCCATCCAGGCGTGACAAAGAGCGCGGCTCTTCTTCGGCATCCGTGACGCGCGCCACGTCCGCGAGGCGCAGCGGTGTGCTTCCACTGCGTTCGTCGACGATGACCCGGCCGAGCTCGGCTGCGTTTTCGACTTGTGCGAGGACTCGAACGCCTTCTTCGCGCGCTTGGCTGCCGATTCGTCCACCGGGCAGCTCGATGTTCTGCGCGCGGATGGCGGCTTCGATATCACTTGCGGTCAATCGATGCTCCGAAAGTGCCTCGGCATCGACTTCCACCATGAAGGCCCGGCGTCGCCCTCCGATCACGGTGATTTGCGCGACCCCGCTCACCCCGGCCAGGCCTTCCGAGATGCGCTCTTCTGCGATTTCGGTCGTTTCGCGTAAATCGCGTGCGCTCGAGACGACGAGCGTCATCACGGGAAGCGCGGTGACGTCGAATCGAGTCACGATCGGCGGATCTGCACCTTCCGGCAACCGCGCGAGCACGCTCTGGACTTTGTCGCGCACATCTTGAATGGCTTGATCGCGATCGCGGCTCAAGAGGAAATTGATGCTGACGATCGAGATGCCTTCGGTCGATGTCGAGCGAATTTCGTCGATCCCTTCGGCGGTGGAGACAGCGTCTTCGACGAGCTGCGTGATGAGGGTTTCGACGACCTCGGGGCTTGCACCGGGCAAGCGCGTCGTGACGGTGGCCACCGGGATTTCGACGTCAGGGTACTGATCGACGCCAAGGCTTTCGAACGAGAGCGCGCCGATCGCAACGCATGCGCTGACGATCATCGTCGCGAAGACGGGACGTCGAACGCAGATCTCGGAGAGCGTCACGTTCCGCCTCGTTCAGCGGGGTCTTCTCGTGTGGGCACGGCCGCCGCGGCTCGTACTTGAGTTCCAGGGGCGACGAGGCCCGGACCACGCGCAATGACTTCTGCGCCGGCCGAGATTCCTTGCACGATGGCCTCGCCTTCGTTTTCGTCGATGAGCTCGACGTCCTGTGGGTGCGCGCGCCCATCGATGACGAGCACGACACGAGAACGGCCGAGGACTTCGAAGACCGCCTGACGCGGCAGTTGGACGGCATCGATTCGTCCGAGATCGATCCGCGCTCGCACGTACATTCCAGGACGTAAGGGGGTGGTTTCGGTCTGAGGGATCTCGATGAGCGCGCGGTATGTGCGGGTCGCGGGATCGACGATGGGCGCCACCCGTGTGATGTGCGCCACGACTCGGGTGTTGGCCTCGGATTCCACCGTGACATCCGTGCCTTCGTGAACGACCGATGAGAGCCGTTCGGGCACATCGATCGCGAGGCGGAGAGGAGAGGTGGCAACGAGAAGAAACAGCGGTGTTCCTACACGGACGAAGGCTCCAGGGGAGACGAGTCGTTCTGCAATGGCGCCGTCGAAAGGCGCGACCACACGCGTGTCACGCAGCTGGCGGTTCGCGAGCGCACGTTGCGATTCCGCCACTCGCACACGGGTGCGAGCCCGCTCGAGCGCTTCTGTGGTCGCGAGCTCGTGATGCACGAGCTGCTCGATGCGGGCGAGCTCTGAGCGAGCTTGGGAGAGCTCGGCTTCGACCTCGGCTGCTCGGGCCGCAAAATCTTCGGGTGTGATGCGCGCGAGGGTGTCGCCGCGCGCGATGTGGTCGCCGAGATCGGCCGTGAGCGACACGATGGCGCCTTCGATGCGAGCCGCGACTTCGACCTGCTCGGGGGCCTCGAGTGTGCCTCCGAGCAGCACTGTCCGTTGGTGCTCCGTGTGCTCGGCCCGCGCGGTCACGACGGTTCGCGATCCCGAAGCCCCCGCAGCTGCGCGGGCGGGGGTGCTTGTCGTTCCGTTCGATCCACACGCGAGCAGGAGAACGGGCACCAGTCCGCAGAGGAACACCAACGAGAGGGAAGGTGATTCAGACGAACGTAAGTGCATCGAGGAGTGGCTCTGCGATACTGCGGGTCTCATGAGCATGCATCTGTTAGGGTGCGCGAGGCCCGGTCTAGCGCACTCCGCTCATCATCTCACGGTTTTTTGGTTTATCCAGCTATGGCTCGCGATGATGGTGGGCTCTGCGTTCGCGCAGATTCCGCCAGAGAACGCAGATGAGCGTGACCGTCTTTTCGAGCCTGGGCCTCTTCCAACGGCCCCCGATGCGATCACGTTGACCGAGGCGTTCGCGATGGCCGATCGTGAAGCGATCAATCTCGAGATGGCGCGCCTCGATGTGGAACGAGGTGAGGCCGCGGAGCGAATTGCTTGGGCGGGGCTGCTTCCCGTGATCAGTGGTTCGCTGACGTATCAGCGCTTCGATCAGCCGATCATTCGGTCGACCACGATCACCGACTCCGATGGGATGAGTCGAACGGATCAGCTCGTGGTTCGCTACGAGAATGCCCTCTCGGGCTCGATCTCGGTCAGCGAGACGCTTTCGCTGCGATCCATCGCCGCGATTCACGCGGCGCAAGACACGAGCGATCTCGCGCGGCTCGTGTTGGACGATTTGAGACGTCGCGCACGGGCGGCCATCGCGCGCACGTTTTATACCGTGCTCGCGGCGCGTCGTGCGGCTGAGCTCGCGCGCTCGCAGATCGAGGATGCGCTTCGTCAGTGGCGTGCGGCACGAACCCGAGCAGAGCTCGGCACGGCGATTTCTCTCGATGTGGCGCGTGCAGAGGTGGCGGCCCTCGATGCGCTCCGGCGTGCGGCGGATGCCGATCAAGCTCTCGTCCGTGCGTGGGATCAGTTGGGGGATGCGATCGGTCGGACCGAGCCCATGGATGCGGTGCCGTCGCGTCTCGGTCCGGTGCCTGCCGATGAGGCACGTGCGATCGAGCGGGCCATTGGGATGCGAAGTGATGTTCGGAGTGCCGAGATGAGTCGTCAGCGGGCGAGCCGTGCTGTCGATGATGCATGGTTTCGGTTCGCACCCTCAATCACGCTCTCTTGGACGGGTTCGTTCACCGAGCCGCGCACGGCGTTCAACCCAAACACACAATGGATTGCGCTCGCGTCACTCAGCATTCCGTTTTATGACGGTGGTGCGCGATATGGTGCGTTGCGAGATGCGCAGCTCGCGGTGGAGCAAGCAGATGAGAACATCGAGTTGACACGACGCGCCGTGCGGCTCGAGATACGGGACGCGTATCGGCGAGTTGCGACAGCAGATCGCAGTGCAGCGATCGCTGAGCGTCAGGTGGATGTCGCACGTCGAGCTGCGGTTGCCTCTGAGGCGGGTTTTGCGAGTGGAGCGCTGACGGGGCTCGAGCTCGATTCAGCGCGTCGCGCGCTCGAACAAGCAGAGCTGCAGCAGGTGTTGGCCCAGCTCGAGCAAGAGAACGCCCGCGTCGATTTGCTCGCTGCGGTGGGCGAGCTCTGATTCATTCAAATGAAGGTCGTCCATACGGAAATGTGGGCCTCTGCGCCCCACATCGCGCGTTTCACGTTGCGAACGAGCCTTGGTGTATATGTTTCCACACATGGAATATGAGCGCGATGCACTCTTCTCGAGATACGAGCGGGTTCGTGCCCGGTCGATGGAGCTCGCAGGGCGACTTTCGATCGACGCACAACTGGCACAGGCGTTCGCGGATGCGAGCCCCACCAAATGGCATTTGGGCCATACGACATGGTTTTTCGAGCGCTTCGTGCTCGCTCGTGTCGATGCTTCTCCTCCAGCTGTCGACCCCCACTACGAGTACGTGTTCAACTCGTATTACGATGCGATCGGTGCGCGACAGCCGCGGCATGAGCGTTCGCTCGTGGTGCGTCCGACGCTCGAAGAGGTGCATGCGTATCGCGAGCGAGTCGATCTCACCATGCGTGATTTCGTCGCTCGTGCATCGGACTCGGCGTGGCGGGAGGCTGCGCCCGCGCTCATGCTCGGAACGCATCATGAAGAACAGCATCAAGAGCTGATCCTCACGGATGTGAAGCCGGTGCTCGCGGGGTCGCGGAGCTTCGAGGAGGAGACGTACGAACGGACGCTTCCTCCTTCCCCCATGGAGTGGCGGGCTGGGGAGGGTGGGCTCGTCGAGATCGGTTGGGATCGCGAGCGAGGTTTCGCGTTCGATAACGAATCACCGCGGCATCGCGTGTGGCTCGAGCCTTTCGAGATCGCGACGCGCCCTGTCACGAACCGTGAATATCTCGAGTTCATCGAGGATGGTGGATATTCGAATCCCGCATTGTGGCTCAGCGATGGATGGGCAGCGGTTCGTGCGCTCGAGTGGTTCGCGCCGATGTATTGGCGCAAACGCGAGAGCCACTGGCTCGAGCATCGATGGGATGGGGTTCATCCACTCGAACTCGAGGCTCCCGTGTGTCATGTGAGTCATTACGAAGCAGATGCGTATGCGCGATGGGCGAATGCACGTTTGCCAACCGAGGCCGAATGGGAGAGCGTGGCGATGCGTGGATCCGTGTCCGGAAACTTTCTGGAGAGTGGTGTTCTCCATCCACGTCCTACGAACAAATCATCTCCATTCTTTGGCGACGTGTGGGAGTGGACTTCGAGCCCGTACATCCCCTATCCACGGTATCGTCCGTTCGAGGGTGCGTTCGCTGAATACAACGGCAAATTCATGTCCGGTCAAATGACACTTCGTGGGGGCTCTTGCTTCACGCCGCGCGAACATCTTCGCGTGACTTATCGAAACTTTTTTCCTCCTGCCACACGCTGGCAAATGGCTGGCCTCAGGCTTGCTCGTGGGTGCTGATGTGACTTTTGGAGATCCCAACACGGCGTTGAATGACTCGAGTCGAGCACGCTTCATGGCCGATGTGGTCATGGGCCTCGGTCGAAATCCGCGCTCGATTCCGTGCAAATATTTCTATGACCACAAAGGGTCTTTGCTCTTCGAGCGCATCACCGAGCAACCCGAGTACTACCCAACTCGGGCTGAAACGGAGTTGCTCGAGAGTCACGCTCCACAGATGGCGATGACGCTTGGGCCTCATGTCGATCTCATCGAGTTGGGCAGCGGGAGCAGCATCAAGACGCTCATCCTTCTCGATGTCCTAAAGAGACCGAGTCGCTATGTTCCGATCGATATCTCGGCAAAGCATTTGCGGGAAACGGCCGAGGCGCTGTCGCGCAGATATCCTGATCTTCGAATCGAGCCTGTCGTTGCCGACTACTCCGCGCGCGTCGAAGGCGTCAGTTCCGTTCCCAATGCGCGTCGCGTCGTGTTCTTCCCCGGTTCGAGCATCGGGAACTTCGAGCCTGAGGAGGCGGTGCGCTTTCTTCGAAGGGCGCGGGATCTTGCGGGGGATGGTGGCGTCGTCCTCATCGGAGTCGATTGTTCGAAGGATCCGATCTTGCTCGAGCGCGCTTACAACGACGAAGCCCGTGTCACGAGTGAATTCAATCTCAATTTACTTCATCGTATGCGAAAGGAGCTCGGCGCGGAGCTGGACGTGAGCGCGTTCCGGCATCTCGCAGTGTGGCAGCCCGAGCGCTCGCGCATCGAGATGCGGCTCATCGCCACTCGCCCTCTTCGTATCCGGCTCGATGGACAATCATTCATGTTCGAAAGAGATGAATATGTCGTGACCGAGCATTGCTACAAACACGATGTGAAGGAGTTTCGCGCGCTTGCGTGCTCTGCAGGTCTATCGCCGGGTGAGGTTTGGTTCGATTCGCAGAAGCGAATGAGCATGCACTGGCTGGACGTCGGAGGGTCGTCCGCATGAGGGCAGCTCCAAGTCGTGCTACATGAGCGCGAACGGAGAGCAAGAGCGGCGTGGACCTGGAATCGACCAGGCCGCGACCATGAATGCGAGCCGAGATGACCGAACAAAAAAGCACGCGCGTAGCGCGCGTGACCGTGCCCGAGTTGCGCCGCATGAAGGAACGCGGTGAACGCATCGCTGTCGTCACTGCCTACGACGCCACGTTTTCGCGGATGCTCGACGAAGGAGGCGCGGATGTGCTGCTCGTCGGTGATTCGCTTGGTATGGTCGTTCAGGGCCTCGACACGACGTTGCCCGTGACTGTCGACGACATGATCTATCACTGCCGTGCGGTCATGCGTGGCGCTCGCCGCGCGCTCATCGTCGGTGACATGCCGTTCATGAGTTACCAGGTGAGCGCCGAAGATGCGCTTCGGAATGCAGGTCGCCTTCTTGCGGAAGGTGGTGTGCATGCGGTGAAGCTCGAAGGGGGCGAAGCGATGGCGCCGACCATCGCTCGTCTCGTGCAAGTGGGGATTCCGGTGATGGCGCATGTGGGGCTGACGCCACAGAGCGTGCACGCGATGGGCGGATTCAAGGTGCAGGGGCGTGGTGAGGAGGCGGAGCGGGTCTTCCAAGATGCGCTTGCCGTCGAAGCTGCAGGTGCGTTCAGCCTCGTCCTCGAAGGCATTCCGAGCGAGCTTGCAGGGCGGATCACGGCGGCTCTCACGATCCCGACGATCGGGATCGGTGCGGGCTCTGACTGTGATGGACAAGTGCTCGTGAGTTACGACTTGCTCGGTCTCACTCCGGAACTGAAACCGAAGTTCGTGAAGCGATACGCAGAGCTCTTCGAGCAAGGGCGCGATGCCATGGCGCGCTATGTCGAAGAGGTGCGCGAAAAGAAATTCCCGACGGCCGAGCATTCATTCGGCGCTGGGCTCAAAGGTACGACGTCACCTTCGGTGAAGACGAGTTACGGCCCGAGCGACGCGTGATTATCCCGCTGGTTTCGATGCTCGCATCGAGGCGCGGAGCGGCAGCCCACGAGGGCCTTGCATCCTCGCGCGATCTCCCAGAAACTCAAGGTTAGGGACGGACACTCTCGTGCTCCGTGCCGGCCCCGGAGGTGCGAGTGATGCGAGCTCGAACTCGGCGATGTCGGGTCGGAACGGCACTGTTCGCGCTGGCACTCCTCGCCGGTTGCGAGGACATCGGAGGGGCATCGAACGATGGATGCGAGACGACGCGCGAGCAATTCGCGGAGCAAGTCTGGTCCTCGGTGCTCGAGCCAACGTGCCTGACGTGCCATCAGCCCGGTGGGTTGGCGTGGGAGCAGAACGCACGGTTTCGCCTGGTGCCTGCGACGTACCCGGGGTTCCTCGACCAGAACCTCGCCGCGGTTCGTGAGATCGTAGGCTACGAGTACGAAGGCACCTCGTTGCTGCTCGCCAAGCCCTCGGGCGCGGTGGTGCACGGTGGTGGCATGGTGCTCCCCGAGGGCTCTGGTGAGTACGCCACGTTCTCCGCTTTCCTCGAGCGGCTGCGCTCCGGAGAGGGCGAAGCGAGCTGCCCCGACGACGGACAGCAGTTCGCTGAGCTCCGGCTGCTTACGCCGGTCGAGACGCTGCGCAAGGCGTCGCTGCACCTCGTTGGTCGGCTGCCCACCGACGCTGAGATCGACGCAGTGACGAGCGGTGGCGAGCCCGCGCTCGAGGGCGCGCTCTATGCGATGACGAGCGAGGCTGCGTTCGACGAGCGACTGATGGAGGCGTGGAACGATGTGCTCCTCACCGAACGCTATGCGCCGCGTGGGCGCGCGATCGGCCTGCTCAACGAGATGGACTGGCCGAACGCGGGCGATCCGTATGACGCGCTCGACGAAGCGACGCAGACCCGGATCGGGCTCGCGCTCGGCCGCGAGCCGCTCGAGCTGATCGCGCACGTCGTGCGCGAAGGAAGGCCCTTTCGCGAGATCCTCACCGCCGACTACTCGGTCTTCAACCCGTATTCCGCTTCGATCTATGACGTCGACGTCACGTTCGAAGACCCCACGGACGAACGCGAGTGGCGCGAAGGGCGAATGTCGGTGACGCGCGATGGCGTCGAGATGCGTTGGCCGCATGCGGGGATCTTCACCTCGCCGATGATCCTCAACCGGTTCCCCACCACCCGCACCAATCTCAATCGCCACCGCGCGTGGTGGCTGATGCGCACCTTCCTGGCGACCGACATCCTCACGGTCGCGGATCGTCCGATCGATCCCGACGCGTCGAGCGCGTTCGATGCGCCGTGGCGTCAGGACCCACAGTGTGTCGTTTGTCACGCGGTGATGGATCCGATCGCCGGCGCGTTCTCGAGCTTCGACGCGAACGATCAAGAGCGCTACTTTCCCGATCGCGCGCCGCCCGCCGGGGTGTTCGATCCCGGATTCGAAGAGGAGACGATGCCGCCTGCTCCGGAGGGCGGACGTCTGGCATGGCTCGCGGAGCGGGTTGCCCGCGACACGCGGTTTCCGCTCGCGATCACGCGGCTGACCTACACCTGGCTCACGGGGCGTCAGCCCATCGATCACCCGCGCGACCCGCGCGAGGCCGACTATGCGGCGCGACGTCGTGCATGGGCGGCGCAGGATGCGGTGTTCACCGATATCGTCGAGCGCTTCGTGGCCTCGGAGCTCGACTACCGTCGCTTGGTCGTGGCGCTGGCGATGACGCCCTACTACCGCGCTGCGGGCATCGATGGTGTCATGGATGGCGAGCGCGCGATCGAGCTCGCTGAAGTCGGCACCGCACGCTTCTCGACGCCCGAGCTGCTCGCGCGGCGGGTGCGCGCGATCGCGGGGATTCCATGGCGCTCGTCGGTCGAGCGCAATGACTATCTCGTCACGGACTACCGCATCCTCTACGGCGGCATCGACTCCGATCTGGTCGTCGATCGTCTGACCGCGCCCAACGGCGTGATGGCCAATGTCGCAGCGCGCATGGCATCGGAGGTCGCGTGTCAGGCGACCGCGTTCGACTTCACTCGCGCACCCAGCGAGCGCCGGCTCTTCCCTGGGGTGGAGATCGACACGGCGCCCATCGACGCCGAGGGGGCTCCCGATCCCGAGGGCGCGGCAGCGGTGCGCGCCGCCATCGTGCGCCTGCATGCGCACGTGCTCGGCGAGACGCTCAGCGCGAACGATCCCGAGATCGAGGCGACCTACCAGCTCTTTCTCGAGACGATGCGTGAGGGACGAGCGCGCATCTCGGCCTCCGAGGAGAGCCGCTCGCTCATCTATTCGTGCCGAGGTCGCGTCGATCGTTGGACCGGGGTCGAGCTGCCAGAGGCGGAGCGCATCGAGCGCGATCCCGACTACGTCATCCGAAGTTGGCAGGCCGTGATGGTCTACCTGCTCTCCGACTACCGCTTCATCTACGAGTGAGAGAGGACCCGTCATGAAGATGGACCGCAGGAGTTTCCTCCGATGGGCCGGCGCGGCCGGGGCAATGACCCTCGTGCCGACGACCGTATGGCGAGCGCTCGCCGACGGGGATCGATACCGCGGCCCGCTGCTCGTCACGGTGCACGCGGGGGGCGGGTGGGATCCGCTCTTCTTCACTGATCCAAAGGAAAATGCGGCCTACAACCGCGTGACGCTCGCGTCGGGCAGCGCAGGTGCGATCCGGTTCGCCGATCATGACGTCGATCCCGTCGGCCTCGGCTACGACGTGCTCTACGAGGCCGAGTACACCGCGAACATGCTCACGAACCGCGCGTTCTTCGAGCGCTGGGGCGCGCGCACGACGGTCTTCAACGGTGTCGACACCCGCACCAACAACCACGACACCGGCACTCGGTACGTATGGAGCGGACGCTCGACGGTCGGCCATCCGTCGATCGGCGCGCTGGTCGTCGCCGCAGCCGGAGGCACCCACCCGCTCGGATACGTGAGCCAGGGCGGCTACGACTTCACGGCGGGTCTGGTCGCGCTCTCTCGCGCCGCAAGCCCGACGGCGATGCGGCGGATCGCGGCGCCGAACCTGGTCGATCCCTCGCGCCCCGAAGGCGACCGCTACCTCGCCGGTCCGGCGTGGGATCGCGTCGTCGCGGCGCAGCGCGCGCGCCTCGAACGCATGCGAGCGGCCGAGGGCCTGCCGGCGGCGCAGCGCGCGATGCGCGAGCTCGAGAGCGCGCGGCGCGGCAGCACCGATCTCGAGCGGCTCGTGTTGTCTGACGCGCTCGCTGACCTGCCGGGTTTCCAGCTCAACGATCTCGAGCGAACGATGCAGCAAACGGACATCACGATGGCGGCGCTCCGGGATGGGCTCGCGGTCGCGGCGAGCCTTACGCTGGGCGGCTTCGACACCCACGGGAACCACGATCGCGATCACGTGCGCCAGCTTGCCAAGCTGCTGCGCGGTGTCGACTATGTGCTCGAGCAAGCGGCGGTCCACGGCCTCGCCGATCGCGTGATGGTCGTGGTCGGCTCCGACTTCGGGCGAACCCCCACCTACAACAGTCAGAACGGCAAGGACCACTGGCCGGCCACCAGCATGCTCGCGATCTTTCCCGAGAGCATGGCGGCCCGCTTCGGCAACCGACTCATCGGCGCGACCGACGACGCCGTCCGACCGCGAAAGCTGAGCCCCTCGACGCTCGAGCCCGACGACTCCGGCGTGCCGCTCACGCCCGCGGGCATCCACCGTGCGCTGCGCCGCTTCATCGGCATCGAGGCGAGCGATGGAGCCCAGCGCTTTCCGCTGACCGGAGAGGACCTACCGCTCTTCGAGTGACCCTGCTCATGAAGCGTCGAGCCTCGGGGAGCACGAAGACAGATTCGCGATCGCGGGAATAGGTGTTTGCGTCCCAAATTCATTCCGGCTACACCGTCCCGTTTACTGGGTGAAACTACCATGCGAACAACTGTCTCTTCGCTTCTAGTCTCGTGTCTCGTGCTCTCACTCGCTGCCGTCGGCTGCACTGAGGAAAAGGGCGGACGGCCGCGTGATGGCGGTATCGAAGGCGCCGATGGCAGTCCAGTCGGGACATGCGCTGCGGGCAGAGCGCGGTTTTGTCTTGGTACCGAAGAGGTCTCGTGCAACCCAGACGGCACTGAAAGTGGTCGGCGTGACTGCTCGGCTTTGAGCCAGACATGCACGACCGAACTCGGCTGCGTCACATGCGTCCCTGGCCGCACGAGCTGCAATGGCAACGAGATCCAGCGTTGCCGTGAAGACGGTTCGGGATACGAGACGGTTTCCACTTGTGATTTGGCGGCCGGAGAGAGCTGCACCGGTACGGGTGTGTGCGTCAACCTCTGCGCCGAAGCGGCAGAGTCGAACTCGTATATCGGTTGCGAATATTGGCCGGTCACGAGCGCCAATTCAGTCTCGTCATCGTTTACGTTTGCGGCGGTGGTATCGAATCCGCAAAACGTCCCTGCGACTGTGACCGTGACCCGCGGGAGCAACGTGCTCACGCGCACGGTGGCGCCTAGCGCGCTCGAGGTGATCGAGTTGCCGTGGGTCACTGAGACGAAGGACGCGAGCAACGGTTCGCGCTTGGTGCGGGGCGGTTCATACCGTCTCACCTCGACCGTGCCGGTCACCGTGTATCAGTTCAATCCGCTCGAGTATCGCATCGACCGTGATTGTCCTGAAGAAGCGGTCTCTGGCGACATTGACGGACAGTGTTTCTCGTTCACGAACGACGCATCGCTTCTCCTGCCATCTCACGTGCTCACGTCGAACTACGTCGTGACTGCACTGCCGACGCACCAGATGCGAATCTCGGTGACTTTGGGGCCCACCGAGCTTGCGAACAATCCTGGGTTTTTCACTGTGGTTGCGGCCGAACCTGGTGAGACTCAGGTGACCATTCAGTTTGCGGCCCATGTGATGGCGGCAAGTGACAACTCCGTCACCGCATACAGCGCGGGCAGCACGGGTACGTTCACCCTCCAACAGGGTGACTTGCTCCAGATTCTTTCGGCGGCGCCTCCGGACTGCGATGTCACGGGCTCCGATTCCGTTTCGATCGGTCTATTCGTAAATCAGACCTTCGAATACTGCCGTGTGGGCGCCGAGTACGACCTCACGGGCAGCGAAATCCGCGCGACCCAACGCGTCGCGGTCAGCGCTGGCCACAACTGCACGTTCCTTCCTGCCAATCGTTGGGCGTGTGATCACGTCGAAGAACAACTCTTCCCCGAGGAGGCATGGGGACGTGATGCGTTCGTGTCGATCACTCGACCTCTCCGCAATGAACCCAATGTCGTGCGCATCGTCTCGGGACGCGATGGCAACGTGCTGACCTTCGAGCCTGCGAGCGCGCATGCATCGGTGACGCTAGCGCGCGGCGAGGTGCTGGAATTCGAAGCGTCGAACAGCTTCCGGGTCGAGGGCACCGAGGCGATTCAGGTCGCGCAATTCTTGGTCGGTCAGGACTACGCTGGCCGTGGGACGAGTGGCGAAGGGGGCATGGGTGATCCCGCGATGTCGCTCGCGATTCCGAGCGATCAGTTCCGCACCTCGTACGCATTCCTTGCGCCGACGACCTTCGAGCAGAACTACGTGAATGTCACGGCGCCAATGTCGGCCACGATCACGCTCGATGGGGCGCCTGTCACGGACTTCACGCCGATTGGAACGACAGGATTTGGAGTGGCTCAGGTCTCTATCACGGGCGGTGCGCATCAGATCGAAGGCAGCGCGGCCTTCGGCATCGTGGTCTATGGGTTTGGCAGCTATACGAGCTACATGTACCCAGGCGGCCTCGATCTCGAGGAGATCAATATCCTCTTCTGAGCCGTGTGATCATGACCCAGCTTCTCCACGAGAAGGACGAGTTTCGAGCGGCGTGTGAGGCTGTCCGTTCGAGTGGAGGTCGCCTTGGTCTCGTGCCGACGATGGGTGCGCTCCACGAAGGGCACCTTTCGTTGGTGGAGGCGGCGCGGAGAAAGGGAGCGACGCGTGTGGCGCTCACGATCTTCGTCAATCCGCTCCAGTTCGGTCCGAACGAGGATTTCGATCGATATCCGCGCACGCTCCAGAGTGATTTGGAGCGATGCGAAACGGCCGGTGTCGACCTCGTTTGGGCCCCCGCGCGCGATGCGATGTACCCGTCTGGTTTTCAGTCCGAGGTGCTCGTTCATGAGCTGACGAAGAGGCTCGAGGGCGAGTTTCGTCCGCATCATTTTGCGGGTGTGACCACGGTCGTGGCCAAGCTCTTTCAAGTCGCTGGGCCTTCGATCGCATGCTTTGGTCGCAAGGACTACCAGCAGTGGAAGGTCATCGAGCGCATGGCGCGGGACCTCGACATGCCCATCGATGTGGTCGGCATTCCGACGATGCGCGAACCCGATGGGCTCGCGATGAGCTCGCGCAATCGTTACCTCGCTCCTCCTGAGAGGCAGCGCGCGCTCGGCATCGTGCGCGGTTTGCGCGACGCGCACGCGGCGTTCGCTGGGGGGGAGCGCGATGCCGCGACGCTGCTCTCGCTGGTGCGCGCTCCAATGGAGCGGTCTGGATTCGAGATTGATTATGTCGATCTCGCGGACCCTGAGACGCTCCTGCCCGTGACGGAACGAGTCGAAGCACGCGCGGTGATCACGGTTGCTGCGCGTCTCGGCGCGACGAGGCTCATCGACAACACCGTGCTCGGCGAAGACGTGCTTCTTTGAGGTGGGCTTTCAATTCTCCTCTGGACGCACGTCCAATCGATCGAGCAGGGCGTCGAAATCGCGGCTCAACTGTGCGTGCACACGCATCGGTGCGCGATAGACGAGTGCGATGAGCATCGGAGCGCCGTCGTCTGTGTTGGCGAGCCCTTCGTCGCGCCAAAGGAGCCTGTGAGGTCGAACGAGCACGACTGTGACGAGCTCGTTCTCGCTCCTCGCCGTGCGCTCGAACGTGATGCAATACGCCGGTGCGTTGCCCACGCGCGTGTCGTATTCACTCGTGACGCGCAGCACCTCGCGCTCTCCCAATTCCATCAAAAAATCATGGCCAAAACGGCCGTTCGAGAGTTGATGTGCCACCCTCGCCAAAGGTTGACGCGCCCGTCTTGGACCCATGGGGATCGTGGCTGCGAAAATCTCCGCGCCGTCCTCATGGACGTAATGCAGATCCAAACGAAGTGCTTCTCCTCGAACATCGGCGTCACGATCCCCATCGAGATCGAACGCGACCGAAACCGTTTCGGGGCGCGCGTTTTCGGAGCTCGACCAGCCGGAAGGCAGAATGCGATGCGCGCTGTCGTAGCGGACTCGATAGTGCCGAAGCAGCGGGACGAAGGCGTGGGAACGATAGGTGGTCGATCCGATACAGCCCACGAGCATCAGTGAGGCGATCACGTATCGAATGGGTGTCATGGTGTGAGCGCCAAGAAGAAAGAGAGTCGTGGAGCGAGCTCTTGAATCGATTCGGCGTTGCGAGAGGAATGAAGAAGATTTCCTTCGCGGAGCTCGGCGGCGCCTTCGAGGCCGAGCTCGAGACGGCCACCCGCCAAGCGGATTGCCGCCTGTCCTACGAAAGCAAAGCCGAGCGTGGCACCGCTGGCAGATCCGAAGATGAATGAATGCCCTTCGCCGAGCTCGATTCCCGTGCGCAACGCGATGAGCTGCCCGAGATGAGCGCCGATGAGCAATGTGCCGCGCCAAACGAGCGCTGCGGAACGTAGCTCGGCCATGGAGACCACACGACGCGTCTCGGTGCGAAGCGAAGCCGAAAGGCCAGCGCGAACATGGAGTGAAATAGAAGGCTCGAGACACACATCGAGCGAGAGGCCCAGACCAGTTCCTCCTGCTTCATCGAAATGATGTGTGGCCCCGAGCCAAGATCCGTGAACCGTGAGCACGAGGTGCAAGGGGCCCCGCGGTTCCAGATCGAGCTCGGGATCGGACCAAGCGAGCTCTTCTCCGCGACCATCACCGTAGACGCGAGCGGGTTCATTCGTGGAGAAAGGCGCACCGAGCTCGTGTGCGGAATCGGCTCGAATCGGTTGAGGCCACAAGAGACCTCCACAACAAAACCATGCGATCGAAGCCCATGTGCGCATCCAGAGAGCAGGATGACATGCATGGAGGTCCGAACGGAACGAGATTCAAAATGCGCGGGTGCCGAGGTGGCGAACGAAATAGTCGCGCGCCAGACGCGCGACCTCTTCGAGGGTGCCCGGTTCTTCGAAAAGGTGGGAAGCTCCGGGCACGACTTCGAGCTCGACCTCTGCGCGCATCGAGCCCATCGCTTTTCGGTTCAGCTCCAAAACGTCTTCGTCTTCGCCTCCCACGATGAGAAGCGTTGCGGCGCGCACGGCCGGCAATGCGTTGTCCGCAAGATCGGGGCGCCCTCCGCGCGAGACCACGGCCCCGACGATTTCGGGACGAAGCGCGGCAGCGACGAGCGCTGCGCCCCCTCCGGTGCTCGCTCCAAAAAGACCCACACGTAAATCGCGTGTCTTGGGCTCGTGGCGCACCCACTCGATCGCCCTGACCAGCCGATCCGCGAGGAGCTCGATATCGAATCGGAGGCGCCCGGATCGGGTATCGGCTCGTTCTTCTTCGGGCGTCAAGAGATCGAGCAAGAGCGTGGCGAGGAGGCCATTCTGGAGCTCACTCGCGACGAATCGATTGCGCGGGCTGAGACGGCTGCTCCCGCTGCCGTGAGCAAAGACGACGAGTCCGCGCGCCGTACGCGGGATCGCGAGGTCGCCCGAGAGATGTGTGCCATCGATCGGAATGGTGACGGCGCGTTCGTCGATGTCGACGTCTCTCGCGCGTCCCACCTCGGCGTGCATACGAGTGGAACCCATGCCTTGGAGATGGGCGCCGTTTGGGGCACCGCAAGCGAGCGAGAGGGCGCGCCAAACTGCCCGCTCGAGTGTGCACCTCGTTGCCCAGCTGGGTGGGCCGAGGAGTGCCATCGAGGTGTGAGCCAGGGGCTCAGTGAGCCTGCCATCGTCGAAATTTTCCGAAAAAACCAAAGAAAATAGCGTTGGTATGGAAATGGCTTTTGCTCGGGCGTCATGCGGACAGGAGCTCCACGATGAATCGAACGTTCGGAATCGCCACACTCGCGCTCTGCGGTTCTCTCATGGGCTGTCCTCGGCCAGCTTCGGTTCCGGATCCAGAGCCAGAGCTCGAAAACCCACGATCGGTCTATATGGATCCGCGTGTGGGTCGGGCAGTGACCCGACTCGCGACATCGCCGCCATCCATCAGTGGTGGCACGTTGCGGGTGACAGACGGGTGGGCGATTGCGTCGGATCCGGATCGTGATCGAATCGTCGTGATCGATTACGCCGTTTCTCGACGTGTGCACGATGTGGTCTCGTTGGCTCGCGGTTCAGAGCCTGGCAGAGTGATCGTCGATGGCTCGGGCCAAGCCCACGTCGTGCTTCGAGGCAGTGATCAAATCTACTCGTTCAATCCAGAAGCTCCGCAAGCAGGACGGCTTCGCGCGGTGTGTCCCATGCCCCGTGGCGTGGCTTGGGAGCCCGAAGAGAACGTCCTTCACGTGGCGTGTCGGGGTGGAGAAATCATGACGTTGCCCGTGGACGGTGGCGCGGCCATCCGTTCGATACACGTCAAAGAAGGCGACCTCCGCGATGTGCTCGTCAGGCGTGGACGCCTGATGGTGACCCGCTTTCGAGATGCCGAGCTGCTCGAGCTCGCGGCCGATGGAACGATCGCACGTCGAATCATTCCGCGGCCGACGTTCGATCCGAACAACGGCACGTATGATCCAGAGACGGGTGAGTTTTCGGAGGCGGAGTTTCATCCGGCCGTGGCGTGGCGCACGATCGCGCTTTCCAATGGCGAGATCGCCATGGTGCATCAGCGTGCGAGTGACTCGGAGCTTCAAACGGCTCCAGGAGCGTACTATTCGAGCAGCCTGTGCAATGGTTCCATCGTTCAGTCGGCTGTCACGTTCATGGGCGATGAGGGGGTGACCGATGCGCCGAACCTCGCGGAGGCATCGCTCATGGTCGACGTCGCTGTCTCCGAAGATGGGGAGAACGTCGCGGTGGTCAACGCCGGCAATCAATCGGGCGTATCGAGCGTGGTGGTGTATCCGCGGAGCGCGCTCAATGAACCCTCGAGCTGCGTTGATTCGTATGGTTCGGCGTCGATCGAAGGCATCGAGAACGCGATCGCAGTCGAGTTCGGAATCGGCGACAATGTGCTCGTTCAGCAACGAGAGCCGGCGCGTCTGATCGTCGTGGATCGGTCTGGTGGTGAGCACATCGCGGACATCGATCTCGGGGGTGAATCAGTGTTCGATACGGGACATGCGCTCTTCCATGGAAACGCGGGCCGCGGGACGGCGTGCGCGTCATGTCATCCGGAGGGCGGAGACGATGGGCGCACCTGGCGATTCGCCAACATGGGTCCGCGTCGGACGCCCGTGATGCATGGCGGTATCATGCAGACCGCGCCGTTCCACTGGGATGGCGATCTCGTCGATATGCGCGCGCTGAGCGCGATGGTGTTTACCGGAAGGATGGGAGGGCCTTCGCTCTCGAATCCGCAGGTCGACGCGCTGGGTGGATGGCTCGATGAATTGCCCTCACCCACGCTACCAGAGCCCGAGGATGCGGATGCGGTCGCGCGGGGAAGGAATCTCTTCGATGGTGAGGCGCAATGTGCGACCTGCCATTCGGGCGGCATGTACACGAACAACCAGACCGTGGCCGTGGGCACAGGGCAAGCGTTTCAAGTGCCGTCGCTCGTGGGAGCGTCGCTGCGATTGCCGGTGATGCACGACGGTTGCGCGCGAACTTTGCACGATCGTTTCCGTCCTGATTGTGGGGGCGGAGATGAGCATGGGCGTACCTCGCAGTTGAGCGAGGACCAAGTCAACGACCTCGTCGCCTTCCTCGAGACGCTGTAAATCCGCTTGCTTCGCGACAAATACGTTAGCCTTCGGAGGCATGACCGTTTCGAGCAAAGTGCATGGGCCGATGGTGACGACCAAGATCCTCATCGAGGATGCCGAGCTTGCTCCGCTTCTGCACATGGTGGCCGGAGCGAGAGGGCTTGATCGATGTATTACGCATACACGCATTCAAAAGTCTGGGCTCGCGCTCGCGGGGCATCGCGTCGGCGTCGTCGGGAGCCGAGTCCAGATTCTGGGTGAGACCGAGATCAGTTATTTGGAGACGCTCTCGCCGGAGCTTCGTGCTGAGCGTGTGCGCGGATTTTTCGGGCAAGATCTCGTCTGTGTGGTCGTGACGCGCGGAGTCGAACCCCTCCAAGAGCTGGTCGACGTCGCCAATGCGTTGGACGTGCCGCTCATCGTGTCCTTGCCGCGCTCGAGCGCGACGATCACAGCTCTGCATGCGGCGCTCGATCGACTGCTCGCGCCTCGACAGTCGATGCACGGAGTGATGATCGAAGTGCATGGGCTCGGCATGTTGCTCATCGGTCCGAGCGGGATCGGCAAGAGTGAAAGCGCGCTCGTCATGATCGAACGAGGACACCGACTCGTGGCCGATGATCGCGTGGAGCTCGAGCGCATGGGGGAGAGCATCCGCGGCGCAGCACCGCCTTTGCTCCGCCATCATATGGAGATTCGAGGGCTCGGCATTTTGAATGTGCGCGATCTGTTTGGAGCGACATCCGTTCAAGATGAATCGCGACTCGATCTCGTCATCGAGCTATGTCGCCTCGAAGCAGAAGAAGGACAGCCCATCATCGACAGACTCGGGCTCGACGACTCCACCAAGAACGTGCTCGGACTCGAAGTTCCGATGTTGCGTGTGCCCGTCTATCCAGGTCGAGATCTCGGCGTTCTGCTCGAAGTCGCTGCGCGCAATCATCTGCTCAAGCGCGCGGGGCATCATTCGGCGCGTGCGTTTGCGAGTGAGCTCGCAAAAGGCCTGATGACCGAACCCTAAATCGTGGTAAAATTGCCGTACGATCCTTCATCGATACAATCCTTCACGAGTCGTGACCACTGCTCTACACATCGTCGTCGTGACCGGGATGTCTGGTGCTGGCCGCACCAGTGCCCTCCACGTGCTGGAAGATCTCGGGTATTTCTGCGTCGATAACCTGCCGCCGAAGCTCGCGCCGACCCTCGTGAAATTGCTCGCAGATGGGGGTGAGCTTTCGCGCATTGGGCTCGGGATCGATGTCCGCACCCGCGGCTTTTTGTCGCGCGCAGGGGACACACTCGACGACCTCGCGCAGGGGGGGCACGATGTCGAAGTGATTTTTCTCGACTGTGCCGATGAGGTGTTGGTGCGTCGCTACAGTGAGACGCGACGACCCCACCCGCTCGCGCAGGGGGGCGATGTGCCGGAGGCGATCTCGCATGAGCGTGAGCGCCTCGCGGGCCTTCGCTCGCGTGCACGTCGCGTGATCGATACTTCGCGATTGAGCGTTCACGATTTGCGACGCACGTTGGTCGAGACGATTGGACGCACCAGTGAGGGCGTTCAGATGCAAACGAGGATTGTCTCGTTTGGCTTCAAGTACGGCTTGCCCGTCGACGCCGATTTGGTGTTCGATTTGCGTTACCTTCCGAATCCGCACCATGTTCCCGAGCTGCGACCTCTCACCGGGCGCGATGCACCGGTGGCTGATTACGTGATGGCAGCGCCTGAAGCTCAGAAGCTCTTGTCGGATTTGCAGAACCTGCTGGGCGAGTGGCTGCCTCATTATGAGGCCGAAGGCAAAGCGTATCTCACGATCGCCGTGGGCTGCACCGGAGGGCGTCATCGTTCCGTCGCGATCGCCGAAGAGCTCGGACGCAGCGTGGGCACCAATCGCGCGGTTTCCGTCTCGCACCGGGATGTGTCTCGATGACGGTATTGGATGCCGGACACGCACCTGTCGAAGATACCTTCACGATCATCAACGAGTTGGGGCTGCATGCACGTGCCGCCACGAAGTTGGTCCAGCTGGCCTCCGCGCATCGTTCCGAGATCGAGCTCGAGAAAGAAGGGCAGGTCGCGAATGCAAAGAGCATCATGGGTGTTCTTTTGCTTTGTGGTGGACCTGGTTCGCGGCTGACGGTGCGTGCTCGAGGTCCTGATGCGTGCGCTGCAATCAAAGCGATCGGCGCGCTCATCGCGTCACGTTTCGGAGAGGAGAGATGAACCGCCCAAAGCCGAAGCACGACTCCATCGTGCCGGGCCGTAGAAATGGCGAGGAGCCGATTCGGCTGCGCGGGATTTGCGGTTCGCCTGGAGTCGCCTTCGGGCGCGTCACGATCTTCGATCGTCAGTGTGTTCCGATCCCGCGCCGCGTCATCGCGGTGAGCGAAAGGGATGCCGAAGTCGAGCGTCTGATGCGTGCGATCGCGACGTCGCGTCGGCACTTGGAAGAAGCGCGTGATGCGCTCGATCCGGCGGCGGGAGCCGAGAATCGCCTCGTCATCGAATCTCATCTCCTCATGCATCGGGACGAGCTTCTCGTGGGCGCAGCGGCCAACGCCATCTCGACTGGACACAATGCGGAATGGGCTGTGCGTCGCTCCATCGAGGCCATCGTGAAGCGGCTCTCGAGCGCCCGCGAACCGTACCTGTCCGAGCGTGCCCGCGATGTGGAGCAAGTGGGGGAGCACCTGCTCCGGATTCTTACGGGGGTCGGTCTCGAGTTGCCGCGGATCGAATCTCCGACCATTCTCGTCGCATCCGATCTCAGCCCCGCAGAAATCGCAGGTCTGCCGAGGGCGTTGATTCGGGCGCTGGTGACCGATCTCGGCACGGCCACGAGTCACACCGCGATCCTCGCTCGAGCGCTCGGCATTCCCGCGATCGTGGGCGTCGATGGGGTGACACGGACCCTGACGCCCGAGATGCTCGTGGTCGTCGATGCGTTTCGTGGTGAAATCATCGTCGAACCGGATGTCGACGAGCAACGGCGCGCCGAGGAGAGAGAGAATCGTTACCGGCACTTCAAAGGGAAGCTGCGCGATCGAGAGCCCAGTTGCGGCAGAACGCGGGACGGTACGCGTGTCGAGTTGCTCGCCAATGTGGAGCTCGAGATTGAAGTCGAAAAAGCCAAAGATGAACGCGCCGAGGGGATTGGGCTTTATCGAACCGAGTTCCTCTATCTGGGCAGTGAGCTTCCGAGTGAGGAGCATCAAGTGGAGCTCTACACGCGGGTTGCGTTACGCATGGCACCTTCGCCAGTGACGCTTCGAACGTATGATCTCGGCGCGGACAAGTTGCCTGCTGCGCGATCGAGCGCCTCGCCATTGGGGCGTTCCCTCAATCCTGCCCTGGGCTTGCGCGGACTCCGTTTTTCGTTGGCCGATCCCGAGCTTTTTCGAGTGCAGTTGCGCGCCATGATGAGAGCGAGCGCGAGTGCACCGCTGCGTGTGATGTTTCCAATGGTGTGCACGCTCGATGATTTTCGTCGCGCCCGTGACCACATCGAGAAGGCACGAGAAGAGCTCGAGAGGGAAGGGGTCGCTCATGGACCGCTCGCGATCGGCGCGATGATCGAGGTCCCTTCCGCGGTGACGATCGTGCATCGACTCGCTCGCGAGTGTGATTTTTTGAGCGTGGGAACGAACGATCTCGTTCAATACACGCTCGCCATCGATCGGCAGAATCCACGCATCTCTCATCTCGTGCGTCCATTGGAGCCGATCATCCTCAAGTTGCTCGAGACCATCCGACGCGCAGCGACCGATGCTGGTGTTCCAGTGTCGATTTGTGGCGATCTCGCGTCGAATGCGATGGCGATTCCGGTGCTCCTCGGCCTTGGTTACCGCAGTTTGTCGGGGTCTCCTTCGGATCTTCCGTTGACGCGTGAGATTCTTGGTCGAGTCGATATCGCCGTTTGCGAGATGCTTTCGAAGGTTTGCATCGAATGCGAAACGAGCCAACAGGCGGAGCGCGCCGTATTCGACTGTTTTGGCAGTGTTCTTGGCGATATTTGGGACGAACAGGGCATCGAGCGCGTCGACTCCGTTTGACGACGCTATTCCACGCTCACTCCGAGTTGCGTCGAGCACGTGCCACACCGCTCTTCTGTATATTACTTGTCGTTCTGTGGACACGTTGATGTGCTCCTCAACTGCCATCTTCAGGCCGAATGAAGTTGCCAAAGTCGAAGACTCCGCCGCTCGTGTTCTTTCCGAGCTCTCGAACACCGAGGTCGAGGCACGAATGCTGGAGTTCGATGTCATCGACTCGCCTCTTGGAACGCAATGAGACCAAAACCACCGCTTGTTTCCCCTGCTCTTGAGGTTCGACTCAGCTGCGGCTATTTTTTCCGCAATCGCATGTCCCACCTTGCCTCTCTATGCGCTGCGCGCCGGTAGCCGCGAGGATTGAGTGCGAACGCTTCTCGTTCTCGTGTTGCTTGCCTCGTGCGGACCACCCTCAGCTCGAACTCCATCAGCGTCGGTCGCCTCCCATCCACCATTTGAAGGCACATCAGCGAGATCCGAGGAAGCAGCGAGGATCCCTCCGCTCGAACACCTCGCGGCTCTTCCGATCGTCGCCACCCTCTACACCCACGCGATGCCACGCGTTGCACCTCATGCGATCGAAGAAGTCGTGCTCCTTCGCTATGAGCCCATGGCGAACCGTGCCGTGATCTACACACATCAGTGGGACGTGGGTGCTCGAGATGGCGTGGCATACGAGACCGTGGACGCGGTCGAGCTTCCCAGCGGCCGCCGTCGCTCCCGGATCCACGCAACCTATCCGGTCCATGTCACCGCCGTCGCAGGCGATCATCTCGGCCGCTTCACCGGATCCTGGCAACGCGACGTGCGTCTGATCGCAGGTTTCTTAGAAACCCACTCGCTACCAGCCCACTGGCGTCCGAACGAACTCGTCCGCTCTCCCAATGGACGGTTGCTCATCGTCAACACGGCGGGGCGACATGGACGCGAGGAAGGAGATTTCCTGACCACTGTGAGGGGACGTTTGCTCCATCCGCTTCAGACGGACGATATCTGGCGCGCCTCATCCCTCGTCCCGATGTTCTCGCGCCCCAGCGACGCTGTTGTCTACAGCTGCCATCGCTCCCCGCCTACCGCCGGCTCCTCACGAGCCGAAGGACTCTGCACGCTCGATGTCACCACCGGCTCGATCACCATGTGGCCCATGCCCCAAGTCGACGACGCTGCCTTCATGGACGATCAACGGCTGCTCGTTCTGACGAGCGAACGCGTGGGTGAACACTTCCATGTCTGTCTGGGTGCAGCCGAGCTTCATGGTGCGTCGATCACGGAACCGACGTCGATCCGCTGTTGGGATGATGCATGGCTTGGAAGTCGAATCGTTGGTCATCCGGGCGATGCATCGGTGATCTTGTTCCTCCGTACGATGGGCGACGTCAGCCCCAACCGAATCGTCGAGGTGGGCCTCTCGAGCGGAGAAGTCCTGCGGAGCGCGCTCGCTCCCGAATACACGAAGGCGGCCACGCTCCTGCCCGAACGACGCGTCATTGTAGAGACAGAGAACCACACAGTCGGCTTCGTTGATCTCGAGCGTGAACGCACCCTCGTATGGGAGCCAACGGACGAGGCACGCCTTGGCAGCTTTACACCCATCTCGATCGATGGGGCACTTCGCATCTTTGCGATCTACCGGGCGAGCAACGATAGCAACTATGCCGTCGTCGAGCTCGACATGACACGATTGTTTCCTGAGCGGTGATGGACGACCGCTTGCTCTCCTCCTCCGCTGCCATCACCAAGTGCTTATTCGATCTCTCACTGCGCGGTAAACCCGCCATCAGCCACGAAGACGCCTCCAGTGCAATAAGACGAGGTCCCATGGCCACCTTCGCGATGAATCCGCTCTTGGCGTCTTCGCCATGCCGGGGGCCGCTTGATCTTCGAACGATCGCTTCATTCGATTTCCAAACGGATCGATGCCCTGGCTCGGGCGATGGCCGCACCTTGCTCCCTACCATGTGCCGAGCGAGGGGGTCGCGATCGGCGATCGAGGACACGCGTACTCGGAAGCGAAAGTGGCGAGGCGCGATCGAGGTTTCGCGCATCGGGAGCCTGGTGAGGAGATGCGGCGGGATCCGCGTCATGCGCAACCCACTTTCATCAAAGTAGACAATGACCCAGCCTGGAAGATGCGCTTCCGCCTCCAGCTGGAGGCGGAGCGAAATGAATCGGAACACGGAGGGCTCCGTCTGCGCCCCCAATGTCGGTCCGACTCGCACTCGCATCGCTCGTTGCCCTCTTTGCGCTCCCGTCCATCGCACTCGCCCAGCGTGTCGAAATCCGGGTCGAGACACCTCCACCGCCGACAGTGGTATTGATTCCGTCCGCGCCGCCATCGATTCCACCAATCCCACCGATTCCACCAATCCCATCGGAACCGGGGCCATCCCCAGCCGCCGCTTCCGATCACGAACCCGGCTCGACCTCGATCCCGGCCCGGCTCGCTGGTGAGCTCCTCTTTGGCTTTACTCACATGGACCCCGCCGTCGATGGCGGATCCTTCGGCCTGGGCCTCCACGCCGAGGTGGCCCCGCTGCGATGGCTCGCACTCGGCGTGCGCGGCGGTTGGTCGACCAGGCAGGACCCCGGAATCGATCTCGACCTCGACGGTCGTGACGATGTCGAGGATGGGAGTCCGATCAATCTCCTCACGATCACCGCGGGGCCCCGCTTCCGCCTCTCTACCGGCGAGAGCTCGCATGATGCGTTCGTCATCGAGCTCGGCGCCGGGTACGCCAGCGTCCTCGACGGGCTGCGTCCGAGCGGCGCGATGCTCGAGCTCGCGCTCTCGCGCTGGGGAGATGCAGGCGGAGTCGGCGGTGGTCCCGTCGTGCGCCTCCAACAAGGCCTCGGTGATGCTGGCTCGCTCACCACGGTGCTCGTGGGGGTGCAGGGCGGAATCAATGGCACATCGAGCGAGCCGACCGGACGGAGCAGCTTCCGCTACACGTTCGGCGGGGACGTCGCGATGGGTGGAGGTTTCCTCGAGCAAGGCCTCGTCTCGCACGGATTTGCGATCCAACTCGGCATGAGCATGGGCTTGCCGCTCGCGGATGTCATCGAGCCGCGGGTGCGCTTCGACTTTGGCCATCGCATGGCCGGCGAGGAGCGTGACGGCCTCGAAACCTATGCGGCGAGCGGTGGCCTGAGATTGCTGCTCGATCCGTGGATCCCACTCTATGTCGAAGCCGGCGCTGGATGGGCGTTCCGATTCGGAACCCGCGCCGCAGAGATACCAGGCGGCGCGTTCCTCGATGTCGGTGCAGGCGCGAGGTTTCAGGACTGCGAAGGAAGTCAAATCGCAGTCACCCTGGGCGTGCGAGGTCGGATCGGCCTCGAGGCAGCGGATGCACTCACGGCGATTTACGGAACCATCGGCGTCGAGTACGACGCGCTTCCCCCTGCGATGCGCCCACGCTGTGTCCCAGCGCCGCCCGCGCCAGCGCCAAGAGCTGACCTGAAACTTACGGCCACGGTCCATGAACAGGGCTGTTTGTCAGGCTGAAGGGTGTGGTCGGTGCAGTCCTTGGAGGCTTTCGCGGAGGTCATGCCGTTCTCACGAAGCACCAGTGAACAATGGGGCATAACTTCCGAAACCACGCCTCACGCCTTTTATCGCCGATCCCATTCGAGGTTTCACCCTTGAATGATCCGCACAGCGCGGGCGGGGGCGAGACTAACC
>CAYZTA010000027.1:0-65400 GCA_964481145.1 uncultured Sandaracinus sp.
TGAGGTTCTCGATTGGATTCGTTGTAGAGAGCGTTCGAGTGAGGGATTCATTCAGGTGAAAGTCGAGCACCGTCAGGGTTTCATCGAGCCCTTCGAGCAACGAAGCCGCAGCGCTCGGGTACGCCTTTCGAAGCGTGCGTGCGAGGTTCTCGAGTTGCTTCTTCGCCGTCTTCGATGACTTCGAACGATAGGCCTGTCGCATGACACGCTCGACCTCTTCGTGCTTCTTCTCCGGCAGATGTGAAATCACGTTTCGCACCTTGTGAACCTGACATCGTTGGACGAGCCCACGCGGGCCGAACACGTCGCGAATGGCCGCACGGAGCGCAGAACTGCCATCGATGATGAACAGCGTGCTCCTGTCTGCGGGAAGACCCCGCTCAATCATGTTCGCGAGCATCGAACGGCACGCCACTGCATTCTCGGTGGCTCCTTCCCATAGGCCAATGACGTGCTTTTTACCTTCCACGTCCACACCGAGAGCCAAGAGCACGACGTGCTCGGCGAAGTGAATGCCATCGATGAAGATCGCAGCCAGATTCAACTCCGACAGCCTGCGAGCCATCCAGTCTTTAAGCGCCTTCTCCGTGGCTGCTATGAAGTGGCGGCTCACGTTGCTCTTGCTCGTGGCTGCCGATTCCAGCGAACTCGACATCGGCTCGAGCGAACGCTCGTACTTTCGAGTCGAGACGCCGATCGCCATCTGTTCCAGCATCCGGTCGTCCATCGCATCTGTGGAGGAGAAATGTTCCCATGTCTCGAGCGCGACCTCGCGGCCGTCACTCCTCACGACGCGTGGCCGACGCAGTTTCACTTTGCGACCACCCAACACCAGCTCGCTCGGTACGCTTCCGTTTCGCCGGCATTCTCGCTCGTCATTGTGCTGGTAGCGCTGACCGCACAGACGAACTCGCTCCTGCTCGACCACGTGCAGCAGCGCTTGCATGCCGAGGTCGATCACAAACTGATGAAGCTCGCCTCTCAACATCTCTCCGAGCGGTAAAAACAGTTGCGCCAGAACCGCTTGAGCAGACGGTGTCGTGGCTTGGATTGTTTCCTTCTTCTTGGCATTCTTCTTCATGGCGGTTTCCTTGGATCAGCACCCCGATTCTCTTCGGGGCCGATGAAACCGCCACTTCAATTTTCAGCAGAGCCCGGGACATTGCCCTTTTCACGGCCCATCCGTGAATGACTAAATAGGAGCGACTGGTGGATAGCAGTGTTGTCTGGTGTACGTGGACCTTTAATGGCGAGCGCTATCGAGTTTGGGCTCATGCGCGACCTGAGTTGGCGGCGCAGGCGAGCTCGTTTGCCTCTGCTCGGGCTGAGCTTCAGGAAAGAATCATTGAGGAATGGAACCCTCCTGATGCGTTCGTATTCTTTGAGCCTCCGCCGCCCGATCGACCGACCCCGCTCGGACAAGAGCTGGTTGGGCTCGCCGGGTGTCATCGATACATGGCGGAAGGCGACGAGGAGCTCTATTTTGAAGGCGGACGATGTAAATGCTGCGGATACGCCGTGGGCGCCAGAACCGAGCAGCTGCTACGAGTGCGTGGTCCCGTAAGGGTTGACTCCGAAGCTGTAATGATCGTGATTGGGAGCACGACTGTACACGCCTACAATAAAAAGGCTCTTGCACAACTCGAGACAGCGGGCGCCCACAGTATTGCAGTATCCGCCGCTCCCGTTGATTGGATAGATGCGCGTGAGCTGTTCTTCGAATGTCGATCCGCGCGGGTAGCGCCGTCTGTCGCTCTGCGATCTGCACCAGGAACAGGTTGGCATTGTCCGGAATGTCACCGGATTGCAGTCGGCTACTGGTCACCCAACATCCCGAATCATCTGTTCATTTCGTCCAATAACGTGAAGGAAGATACGTGGATCGAAACCGCGATGCCTGACCAGCGCGGGATGATCGCGGTAAAACCCAGTGTGTGGTCGAAATACTTGGACTTGACGGAACGTGTTGTTGCCTTTGCACCGGAACGAATCGGTGCCGTAAGCGACGAGGTCATCGACACCGCGCCCAATCTCCCGCTGCCACCTCGATAGGCAACTGATTGGCTCTCCGACCACCACCGATCCGCTGCTTCGCCAGATCGCGAAGAGCGCACGCCGCATGGCCTCGTCTCCGCGATCGTCCACGCGGACGGCACTCGCACTGAGATGGAGTACGCGCTCAGCATGGGCATCGAGGATGCGTCGGACTATCCGACGTTGATTCGTGACGAGCTCGGCCGTGAGCGGCGCACCCAGTATACGTCCGATCTCTCGATTCAGAGCGCGACCGACGATGCGGGAAATGCGTGGACCTATAGCGGTTGGGAGAGCGAGCACGAAATCGTGACGAGCCCTGAAGGCCGTGTGATCGAGACGGAGCGAAACGACCTTTACGTACGAAGAAGGCAATCCCGATGTCGTCACGCGCCCGGGGAGCGTCACGATCGACTTCACGTATGCCGATCCTCTTCGCCGCGAGACGCGACGAGACACTTCGACCGGCGATTGGCGCGAGCTTCATTACGATTCGTTCGGCCGCATCGATACCATCACCGACGCGACCGGTATGACTACGCACCTCTTCGATTCAGCCGGGCGCCCCGCAGGACTTCGATATCCGAGCGGCGCCGAGACGCAGCTCGTGCGTGATGCGCACGAGCTTGCCGCCCATGGAGATTGGAACCGACGGACTTTGTTCTCGAAATCACGATTCTCGGCGTGCCGAAGAACTCGGTCGAACGGGTCGATATCGTGGTGCTTCGTGAATGGCCTGATGTAGCACCATAGCGAGTTCATCGATCGACACGGAACCGGGTGATGTATATAACCGCGACACAGGTGAATAATTGAACCTTGTGGCAGGTGTTTCTTCGAGTTTGACCTTTCAGGGATCGAGCGTAACGACCTCAGATCCGATCAGCGATTGTGGTTTTAAAAATACGGATCCGAGTGGTGGCAGCGTGATGACAAGAGAGTGTCGTCGTCCGTGTGCAGGCAAAACCGTGGCGTGGACTGCACCTAGGTTGCCTTGACCACTGCCACCGTATTCCTTTGCATCAGTGTTGACAATCTCTCTCCATATTCCATCTAGATCCACGCCGATACGGTAGTTGTGCCGTGGCACAGGCGTGAAATTGAATGCGCACAACACACGTTCTTCGTGATTGGCATCATGACGTTCGAAGCAGAGAATGCTCTGCTCCACGTCATTCGCATCGACCCAGACGAAGCCCTCGTGGCCCGCGTCCCGCTCGTGAAGAGCCCGCTCGTGCCTATATGTTCGATTGAGATGCGCAACGCAGCGTTCGATTCCGAGATGCTCGGGGCTCTGTTCGAGATGCCAATCCAAACTGACATCATGATTCCATTCGTTCCACGATCCGAACTCGTCTCCCATGAAGAGGAGCTTTTTGCCGCTTTGGGCATACATGTAAGCGTAAAGGAGTCGTAGGTTGGCAAGCTTTTGCCATGGATCTCCTGGCATTTTTGAAAGGAGTGAGCCTTTGCCATGCACCACTTCATCGTGGCTGAGCGGCAAGACAAAGCTCTCGTGAAATGCGTAGATGCTACGAAATGTGAGTTGGTTGTGATGGTATTTTCGATGGACAGGCTCTCTCGAAAAATAGGAGAGCGTGTCGTGCATCCATCCCATATCCCATTTGAACCCGAATCCAAGGCCTCCCATGTACGTGGGGCGGCTGACCATGGGCCAATCAGTCGATTCTTCAGCAAACGTTTGAGTGTCTGGAAAATCCAGATAGGTCATCTCATTCAGTTCACGCAAGAGCACAATGGCTTCCAGGTTTTCGCGTCCACCGAGCTCGTTGGGGATCCAGGCGTCGTGTTCGCGTGAATAATCTAAATAAAGCATCGAAGCGACACCGTCGACACGCAATCCGTCGATGTGATAGCGATCGAGCCAAAAACGAGCACTCGAGAGGAGAAACGACCGTACCTCCAGTCGACCATAGTTGAAGATCGCGCTCTTCCAATCTGGATGAAAGCCTTTCCTCGGGTCCGCGTGCTCGTAAAGATGAGTCCCGTCGAAGTAGGCGAGCCCATGTTGATCCAAAGGGAAATGAGCAGGAACCCAATCCATGATCACGCCGATCCCTCGGGTGTGCAGGTAGTCGACGAAGAACATGAAATCTTGCGGTGTGCCATAACGGCTGGTCGGAGCAAAATATCCTGTTACTTGATATCCCCACGAGCCGTAAAAAGGATGTTCCATCACCGGCATGAGCTCGATATGGGTAAAACCGAGTCGTTCGACGTGAGCGGCGAGGCGCGGTGCGAGCTCACGATATGAAAGACAGCGATTTTGTTCCTCGGGAACTCGAGCCCAGGAGCCCAAGTGAACCTCATAGATGCTGATGGGCGATGCAGGGTGCTGATGATGACCTCGTGTCTTCATCCAACCCTGATCATTCCATGTAAAATCGTCCAAATCGCATACAATCGAGCCTGTTTTCGGAGGGACTTCGTGATAAAATCCGAAAGGGTCTGCTTTCTCGACGTGATATCCATGATGTCGAGACTCGATGAAGTATTTGTAGATCGCGTGTGTTGAGATCCCTGCAACGAAGCCTGTCCAAATCCCAGAGTCATGCCAAGATGTGAGTGGTGTCTCGGACCGATTCCAACCATTGAAATCACCAATGACCGAAACTCTTTTGGCGTTGGGTGCCCAAACCGAGAATCGAACACCCTTGACTCCGTGCTCCTCATCGAGATGAGCTCCGAGCTTCTCGTACAGTCGATGATGCTTGCCCTCGTTGAAAAGATGAGTGTCGACTTCACCAAGTCGACAAATCGGACGTTCGCCGCGATTCATTGTTTCTCCAAATCGAGGAGCTCGATGATTCCGCGGAGCGGAATCGCGAGCCATTCAGGTCGATTGTTGAGCTCATAACGAATTTCATAAATGCACTTTTCGAACGTGTAGAAATCGAGGAGCCGCTGAAGCAGTACGCGATCTTTCGGAATGAACGGAGCATCCTTCGACGTTCGTAGCCACGCATCGAACCAAGCTGCGGAAACCCAGTCGGTCCATGATCTCGCCCAAGGTTCGAGTGTCGATTCGTCTTCCGCGCGGACGCGATCACTTCGCAATGCAGTGGCCGCTGCATAATGAAGCGACCGAAGCATACCTGCGACATCACGCAAGGGAGAGCGCTTGCGGCGCCTCTCGGCCAATCGGCGCGCGGGTTCCCCTTCGAAGTCGATGAATACAAAATCACCACCTGCATAGAGCACTTGGCCCAAGTGCAAATCCCCATGCACGCGAATACGAACAGCGTCGATTTTGTTTCGATGAATCTCAGAGAGACGCGCGTCGATCTCTTCGCGCCTGGAGAGGAACTGTTTTGCGAGTGTGGCGGCATCTTCCCGGAGGAATGGGAGCTGATTTCGCAAGAGATGGGATGTCTGGCTCAGTTGAGCACGTGCCGACTGATAGAGTCCGCGTTGGTGAAGAAGCGTGAACGGTTCCGGCTTGAAATTGGGATCGATTTTGTCGGACATGAGCGCGAGGTGGAGCTGCGCTGTCCGTTCTCCGAGCAAACGGGAGAGCCCCAAATATGCGCCGATCGTCTCCTGTGCAATCTGAGGAGGTGACTTTTCGGCGCGCTCGAGAAGCGTAAATCGATCTCGGGGTGGATGATCGACGAATTCCCATGCTTGTTCGTAATAACGTTGTAAAGCGTCGAGTGTGAATTCCCACGCATCGCCCTGGTTCGGTACGAGCTCTTGCAGAACAGCCATCGACCGGGGTTCGCCGTGTTGCGGCTCGTACGTGAGACTTCCGAGCATCCGTGGGACATGGTCGAATCGCGCACGTTCGGTAAGAAATCGGCCCAGCTCTTCTTCTGGATGAGCTCCGGGTTCAACGGCACGAAACAGCTTCAGAATCAGCTTGTCTCCATACACCACACTGGTGTTCGTTTGTTCGGCTCCGCCGACGCGAGGGGGGAGTTCTTCTTGGCGTCGAGCACGCGCAGCATGCGCGTGCAGTGAACGATCCACCAACTCGCCGAGCGCACGCGTAGAGCGCGAACGTATGAGCCCATGTTCTCCGCGCAGGGGAACCCGATGAAAATGGAGCGACAGTAGGTCGACGGAGAAATGTTCGGTCGCGAACGCATCGACGAGCCACGCGCCTCCGTTCGGGGTACGCAACTTGGAGATGATCGCGTGGGGAGCCTCTCGTTCCAGAGAGTCGAACTCTGTTTCCGAGACGATCGCCACAGGAACGACATACGTCTCGGAATCACCTTCTGTGTAGATGACCTCGACCCATACGATGCGAGCGGATTCCATCTCGAAGATGTCGATGATCGTAAGATGGTCCATGGGGCGAGCCTTTCCCCGAAACCAGCGTCGCCGTCGGATCCATTCGCTCAACACGGGTTCGAGCTTTTCTCGTTCGCGACCGATGAAGAGAGAGGCGAGATCCGTTCGAAGAATTAGTTCGGGTACCGTCGCAGGAGGTCTTGAGTCGGGGGTGACGGATTCGATCGCAAACCAGTAAAAAGAATGAGGGCCGAGCGTCAGCAAATAGGGGAGTGCCCCGATGGCAGGAAAAGAGTTGCGCCCAAAGAGCTCGACAGGAATTTGCCCCGAAAATTCGGAGAGATCGAGTTGAACGAACTGGGGCGTTCGGGAGAGGTTTGCGACGATCAGGATGCGCTCTGAATCGGTGTAACGAAAAAAGGCAAGGATCTTCCCGTTCTCGGGTTGCAACAGCTGAATGTCGCCGCGGCTGAAAGCGCGATACTTTTTCCGAAGGGCGATCAGACGTTTCATCCACCAGAGAAGTGAGTCGGAATTGTTCTGCTGCGCTTCGACATTGATCGTCTCGTGGTGATATTCAGGATCGATGATGACTGGAAGAAAGAGCTTTTGAGGGTTGGCCTTGGAGAATCCAGCGTTCCGGTCGGGGCTCCATTGCATGGGCGTTCTGACCGCATCACGATCGCCCAAATAAACATTGTCACCCATTCCGATCTCGTCACCGTAGTAGATGCATGGAGTGCCCGGCATCGAGAAGAGAAGGGCATTCATGAGTTCGACTTTTGCGCGCGTCTTCATGAGCGGCGCCAATCGCCGTCGGATGCCGAGATTGACGCGCATCTGCGGATCGTGTGCGTACACGCGATACATAAAATCACGATCTTCGTCGGTGACCATTTCGAGGGTAAGTTCGTCGTGGTTCCTGAGGAAAACGGCCCACTGTGAATTGGCGGGGAGTCTCGGCGTTTGCGCGAGAATATCGAGGATTGGAAAGCTGTTTTCGAGCTGAACCGACATGAACATCCGCGGCATCAGAGGGAAATGAAAGTTCATGTGGCACTCGTCGTCATCTCCAAAGTACGCGGCTGCATCCTCGGGCCATTGGTTCGCCTCGGCGAGCAACATTCGTCCTGGATATCGAGCGTCGATGTGTGCACGTAGACTCTTGAGGAACACATGCGTTTCAGGAAGGTTTTCGCAGTTGGTGCCCTCTCGTTCATAGAGATATGGAATCGCGTCGAGGCGCAGTCCGTCGACGCCCATCCCCATCCAATAGTCGACCGTGTCGAAGATCGCCTTCTGCACGTCGGGGCTGTCGAAATTTAGATCTGGCTGGTGTGAATAGAAACGATGCCAGTAGTAAGAGCGAGCGACGGGATCCCATGTCCAATTCGAGGACTCGTAATCTTGAAAAATGATCCTTGTGTCCTTGTATTTGGTGGGATCATCGCTCCATACGTAAAAATTTCTTTGGCGGCTACCTTTGGGTGCGCGACGTGCGCGCTCGAACCATGGATGTTGGTCAGAGGTATGATTGATAACGAGTTCAGTGATGATTCGGATGCCACGACGATGTGCCTCTTTCAATAGGCGCTTGAAATCGCGCAAATTCCCATATTGAGGGTTGACTGACCAGTAATCAGAGATGTCGTATCCTCCGTCCCGCTGCGGTGACGGATAGAACGGGAGAATCCAAATGGCCGTGATTCCGAGGTCCCGAACATAAGAGAGCTTCTCGATGAGCCCTGGGAAATCGCCGATGCCGTCTCCGGTCGCATCGTAGAAGGCCCGCACGGGAATCTCGTAGATGATGGCATCTTTGTACCAAAGAGGGTCGAGGCCAATTCCCGAGCGTTCATCTTCGGAGATACGAAAGCGGTGAGGCATCAGGCTCACTCTCAGGCGAAGTAGTCGAAGTCGCGTTCGGTGCGAAGCTTTCGCCTTACGGAAAAGATTTGTGCAGGCATCACATGGGGGTCGATTTCTATGTAGTTGCGCGGGCCATGCCAAAGGTATCGACCACCTCCGATCAAATCATGCACTTGAAAGGCCTCGACGGGATCGCTCACGCCGAGTGCTTCGAGATCGAGCTCGACCCATCCGGATTGACGATGATGAAAATCGAAGCTGACGATGATGACGAGGGCGTCGTCCTGCCAAAGTTTGCTGTAGGAGATGAGGAAGTCATTGTCTGTTGGATGAAAATGAAGTGTGTCGTTGCGTTGAAGGGCGGGGTGTTCACTGCGAATTCGGTTGAGCCGTTTGACGATGTTTCGGATCGAATCTGGGCGGCCAAGGTCCCAGTTTTTGATCTCATATTTCTCGTTGTCTGCATATTCTCCCGAATTCGGGCGCGCCGTGCCTTCGAGCAATTCGAACGCGGGGCCGTAAATCCCGTAATGACTCGAGAGTGTTCCTGCCAGGATGAGACGTGCAACGAATGCAGGGCGACCACCGAACTGAAGATCGTCGGGTAAAATGTCGGGGGTGTTGGGCCAAAAGCTTGGGCGAAAGAAGTCAATCGCCTCGGGGCTGGTCAATGCACGGAGATATTCCGTGATGTCGTGTTTCGTGTTGCGCCACGTGAAGTATGTATAGCTTTGACTGAATCCGATCTTCGCCAGCGCATATTTGAGCGATGGGCGGGTGAATGCTTCGGAGAGGAAGGTGATTTCGGGATGGGCATGTTTGATCGTCGAAATGCACCATTCCCAAAAAAACAGTGATTTCGTGTGAGGGTTGTCGACTCGAAAGATGGTGATCCCACGATCGATCCAGAAGAGAAAGATCTCCCGGAGAGCGATCCAAAGTGACTGCCAGTCCTCACATTCAAAATCGAATGGATAAATGTCTTGGTATTTTTTTGGCGGGTTTTCTGCGTACTGAATCGTTCCGTCGGGACGATGGCGGAACCACTCTGGATGCTCTTGAACCCATGGGTGATCGGGAGAGGCCTGAAGGGCGATGTCGAGGGCGAGGCTCAAGCCGTACTCGTGGGCTCGCACTCGAAGGTGCTCGAATTCCTCGAATGTGCCGAGCGCTGGATGGATGCTCGTATGACCACCGTCGGTCGATCCGATGGCCCAGGGGCTGCCGACATCGTCCGAGTTTGCTGTAGGGTGATTGTTCTTCCCTTTACGAAATGAAAGGCCAATAGGGTGAATTGGTGGGAGATAAAGGACATCGAAGCCCATATCCCGGATGTAAGGAAGCCAACTCTCGGTCGTACGAAATGTACCGTGAGTTCCATCGTTGGAGGTAGAACGAGGGAAAAGCTCGTACCACGAGGCGAATCGGGCGTGGACAGGATCGACGACAATCGTCAGCGAGGCGCTCTGATTTGCATGTCTTCGATCAGGATATGTGCGCGCCAGTGCACCAATTTCTGGAGAAAGTGCCAGCTGAACACGCTCTTTGAAGGGGATGTTTCCATCGCGAACGGTACGCGCGTGATTCTCGAGTTCGATACGTCGTGAACCGCTTGCTCGTAGCGACGCTTCATTGAGAAGGTCAGCGATGATGACCAAATCGATTTCGTTCACATCCGATGAAGCCGCTTTGTGCGAGAGCCCATCTTGGGCGGATGCGAATGTGTCGATCAAACCTTCGACCCGAAACTCCCAACGTCCGACTCGATCGAGCAAGAACTCCGCTGAAAACCGGTCTGATCCGTGAGAGCGAAGTGGGATTCGAGTCCAATCGTCGGCATCCGAGGCGCGATAGTGAGCGTACCCAGTCACGAGATCGTGGCCATCTGCGACGAGTTCGGCTTCGATGCGAAAGACATCTCCGACGACCCGTTTGACGGGAAATCGTCCAGCGTCGACGGAAGGCTTGATCGAGGTGATGAAGACACGGCGGCGTCCGTCCAAAGACATGAAGGAACGGCTCGAATCGTCCGACTTCGTTTTCGGTCCCTTGTCGGGTGGTTGAGTCGAGCTTGCCATGGTCGCCTTGCTGGCCATCTAGATTCCGATTTCGGGACGACAATGTCGCGATGCTCGATATCGATGGTCTGAGCTCGGCGCGTGCTTTGCTCCTCCCACGAGGAATTCCAAACCGTGCGGGGAGAACAAGATGAGAGCGACTGATGTACTTGAGGAGCAGCATCGAGAGGTGGAAAGCCTCTTCGAAGATCTGGAGATTGGATCCGGTGACCGGACCGAGCTGCTTCGTGTGCTGGCGTCCCGACTCGCGGCTCATATGCGTATCGAAGAAGAGATCTTCTATCCGCGCGTGCGAGAGATGTTACCGGATATGGTTCTCGAGAGTCTCGAAGAACATACACTGGCCGCGTTTGCATTGAAGCGATTGGCCGCGGTAGGCGTGAATCATGAGAGTTTTGACGCGAAATTGAAGGCGCTGAAGGATGTGACCCTTCACCACATTCGAGAAGAGGAGGCAGAGATATTCCCCAATGTGTTGCGTGTGCTTTCAGACAATGAGCTCGAGGAACTCGGAATGAGTTTGGAAAGACGATTTCAGACCGTCATCGAATCGGGGTACGGAGCTTCCCTCGTTCGGAGCCGTCGAAATGGAAGTCGTGCTCAGGCCTCGTCGGACCAAACCTCGCAGAAAGAATCACATTCTGAGCGGACATGAGCGAGAGTGGGCGAGATCAAATGTCACGCTTGGGGCGGGCTTGACGCACATCGGGACCAAGCGTCGTGTCCGCCCGTTCTCGTAACCCGTACTCTTTGAAGTCGCGGGCGGTGGGAACCGCTCCGATGACACCACGGGCGAAGTCGCTCCCCTCTTGGACGTCATCGTCCGCGGGAGTGTCGAACTCGTCCTCGATGTTCGCCTCTCTGAGATCTTCGTCTTCATGGGCTTCGATCTCTTCGAGCGGCAACACTTCGGCGAGCGTGCCGTCCTTCTCGTCCAAGCTGGCTCGATCGGAAGTCGTGCGATCTTCCATCATCGACGTCTTGACTCCGATATCACGTTCTCCCATGAGATCACCTTGATTGGGTTTTGTGGGGATTAAAATGAAACGCCAAGCATCAAGGCGGTGACGACACTGATGAGGCTGATCGCTAAAAGGAGGATCAACCCTCCGACGATACCCAAACCAGGTTTGGGAGGTTGTTTTACGTTCGTTCCCGTCAGGGTCGGATCATCGAGTGTCGGAGTGCGTTCTTGCGGCATTCCAGGGCGCGGCGTGCTACGAACCAGCAGTTCGTCCGGAGGAATGCTCAGATTGCCGAAATGTCCGCCGTCATCCGGCGGTGCGGCAATGAGTCCGGGGTCGATGCGAGGACGACGCTCCATTTTCGAATCCTTCTTCTGAAGGTCTTCGCAAACGGCGTGCCTCATATGCTTCAAGAGCGGATGTTTCGGTAGCGTGCTTGGACCAGCTGAAAAATCCCATATGTGACGAAACCTATCGCAATCGCGAACAAGAGCGCGCGTCCAGAGGCGTGTGACATGACAATGCGAAACGCATCATCGATGTTCACACGCTGAATAATTTGAGCATGAAGCCCGAGCTGTATGATGAGTGATCCGATGACGACCAGCACAAGACCGCGTGTGAAAAGGCCCGCGCGTCCTACCCGCATCGCAAAACGGCGCTCTCGAGAGCTCATCTTCGTGACTCGAAGTACGCGAGTGAAATCAACGACCCAAGATCGATAGATCTCGAAGAGGGCAAACAGGACAACCGCCGTTCCAGCTCCAATGATGAGCGGAGGTCCGAGTTGCCACTCGAGGATTCCAGACGCCCATTCCTGTTCCCAGGGAGCATCAGTGCGGGATGGTGTGTCCATGACGAGATCGAGAGCTGCAACTCCGAGTGCACAATAAACAATGCCACTGACGATGAAGCTTCCTCGCTTGGCGAGGCGCGTTGCGCCACGTTTCGGAGTGTGCTCCGGGTCAATGGCAGCTTCTAGGAATCGCCAACACCCGAAGGCGAGCATTCCGAGGGCAATGAGGACCACGAACGCATCGACGAACGGATTCACCCCCGGAAAAACCCGGATGTCCGGATGATCATCCGTGCTCGCACGATGTCCGAGTGTGGCAAAAGCGACGAGCGCACCAATCATCAAATGGACGACTCCGTTCATGAGATATCCGACGCGGACAAGGGAAGAAGCCCAAGTCGGCGTTGGATGGAGTGTGCGTGTCGCCGTCGTCATCGCGTTGTCTACCGGAAAACGCGAGCACGCTTTGTGCCGTTGGCTTGTGTCTCGAACGGTTCATCTCGTAATGAGGCTATTTCTCGACGAAATCGAGGTCTTTGCCGTAGGTCTCCTCGATTGCGAGAAGAGATACGATGGAGACAATGATGACGAAAGTGCCAACGATGATGGCGGCCTTGGGTTCGCCTGTCCCCTCGCCACCCAGGGCATCGCGTAAGGCGATATAAAGAAGTGAAACAGGCACCAACGCCCCACGTACGAAATTCGGCGCCGTGGTGGCTGCGGTGGCCCTCAAGTTTGTCCCGAACTGCTCGGCGGCGACCGTCACGAACACGGCCCAGTATCCATTTGCGATGCCGATGAAGAAGCAACCGACATAGAACGTCGTCGTCGAGATCGGTCCAATCGTGAAGTAATAGATGAGCGCGCCCGCGTTGAGCACACAGAATCCGAGCAGAGCACGCTTACGACTCCGCGCGAGCTGACTCATGACGCCGCTTGCGAAGTCACCGATGGCGAGACCCGAGTAGCAAAAAAAGACGGCCCACGCCGGATCTGGCGTGGGATCCATTCCAAGTGCATGTCCAATGGCATTTCCGAAAAACACGAGAATGCCAATCGCATACCAAATAGGTACACCCACGAGCACGACTCCGATATAGCGCTTGGCTCGATTCCATGATGTAAAGAGAGAGAGGAAATTGCCTCGTGCGATATCCGCCCGTGCATGCATCTTCTCGAACATCCCAGATTCGAAAATGGACGCGCGTAGGACGAGCAGCGCGAGGCCGAGGCCGCCGCCAATCCAATAAGCCACATACCAAGTTGCGATCTTGGAGACACCCACCGCCAAAAGTGCCCCGCATATGCCAACTCCGGCGATGATCGTCGTCGCCCAGCCACGGGTCTTCGCGGGCAGGAGCTCGGTGACCAACGTAACACCTGCGCCGAGCTCGCCGGCCAATCCGAAACCAGCAACGAATCGCAGTACGGCATACGTGGGGACGTCGGTCACGAAACCGTTGGCGATGTTCGCGACAGAATAGAGGAGGATCGAACCAAAGAGAACGGAGAGGCGCCCTCGTTTGTCTCCGAGGACACCCCATGCGACTCCGCCGATCAGCATGCCAAACATCTGCACGTCGAGCAGGTAATGGCCGACGTCGTTCATCTGTTCCGCCGGAACACCGATGGCCTGTAGACTGGGGATCCGGACGACCCCGAAGAGAATCAGATCGTAGATATCGACGAGGTAGCCGAGCGCGGCGACCAAGACAGTGAGCTTCCGAGAGCGTGTGATCTGATCGGCCGAAAGTAGGGAGAAGACTGTCGTTTTCGAGACCATGGGAGGCGAAACCTCGCAAGGGTTTCGTTCGAACGCAACAAGGCGACAGTCCTACTTCGTATGATTGGGGACTTGACGGCGAACCTTGGCTCGGGCGAAGACGCTTACGTGAGCGAGAACAAAGAGCTTTCTAGAGCGGACGCCGATCCTCCCGGCCGTTTACGGTGGACCCTTGGGGCTGTTCTCGTGCCGCTCGCATTCGTGTTGCTGTGGTTTGCGCCTCTTCCACTCGAACCACGAGCCCATCGGCTGGTCGCAATCTTCGCCGCCGTGCTGATTGCATGGGTCACTGAAGTCATTCCGGTGGCGGCCACATCTCTGATGATCGCCCCCATGCTCTTGCTGTGCGGCATCACCGATGCTGCGACGGCATTTCGTTATTACGCAGATCCGCTCCTTTATCTTTTCGTTGGTGGATTCATGCTGGCCGAGTCGATGAGGCGCCACGGTCTCGACCGGCGCTTCGCAACGGCGATGGTCTCACTGCCTTTCATTCGTGACGAACCGTTGCGAATGCAGGTGGCCATGATCGTGGCCGCAGTGATCATGTCGATGTGGATCAGCAACACGGCCACTTGCGCGATCATGATGCCGATTCTTCTTGGAATGCCAGGCTTGGAGCGGCCACAAAAACCAGGCGCGTCAGACCCCGCCACAGGCCCTTTGCTCGCGATTGGCTATGCGTGCTCGACTGCTGGTCTCGGGACCCTTCTAGGAACGCCCCCCAATCTCATCACAGTGCGTTTGCTTGCCGAGAGTGGAATCCAAATCGGATTTGTCGAATGGCTTTCCATTGGGGTTCCTGCGGCGATCCTGCTTTCGATCGCCGCGGCGTTCATCACGATTCGCCGTAACAAAGAGCCATTTCCTGGAGGTATGTGGGAACCTCGAGTCGAACCGTGGTCTCGCGGCGAAAAGTGGACGGCGGGCGCCTTCATGGTTGCTGTGGTGGGATGGACGTTCCCGCCGTTTGCGCAGTTGTTCGGTGTCCCTTTCGCCGATGAATTGGATGCCGCGCTTCATCCCGGTGCCGTCGCCATCCTCGCGTGCTTGCCTCTTTTCTTCGTCCCAGAACGTTCGAGCGTCCACGGAGTCGGGGGAGCTCCTCCGATTTTGCCGTGGAGCACAGCTGTCCGAATCGATTGGGGGGTCATTCTGCTGTTCGGAGGAGGGATATCGCTCGGGACTCAACTCGAGCAAACGGGGCTCGCACGCACGATGGCGAGTGCTGTGGTGAATGCGACGGGCCCCACCGACGTTTGGACGCTCGCTGCGATCGCGTGCTTTGCAACCGTCGTCCTCAGCGAGGTCGCCTCCAACACGGCCGCAGCAAATATTTTGGTGCCGCTCGTCATTGCGCTTTCGACCGAACTCCACATATCGCCCATTCCACCTGTGCTCGCCGTTGGGATGGGAGCAAGTATCGGTTTTATGTTGCCCATCGCCACAGGGCCAAATGCGTTGATCTTCGGCACTGGTCGGGTGCCTCAAGTGGCAATGATGCGCGCTGGATTCGTTCTCGATATCGTGTGCTGGGTGTTGGTTCTTCTCTTGTTGCGTTTGATTTGTCCACTCATGGGCTGGGTTTGATTTGATCTGGTCGAGGTCTTGATGTTGTGCACTCGATTGCAGGACTCGTTCGTTGGAACCGTATTCGTTGCACTTTCCTGCGCGTGGATGAGCACGCCGTGTGCGGCTCAGGAAGAGGAGCCCACTGCCGTGCTGACATGGGCATCCGAATCTCAACCGGATATGCAATGTGCTTTACAAGCGCGTTTGCCTGAGGAGGTCTCCGTCATCCTGACGAGGAATCCATTCGTGGTGGCCCTACCGGCCACGTTTCAGCTCGAAGCCCGCTTCTCGACCCATCCTCGCCTCGAAGTCGAAGTGCGCATGCGTGACTCCGAGGGAGCGGTATTGGGCGTTCGAACGGTGGAGTCGTCCAACTGTGAAGAACTTGTCCGAGCGTTGGCTGTCATCGTCGCGATGATGGTCGAGTCTCCTGCGTTCGAAGCAAACCTCGTCGCGCCAGTGATAGAGGCTTCTTCGCCGAGCCAGTTCGGGCTTGTTTCCGGCGTTTCGGTGATGGGGACGGCAGGCGCATTGACACCTGCGCTTCTGGGCGGTGGTTTGTTCATCGGATTTCAAGAGCGTGGAAGTGGGTTCGAGCTGCGATTGCGGATCGATATGCTCGGGACGCCGTTCTCCATCGCTGATGTGACTGTGGTGGCGATTGGGTTTCGACCCGAATCGAGCGCGTGTTTCGATGCATGGATCGATCATGCCCGCATGGGAGGCTGCGCGTTCGTTGGTGTGTCTTGGGTTTCTGTCAGAGGCACCGATTTCGATGTGACGCACTCTGCAGATCTCCTCGGTGCTGACGTGGGCGTCAGTGCTCGGGCCACATTTCCCTTGGGCGGCCCTTTCATGTTTCGTGTCGAGCTTGGGCTTGCAGTGCCGCTCCGCACATTTCCTTTCGAAGTCGAGGGGCCCACAGGAATGCGAAGCCTGCTTTGGCAGGCGTGGCCAGTGGCCCCGTTGGCTCGGATCGAAGCCGTGATTGAATTGCCAGAAATATTAGGAAGTAACTCACCCCGCCCACACTCATCTTTGTGACGGTGGAGTCAAGGTCGCGTGAGCGCTGCGTCGATCCTTGCTCGATAGGGGCTCTGCCCCCATTGAGCGCGGAACTGGTGAGCACGTTGCTCGGCCTCGACGCGGCGCCCCAACGCAGCCAGCGCCTCCACCGCCAGCACCTCGCGCTCTTCGGCGAGAATCCCATCTGCGAACTCTCGTCGATGCCGTTCGACGAGTCGCAGCGCGTGTTCTGGCTCTCTGGCCAAAGCGCGTCGCGCAGCTCGAACGAGGGAGATCTCATCCGTGGGAGGATGGGGGCTCGCCGGCTCGGGTGCAGAGGCTTGCTCTTGTGCTCTCTCTCTCTGCGAAGCGCGGCGGCCGTGACGTCGGAAACGTTCGTGAGGGAGTTCGCTTTCTTCGGATTCTCTTTCGGCAGGTTCCTCGAGCACCGGATGGGTGGCTTCGGGATGAGTGGCTGTGGACGCTGACGCATCAGTTGCGACTTCTGCCGAAGACTCTCTCCTCGCGGTGGAGCCCCTCGTGGTGGACGAGATTGGCCGAGAGCTCTCCATCGAGATCCAGACGAGGACCCCGATCGCAGCCATGCCAAGGACGATCGCTCCTGAAAGCGCGCGCAGGCCGGCACGCGACACCGACGAAGGATCGCTCCCGCCATGAATCGCGCTTGCGATCTTCGTCTCCATACGAGACATCGCTTCGGTGTCAGGCAATTCCAGACGGGCACTCGAGAGCGCCGAGCGCAACATGGCCTCCGCACGCAGTCCGGTCTCCGCGTTGTTCGGCCCCCCGTCCTCATCGAAGCCGCTCATAATGGCTCCTTTCCGCTCTCTCCGAGCGCGCGTCGCATGTGCGAAAGCACTTGTTCTCGCGCAACATAAAGTCTCGAATAAGCTGTCTTTTTAGGAATATCTATGATCTTAGCCGCTTCTTCCACCGAGAGTTCTTCGATATCGACGAGGACGAACACCGCTCTCTTGCCATCATCGAGAGTGTCGAGCGCGCGCTCCAGCGCCGCGCGGGCGCGGACCACGTCGGACGCGTGCTCGAGATCGCGCTCGGTCGCATTTTCGGGGAGACGATCGACCAGCATCTCGTGACGTCGATGGGCGCGCCGCCGTACATTCGCGACGACTCGCATGCAGATTCCATAGAGCCATGTTCGCGGAGCGCCGCGCCCTTCGAACTCTGACAATCGGCGATGTGCGATTAAGAACACCTCTTGGACGACATCTTCGATGTCGGAAGGAGGAACCCCCAGATGCCGAGCTGCCCGGTGCACGTAGGCACCATGGGCGCGAAAGAGGGCTTCCAAGGCCGGAGGGAGCGAAGGCACCGGGAGAGCCGCGGTCACGAAGGTGAGTGTCGGCCGAACGAGTCGTTTCCTGAAAAAAAACTGAATGCATCCCGTGAAGGGACGAGATTTCAAAAAAAGTTTTTCGCCTTGGGAAGAACGGTGCCGAGTCCACACCCACGGTGTGGAGCAGCGGCTCGAAGAGCCACCGTGACCTGGCTTTCGGCCTAAAAACAGGAGGTTTTATGATCTCGGGGACGAAGTTCGACCACCTGAGAGCGTTCGATCGGAACATCGGCTTCATCACCGAGGCTGAGCTCCAACGGCTGAAGCGGAAGACCGTGGCAATCGGAGGGATGGGAGGCATGGGGGGCGCGAACCTCATGACCTTGGTGCGCATGGGAATAGGCGGCTTCCACATTGCCGATCACGACACCTTCGAGATGGCGAACTTCAACCGCCAAGTCGGCGCGAGCATGAGCACCCTCGGCAAGTCGAAGGTCGACGTCATGGCGGCCATGGCGCGGGACATCAACCCCGAGCTTCGAATCAAGACCTTCCCTTCAGGCGTCGAGGCCCGTCATATCGATGCCTTCCTCGAAGGCGTCGATCTCTTCGTGGATGGTCTCGACTTCTTCTGTATCGATCTGCGCGCAAAGGTCTTTCGCCGAGCTCACGAGCTCGGGATTCCTGCCGTGACCGCCGCGCCCGTTGGACTCGGAACCTCGTACCTCGTCTTTCTCCCCGAAGCGATGAGCTTCGAAGAGTATTTCGGGCTCGAAGGTCGAGACGAGAGTGAGCAGATCGCCCGATTCATGGCGGGGCTCGTGCCTCATCCGCTCCATCGACGATATCTCGTCGATTCGACTCGAATGCAGCCCCATGCCCACCGGGTTTCGTCATCTCCCGTGGGGATCAGTCTCGCTGCGGCGGCCGTCGGCGCGGAGGCGACGAAGCTGCTCTTGGGGCGTGGGAAAGTGCTTCCAGCACCCTGGTGTCATCAATTCGACCCCTACCTCGGACGCTTCATTCGTTCACGAAGACCCCTGAGCAATCTCGGCGCGAATCTCCTGCGCCTTCGTGGGGAGAGCCCCCGAACTCCTCGACACGATACAGCGCACTCGACGGGCCCTGCCAGTCTTGCCAGCGAAACTTCTCTCGATCGCATCCTCGAATTGGCGCGCTGGACGCCAAGCGGAGACAACAGCCAGCCATGGCGCTTCGAGCCGACCAGCGGGGAATCGGTTCGTGTACATCTACACGACCAGATGGGCAATGACCTTTATGATTATGATGGTCGCCCGACGCTCGTCAGCGGAGGGATGCTCCTCGAGACGATGCGATTGGCCGCGAGTCGTGAAGGACGAGAGCTCAAGTTCGAGTGCAGTCCTTCTGCTGCAGACGGCTCCTATCGAATCGATGTGTCGTTTCCACGCAACCAAGCGATCGAGGCCGACCCCATGGTCGATTTCGTTCATTTGCGCTCTGTAGATCGTCGCCCTTATCGACTCGCGAAGTTCTCCGTCAAACACCGATTCGAACTCGAGTCGATCTTGGGTCGTGGTCTCGAAGTTCTCTGGCTCGACAGCGCGGCGGAGCGACTGCGCTTTGCCCTGATCAACGCTCGAACGACGGACATTCGGCTGCGGCTCCCCGAGATCGCGAGCGTCCACGCGAGGGTGCTGAAGTTCGGAGAGACTCATGCTGATTGGGGGATTCCTGCGGCGGCGCTCGGGGTGAGTCCAGCCATGACCCGATTGATTCGATTCGCAGTCGAGCATCCAGAGATCGCGATCCCGGCGACACGACTCTTGGGTGCCAAAGCTCCTTCACTGGAGATGGACATCATCCCGGGTCTGTTTTGTTCGACACATTTCCTCGTGAGCATGAAGCGCGTACCTGAACCACATGAGAAGTGCGCCGAGATTCTGAGTGCGGGGATGCGACTTCAGAAGTTCTGGCTCACCGCGACTGCCCTCGGGCTCTCCGTTCAGCCGAGCGTCGCACCCCTATGTTTTGCATATCACTCCGAGCACGGTCGGCGCTTTCCAGATGCGCCAGGCTGTGATGCGATGGCCGAACGCGTCTCGCGCGCACTCCGTTCGCTCGAGCCAGGGAAAAACTCTGAGCACTTCGTATTTGCGGGACGCCTCGGACTTCCATCGGATAGGCCTCCGAGCGGACGCTCCCTGCGTCAGTCCGTTTCCGAACTGCTCGTGTCCCCCCGAAGTTGGGAGCGCAGTGGAGAAACGTTATTCACAGCTTAGGAGGAGAGATCATGCCACGATTATCGATGATTCCTACGCTCCTCCGGGAAAATCTCCTCAAAGAACAAGCCCCTCGAGAGCCGGAGCCTTCGCTCGTGATGGACGAGCTAGAAGGTGTGATGGGGTTTGCCGATAGCGGCCGCATCGACGGGGTCATGTCGGCCGCCTACTTGTTCCACTCGGCGAGAATTTCCTCAGTGATCGCCGGAAAATCAAAGATCGTTGATCTCGGTTGTGGGCCTGCGACGCAATTGGCGCAGGTGGCTCGGCTCAATCCGGATGCCCATTTTCTCGGTGTCGATCTGTCTCGTGAGATGCTGTCCAATGCGGAGCAGCATCTACGCAATCAAGAGCTGAAGAATGTAGAGCTGATGTGTGGAGACATCTGCGCATTGGATTCGATTCAATCGTCATCGGTGGATGCGGTGATGAGCACGATGGCGCTGCATCATCTTCCGACGGTCGATGCTCTAACACAATGCTTCTCTGAAATGAGACGGATATTGAAGCCCGGAGGGGCGATTTATCTGGCAGACTTCGGAAGGCTCAAATCCCTTCGATCGATGATCTTCTTCGCGTACATGAACAAGAATCATCAGCCCCATGTCTTCTCGCTCGATTACGAGAGATCTCTACGAGCGGCGTTCTTGCGCTCTGATTTCATCCGCCTTTCCAAGATGGAGTTTGGCCCCTGTGTGTCAGTCGTGAGCTCGTGGGGAGTTCCTGTGCTCGTCCTCGTGAAAACCGAAGATCGGGAAGTTTCGCCGTGGGTCGCTGATGAGCTGCGCAGGATGCGGCGAAACTTGTCGATCAAGTATCGCCGAGAGCTGGACGATATCCGATTCTTGTTTTGGATGTCGGGGCTCCGTAACGATCCTTTCGGATAATCGACCTCGAGCAATTCGAGCTCCATCGATGGACGGTTTTACGTATGGAGGTCTCATGAAGTTGCCATTTTTCGTTGTTGATCCATGGGTCCGTAGGAGAGCGCGTCTCGACTCGATCGACCTCGATCGCTTTCAGATTCGTCTCGCTCGAACCGCGAAGGAGTACGAAGATGCGTTTCGACTGATTCACCTGGCGTATGCGTTCAAAGGGATCGAGCCGATGCGGCGCCTCGATCTGCGGATCACGGAGCAGCACGTTCTCAGTGAAGCGGTGGTGCTCGTGGCGTATGAGCGAGAGCGACTCGTGGGGACCATTTCGGTGACGAAGGACTCTCCAGCGGGGCTTCCGCTCGACAAGGATTATCCGAGCGAGCTCGCCTCTTTGAGGAGTGATGGTGCGCGACTATCCGAGGTTGGGTCACTTGCAGTCGTGCAACGATGTTGGCATTCCGGCCTGATGCCTCTCCTCGGAATGGCGGCGGCTCGCGTCGGTTTTCGCATTCATGGGAGCAGCCACAACGTGATCGGAATTCATCCGAAGGCGTCCGATTTTTACCGAGCGATCTGGAACTTCCATCCGTTGGGAGCGGTGCGCCAGCACACAGAGCTCGAGGCGCCGGTGATCGGGCTCGCCCACGAGCGGTCGGCGGTGCAGACACATTTCTCACGACATCATCGAGGGACGCGCGGGCTCGTTCCATTGAAGTATACATTCGGAGCACAACTACCCAATGGCCTCGAGCTCCCAGAAGAGATCGCGGCGGAGGCTTGGCCGCGCTTCAAAATGCCGCGAGAAGTGTTTCGAACGATCTTCGTCGAGCAATCGAATCGCCTCTCGGAACTGAGTCCCGCGACGATGCAACATCTCCGTTCCCAGCGTTCGGAGGAGACCATGGGGGTGAATCATGAGGACCCTCGAGAAGAGCGAAACGTTTGAATTTGAAATGGTGAACATCGACCATCGATAGATTGAATCGTGAACCTTCATTGTGTCAGACTCGATGCTGCTCTCCGATGATTCCAGATTCTGGAGACCCCACATGGATCACAAGCGGTCGAGCGTGATGAACACAGCCCACATTGTCAGTTGTATGTTCTTCTTGTTCGGATGTGCGACGCCCACGCTCGTAGGAGAGCGATTGGATGGCGGTGCAGGAATGGACTCCACGGTTATACGTGAACGCCTGGACCAATGTGGCAATGGGATGGACGACGATGGAGACGGTCGCATCGATGAAGGTTGTCCATGTGGGCCAGGAGAGACTCAATCGTGTTTTTCAGGAGTCCACGCGAATCGTCATATCGGGACGTGCCGCGACGGTGTGCAAGTGTGTCAAGCGACAGGAGGCCTCGAGTGGGGCGATTGGGGAAACTCTCCCTGTGAGGGCGCAGTGTTGCCGAGCGCTGAGCTCTGCGATGGGATGGATCACGACTGTGACGGCGCTCGAGACGAAGATTGCCCGTGTACCTTGGGTCAAATGCGCGCATGCGGAAGCGAGCTCTGGCTCCCTCCATGTATGGTTGGAGCGCAATCGTGTCGTTCGACGGGGGGGTGGGGGGAGTGCGAAGGTGCGGTGGAGCCGAGCTCCGATATCTGCGACGGAATCGATAACGATTGCGATGGAAGAATCGATGTGGGCTGTGGATGTATTCCGACGCGTGAGATCTGCTGGGATGGGATTGATAACGACTGTGATGGACAGATCGATGAGCCCGCGTGCGATTCGACCTTTCTGATGGATGGGGGCGTGCTGATCCCAAACACGCCGATATGCCCTCCCCCCACGGGCGTTTGCGGCTCTGGAACGCCGACGTGGAAGATGGTCATGAATGCATCGATGCGGACTTGGACCGAGGCCGCGGTATGGACGGGTTGCGAAATTCTATATTGGGGAGGGCGTGGGCTGGATAGTCGCGCTCTCGGAGCCGAGCACGGCCGACGCTATCATCCGCATACCGATACATGGCGTCTGATGAGCACCGTGGGCGCTCCCACCGCACGACGGGAAGGAGGAATTTACCAATGGACTGGCGCCGAGCTCTTCGTGTGGGGCGGGCGGGGTGAATCTGATTCGTTGCTCGAAGACGGAGGGCTCTATGATCCGGCGACAGATTCGTGGCGTCCGATTCCGCGCGAAACCGATCCCTCTCGTGCACCTCGGAGTCGAGTCGAGGCCGTGGCCGATTGGACCGGGACTGAGGTCGTGATCTTCGGCGGCCTTGGCGGGCCGGGCAACGTCCTTCGGGAAGGGGCGTTCTACAATCCAACCACCGGGCAATGGCGCCTCTTCCTTGAGCCCGGTCCTGAGATGTACGACGCATACGGAGGGTGGGCGCGGAATCGTCTCTTCGTTTGGGGCTCGCCGAGCCTTACGGGGAATGCCGTCAATCTCGCATATGTCTATGACGACTCGTCTGGATGGATCCCCTTGCCGGAGGCGCCGCTCTCACCGCGAAGCAGGGCCAGAGTGGTCGTTCATGAGGCGGGGATGCTCGTATACGGTGGTAGTGGTGGTGTGGGCTCGAGCAATTTGAACAACGGCGCCTTCTTCGATTTCGACACATGGACTTGGTGGCCAATTCTCGACGGACCTTCGGATCTAGAGGGCGGCAGCGGCGGCTATTTTATGTTTTGGACGGGCTGCGATTATGTGTTGATCGATGGACGGGAAGTTCGCGAAGGATTCATGAAGATTTATCACGACTATCGGTTCAATCTCGAATCGAACACATGGACAGCCATGCCCGAATTCCGTGGCACTCAGGTTCGTTCGTTGCTCAGATGGACATGGGCCGGCGATCAGATCGTGAGTTGGGGAGGGTGGGACTCCGCCCGCCTCATCTTCGAATGATTTCTTCATTCTTCATCCGCGCGTAATTTCGCGATGACGGAGAAGTCCTCGAGTGTCGTCATATCGCCCTTGATGTCATTGCCCGAGGCGACTTCTTTCAAGAGCCTTCGCATGATTTTGCCGCTGCGCGTCTTGGGCAAGCCATCGGTGAAGCGGATATCGTCCGGCCGCGCAAACTTGCCGATTTCGTCTGCCACGTGCGCGAGCAACGTGGTCTTGAGCTCCTTGCTCGGCATTTGACCTTCTTTGAGCGTGACGAACGCGACGAGCGCTTGCCCCTTGAGGTCATCGGGGCGACCGACGACTGCGGCTTCCGCCACACTTGGATGAGCAACGAGTGCGCTCTCGACTTCGGCCGTGCCGAGGCGATGGCCAGCGACGTTCACGACATCGTCGACGCGGCCCATCACCCAGAAATAGCCATCTTCATCACGGCGAGCGCCATCTCCCGTGAAATAAATGCCGGGGAATTTGGAGAAATACGTGTCCTTGAAGCGTTGATCGTCACCGTAGACAGTGCGCATCATGGAAGGCCACGGTCGTTCGATGACGAGCAGACCGCCTTCGTTGGGCGAAGCCTCGGTTCCATCTTCGCGTAGCACCTTGGGCACGATGCCGAAGAAAGGCAGCGTGCACGAGCCGGGCTTGGTCGCGATGGCGCCGGGCAACGGCGACATCATGACGGTGCCGGTTTCGGTTTGCCACCACGTGTCGACGATGGGGCAGCGCTCTTGTCCAATGACTTTGCGATACCACATCCATGCTTCCGGATTGATGGGCTCACCCACCGTTCCAAGCAGACGCAAGGAGGAGAGATCGTGCTTCATGGGGTATTGATCTCCCCATTTCACGAAAGCGCGAATCGCAGTCGGCGCGGTATAGAGAATCGACACGCTGTGTCGCTCGATGATCGACCAAAACCGCCCGGGATCTGGATAATTGGGCGCGCCTTCATACATGAGACAAGTCGTTCCATTGGCGAGCGGACCATAGGCGATATAGCTGTGTCCCGTGACCCAGCCGACATCGGCTGTGCACCAATACGTATCGCTCTCTCGTAAATCGAAGACGTATTTGCTGGTGGCATAGGCAGACACCATATATCCGCCGGTTGTGTGCAAGACCCCTTTGGGTTTTCCCGTCGTGCCTGATGTATAGAGAATGAAGAGTGGGTGCTCGGCGGGGAGCACCGCCGCATCGTTCTTCGCAGATACGGCTTCCATCAATTGGTGCCAATCGTAGTCACGACCGGGGTCCATGTTGACTTCCCCGTGGCCGTTGGGATTTCCGGTTCGGCGCAGCACGATCGTGTGTTCGACGCTCGGCGTCTCGCGCAATGCGCGATCGACGTTCTCTTTGAGCGGGACGATGTGGCCCCGCCGCCATGCGCCGTCTTGGGTGATGATGAGTCGCGCCTTTGCGTCGTTCACGCGGTCACGCACGGCTTCGGCCGCGAATCCACCGAAGATCACAGTGTGAATCGCGCCAATGCGGGCGCAGGCGAGCATCGCGATGGCGGCCTCCGGCACCATGCCCATGTAAATCGCGACCCGGTCACCGGCTTTGATCCCAAGTTTCAAAAGGACATTCGCGAAACGGCAGACTTCGCGGTGGAGCTGCTGATAGGTCAGTACCCGCTGATCGCCAGGCTCGCCTTCGAACACGATGGCGGCCTTGTTGCGCCGTGGCCCCGCGAGGTGTCGATCGAGGCAGTTGTATGCGAGGTTCGTCGTTCCATCGGCAAACCACTTCGCGTGGGGGGCGTTCGTCCAATCGAGCCCTTGGGTCGGAGCACGAAACCAAGAGAGTTCGCTCGCGACTTCGAGCCAAAACTGATCCGGATTCTCGATGCTGCGACGATACATTTCTTCGTATGCCGCACGCGTCGGGACGAGCGCATGGGCCGCGAAGTGCTCTTGCGGCGCGAAGACACGCGCTTCACGTGAGACGCTCTCGATCGATCCGTGGCTCATCGCATGCTCCCTCGAATGTTGAGGCCAAAAAAACCGTACGAAGTGTCTCACGAATTCACGGCCAAGCCCACGTCGGCCTTCGAGGTGCAGGTTTTGCGTCACCGTTTGGGGATTTTCCTGTGGGAAATGCGGGATTTGATTACGAGTGATACTTGTCATGACAGTCTCCTGTGACAGTGCTCACTTCGCTCGAATCAATCTACCCAATAGGGGCTGCACACGTTAGCAATCCAAATTATACATCGGCCGCGCTGGGCGGTAGCACTTATGTATTCGCTCGTGACCAAGATTGAGGATTTTAATGTTCAAGATATTTCGTAAGTTCGTGATAGTGACTGTGATCACCCAATTGGTTGGCTGCGCCGCCGAATCGGAGATCGCAATGCTCGAATCCCAGGAATCGGAGCAAACGGAGCTCGAATCGCTGGAATTCGAACAGACGACGGCAGAGCGTGGACAATCAGGCACGCTGAAGATTCATACTCACAGCGAGATTCGAGCGCGTCTGACTGAAGTTCAGCGAAGAGCTCGTGTGCCAATGTCGGTTGGGCCGCTGATCCAAAATGGCCGTAACCGTGGTCTCATCAATATCGATCGTCGTTTGCCGCGAGATTTGCCGGTGAATCATGAGGTATGCGGGCGAAGGGGGAATCCTTCGATTCGAGAGGCTGTTGCCTGTACCGTACCGGCGGGTGAACGAGGCAATCGAAATCCAGATCTCGTGGGATATTCCACGCAGGGCCGCGAGATTCTGGCCGTTCGCATGGGAAATCCCTCCGGCTTCAGGGTCGCATACTGGACTCAGCAACATGGCAATGAGGTCGCTTCCACAGAGGCGATGCTCAATGTCATCGACACCCTCGCAGAGGGTAGGCAGCCTTGGGTCAAAGAGGCACTCAAGAAGCTCGACATTCTGATCGTCGTACGCGCCAATCCTGATGGCAGCGAAATTGGACGTGGATGCCAGACGCCTCCCTTCGCGGTGGGCTCTGTCATGGGTTACGACGATTGCGCCCTGACGCGATACACGGTGGATCCGGCCGCTGGTGGCGGATTCCGGTTCGATTCCGAGCCCGGGTTCTTTGGCGTCGTGGGTCGTGGCTATGACATGAACCGCTACCATCATCCCGACCTGCGTGGAGCGATCCGTCCAGTCGAGGTGCAGACGCTCACGGCGGCCATGCTCGCATTCCGGCCCCAGATGATCTTGGATTTGCACGGCGACATTGGAAAGGTGGATTGTACGATCGATCCTTCGACGATCGCTCCGAACCCCCTTCTTGGTGGCCTTCCGATCGCACGATGTGTCGAGGACGAGCACGATCACGTTGTGCAGTTCAGCATGCTGACCGGACGCCAACCCGATGGCTCAGTGGAGCAGCGACGTCGTCGTAAGCTGGGCGCGAACATCATCGATCGCGTCGAGGATGAAGGTTTGGGTCGAGGTTTGCGCATGACGCAGATTGCAGTCGGCGGCGGAGTCATCGCCGACAGCGAGCCGTACACGGCGCTTGGAATGCATCAGCTCGCATGGGAGACGCCGAACATGTCTTCGGTCGGACTTGCGGTGCTCGGTGTCAGCGGCGGCCGCCGGCAGGTGGGCCTCAACTCGGACACAGGGTTCGACCCCGAGATCGTCCGACACTCCATCACTGTCAATATGCAGGCGATTGCTGAATCGCTTCGTTCCCTCGCGGAGTTCACGGCGCGCAATCCGCAAGACGATGGTGGTTACTGCCAGGTTCCGATCGCGAGCGGGCTCTACGATACGCTTCCGGAGTTCTTCTTCGGGCCGAATCCCCATTCCGAAGAACCTGCGCTGATTCCGCTCCTGCCTGGGATCGTTCCCTTCCAATATTTCGACGACTGCCAATAGTCGACGGATGAGATCGTGATGCACGGCGCGGCGAGCTTTGAGTTCGTCGCGCCGTGTTTTTTGCGTCATCTTCGACACATGCTCGACGCGCTCCTCGCGAAATACATTGAGATCAAGCGATTGCGTGAAGATACGAGCGCAAGCGATCCGACGTTCGCCATGCGCGCCCTCGCGGAGAGGTTTCCGGGCGCGCTTCGCGAGCTCGACGCGCTGCCGCTCGAGATCATCGACGCTCGAATTGCATCGCTGGTGCAGGCGATCGAACTCGATTCACCCGAGCCCTGGATGATCGCGCTCGATCGTTATCATGCATGGCTTCGATTGGCGCTCCGGATGCGACGCGAAATGGGCGAACGTACGATGACGAGCGCGCGTGTTTGGCTTGCTCGATGCGAAGACGAGCTCGCGCCGCGCGTCCATGACGTCTTGCTCGAGGCGATGCTTTTTCCGCCCGCAGGCAGGCTCAATCGCGTGGTGCTTTCGCACGTGGCGAGTGAGCTCTGCGTCGATGCTTCTTGGATCGAATCGCTTTTGCGCGCAGAGGAGCCAGTCGTGGGGTGTCGTCCGTGAAGGCGGGCAGCCGATCGAAAGGGCCCGGATGCACCTTGGCTGCGCCGTTTCGAGGACAATGGCATACTACGAATATGCGAAGCGACGCTCTCTTGTGGCGCGATGGTTTTCCTCGTGCTCCCACGCAGGAATCGTGGGATCGATTGAGCCCCGAAGAGCGAGCTCTGGTGGTCGAGATGCTACCTGCCGCGATGACCGACGCCGAGATGTCGCCTCCCGAGGGAGACTCTCACTATGATGCGAAGAATGACGCGCGAGAGACGTTGCGTGAGTGGTTTCGGCGTCTCGGAAAAAGCGTGTACGTCGCGGCCGAATTGACGACTTACTACCCCGGTGAGGCGCGCTTTGCGCCTGACATTCTCGTGGTACGGGACGTTCCTGTGCACGACCGTATGAAGTGGGTGGGGAGCGCGGAGGGCAAGGGGCTCGATTGGGTGCTCGAAGTGCATGTGGGCGGGGACCGGAAGAAGGACGCGGAGCTGAACGTCGCGCGCTATGCACGCCTCGGGATTCCGGAGTACTTCATTTACGATCGCGCACGACACTGGCTCTACGCCTATCGACTCCCTGCTCCCGGCGCGAAGACCTACGTCCCGATTGTTCCCCAGCTCGGTCAGTACGAGAGTGTGATCTTGGGGCTCAATCTCGCCCTCGTGGGACCTCAGCTGCGCTTCTATCACGCGAATGCAGAGCTACTGACTCCCCGCGATCTCGCGGTCAAGCTCGGAACCCTCGTGGAGCAGATCGCCAGCGAGCGGGACGCCGAAGCGGAGCGCGCTCGTACCGAGGCGGAGCGCGCTCGTACCGAGGCGGAGCGCGCCGACGCTGCCGAGCAGGAGATTGCGCGTCTCCGCGCGGAGCTCGAGAAGAGTCGGTCGTAGGAGGCAATGCTGGGTACTTGGCCGAGATTGATTCGCATGGCCGAAGTGATCAGCATTGAGTTTGGCCGAATTTAGCCGTCCTCGTCGAAGACTACGAAATGAGGTGCGTCGCTGTCCCTGGCGAAAAACCGCCAGTGCTCTTGGTGAAAGGAAGTGGCAGGGAACACTTCGAACGCATAATCCGCGTTGAGTGCGAGGCGAAACCCTCCAGCATCGTCGGCTATCACAGCACTTACGACGAGTGCTCTATGTTCGAGTTGGTGTCGGAGCACAGCGACTCGTGCGTCGTAGAGAGATGCCCCTTGGTGATCCCACTCGAAGCTGTCCGAAGTGTCAGCCGGCGAAATCGCTGAGTAGTACATGTCATGCGCAGCGACGAGTGTGTCTTGCGGCCCTTGCAATCGAAACGGGCACTGGAGATGGATCGAGTATCGAGGGATGGTTCGGCTGCCACCACGTGCACGATTCGGAACCTCGATCAACGGCCCAAAGCCGAGCCACGCCATATCGGCGGCACGGCCCATGGTTTGTAAAGGTTGACCGACGAGACGGCCAAGCTCGTGCTCGATACAATGTCGTAGACCGTTCATGGCCCCAATATCCCTTTGTTTTGACGGATTGGGTGGTTGGCTGCAGTTCGCTTGTAATTTCAAGGAGTTGAGGAGGGGGATCCAGTCCCCTCGAGGAGAACGGCGAGGCCTTGGCCGACGCCGACGCATAAGGTGGCAAGGCCATATCGCGCGCCGCGCTTTTGCATTTCATGCGCGAGCGTGACGATGATGCGCGCGCCGCTGCTGCCAATGGGATGGCCAAGCGCGATGGCGCCTCCGTTGACGTTGACCTTCGCGGGATCGAGGCCGAGCTCGCGAATGCACGCGAGCGATTGCGCCGCGAACGCTTCGTTGAGCTCGACGAGGTCGATCTGATCCGCGCGCAAGCCCGCGCGCGCGAGTACTTTGCGCACGGCCGGGATGGGCCCAATGCCCATCACGTTTGGATGCACGCCCGCACTCGCGCTCGCGATGACGCGCGCCATGGGTTTTGCGCCATGGGCCTTCACCCATGCACCTGAAGCGAGCAAGAGCGCGGACGCGCCGTCGTTCAAAGGTGAGCTGTTTCCGGCCGTGACCGAGCCGTCCTTTTTGAAGACGGGCCTCAGCTTCGCGAGCGCTTCGATCGTCGAATCCGCGCGAATGCATTCGTCACGATCGACGATCGTGTCCTGCGCGCCCTTCTTCGTCGCGGGAATTCGAACGTTCGCGATTTCGTTCGCGAAGCGCCCCGCCTCCCAAGCACGCGCAGCCTTTCGATGCGATTCCACGGCGAACGCATCCTGATCTTCGCGTGACACTCGATATTCGGTGGCGACGTTTTCGGCCGTTTCTCCCATCGAAATGAGTGGGAAACGTTCGGCCATGTTCGGGTTTTGAAAGCGCCATCCGAGGCTCGTGTCATAGACCGGCGGCGGCGTGCGCGGAAAAGGCTCGTCGGCTTTGGGCATGGCGTAGGGCGCGCGCGTCATCGATTCGACACCGCCCGCCACCATCACCTGCGCATCGCCCACGGCGATGGCGCGCGAAGCATGCACCACCGCTTCGAGCCCTGAAGCACACAGGCGATTGACCGTCACACCGGTCACTTCGTAAGGCAGGTCGGCGAGCAGCACGGCCATGCGCGCGACGTTCCGGTTGTCTTCTCCGGCTTGGTTCGTCGCACCAAAAATGACTTCTTCGAGGTCTCCCTTCGCAGCGGCCTGCCGTGCGAGCAGCTCGCGCAAGACGTGGGCTGCGAGATCATCGGGCCGTACGCTCGCGAGCGCACCACGATGTTTTCCAATCGGCGTTCGAACGCCGTCCAGCACCCACACGTCTTCCATACCATTCGTGCCCATGATCGTCAGCCTCCGAAGCTCGGCTTGCGTTTTTCGTTGTACGCCGCGATGCCTTCGCGTGCGTCGTCACTCTCGAAGAGGCGTTGCTGCAATTCTCGCTCGAGCGCAAGGCCTTGCTCCAGCGCCATCTCAGCGCCTGTTTGCACGGCACGCTTGATGTGGCCGACCGCCATCGCGGCGCGCCCCGGCGGACAGAACGAGCGCGCATATTCGGTGGCGCGCTCGATGAAGCCATCCTTCTCCCAGACGTGATTGACGAGGCCATGCCCTTGGGCTGCTTCGAAATCGAAGAGCTGTCCTTCGGCCATCATCTCGATCGCGCGACTTTTCCCGACCAATCGCGCGAGTCTCTGCGTCCCGCCTGTCCCGGGCAACACGCCGAGAGCCACTTCGGGCAGGCCCATCTTTCCGGTGCCCTTGGCCGCGACGCGCAGGTCCGCGCTCATCGCGATTTCCATTCCGCCGCCCACACAATGGCCGAAAATCGCAGCGATCACGAGCTTGGGCGTGTGCTCGAGCCGAAGCATCGTCTCGTTCGCATGAAGGCAGAACATGTATTTGTAGCGCGTGCTCACTTTGCCGAGCATGGCGATGTCCGCGCCCGCGCAGAAGAACTTGTCGCCTGCACCCGAAAGGAGAATCACGTGCGCCTTGTCGTCGAAGCGCGCCTCGAGGATCGCTTCGTCGAGATCGCGCATCATCTCATACGAATAGGCATTGGCTGGCGGGTTCGTGAGCTCGATGAGAGCGACTCCGTGTTCATCACGTTCGTACCGCACGAGCCCGTTCTTCATTGTCGTCATGCGGGCAAGGCGTCCCACACGAGCGCGCCTTCGTCGATGCGCCCGCTCACGTGAGCGGAAAAACAGAACACCCCCGGATCGTCTTGATCCGAGGGCGTTCGAGTGAGGAGCCGCCCTGGTTCAGCGGATCATCGCGCGACATTCACGAACGTACGCGCCTTGCCCTTGGTCCACACATGCCTGGTACGCAGCCCGCGCGCCCGCACGATCGCGCTGCGCATCACGGGCGGCGCCGAGCACGAGCCACCCAAGCGAGCTGGTCGGGTCCACGGTGGTGGCCCGCAATGCATATTGTGCGGCTTGCTCCATGTCGCTCGAACGACCGCGATTCAAGAGCACGAACGAGAGCGCTGCGAGCGCTTCGCTGCCATTCGGATTGAGCGCAATCGCTTGTTCATAAATCGGAATCGCGCGCGGTGATTGCCGCAACCGAGCTCCCTGTTCGAGGAGTGACTCGTAGGTTTCTCCCTCTGCAGCGGGCGCAGCCTCAGGCGCTGCCACAACGGGCGCGGCGGCTGCTTCGGCCACGGTCGCCTCCACGACCTCTGCGACGGGGGTGGGGGCAGCGGCCACTTCCGCGACAGGCTCAGGAGCGGCTTCTTCTGTTTCTGTGGCGGCGGGAGTGGGCGCAGGATCCGCAGCCTCGACTTGCGGATTCGGTTGGCGAGCCAACTGCGGCAACTCCACGGGTCCACCTTGGCCCAGCTCTTCGGGAGCCGGGAGCCAGACCGAATTGTAAAACCATATGCCGCCAATCACGGCACAACCGGCGACCACAATGCCAAGGGTCCCCATCATCCACTTTTTGGCGGTGGGCGACATGGGTTCTGAGATGCCGCGCAGATCGAACTCATCCGAGCTCGCGTCGCTCGCATCTTTGTTTCGGAAAAATCCCTCGGCGACCGCCGCATGTTCCCCGGTGGCGGTCATCGCGCGAATTTCGCCGGAGGTCGTCGTGGCCGTCTTTTTCTTGCGCTTTTCTTTCGAAACAGGAGCCGGAGGGGGAACAGGCTCGCTCTTTCTATGGCTCGCGCCTTCGACTTTCGGCACCTCGCCCGGACCAGGCTTGGTCGAGAGCTCTTCGCCGTTGTCTTCTCTCTCGTCCCGCCGTACTCGCTGGCTGCGACCGTCATTCGGCTCGTCTTCGTCGTCGACCGCGACGCCGCCTCCCGCGGAGACTGAGACCGTCTCATCGTTGACCGCGACCTGGGTGGTCGTCATGGTCCGCTTGGACTGGGTCGGGAACTGAATGACGTTGCTCTGTCCTTCCTCGCGCGAAGCGGTCATCACGTCTTCGTTCTGGGCGACCTTTCGTTCCAGCTCCTTCTGTGCCGGACGCTCGCTTTGTCCGCGATTCTTCTTTTTCTTTTTTGCCATACGGTCGTCCTCTACTTCTCGTCCGTCGTGGCGCGACGGGGCTTCTTCATCTTTCCCAGCACACTCGGCGGCCTCTGCAGGTGTCATGCCCCCGACCGGGGCTGAACTCTCCGTCGAGGAAACAGGCGTTTCTTCGGGTTTTTCAGCGATGATTTCGATGTGCGTCTCGGCACGATCCGGCACAGCTGCATCCGATGCGTCAGAAGCTGCACGATCGGTCTCGTTCACGAGCTCTTGCGGTACCGGTGCAATCGGGGGAATGGAGGGTGCCGCGGGGACCAGCTCGGAACCATCGGCATCGGGGGCCGAGAGCAGCCCTTCGACGTCCGTTCTTCGAGGCACCCGTGCGTCGTCGGCGACGTCGCCCTCGCCTTCATCGAGGGCTTCGTCCTCGATGGCATCTTCTGCGGCGGGGGGCTCGGAGCGAGTGCGGCCTGTCGGTTGAACGATTCCTTCGAAGAAAAGCTTCGAAATCGTGTTGAGTGTGCTGAGGTCATCGGCCGGAACCATGTCGATCACTTCGCCGAGCGATCGTTGGCCATCGAAGACCCGGAGCACTCCGTTGATTTCGTCGGGGAGCTCTGCCAATCGCTGCTGAAGCTCACTTTCGACGATTTCCAGCACACTTTCGAGGGGTGGAACCTGCTCGCAGAGGCGGCCCCACTCGTCGACGCGCCGCATCCCTTCCATCAGGATGCCTTGCGTGGGTGTGTGGATGCGGACTTCGTTTTTGACGGGGCCGAAGTCGACTTCGAAATTCCCCTCGTTCCAAAGGAGAATGCGGTAAATCGCACGGTCTCCGACCAACCGTCCGAGCTCGGCATCGATGACCTGGCCGTCGCGGAATGCGATGGTGCCTCTTCGTTCGCGTGTTGCGCCCGAAGGCAAGACGACTTCCTGGCGGAGCGAGAGCACGCCTGATTTGCGGCTCATGTCGATGGTCTGGAGAAGATCGACCAGACCCATATCGCCAAGAGAGCCCGTGAAGCGGGTGCGTGAGAGCGAGTTGCGGCGCGTGACGACGGCATCTCGTTCGCTTCGCTGGAGCGCGAGATTGATCCGCGCGACGATCTCTTTGATGTAGATGGGCTTGGTGAGATAGTCCTCGACGCCCAGTTGCAGACCACGCACTTTGCTCTCGACCGACGTTTCAGACGAGAGAAACATGATCGGAATCGAGGCCAAATCCGGATTTTCGTGGATTTTCTCGACCAGCGTGAAACCGTCCATCCCGGGCAAGCGCGTGTCGCTCAGGATGAGGTCAGGAGTCGAAAGCTCGATGGTTTCGAGCGCCGATGGTCCATCGGTGCAAGTCGCGAGGTTGTAGCCGGCCTTGCGGAGGCTGACCTCGAGGACCCGCAAGCTGCGGGGATCGGCGTCTACGAGGAGAAGACTCTTGCGTGCCACAAGATCACCCGAGGCTCTTCCATGCCCAAAATTTGCGGTACGAACAGTCTGCGGGGGTCAGGCTCCGCACGTCAAGCACCGCGTTCACCTGGGGAGTTGACCTGTGGCGTGTTGCTTTCGTAAGGTGGCCACCTTCGCCACGAGAGAGGGCACGCACGATGCGAACCTGCACGGGAATGGTTTTTGGCCTTTGTTTCGGGCTCATGGGATGTGAGTCCGGTGGTGGGGAGCTCGCTGTGCTCAATGTGGAGCCTCGCGCAGGGGCTTCCCAGGGCGAGCAATCCGTACGGATTGCGGGTGCGAACTTTCGGCAGGACATCGGCTACACGGTTTACTTCGGCGCCGAACGCGCGACTCAAGTCACCATCATGGATGACACGACGCTCTTGGTCGCGACGCCCTCCCACGAGCCCGGTCCCGTGGACGTCGTGGTCGCCGCCGACGACGGCCCAGCGTTCCGCATCGTCAACGGCTTCACGTTCAACGATCAGAGTGGCAACGTGATGGAGCAGATGGGCGAAACCGCCGGGCGTCCGAGCGAGCGTTATTGATTGGGGTGAGTCTCAGCGCGGAGTTGGCTCGGGATCGACCCAAGGCGAGTCGGGTCGATACCAGTAGCCTTGGGCTTGTCGGTAGCCGTGCCGCTGTGCGGCGATGGGCAGCGCGTTGGTCGGCATACTCCACGGATCCATGACGACGTCGGGGCGGAGCACGCCGAGCGTATAGTCGAGATCCCACTTCATGTGGCCCGGGTGGAATAGCTCCCAGCGCGATCGCTCGACGACGCGAGTGTTGGGTCCGTGAGCGATGTGGCGGTCGTTGTAGCCGAGGATGTCGCAGAGCTTCCAATCGGAGAAGTAGGCGGGGATGCCCGCCCATTCGATCGCGATCGATGCGCGGCGATCGAAGCGCTGCTGGAGTTCTGGCAGCCGGTGCAGCCACCAGCGATGGCTTTGGACGTGGGGAATCTCCGCCTCGAGCATGAGCTGTTGCCACCGCAACTCGCGATGTGGTGCGCTCGCCAGCCCGTCGGCCTCCCACACTGCGCCGAGCGTGACGAGCGCCGCGAACACCGCGACGGTCGCGGATACGAGGCGCGCGTGGCGCGCCAGCCTCCCGCGCAGTTGGTCGTGCGCGAGCGCGAGCAGGCCGTTGACGAGCACGAAGACCATCGGCACGACCGGGGCGACGAACCGATTGGCGCCGAAGAACGGCCATTCCCACGCATCGCCGCCGACCCAGATCGAATATCCGAACCCGATGACGACCACGGCGATCGGGAGCAGGAAGACTCGCTTCCGGCTCGCCGCCAGTGCGGAGCCGACTCCCACGCATGCCAGCAAATATCGCATGTCGAACGCGATCTTGCCGGTGACGTCCAGTCCGCGGAGCACACGCACGTCGAGCGGAGTGCCCGTCATCTTGAGGTAGTACGTGTTCGGCAGGACGTCGCCGTAGTAAGCCGCTCGGAACGCGAGATAGGCGACGTTCGCGCCGATGAGGAGCCCCACTCCTCCCCAGAACCGCTTCGAGTCGAGCACACTCCTCCCGCGCGCCGCGAGGATCGCAGCTCCGCCCGCGACCACGAAGAGGACCAGATCCACCCGCAGCAGCGTGGCCAGCGTGGAGGTGACACAGAAGCCCAGCCAAGCGTCTTTCCTCCGCGTTGCGACGTCCAGCGCCTGCCGGGTCATCCGAGCAATCAGGAGAGCGGAGAGCCCGCTCTCCATCCCGAGCATCGACCAGAGCGCGAGGGGGAAATAGAGCGCCGTGGCGATGGTCGCGGGCAACGAAGAGAAACCGCCGGCGAAGTGCGCGGCCGTCAGGCGCCGGACCTCCACGACGGCGCCCACCAAGCACGCCGCCGAGAAGAGCTGGACGAACAAGCTCCGCGATGTCAGCGCGACGGGGAACAGGTTGACGACGACCATCATCGCGACCCAGAGCGGGTGGGTGAATCCCTCGACCGCGTCCCCTCTCCGGCTCCACGTGAGCCCGAGGCCCTCGACGAAGTTTCGCGCGTAGGTCATCGAGACCATCGCATCGTCCCAGAGGCAGTAGGCTCGAACACCGTCGATGTCGAACGACATCCGATCGATCGCGCGAGCGCACCACGCGCAAAGGACAAGCAGCATCGCGCCGAGGATCGCGACCTCGAATGTCTCTCTGCGCCGATTTCGCATGGCTCTTCAGCGCTCCCACGCGAGCACGATCACCACGGCGATCGAGCCTGGTGGCAGGTCGGGCCGATCGCCTTGAGCGACTCCGATTCCTGCAATCTGTACGGTGTCGTCGAGCGAAGGCTCGAGTTGCTGCGCTTCTTCGAGCGAACTGACGACGGCCATCACGGCACCCAGCCTGCGGAAGGCGATTGAGAAGCGCCGCAGGCTCTGGGTGGCGCGTTCCGTCGTTGTTTGCTGATCGAGTGAAGGCTCTCTGAAGAAGGCTTCTGCGGCCTCCTGGGCGGCTTGCTGCACGTTCGGCTCGCTCCGCATTTCGGGAGCACCCCGCGCGACGCGACCGCGATTGATCCTCTCGAGCAACCGTGCAGGCGCGCTGGCCGTGTCGATCGCGCGGGCGCGCCGGAGGAACACTTGTGTTGCGATGAAGGCGGTGCGCCCGTTTTCTTCTTCGGCCACCACACCGATGCCGACATGCGTCGCGTCCGGATTGACGAGATTGGCGCGATGACCAGGGCTGTCGAGGAGCCCTCGATGAATCTCGCGCGCCGAATAACCGCGGCCGATGTTTTCGAGGACGAGGCCGCTTCGTATCTGGGCCGCCTGCATGCGATCGGCGGGGCTTCCAGTGGTCCCTGAGACGTGGCCGATGAAGTCGTGCTCGAGCATGTCGCGACTGTGTGCGAGCGCGATCGCGTCGAGCTGTGGATCTGTTTCGAGCGCGGGCAACCCTGTGTCCGCGCGGGTTTGATTCAAGGCCGCGAAGAGCTCGTCGCGGACGGTGGCCACGTCTGGAGCGGGTCCATCAGGGTTCGATTCGGGGGTGAGGCGCACGGTTCGTGGCGGCTCTTCACCTACGAAGACGGGCGCATTCGCGAGGACGCTCTCGCCCACGCTGCCGCGTGCGAGCACTTCGACGCGGAACGCACCGCGACCCGAGGTCGGCACACGCACGTCGAACTCCGGGCCGCTGCCCGCGGGTTGTCGTGAGACTTCTCCAGTCGGCGCCTGCACGATGATCGTCGGGTTCTGATAGCCCGCACCGAGCCGGCCGTGCACTCGAAGGGGCGAGCCTTCGGGCAGGGTGCGCGGGATGGGATCGAGCTCGAGGTGCCGCCGTGAGAGCGCGACGACGATCAGCCAGACCCCGCTTCGGGGCAGGATCGTGGCGCCCCAATGCGTGTAGGCCTGGCGCGAAAGAAACTGACTCGCGCTCGATTCGACGTGTTCTTCGATCACCACGTGATCGGGCAGGCCGAGCACCATGATGTCGGGGGTGGGTTCCCAAAGGCCGAGGCTCGTGCTCCAAAAGTCGATGACCTCGGAGGGGGGCGGATCGCCTGCGGGAGAAAGGCGTCCCGAGATCCAATCGGCCAACGTGGCGAGGCGAGGATCGCCCGTGAGCTCCACATCGCGGGCTCGAGCGGCGGCTTGCATCGCGGTCTCGATGGAGGCCGTGTGCTGTCCACCAAGGACGGCGGTGCCTTCGGGCGTGCGTGTGGAGTAGTTTGTCGCAGCCACTCCTGGCAGAGGAATTTCAGTGTCGGTTTGCGTCTCGCCGAGACGGGTCCGCTGACGGCCCCCACAGCTCGCTGTGAGCAGCGAAACGAACAGAATCGCGATGATTTTTTTCACGGTATGGCTCATGGTTCGAGTTTCATGGGCCCCAAGGGTCGACGACCTCACTCGATGGCCGTGTGCGGGGCGTGGTGGCTTGAGGAGTCGGCTCGGTCGCGAGGGAATGAGTCGGCTCGGTCGTGGGGGAATGAGAAGGCGAGGGCGTGCGTCTGCGAGGAGCCTCGGAGGGGCTCAGATCGACGCGTACGACATCAGGGCTCTCTTGGCTGAGCTGCACGGTGGTGTTCGCGAAGCCACGCAATCGAACATCGGCGGCTCGCTCTCCTTCGTCTGGAGCTGGCAATGAGAGAGGAGTATTGCCCACGGTGACGTTGTCGATCACCACCTCTGCGCCTGGAGGCTCGGTGACGATTTCGATCATGCGCGGAGTGGGTTGAGTCGGTGAGGTGGGTACGGCTGGGCTCGCGGATGCCGTGGAGGTGACCGGGGTCGGGGTTGGCGCCACGGGTTCGATCGGGGGAGGTGTTGGATTCGATGATGCCGCGCTCGGCGTCCCTGTCATCCAGAACACCACGGCTCCGACACCGATCCCGATGACTCCGAGCAGCGTAAGCATCGCGATGATGATGGGGGCTCGGTGTTTCGAGATCCCGTCGGGAGAGCTATAGCGCCGCTCGAGGCGCATCTCGGTGTTGGATTTCGGTTCGAGCGCATCGGCGAGGCTCGTCGGGGGAATTGCGGCGAAGCGGGACGCGAGCTCGAAACTTCCGTGGGCTTGCACCGAGCCCAAATGCTCGATGAGCTCGGCCATGGTGGCGTAGCGCTCGTCGGGCTTCTTTGCGAGTGATTTGAGGATGACCTCTTCGATGACGCCGAGCCTTTTCCCGATGAGCTGCGAAGGCGGTACGGGCGGCTCGAACATGTGTTTGGAGAGGATTCCCATGAACGTGTCGCCATCGAAGGGAACCTTGCCGGTGAACATCTCGTACATGATGACGCCGAGAGCGTAGATATCGGTGCGGCTGTCGACGCTCTGCCCCGACGCTTGCTCGGGCGACATGTAGTGAGGAGTTCCGAAGATCATCCCCGTTCGCGTGAGCTTGCTCGAGGCGCCGCCCACCTTCGCGATCCCGAAGTCGAGCACTTTGACGAAGTGCGGATCTTGGCCTCGCTTGACGAGGTAGACATTGTCGGGCTTGAGGTCGCGATGGACGATTCCACGGGTGTGAGCGGCGTCGAGCGCGCTCGCGATTTGACGAATGATGTGCACCGCGGTCTGCACTGGGATGGAGCCACCAGCGTTGATGAAATGGCTGAGCGACGCGCCATCCAGATACTCCATCACGAAGTAGACCGAGCCGTCGGGGAGCTTGCCGAAGTCGCTGATGTCGATGATATTCGCGTGGCCGATCGAAGTGGCGCTCTGAGCTTCCTGCATGAAGCGCTGCACGACCTCGGCGTCTTTGGCCATGTCGCCGCGCAGCACTTTGAGCGCGATGCGCTTTCCGAGCACAGCGTGGGTCGTGAGATAGACGACCCCCATCCCACCTTCGCCGATCTGTTTCTCGACGCGATAGCGTTCATCGATCACGCGACCAATCAACGGATCGGACGGCGGTTCATCGTTCAGCACCTGAGTGGATGAGCCATCGTGCGGACAAAACGAGACGGGCTCACTGAATCGGGTGCCACATTGCGGACAGAATTGCATTGGCGCGCGGATTGTAGCTGAGCCCCTCGTCGGAGCGAACGTCTGACGTCATCTCGCAAGGATTGGACGTGCGTCGGGATTCAAGGGGACGCGTCCGTGGATCCGTCCATTTCGATCGATCCATCGTCGATCGCGCCATCGAGCGGACGGCCCGCGTCGACTTGTCGGCAGACACCCGCAGCACACACCAGACCGTCGACACATTCACTGCTTCGGGTGCAGGGCTCTCCACGGGTCTTGCCGACATCCGAGAGGCCGCACGAGTAGCCCGCCAAAAAGACGTGCAGCACACCGGCCACGAGCGCGATGACTCCCGCTCTTTGCGCGATGTGCCGCCTGGTACGTCCAACGACTTTCACGTGGCCTTAGCCCATTCGGGTTCCGCAATTCGCGCAGAACTTCGAACCCGGAGGAGCCACGGTCTGGCAAGCAGGGCAAGGTCGCGGTTGGGGCGCAAGGGACGTGCCGCACTCTGCGCAGAATTTGCCAGGTGGGACCACGGCACTGCATCCCGGGCAAGTCACCGTCGAAGGGGCCGCTGCCGGTGCTTGGGGAGGAGCTTGTTGTGGTTGGGCTTGTTGTGGTTGGGCTTGGGGAGGCTGAGCCATGTGACCGAACTGCTGCGCCATTGCGAAGCCCATTCCGAGCCCGGCTCCGGCGCCGACCATTCCGCTGCTTTCGCCGCCTTTGGCCATGCCTTGACCTGCGCCAAGCATCGCCTCGCCCGCGGCGTACTGCATGAAATTGCCGTCTGTGAGCTCGTCCTTCGCGCGCTTTTTCGCTTTGATATCCGCGTAGCGATCTTGTGCTTCTTGGATGCGCTTCAGCTCATCATCGCTGAAGTTGATCGAGAAATCACCGAGGTCGAGGAATTGGGCGCCGATCTCAGCGAGATCGGGGCAGCTCTGCAAGAAGGCCTTGCCGAGATCGTCGTGGTAGGCGGGCAGCGCTTGGATCTCGATCTTCTGGCGGATCACGAAGCTCGGGATCACCTTTTTGACGGCGTTCTTGAACTTTTCCTGAATGAATGACTCGACCCGATCGTTGCTCGGGGTGCCGCCCATGCCGATGTAGTTCACGATGAAGCGGTCCGGCTCGACGACGCGCCAGACGAAGGTGCCGAACACCCGGGGGCTGACTGTGATCTCGAGCTCCGGATCTTTCATGGGCGCGAGCGGCGTGCCGAACCTCGTGTTGCGGGTCGGCTTCATGTTCACGAAATACAGGTCCGTGACGAACACGTTGCCGCCGGTGAACGAATCTACGAGATTCGATAGGAAGGGAATGTTCTGTGTATCCAGTGTGTGCCGTTGGCCGACCCCCGCGGTACGGAGCACTCCGACGAGCGATCCGTCGCGGAAAAACACGACAGCTTCGTCTGCATCGATCGTGAGCTGCGCGTATTTCGGGATCGTCTGTTCCGGATGCTTGTAGACGATCAGACCCTTCGCGGAATCCGGCCGCGCGATCATCATCTCGCGAACGCCACCCCGAACGAAGTCCATGATTCCCATCCTGACACCCCTTTCGCGCGACGAAGGTTGCGCGTGAATCAACGCAGGATACTCGCGGTTCGTTCCATGAGAAAGCCGGAACCGTTCGAGCGCGCGGGTGTCTTGCGAGATGTGCGTTTCCTCGTGGGTCTCATGCTTGCGTTCGGGCTCGTCTTCGCGCCCAAGATGGATGCGCAAGAGGCGGAGCCCAGCTCAGATCCCGAACTCGAGGCGTTCCGCAGAATGATCGATTCGGATCCGTTCGTGGGCGAAGGCGACGATCCTCTCGCGCGGGATGCGCGCGACGAGGAGATGCGCACGATGCCGTTGCCGGACCCGCCCCGGATTTCACCCCAGGTAGGCGAGGTTCTGACGGCGATTCCCGGGATTCGAGAGACGCGCCATGTCATGCACATGACGCTTCGCGATGGGCTCGTGCTCGTGCACGAAGAGATGCATTTCGAAAGTCGAGCGCGGACCTCTGCGGAGGTGCGTTGTCGCCTTTCGATTCCCGAAGGCGCCGTGCTCTTCGGGACGGGCGCAGATGCCGAAACAATTCGTGATGAGCGTGGCTCGGCGATCGAGGTTCGTGCGACCCCCGTCGTGCCGCGCGGCGAAGCGCTGATCGTGCACGTGCATTGGGCGATGCGAACCCCCGTGCGCGGTGGCCAGATCAGATTCGTGCTTCCTCCGCGCGGAAACGATGCGCGCATCGTACCGATGGAGCTGTCGGTGCAAGCGGTCGATCTCGTGATGCCGATGGTCGATCGCCGTTGGATCGAATCACGACGAGAGCTGCGCTCGCCGAATGCTCCGATCGTGATCGAAGCGCTACTGCCAATGACAGCAGAGCTTTCTGCGAGCGGGTTCGTCGTCCCTTGCGATCGAGGTCGCTGTGCGCGTTTGCGTGTGGTTGCGCCGCGTCCCGAAATCGACGAAGGCGAGGTGGTCCTCGCGATCGATGCTTCGCCTTCGACGGTGGTATCGGCTCGCGGTCGCATCGCGCCTGCGGCGCGTGCGTTGCTCTCGGTCTTGCCGTCGAACACCCGAGTCCGGGTGGTGACGTTTGCCTCTCGTGCGCACGAGACGAGCCGTGGGTGGTCGCGTCCCGAAGAGATTTCGGAGGTGCCTCTCGAGGCTGCAGTAGAGGAGGAGCTCGGGTCTGCGACACGGTTCGAATCGCTCTGGCGCGTGGTGGAACCGTGGGCGGTGCGCGGTATGCGGCTCATCATCCTCGGCGATGGTGGGCTGACCGAGAGCGAAGCGTCCCGTGCGGCGTTCGAAGCCGCATCGCATGAGGGAGTTCTGATTCGGAGCATCAACGTCGCAGATCGTGCGACGACCACGCCGCTGCGCACGGCGATCGAGCGCACTTCGGGGGTCGCAATCGATGTGGGGATGGAAGCTGAGGAGGCCGCCTCTGGGCGAGAACGACAAGCGCTCATCGCGCGTCTCATGCCGACCCTGGCCACGACGTCTGTTCATCGCGCGAGCGTGCTTCTCGGATCGAGGCGGATCGCGCTGGGGGCTTTACGAAGTGGCGAGGAACATCTCTGGGAAGGCCTGCTCGAATCGAGAGAGCGCGCGGTCGTGGAGGTCGATGGAATCCAGCATGGTACGCGCTCACCCGACTCTGAGCTCGGTGTGGCGATCCGTGCGCTCGCCCAGGCAGAGCCCATGCGACACGGCGCTGCACCAGAGCCACCCCCCTCGGGGTTACCACGAGAAACCTTGCTCTATTCGCTTCACCGGCGTGTGATGCCCGCCGCACGTGCGTGCTTTCGCGATGAGCGCGCAGGGCGTGTCGCGCATCGGGTGCGCGCCGTGATGCGTTTCGAGCTCGCAGATCGCGAGATGACGGCGACCGAAGTGGATGGTTCGATCAGCGACAGGTTGAGACGATGCTTGCTCACCGCGCTCGACCGAGTGGAGGTGCCAAGTTTTGTTGGAAGAGTGCGCGCCACTTGGCCTCTTTCCACCGAGGCTCGGATGGCGCCGCCGGTGCTCGAGCTATGGCCTGATGTAGCGGATGACGTCGATCGCGTGATGTCGGTGCAGGTCGAGGACTGATTCATCACAGAGCTTTGCGAGGTGGAACGGCGGCCGTTGCGACGAGGAGCCCCGCCGCGAGTGCCGTGGCGACGAGCACCATTCGGAAGCCGGTTTGAACTGCGTTCACGACATCGTTTTCCAAGAGCGAGCTCACCGAAAGGAATCCGATGCTCCCTGGCACGAGGAAGAGCGTTCCTGGAACCAACATCAAGCTCACGGGCCGATCGCGCCATCGTGCGAAGGCATGTGAACAGCTGGCGACCGCGAGAGCGCCGACGAACGCACCGAGCTCGGGTCCGAGCGAGCGCGCGCCGATTTGTGAACCGCCAAATGCGACGAGCACCGCGAGCAGCACCCAACGGGCATCGCTCGGCTTGGCGCGTAGGAGGATCGTGTATCCGAGGGCCGACACGAAGGGCGCGAAGAACACGGTCCAGTTCGCTTCGGGCGAGGCAGGTGGTGAAGCGGAGATGGACAACATCGTGGCGACGGCGTGTCCGAGCGCGACTCCGAAGCCGAGCTGAAGGAAGGTCACGCTGCCTCCCATGAGGCGCGCGGTGCCCGATGCGAGGTGGGCTGTCGCGAGCTCGGTGATCGCCGTCGTCACGGTGAACCCTGGGAGCAACACGATGATCGCAGAGAGCAGCAACACGGGCGGGTGCACGGGCAAGCCCTGCCAGACGAGAAGGGAGGTGATGAGCGAGATCGCAAATGCGGCGAGCGTCGGTAAGAGGCGTGCGATCGCGAAGACCCGATGGGCACTCGCTTCGAGCAGGCCCACGCTCAAGCCGAGCACGCCTGCGAGTGGCAAGTCGATGAATCCTCCTCCGAGGAGCGCGGCGCTGACCGTCGAGATCAAGCCGAATCCGAAGGGTCGCAGCACGTGAGAACCACGCGCTGGCCGTGCGCGGATCGCATCCACGCGTCTTGCTGCGTCTCCCGGGGAGAGCTCTTTGCGCTCGACCCGTCCGACGAGATCGTGCAGCGCCGATAGCTTTTCGAGATCGATCGTTCCTGGTTCCACGCGCACGACCCGAGTGCGCACATGTTCTGGGCTGGCGGCACCTTGATTCGAGAGCGTCACGATGAGCGCCGTGGGAAGACAGAAGACATCGATGCAGAGATCGAGCGTCGCCGCCAGGCGGAAGAGCGCCTCCTCTACACGTTGAGACGACATGCCGTATTCGAGCAATGCGCGCGCGAGGCTCAACGCGAGCGCGAGCGATGCATCGAGTCCTTCGCCGTCGCGCTCGTGATTGGCGACATCCCGCACGAGCGCATCGAGACTCGCATCATCGCGCAGCACCCGCGCTGCTTGCATCATCCAGAGGTCCACTTTTGGGACAGGATCCTGGTCTCTAATGGCTCGAAATCACAGAGAGTTTTCGTGATACCCGCGCGATCTATGAAAACACCTCGCTTTTTATACACCGGGAATGCGCCCCCTCACGTCTCTACTTTCACGTTTGGCACAGGGCTGTTACCTTCCCGAGCTCCATGGAAACCACTGCGGAACGCACCAAAGAAGCGCCAATGCGCAAGAGTGTCGAGGGATTCAAACCTCGATTTGATTCGCTCGTGGCCATCTACGAGCACGCAACGACGGCATTTGCGAGCAATCCTCTGTTCGGGGTCAAAAAAGGCGGCGAATGGCGCTGGATGACCTACAGCGAGTTCGCCAAAGCGACCGACGAGATTCGTGCGGGGCTCGCGGAGCTCGGTGTGGGAGTCGGGGATCGCGTCGCGATGATCGCGAACAATCGTCCCGAATGGGCCATGATGGCGTATGCGACCTATGGACGCCGGGCTGCGTTCGTGCCGATGTACGAATCGCAACACGCCGATGAATGGGCCTATATCCTGAACGACAGCGGAGCTGCGGTCGCTGTATGCGCGAACGCGAAGATCGCGGACGCGATCCTGGCGATGAAGGATCAAATCCCATCGCTCCAGCACATCGTGATCGTGGACGGCGCTGCAAAACCTGGCGTGCTTGCGTGGGATGATCTTCGAGCCAAGGCCAAAGGGAAAAAAGCTCCGCCGGAAAAGCCGCAAGAACCGAGCGAGCTCGCGGGTCTCATTTATACGTCGGGGACGACGGGAAAGCCCAAAGGGGTTCGTCTCACGAACGCGAATATCGCGAGCAACGTGAGCGCGATTCATGAAGTCTTCCCGATGGCGCCGACCGATCGGTCGCTCTCGTTTTTGCCGTGGGCGCACAGCTTTGGTCAGACCGTCGAGCTGCATGGGCTCTTCTCGATGGGCGCATCGATGGGCATCGCCGAGAGCGTCGACAAGATCATCGACAACCTGGGTGAAGTGAAGCCGACGCTGCTTTACAGCGTGCCGCGCATCTTCAATCGCATCTACGATCGTCTGAACAAACAGATGGCCGAAGCGCCGCCTTTGCGTCGCAAAATCTTCGAGGCGGCCGTGGCGAATGCGGCCTATCGAAAGAAGCTCGCCGAATCGAAGCGCACGAGCGGATTCGCTGATTTCAAACATCGGATCTTCGACAAGGTCGTGTTTGCGAAGGTGCGCGATCGCTTTGGAGGCCGCATGCGATATGCGTTCTCGGGCGGCGCCGCGATCAGCAAGGAAGTCGCCGAGTTCATCGATAATCTCGGCATCACGGTGTACGAAGGCTATGGTCTCACCGAGACCTCACCGATCGCCACGGCGAACTGGCCGGGCGCGCGGAAGATCGGGAGCGTTGGCAAGGCGATCCCCGGTGTGCGGGTGGCGATCGATCTCGGCGTGACGGGAGATCCTCGAAACGGTGAAATCGTCATTTATGGACACAACGTCATGCAGGGCTACTTCAACAAGCCCGAAGAGGACGAGAAGGCGTTCACATCCGATGGCGGCTTCCGTACGGGAGACATGGGCTATCTCGATGACGATGGCTTCCTCTACATCACGGGCCGTATCAAAGAGCAGTACAAGCTCGAGAACGGCAAATACGTAGCACCGGCGCCGCTCGAGGATTTGCTCAAGCTGTCGCCCTTCATCACCAACTCGTTCATTTTCGGGGACAACAAGCCCTACAACGTGGCACTCATCATCCCCGATATGAATGAGGTCGAGAGCTGGGCTGCGAAGCAGGGCATTCAGAAGCGCGGCAAAGAGCTGCTCGAGGACGAGAAGGTCATCGCGCTCATTCGTGATGAAGTCGACAAGCACTCGGCAGACTTCAAACAGTTCGAGAAGATCAAGAAGATCAAACTGACCGAAGAGGACTTTACGCAAGAGAACGGCATGCTCACGCCGAAGCTCTCCCTGAAGCGCGCGGTCGTGTTGAAGCGCTGGGGCCAGGAACTCGAGAACCTGTATCGATAGCGGTCGTTCGGGCGTTATGCTTCGCCCTCATGGGCGATCGTATTCTCGATGTCGTGATCTTTGGGGCCACGGGCTTTACAGGAGGGCTCGTGGCCGAATATTTTGCGCGCCACGCGCCGGATGGGACGCGTTGGGCGCTCGCAGGGCGCGATCGAGGAAAGCTCTCCGCGCTTCGTGAGCGGCTCGGTGGTGAGCGTTGTCCCCCGCGAGACGACATCTTCGCGGATGTGTCGGACAGTGGTTCGCTCGTTCGGATGGCGCGTGCGGCGCGCGTCGTGCTTTCGACAGTGGGCCCCTACGCTTTGTTCGGTAGGCCTGTCGTAGAAGCGGCGATCGAAGGCGGCGCAGATTATGTCGACATCACCGGCGAGCCGGCGTTCGTTCACGAGGTGATCGCTCGATGTGATGCGCGCGCCCGCGAGCGCGGGGTTCGTATCGTGAACTGTTGTGGGTTCGACAGCATCCCGCATGACCTCGGCGCGCACTTCACCGCGTTGCAGCTGCCGCACGATGTGCCGATGTCGATCGAGGCCTACGTGCGCTCTCATGCGCGCATGTCGGGAGGGACATGGCATAGCGCGATCCATGCGATGGCGGGCTTACGTCGTGCGCGCAACCCCAAGGGCGTTCGTCGCACTTCGAGCGAAGGCCGCAGGGTGCGCGGGCTGCCGCAGCGCATTCACTACTCGAAAGACATTGAGGCGTGGGCCGTGCCTCTGCCCACCATCGACCCGGAGGTCGTCCTTCGGAGCGCGCGCGAACTCGACGTGTTCGGCCCCGATTTCCGTTACGGACATTACGCACGCATGAAGGCAATGCGCTCTGTGGCGCTCGGTGTCGCGGGGGTGGGTGCGGTCGCGTTGCTCGCACAAACGAAACCGACGCGCGCGCTTCTCGAGAAAATTCGCGTACAGGGCGAGGGCCCGAGCGCCGAGCAGCGAAAGAAGAGTTGGTTCGAGGTCACGTTCGTTGGCAAGACCGACCATCATCGAGTGATCACGACGGTCAGCGGAGGAGATCCCGGATACGACGAGACATCGAAGATGATCTCGGAGTCCGCTCTTTGTTTGGTTCATGATCGCGACGCGCTTCCAGCACGGGCAGGCGTGCTGACGACGGCTGTGGCCATGGGAACGCATTTACGAAAGCGCCTCGAGAGGGCGGGGATCCGTTTCGTTGTGAAGGAGCAATCATGAAGCCGTGGTGGCTTCTCATCTTGGCGTGTGGTTCGATGCCATCGATTCTTCACGCACAGGAGATTCCACGCCGCATCGAGATCCACTTCACACCCACGGCGCGCGCTCAACTGGCGATATGGATCGAGAGCCACGACGGAACGATCGTGGAGACGCTGGGCTTGACCGATGCGGTGGCGTACCGCGGGATCGGCAATCGCCCCGGCGCTTTGCAGATGAATAGTGGATGGCATTGGCCTTATGGCCGCCGTGAAGGTGTGTTGCCCGTGTGGGCACATCGCCGCGCTGCGATGAGGGGCACGAGGTTCGAGCGGGTGATCTTCGCAGGACGCGTCTCGGAAGGACATGCCTCGAGCGCGGGGTCGCCCAGTGAAATCATCAATACACGAGATGACTATTATTGCTTGTCATTTCGCGAAGGGGACGAAGCGCTCGACACGATGACGTGCGCGTCGGTCTTCATGAGCAACAAAGGTCGCTATCTCACGGACGAAGATGTCATGCAGGCGTACGCCGAGCCGTTCGAGGAGATCGGCGGCGCTTCGAGGATGCGTCCTCTCCCGCTCGGATCGCTCTATCCGCCGCGGCAGGACTTGGGTGATTGCACATCGTGTCCGGATCATGCGGATGTGAGTCGATACGTTCGTGACACGCGCATCGTGATGCCCGAGCTCGATGCGGTGACGATGGCCACACCTCCAGGCGAGGCGCCATTCACGTGGGTCATCGATGTTCCGGAGGCTTGGCCGGATGGTGAATACACGGTTTTCGTCGAAGCCAACACCGAAGGCGATCATGCGCCCGGTTGGGATTCGAGTGTGTACCCGACACCGCAGACGCCCATGGGCAAGTGGGATGGATGGGCGATTGGTTACGGCTATCCATATCGTGGTCAGCCTTCGGTCGTGTATGCGACGAGTGTGTCGCTCGACGCGAATGGAGGAGAATTCGAGTCGAGTGACCCCATTGGATACGGGGATTTGCATGGATTTTCGGGCGAGCTCCACGCGATGGATGCAACCATTCGAAATGATCCGAATGGCGCCCAGGGGAGCGGCGCGGATCGATTGAGAGCGGGGAGTGGTGGCGTGCGGCTTCGGGTGGTGGTGCCACCGACGAATCTCTGTGAGCAACCGGACGCGCCGCCCGAGTGTGGAGATGAATGCAGTGCCGCCCGACCTTGTGTAGCGCCGCTGCTTTGCGGACCAGAAAACACCTGTCTCGGGCAATGCGATGTGCCGATGCGGCCGCAGGCGCCAGCCGAGTTCGTGGTGGAGACGCACATGGACAAGAGCCGATCGCATGTCTGGGCGCATTTGCGCTTCGTCGTGCCTTCGAGTTCGCGCACCATACAACGTTATGAAGTGCGGGTGTCTCGGGAGCCGATCACGGATGAATCCTCGTTTCTCGCGGGGCGACCGGCGCGTGCGGCGAGCTTCGATGACATCGCGTTGACCATTCCTGTGGGTGGTGAAATTGGCAGTGAAGTGGTGACCGACTTGGGCGGGCTTGCACCCGAGACGCACTATTGGATCGGCATCCGAGCCGTCGACGAGTGCAACGCGGCGGGAGAGGCGGCCGCATCCCAGTTCGTGACGACGCGCATCAATTTCACCACGGTGTCACCGTGTTTCGTCGCGACGGCCGCCTATGGAAGTGCGCTCGATCCAAGAATTCACGCGTTGCGTCGGTTTCGTGATCGTCATTTGCGCACGAATGCCGTGGGGCGCGGGCTCGTCGATGCATACTACGAATGGGGTCCGTACGCGGCGGAGTGGATCCGGCAAGGCGAATGGCGTCGTGCAATGGCGCGCGCGTTTCTCATGCCGATGGTCGTCTTCGCAGAAACCGTCGATTGAGATCTCGAGGGTTCGCCTTTGTCCAATCTTGCTCCATGGATCGGAAGGGGCGATATGCACAAAAGAGAAAATGGGGCTAAGGATCGTCCGCGGGAACGGAATCCGCGGAGCATGATCCAGTTTGGAATCGCGACGAATCGCTCGAAGCTGTGGGGCGAGCATCCATGATGCGATACGACGTCGACTCTATCGACAACCGTGACCGCCACGCCATCGAACGTGCGGTGGGGCTGCTCGAGCCGATCTTGTCCAAGTTCTTTGCTCCCGAAGTGAAGGGGCTCGAACGTATCCCCGAGGGGCCGGGGCTTTATGTCGCCAACCACAATGGCGGCGTCCTTTTCCCCGAAGCCTACGTGCTCGGAACCCGCGTCTATCGATCCTGCGGCCTCGAAGATCTACCGTATGTGCTCGCGCACGACATGGCCGTTCGAGTGCCCATCGTCAATCAGCTCTTCGTACCGCTCGGAGGCGTGCGCGCCAGCCCAGAAAACGCGCACAAACTCTTCGCAGCGGAAAGAAAAGTGCTGGTGTTCCCAGGCGGTGATGTGGAAGCGCTGCGTCCATTTCGTGATCGCGACAAAATCGCGTTTGGAGATCGACGTGGATATGTGCGCCTCGCGATTCATGAAGGCGTCCCGATCATTCCTGCCGTGTCGGCAGGCGCGCACTCAGGCCTGATCGTGCTCGATGATGGGGGCAACGTCGCGCGTTTTCTCGGGATCGATCGACTCTTGAGAGTGAAGGTGTTCCCCACCGTATTTTCCGTTCCTTGGGGGTTTACGGTGGGCTTTCCTCCGCCATACATCCCGCTCCCGACACAGATCTTCATGGAGCTGCTCGAGCCGATTCGTTTTTCGCGCTCGGGTCTCGCCGCCGCAAATGATCTCGAGTATGTCGAGCACTGCCATGCGCGCGTGGTCTTTCAAATGCAGGAAGCGCTCACGCGGCTGGCCCAAGAGCGCCGCTCGAACAAGCGCAAGAGACACCTCGCCTATCTCGATGAACTCCAGAGCACGCTCGGGTTGAACGATCGGTTTCGCGATGTACTCGAGGAGATCGCTGTGGCGACGCACCTCACGCCTTCCGCCCAAGCGGAAGCGAGACCGTCGAGAGCCGGCGACCGAGTCACGATCGAACTTCGACCTCGAAGCGAGCGCACGCACACCCAACGGAGCCGCGCGACATCGCCTCGAACGAAGTCGACGCAATCTTCCCCATGATCGATTCGCTCGATGAGTGACGAGAGCTACGCTGCCGATCTCGCGATGATTCGAGAAGCGAAGGAGCGCATCGCTCCTTTCGCGCATCGCACGCCGATCATGCGCTCGAGCACGATGGACGCGCTCTCGGGGCGCCAGCTCTTTTTCAAATGCGAACAGTTTCAACGCGTGGGCGCCTTCAAATTTCGCGGCGCGTGCAATGCCGTGATGCGGCTCGATGAACACACGGCTTCACGCGGAGTCGTCACGCATTCGAGCGGAAACCATGGGCAAGCGCTCGCGCTTGCAGCACAACTGCGCGGGATTGCCGCGCACGTGGTCATGCCCGAGGGGGCGACCCCGATGAAGTCGGATGCAGTGTTCGGCTATGGTGCGCGCATCGTGTGGTGCGCGCCGAACCTTACGGCGCGTGAAGAGACCGCGGCGAGGCTCGTAGAGCGGACGGGCGCCACGCTCATTCCGCCTTACGATCATCCCGACGTGATTGCGGGCCAGGGTACGATCGCGCTCGAACTCGCGACGGACGTGCGCGAACTCGATGCGGTGATCGTCCCCGTGGGAGGGGGTGGAATGGTGAGCGGCATCGCGCTCGCGATGCGTGAGCTCTCACCGAGGGTCCGCGTGATCGGCGCCGAGCCGCAAGGCGCGGACGACGCCGCGAGGAGCAAAGAGCTCGGAGTGCTCGTGCCACAAACGAATCCGAAGACGATCGCGGATGGGTTGCGCGCAGGTCTCGGTGTGCTCACGTGGCCGGTCGTCCGTGATGTGGTGGACCACATCATCACCATCCGTGAAGACGACATCGTGAACGCCATGCGGCTCGTCTTCGAACGAATGAAGCTCGTCATCGAGCCGAGCGCGGCCGTCGCGGTCGCGGTCGCGATCTCACCCGAGCTGTCTCACGATCTACGCCGAGTTGCGGTCGTCCTCTCGGGAGGAAATGTCGATTTGGAGAGGCTCCCCTGGATTCATCGATAACGCAGAATTTGCGCCTCTTCTCGATGATGTGAGTCATGTGAGTCCGCGAACGCAGGCGAGTGCATCGCGCCTCTGCGTGTGGCACGGTGGCGGCGCCATGAGCCGCAAAGCGACGACGTACTGGGATTACATCAAGGTCGAAGAGATCACTGCACTGCAGGGTGGGCTCGAGCCGAACGATGCGGGCCTCGTCAATGACGAAGTGCTCTTCATCACCATTCACCAGATCGACGAGCTCTGGTTCAAGCTCGCACTTCGTGAGCTTGTGTCGGTGCGCAAGCTCTTCGCGCAAGAGCGTGTCCCCGAGCAATCGCTTGCGAGCGCGGTGCGAGGCCTGCGCCGTATGGAGCTCGTATTTCATCACGTCGCGGAGCACTTCGCGTTGATGGAGACGATGACCACGCGCGATTATCTCTCATTCCGAGACAAGCTCTCGCCCGCGAGCGGTTTCCAGTCGGCACAGCTCCGCGAGATTGAGGTGCTGATGGGTCTGCGAGATTCGGAGCGCATTCCACTCGGGCATGAGCGTGGATACATGCAAGCGCTTCGTGCGCCCGACGGCAGTGAATCCTCCGCTTATCGACGGGTGGAGGCGCGTCTTCGCGACCTGCCGACGCTGCGTGATGCGCTCGATGATTGGCTGTTCCGCACGCCGATCCAGGGCAGCACACCCGACAAGCCCGGGGATGTCGAGCAGGTCAAAGCATTCATCGAGCGCTATCTCGAATCGCATGCGACCGAGGTCGCGCGGATGAAGCAGTTCGCCGTGCACGATGCGCTCTCACCCGCCGATGTCGAACGCTTGGCGGCTCGTTACGAAAAAGAAAAGGAAGGCGCACGCGCATTTCTCGAAGCGCGCGACGTGCCCGAAGAATCGCGCTTCACGCGAAGTCGCATCCGCGCGGCGCTCCTCTTCATCGAAAGCTATCGCGAACTTCCGCTTCTCGCGTGGCCTCGCGAAGTCGTCGATGCGCTCGTCGCGCTCGAGCAAGGCTTCGTCATCTTCCGTCAACGTCACGCGCGTATGGTCGAGCGCGTGATCGGCCGTCGCACGGGAACGGGGGGCTCTGCAGGCGTCGACTATATCGATCAAACCGCTCTTCGTTATCGCGTTTTCAACGACGTTTGGGCGGTGCGAACGCTCTTGATTCGCGAGCAGGCGCTCCCGCCGATCGGGAACCCAGACGCGTACGCGCTAGGCGTCGGCCAGTAACGCCGAGCGCCTTCGTGAACCCGAAGTTCGGGTCCGACACATGGAGCCAGCGTGTGAAAAGATCGTACGTGGACACCATGTTTTCAGTCTATACGTAAGATTCCGCTACAGCTTGGGTGCGGTTCGGTCGAAGATAGGAGTTGAAGCCACTTCAACACGGAGGTGAGCGTTCGATGCGAGATCGGATTCGCCCATCCCTATTTTCGTTTTTGATTCTGTTCGTCGTGCTTGGTCCGTCACCCGGAGCGCGCGCCGATCAGCGGTGGGCGGACGAATTGCCGGCGCTTCGAGCAGCGCTCGCGACCTACGATCTCGAGGGGGATGCGACGTTCAATGCGCTCGTCGAGCTCGGTCGAGTGGCGTCGGGGCAAGGAGAAGGAGCGCGCGAAGCACGCGCGTTGCGTGCGCTCGTCGCTGCAGATTTGCTCGTGATCGCTCGATCGCATCCGAGCCGAGGACACTTCGATGATCGTGTTGCAGAGAGTTTCGGAATCAGCACACTCGAACTCGCGCCGCGTCTCATCCGCGATCTCGAGAGCGTGCACGCCGGCGTGTATCGTGCAGTAACGGAAGACGCACTTCTTGCGCTCGCACTGATCGACGAGGTCGACGTTCCAATCCCGGTCGATTGGTCACGTCATGGTGGACTTCGTCGCGATATTTTGTTCCTTCAAGCCGCCGCGACAGGCGCGCTCGATGCCGGAGCCGCATTCGATCCATGTGCCGACACGCGCGCAGTATGCGCGGCGCCATGGTCTTCCTGGGATGCTCCGACGCGTGCGCGTGTGGCAGCATTGAGGGAGGCGAGCGCAGCCGCACATCGTCTCGCAACCGCCGCGCGAAACGGAGATCCTTTGGTGCAGGCGCTCTCGAGCTCGATTCAGGAACATCGCGCGAGAGTCGAGGCGGCGCGTGTCGACCCCACGGTCTGGGTGGCGGACGGCCAGAATCTGATGCCCGCACAACCTGGTGATTCTCCGATTCGTGTGGATCGTCTGCTCGTCGTGGGTCGCGATTCGCTCGTGGCTCTTCATACACCTCCCGTGACCGTCCGTGATGGAGAGGTGGTCTCCGTGGAGGGAGACGGATCGGCGGGTCTCGAGCAAGCACGCTTCGAGATGCCTCCGCCCGAGGCCTCGCTCGAAGCGCCACTTCGCAGTGGTCTTGGCACGATGGTGCGCGGGGGCGCGCTTGCGGTCGCGCTCACAGGAGACGTGACATGCGAAGTGGTGTGGAGAGTGCTCGGCGAAGCGCGACGCCTGGGTGTTGGATCCGTCGCGCTCGTACGGCGAGCGGCCGATGGATCGCTCGCAGGGGAGCAAATCCAGCTCGTTGGAAGCCGTCCCGAAGATGCTGCTCGAGAAGTCGTGATCCGCGTACGGCCTGCATATCTCGTCATCGAGCGCGATTCCGAGTCGTCGATGATCGAGCGAACACGGGGTGAAGGAGGACTCCTGGCGGATCTTCCCGAACTCGAGCGCGCGGTTCGCCGTGCGTCACCCGGCCGGGTGAGCGTGACTTTTGCTGGTGATGCGAGCGCTGCTGACATCGTGCAGATCGCTCTGACGCTCGCCCATGAAGGGCGCGCGCCAGTCGGACTTGCCATGCGGTAACTGTGATAACGTCCTCCCCTTCGAGGAGGCGTCGATGAAATCGAAGCTCGTGACATTGGCTTTGGCGGCTTTGGGGGGATGCTGTTTCGGCCAGGCTGGGACAGCTCCGATCAGCGGTCCGATCACCCCTATCGCCTCTCCGCTCTCCCCCGACCCAATGCTTTTCTCCGGGGTGGCAGGGGGGCCCACGGCGGCGAGCGCGCTCAATCCGAACTGCAATGGTCACGTTGCGCTCGTTCCGAATCACACATTGTCGGTCGTGTCCCCCATGCCATCGTTGCGCATCCTCGCCCATGCCGATGGCGATACGACATTGGTCGTTCAACTCTCCGACGGACGTTTCGTCTGCAACGACGATGGCGAAGGAGTCGACCCCATCGTCGATCTCGAGAATGTTCCTGTAGGGCAACACAATGTGTACGTTGGCACGTATTCACCTGGATCGACGTTCCAGTATCAGCTGGGGATCACACAGAACCGAACGCTTACACCATCCCTTCTCGGAGGAGTTGCGACACCCAACTACGCTCCCGACATTCCAACGGGCACGCCCATGCGTACGGGAGCGGCCACGGTTCAATTCGTGAGCGGAAATCTTCCGAACGTCACAGTGGGCTCGACGTGTACATACACGCAGTTCGCAGTGGATCCGTCGAGTGGCTTCGATTGCCGCTGGCAAGTCATGTGTGCTGGCATGATGGTCTATGGGGAGGGCGCGGGCGGTTTCAATCCGTGCAACGATCACTCGTGGCCTCCTGGAACCCAAGTGGCCGATCTCGACACGAGCGGCAGGGATCGCGATCCCTCCTTCGTGATCGATGCAGGAGGGATGACCGTGCGCGACGATCCACATGGAGCGCGCGGCGCGTTTCAGATCACCGCAACGCTCAATCCCATGTGATGGATGCGGCCCCTTATCGTCGTTGAGGAACGCGCGCGGAGCTCGTGATCTTCTGTAAGCGCAAAAGCACAACCACGGCTTTGGCCATATTGCCACCCACGAGGCCATGAAATGCGTCGCGCATCGCTGAATACTTGTCTGCGTAAGGAAACCAGAATGGCTCGCTTCTCATGCGGCCTCGATCGACCACGATCGCCTTTTGGTGTGAGAAGGCGAGGAGTCCCTCCGGCCCATGATAGCGGCCGAAGCCACTCGATTTGACCCCGCCGAAGGGGAGGGCAGGATTGCCAACGCTGACGACGACATCGTTGATGAGCACCTGCCCACATTCCATGCGTGACGCGATCGCGAGGCCCTTCTTCGTGTCTTTCGTCCACACACTGCCGAGCAGGCCATATTCGTGTTCATTGGCCAGGTGCACGGCTTCATCCACATGGCGCACCTTGATGACTGGAAGGACGGGGCCGAACGTCTCTTCTTTGTAGATCTCCATGTCGGGTCGCACGTCGGTGATGAGCGTGGGCAGGAAGAACTGTCCGGGGCGAGGCATGCGTGTGCCGCCGAAGAGCAAGCGAGCTCCTTTCGAAAGGGCATCATCGATGTGGCGTTCGACGGTCTCGAGCTGCTTTTTGAACGTCATCGGGCCCATGTCCGGATGCTCGTCGGGTCCGCCGACCTTCACCTTTTCGATCTCTTCACGGAGCAATGTCACGAATCGATCGTGCACGGCCTCCTCGACGAGGATGCGCTCGACCGATGTGCACATCTGTCCGCAGTTGACGAGCCCACCCCAGATCGCAGCGCGCGCGGCGCGCTCGAGATTGGCATCGGCGCAGACAATCATCGCATCCTTTCCGCCGAGCTCGAGCTCGACGGGAATGGGACGCTTGGACGCGGCCGCCATCACCTTGCGCCCAGTGGCGACTGAACCGGTGAAAAAAATCTTGTCGATCTCGGCTTCGCAAAGAGCTGCACCTGTGCTCCCGTCGCCTTGAATCACTTCGACCACGCCAGCCGGAATCCCAATCTCGCGAAAAATTTCGGCGATGATCTCGCCCGTCACCGGCGTCACTTCGCTTGGCTTGAGCACGACGGTGTTTCCTGCGATGAGCGCAGAAATGACAGGCACCATCGAGAGCTGAAACGGGAAATTCCAGGGCGAGATGACTCCGATGACACCCATCGGGAAATGTTCGATGTAGCTCGTTTTCCCTGGGAAAAGGACGGACGCCGACACCTTCTTTCGGCGGAGCACCTTGGGCGCTGTCTTTTGGTAGTAATCGATGAAGAGCGGCACCGTCATGAGTTCGGTCAAAAGCGAATCGACGAGCGGCTTGCCCGTGTCTTCGCTGATGCGACGTGCGTACTCCTCGCCATGCTCGCGAATGACATCTTTGATTTGCGAGATGATCTTCAAACGCGCTTCGAGCGTCGTCTTCTGCCAGTGTGCAGATGCAGCACGCGCCCGCGCCACGGCGGTGATGACTCCGTTGCGTGAGGTGATGGGGAATTCACCGAGACGCTCCCCTGTGATCGGGCTGCGCTTTTCGATGATGCCGTCATGAGCCGTGCCCACCGATTCGGTTCCCGGTGCGTCTGTCGTACGCGAAGTTTGCATGGAGCGCATGATGCCCGATCAGTCCCACAAGGACCATGATCCGTCGTAAGACGAATATGTGTAGCGCTGAAAAAAGAAGGTGTGGCAAGTCATCGTAAAGCCCTGCCGCTCAGGCTCGACCCGATACACGGTGCCAGAAGGCCCATAAGGGTCGCATGGGACATCGAGCCCTTCTGGATACATCCCGTGCTCGACGTAATGCTGGTTTGCTCGAGCCACCGCATGTTCCATGAGGGAATGAAGTCGCGCATACCGCCACTCCAGTCCCCACCGCTGTCCCGCAACGGTCAACACAGCGACACCAAGAAAGAGCGCGCTGTGAGCGAGCCGCTGACGTCGGTTTTCTCGTATGAACGCGGAGCATACGAGGGCTCCTGCGAAGACAGGGATCGAGAGCGCCGTGAGCACCAATAAAACCCAGGTTTGGAACGTCACGAATGACATCCCTACCGCGCAGCTCGCCACGGCGATCGAAGTCACGACTGTCTTTGTGGAGAACGGGCTCACGTGAGTACAAACACCTCCAAGGCTCGACTCGATTCCCGCCGAAACAACTGGCCGAGCGCTTTCGAGAGCGCGATGAAACTACTCCGAAAGCGCCGCACGTAAGCGCGCACGTCGTTCGATGAGCGCCTCGTCTCCTGAGGGAGGGAGAGCGTCGATTGCATCGAGCGTGCGTGTGTGATCGATCATGGCTTCGTCTAGCCGTCTTGTCATAGCCAAGGTAGTCTAATCCTCATGCAGGCGTCGTGGCGGATCTTGCACCAGGCGGGCCTTCCTCTCGCGGGAGAAAGGGTCGGTCCCGTTCCTTCCGCAGACGAAATGGCGCGATGTGTTCTCGAGCTCGTTGCAAGCAGCGACGGCACCGTGCGGGAACGCGAGGCCCTCGCCGCGTTCGTGCTCGCTTGGGCCGATGAGTGGCCTCACACATTTGCGCGCTCCTTTGGAAACCATGCGCGTGAGCTCGCAACGTGGGCGGAGCGAATGGCCAGCGACGCGAACCGTCGGATCAAGCTGCGGCGCATCGCGATCGAGAATCTCTCGACTGTCCTCTGAACGGTTTGCAGCGTGAGTTCGTTCGGTCAACGCTAGCGCGGATGTCCGAACGGGTATTTCACGGCGAAGGGCGGTTGACCATTGCAGAACGGCTTGGCGGAAAGGCGGTGCTGTGGCCCATCGCGTGCACATTCGCATTCGTGTTGGGACTCGTCCTCTTCTATGCGCCTACGATGGAAGCCCCCCTGCGCTGGCTGCCTTTGGTGGCCGGGGCGGCCGTGCCGATTTGGTATGGACGCCGCGTTGGTTTGTGGGGCGCGGCGTTGGGCATACTGCGTGGCGAGCCTTCGCTCCTGTGGCGTGTCGAGATAGATGAACTCGAGATTCGCCAGACCGTCGAGCAGAAGGACGAATCCTCGTTCGAGTGGTTCGAAATCGAGCGATTCAATGTCGTCGAGCTCGGCATCGTACTTTGGTTGCGAATCCCGAAGAATGGAGGCAACGCCATCATCCTGCCGCGCAGGTTCTTCCCGAGTGAACAGTGGGACCCTCTTGTCGCACTCATTCGCGAGAAGCTACCAAGCAGCGCGAAAGCCCACGACGAAGCGAAGCGCGCTTCCGAGACCACGCGTTGCAACCGCCTGAGGCGGACGTTCGTGCTTTGGCTCGCGCTGGTCGCCGTGATGGCGGGCATCTGGTTTCTGGTGCGCGGGACGGCGTAGACGGCAGAGCGAATAGGGAGCAAAGGGGCGGAGGAAGAAAGCGAAAGGCGAGGAGAAGGGGCTGTCAGAATGTTCGGGGCTTGGAACCGGCGCGCACACGCCTTACAGTCCTCGCCCTATGAGTCAGCGCTATCAGGCTCCGTTCGGGCCCTCGGGCACTTCGCCGATCGACGCGCATCTCGCCGAGAAACTTCTTGGCGTCGCGCTCTCCCAAGGCGGCGATTACGCCGACGTCTTCTTCGAATACGAAGTCAGCGGCAGTTACGGCTACGAGGAAGGCATCTTGAAGAGCGCAGGTCGCGGCGTCTCGATGGGCCTTGGCGTTCGCGTGCGCAAAGGCGAGGCGACAGGCTATGCCTATTGCGAAGACCTCGAATGGGATGCGATGGAACGCGCCGCGCGCACGGCCGCGCAGATTGCGAGTGGCGGGGGAAAAGAACCTGTCGGTTTGTCGAGGCTGAGCGCCCCAGGCCGCTATCATGTGGAGCTCTTCTCCCTCGACGTGGCGGGCGAAAAAAAGCGTGACCTTTTGCGCCGCGCCGACGAAGCCGCGCGGGCCGCCGATCCCCGCATCAAGCGCGTCGAGGCATCGTTCGCGGAGCAGATCCGCGAGATCCTCGTCGCGACGAGCGACGGCACGATGGTCCATGACGTTCAACCGCTCGTTCGCTTCGGCATTCGTGTCATCGCCGAGGAGAACGGCAAACGTCAGGCGGGCAGCTCGGGCGGCGGTGGCCGCATGGGGCTCGAGTATTTCGAGGAGCGCAGCCCCGAATGGCACGCGAAAGAAGCGGTGCGTCAGGCGATCACGATGCTCGATGCGCGCGAAGCGCCGGCCGGCGAGATGGACGTGGTCTTGGCGCCCGGCGATAGCGGTATTCTCTTGCACGAAGCCGTGGGTCACGGCCTCGAGGCCGACTTCAATCGGAAGAAGACCAGCAACTACAGCGACCAAATCGGTCAACGCGTCGCGAGCGAGCTCTGCACCGTCGTGGATGACGCGACCATCTCGAACTCACGCGGCTCCGTGAACGTCGACGATGAGGGCAACGTCCCGATGAGCACGGTCTTGATCGAGCACGGCATTCTGCGCGGCTACATGCAAGACAAGCAGTCCACCGAATTCTTCGGCGGCAAGCCCACCGGCAACGGACGACGAGAGTCTTTCAAGTCGCCGCCTTTGCCGCGCATGACCAACACCATGTTGATGGCCGGACCTCATGATCACGAAGAGATCATTCGAAGCGTCGAGCGCGGCGTCTTCGCGAAGAAGTTCGGTGGCGGTCAGGTCGACATCTCGAACGGCGATTTCGTCTTCTCGCTGACCGAGGGCTATTTGATCGAGAACGGGAAAATCACGGCTCCCCTCAAAGGCGTCAACCTCATCGGCAATGGGCCCGATGTCATGCGCAAGGTCGTGATGCTCGGCAAAGATGCCGAGCTCTCGGATGGAATCTGGACGTGCGGCAAAGACGGCCAGTCCGTTCCCGTGGGCGTCGCATGCCCCACGATCAAAATCTCCAAGATGACCGTGGGCGGAACCCAGGTGGGCTGAGCAATGAGCAAAACGCACGAAAATTGGGAAAAAATGCAGGCTCGATTGCTCGACCTGGGTGAGCGAGTCGTCTCCGGTGCGCGCAAGGCGGGCGCGGATGTCGCCGAAGCCGTCATCGGTGAAGGCTCGCACCTCTCGGTCAAAGTTCGCATGCGTGAGCCCGAGCTCGTCGAAGAAGCGGGCTCACGATCGATCGGTCTGCGCGTGATGATCGGCAAGCAGGTCGCGGTCTCGACCACGAGCGACCTCAGTGAGCGCGGCCTTGCTCGCTTCATCGAAGATGCCGTCGAGCTCGCGCGCCTTTCCGAGGCCGATCCCTTCGCGGGCGTTCCGGATAGCGGCCTGTTGTCCAAGCCCGAGCAGCATGTCGAGCTCGATCTCCACGATGTTCGCATCGACGCGATCGATGGCGCGGCTGCGCTCGCGCACGCCAAGAATGCCGAAGCTGCCGCGTTTGATTTCGACCCTCGCGTGACGAATTCCGAAGGCGGCAATTTCGGTCGCGCCAGCGGAGCGCGCGCCATCGTCACGAGCGGCGGCTTTCGCGGTGTGTCGCGCGGCACCTACGCTTCGCTCTCGGTGCATCCGGTGGTCGATGACACGACCGCCGAAGGCGGGGGCGGAGGGAAAAAAAGGAGCGGCTATTACTGGACCGCGAAGCGGCATTATGCGGGCCTCGAGCCGGACCGATTCGTCGGTGAAGAGGCCGCGCGCCGCACGCTCGCCAAGCTCGGCGCGAGAAAAGTCGAGACCCAAGAGTGTGCCGTGGTCTTCGATCCCGATGTCGCGCGATCGATCCTCGGCCTCATCGCGAGCTGCATCAATGGCGGCGCGATATGGCGGCAATCGAGCTATCTCGTCGATCGCATCGGAACTGCGGTCGCGAGCGAGCTCGTGACCATCATCGACGATCCGCTCATCCCGCAAGGCCCCGGTTCTCGCGCGTACGATGGGGAAGGGCTGCTCTCGCGTCGCAATGTCGTCATCGAGAAAGGCAAGCTAGAGAGCTATCTTCTCGACACATACAGCGCGCGCAAACTCGGCAAAGAGAGCACCGCGAGTGCATCTCGTGGCGGCTCGGGCGGCGTCTCGCCGGGCACCACGAATTTCATCCTTCAGCCCGGAACCACGAGCCCAGGCGACATCGTCAAAGCGACCCAGCGCGGCCTCTACGTGACCGAGATGATGGGCTTCGGCTTCAACGCCGTGACCGGTGATTTCAGTCGAGGTGCCGCGGGGTTCTGGATCGAGAACGGTGAAAAGACCTTCCCCGTGAGTGAAGTGACGGTGTCACTCAATCTCGATCAATTGCTTCAGCGCATCGACATGGTCGGGAGCGATCTCGATCTGCGGAGCTCGGTCGCGAGCCCGACGTTCCGCGTCAGCTCGATGACGCTCGCGGGGCGCTGACCAGAGCCGGATTGACCCTGGTTAAATCGGTCCTTTGGCGCTCACGACGGCTCCGTTCGCAGCTTCGAGCTGCACCTCACCACTTGCATTCTCGGCGAGCTGTATGAGCGCGCGACACACGATCGTCGCCAGCTCATAGTCAGCCGTGCTCGGATGAACGATCCCTGTGCCTCGCACCGAGCGCGCGAGCACGGGGACGAGCTTGTCTTCGAGGGGCTGTATGCACATCGCCATCGCCGACGAAGGCTCGTCTGTTGCACCGTCGACAAAGGGAATGCCCGCGACGTCCTCTTCCGAGAACGCGAGCACCCATCCGGCGCTTTCGAGGTTCGTGCCCATCAAGAAGACGCCGCCTCGTTCGATCTCGAGCGACGGGGCACGCACTTCGAAGGTCGCGCCTTCTGGAAAACGAGACCACGGCGCGATGGACACAAATCGCTCGGCCGCTTCAAAAAACGCGGACAGCTCGACGTCGCTCGATTCTTTTTCCGGCTTATCGCCCTCCAACGCGCCGCTCTTGAGCGTCTCCTCGAGCGCGAGGATCGCATCCTCGAGCGCCGGAGACGACCCAACTTCGATCTCTTCACGAATGCCCGCAGCGCGGAGCGCATCGGCGGCCCCCCGATTGAGCACGATGAACGCTCGTGGTGCTTCGAGTTGTTCGCGCATGCTCGAGACGAGCGCCGCGATCTCCGCATCTCGCCGGGCGATCGAACACACGCGCACCTCGAGCATCTCGCTCTCTTCGTCGATGAGGAACGCGCAGAGCTCGTTCTTTGCGCTCACCATCTCGACCCATCCGAATGCCCAAACGCCGCTCATTCTTCTCTCCTCGCGCCGGGCGCGAGCATGACATATACGTCTTCTCACGATGCAGGGCCCGCCTCGATCCGACAAACGCCTATTGAAACTGCTTCCGGTCCAACGTTGGCCGTCCGCGGACGAGGTGGCGCGGTCGCGTTGGTTTTCGCCAGTACGCCTGGGCCCGATCGAAGCGCACTCCCGCACGTGGATCCCCGCCATGGTGCCGTGGCGTGCGAGTCCCGATGGATTCGTCACCGATGCCGTCATCGATTGGTACGCGCGCTTCGCTCGAGGCGCACCAGGAGTGATCGTCATCGAAGCCACCGGCATTCGCGATGTCCCGAGCGGACCGCTGCTGCGCGCAGGACATGAGCGCTTCGTGCCAGGGCTCGCACGCTTGACCGAAGCCGTGCGCAAGGCGTCTCGAGGCCGCACGAAGCTCTTCATTCAGCTCATCGATTTCCTCTCGATCAAACGAAGGCCCCCTCGAGAAAAATTCCTCGAACGTTTCCTCGTCGTTGGCGAAGACCTCCGTACGCGCTTGCCTCATTCCATTCGCGATGCGGAGGAGCGCGCGATCCGGATGTTTCTCGTCGCTCAAAGCGACGAGTCGCTCCGCGACATCCTCTCTCCGCGCGATTTCGAAGCCATGAGCATGGGCCATCGCGAGCGCGTCACCGATATGCATCTGCCGCATATCCGCGATTTGCCGCACACGCTCCCGCCGCTCTTTGCCGCCGCTGCACGCCATGCACGCGACGCAGGCTTCGACGGCATCGAGCTCCACTACGCGCACGCCTACACGATGGCGTCGTTTCTGTCGCGCCTCAACGATCGCAACGACGGCTACGGAGGCAGCCCTCCACACCGCGTTCGCCTCCCGCTCGAAGTCTATCGCGCGGTGCGCGCCGAGCTCGGCCACGAGCTCGCGATCGGCGCGCGCTTTCTCGGCGATGAAGTCGTCGAAGGCGGCTCCCGCATCGACGATGCATGTGATTACGCCACTGAGTTCGCGCGTGCTGGCATGGACTTCCTCAGCGTCAGCAAAGGCGGCCGCTTCGAAGACGCCAAGCAGCCGAAAGTCGGCGAAGCGGCCTATCCTTATACGGGTCCGAGCGGACACGAATGCATGCCCACCGTGCACATCACGCCCCCCGGTCCCTTTGGTCGCAACGTCCATCTCGCCGCTGCAATTCGTCGCGCCGTACGTGATGCGGGCTTTCTGACGCCCATCGTCACTGCGGGCGGCATCGCGACCTTCGAACAAGCCGAATCGATCCTCGCTCGTGGTGACGCCGATATCGTCGCGACCGCGCGCACTCCCCTCGCAGACCCAGACTTCTTCGAAAAATTGAGACGCGGCCAGGGCGAAGAGATACGCCGATGCTTCTACACGAACTACTGCGAAGCGCTCGATCAAGCGCACAAAGAAGTCACCTGCCAGCGTTGGGATCGCGAATATCTCGAGGGCGAAGACATCGCGAACATTCCGCGCAGCGTGGACGGTAAACGTCGCCTCACCGCCCCGCCGTGGAAGAGCGAGTAAACGTCTTTGGGGCGTCCCTTCGATTCAGGCCGTAGAAGCGCTTCGGGCCGCCGAACGCAGCGTGTAACGTAGGACGTCTGCAGAACGACAGAGCCCGTCGTGCGTCAGCTCCCTGCGGCTTCGCCTCGTGGTTCGCTCGGCCTCTTCGTATGACTCGAGAGGCGGCCGTCGAGACACTCGCAGGCGTAATCCTTGCCTTTCGACGCGAGGAAAGAGGTGAACATGCACAGATTGGCACTCATCGGACTTGTGATTGCCGCTGGATGCGGGGATAGAACGCAGGTCGTTCGGATGAACGGGCTGGAGGCGCCGCCACCGACGTCGCTCTCGCAACTCGCGTCAGATGTTCGGAACGACGGGGGCTACGTCTTTGTGGGGGCGGTTGTGTCAGTCCCCACACCGATCGAGTCCGCGTTCGTTCCTGCGCCATACGAGGGCACTCAGGTCGAAATTCCAAGAGCCGCAACAGACGTCAGCATCAGCGATTCTCTTGGCGCCGACATGCCGGCAGTAGTAGCGGTGTACGGAGCCGATGGTCCCGCCGTTCTTGTCGATGAGGGCGGCGATCCGTCGGAACGCTACGTCCTCGAGGATGATGGCGGCACCTGGCAGTCACATGCGCTCCCCGAGTCCGGCACGTGGCTTTTTTTCGTTCAGCCAAATGCTGATAGGCACGCGCTGATCTGGCGATCGGCTGTGAATGATGGTGTGGCTGACGGAGAAGGGACGCAATCGGGCGATGACATTTCGCTCGATACACTCCGCCAAAATAGCGGTACGTAACAACTGCAAGGTCTGGTCGGTGCTCCACCAGCCTCCGGTAGGTCCGCGAAAGGGCCTGGTCGGTCCACGAAAGGGACCAGTAGGTGCTCCACCAGCCTCCGGTAGGTGCTCCACCAGCCTCCGGTAGGTGCTCCACCAACGTCTGGTCGGTGCTCCACCAGCCTCCGGTAGGCGCACG
>CAYZTA010000027.1:65500-70031 GCA_964481145.1 uncultured Sandaracinus sp.
GTAGGTGCTCCACCAACGTCTGGTCGGTGCTCCACCAGCCTCCGGTAGGCGCACGAAAGGGACCTGTAGGTGCTCCACCAACGTCTGGTCGGTGCTCCACCAGCCTCCGGTAGGTGCTCCACCAACGTCTGGTCGAACAGAGGGCCCCTCGTGCGTCAGCTCCCCGCGGCTTCGCCTCGCGGCTCGCTCGGCCTCTTCGTTCGTCGCGCGGCTTGCCTCTCCTCGACATAGCGAACCATCACGTCCACGTACGACTCGAAAGGCGGACAACGAATCCCTTTGGCGTCGAGCAGCTCTCGTGCGTTGCGGTTGTCGTAGACGACTTCCGTCGCGAGCTGCTCCAAAAACGTGCGTGGCGCGTGAGCATATCGCTCGAGCCCCGGCGTGCGGAGCAGCGCTGTCGCGAGCTGCGTCGGAAGAAAGCCGCGCGGCAAGGGTCTCCCGGTCGCCTTCGCGATGAGATCGAACACGCGCCGGGTCGATGGAGGCGCCGAATCCACCAAGTGAAACGTTCGCCCGGTGCTTCGTCGATCATTCGCGATCGCCCATCCCGCATCGACCACGTAATCGATCGGCGCCAAGTTGAGCGGAACATCGCCTCGTCCCGTCAGCGGCACGCGCAAATCCACGGGCGAACTCAGCATCAAAAGAATGAGCAAGTACGGCCCTTCGAAGCGATCGATCTCACCCGTCGTCGAGTCTCCGACGAGGGTCGCCGGGCGCAACACCGTGACGGGCATTCCCCGTGACATCGCGCGCCGCATGCGCTCTTCACCATGGAAGCGCGTCTCGTGGGCCGCGTTTCGAAATCCACTCGGCGCGACCAACTCCTCTTCGAACACATATCCCCGGCGTCCACCGCTCACCATCGCGGTCGACCAATGCACCAAACGTTCGAGCCCCTTGGCCTCGGTTGCGAGCTCGAGCACTTCACGCACCCCGCCGATATTGACCCGCGAAGCGACCTCTTTACTCACACCCATGGACGACGCCGCCGCGCAGTGATGGATGACCGTCACATCGCGCGCGAGTGCGACGAACTCTTTGCCTGTGAGGCCCATGTCCATCGCGGTCACATCGCCCGAGAGGAGCGTCATCCGTCCTTGATCATGCGTTGCGAGCATCCTCGTGAACGTCTTCGCATCATCGAGTGAGCGCTCACGCACGACACAGACCACATGCGCATCCGGCTCCTCCTTCAGAATCTTCCGCACCAATCGTGTGGCGAGAAAGCTCCTCGGAAATCCTGTCACCAGCACCGTTCGGCTCATGGCTGTGTCCCTTCGAAGCGTGCGACGAGAGCGGCGTGAACTTCAGCTGTGCGTGCTTCGAGCTCCGCCATGCTGCCGTCGTTCCAAATCACGTAATCTGCAAGCTCAATCTTCTTTTCGAGCGGCCACTGCGCCGCGATTCGCGCGCTGGCCTCTTCTTCCGAAAATCCATCTCGCGACACGACCCGGCGCAGCTGATGTTCCGGCTTCGACGCCACCACCACCACGGCTTGCATCATGCGATGCGAACCCGTCTCGATGAGGAGCGCTGCCTCGTAGATCCCGTAGATCTCTCCGCGAGCTGCGAGCGCGGCGAGCTCGGCCATGCTTTTGTGTGCGATCCGCGGATGAGTGATCGCCTCGAGCCTCTTTCGCTTCGCCTCATCGCCGAACACGAGCGCACCGAGCTTCTTTCGATCGAGCGCGCCATCGGGGCCGAGCACCTCACCACCGAACTCACGCACGACTTCGTCGAAGCCGTCAGTTCCTTCGGCCACGATGCTCCGTGCGACGAGATCGGCATCCACCACATGCACCCCAAATCCCCGGAAGAGCCGCCCGACCGTGCTCTTTCCCGAAGCGATTCCTCCTGTCAGCCCCACGATCGCTGTCATCGTGACGTTTCGTACCTTTCCTTTGCTTCCTTACGCAAGCCTCCCGGCGTAGCCTCCAAAACCATGCGGGCCGTTGCACAACGCGTATCGAAGGCCGAAGTCGACGTCGAAGGCACCCTCGTGGGTGCCATCGGGAGGGGCCTCCTCGTATATCTCGGAGCTGAGAAGGCCGATTCCGACGTCGACGTCCAAGCGATGGCCGAAAAACTGGCCGGGCTCCGGATCTTCGAGGACGAGAGCGGAAAAATGTCTCGCTCCGTCCTCGAGACGAACGGCGGGATGCTCGTGATCCCTCAATTCACGCTTTTCGGAGATGTCCGTCGGGGTCGACGCCCCTCTTTCGACGATGCCGCCCCCCCCGACGACGCGCGCCGTCTCTACGAAGCGGTGTGTGATCGCCTTCGAAAACTTCCGATCCCTATTGAAACCGGCCGCTTCCGTTCACACATGCGGGTTCGCTCCGAAGTCGATGGGCCAGTGACGATCCTGATCGATACTCGAAAGCTCTTTTGAGAAAGGCGTCGTTGACCATCGTCGCGCCGCAGGAGCACGCTCGTCTCCAATGACATCGCCTCGATATGAGATCCGGGCCGCCACGCGGGCCGACAAAGACGAGATCCTCGAGCTCGCGCGCTTCTTGGATTCCGTGAATCTTCCGAATCACGAAGGCACGATCAAAGAGATCCTCGAACAAAGCGAACAATCCTTTTCAGGCGAAATCGGCGATCCCCGTCGCCGAAATTACGTCTTCGTGTTGCGCGACATCGAGAAGAAGAGGGCGGTCGGCACCTCGATGATCATCGCGCAGCTCGGCAGAAAGGACGCTCCTTACATTTACTTCGATGTTCGCGTCGAAGAACGCTATTCCGCCACGCTCGACAAACATTTCGAACATCCGGTTCTCTCGATTGGATACTCGTTTGCCGGCCCGACCGAAATCGGAGGGCTCGTCGTGCATCCCGAAGTGCGTCGCTCTCCAGAGCGCCTTGGAATGCTCATTTCCTATGTGCGCTTCCTCTGGATTTCCCTGCATCGCGAGGATTTTCAGGATCGCGTGCTCGCGGAGCTCCTCCCGCCACTCGAACCGGACGGCACTTCGCACTTGTGGGAGGCGGTCGGGCGGCGGTTCACAGGGCTCGAATATCGGGAAGCGGACCGCCTTTCCAAGCGCAACAAAGAGTTCATCCGCGGTCTTTTTCCAGACGGTGACATTTACGTCTCTCTCTTGTCCCCCGAAGCCAGGGCCGTCGTTGGAAAGGTCGGCCCACAAACCCGTGGCGTCGAAAAACTGCTGCGTCGTATCGGATTTCGCTACTGGGATCGTGTCGACCCCTTCGACGGCGGGCCTCATTTCGTCGCCGCCACCGATGAAATCCAGCTCGTGACACGCACGAAAATCGCCTCTTCTCATCGTGTCCTCGACGACCCGGCGGCTTTCAAGAACGCCCCCCGTGCGCTCATCGCCCGAGAATATGAGCGTTTTCCCTATTTCCACGCGGTTCCTTCTCCTTTTCTCAGTTCCTCCGAGGCGCCCGAAGCCATTCTCCTGCCCGCATCCGTCGCTCATCACCTCGCGATCGCCCCCACAGACCCAGTCGTTCTGCTTCCACTCGACTAAATTCCCTTTGTAAACCGAGGCGTCGGAGAAAAAATGCACAGGACCCCCGGATCGTATTTGACAGCACCAATGCCGATGCTAGAAACGCGTCCCCTGCCGATGGCGCCCCTAAAAACGGACGCCGCGGCGATTGAAAAAAGAAAAGTTCGAGCTTGACAGGCAAGAAACTCTGAGTAGAGTCCGCCTCCCCAAACGAGCTTCCCGAATACATCTTCTCGAAGCGAAAAACGAATCGAAAAAAAGTTCTTGACAACGAATCGACGACGCGCTAACATGGCCAGCCCGACTGAGCGAGCCAAGCAAGCGAATCAAGGGTCGCGAAGCGCTGCTCAACAGCTTCTATCGAAAGTGCTTCTGGATTGACGAAGCTTCGGTTTTGGGTGTTCTGTTCAAGCTCGGTCTGTTCTTTTTGATTTTGTTCAAAATCGATATCCTTGTGAAATCGATATTTGTTCTTCGGTTGAAATCGGTCTCTGAAAACTGAATCGGAAGACTCCGCATAAAACACGGGTCCCGCAGCATTCCATCAAACGCCATGCGTTTGATTCGGAGTCTGCAGGTCAATGATACGATCGAGAATCGAGCAAAGGAATCTACGGATTCCGGATCTCGCTCAACAGTTAGGCGTCAGCGAAAGCTGATTGCCGAAAAATTTAACTGGAGAGTTTGATCCTGGCTCAGAGCGAACGTTAGCGGCGGGCTTAACACATGCAAGTCGAACGCGAAAGGGCTTCGGCCCCGGTAGCGTGGCGTCCGGGTGAGTAACACGTAGGAAATCTACCCTCGAGCGGGGGATAACGTTCCGAAAGGAACGCTAATACCGCATAAGACCACGTCGGCTCCGGCCGATGAGGTCAAAGATGGCCTCTGTATACATGCTATCGCTTGAGGATGATCCTGCGGCGCATCAGCTAGTTGGTGGGGTAATGGCCCACCAAGGCAAAGACGCGTAGCTGGTCTGAGAGGATGATCAGCCACACTGGCACTGAAACACGGGCCAGACTCCTACGGGAGGCAGCAGTGGGGAA
>CAYZTA010000028.1:0-69787 GCA_964481145.1 uncultured Sandaracinus sp.
CGAGATACGCGTAGCTGATATGAACGAGGCGAAAGGCGCTCTCGTATTCTTCGAGCGTGCGTGCGACGCGGATGCTGAATCGATCGAGCGCGATTCGATCGAAGCGCGCTCGATGACGAATGATGCGATCGGAGACGAAGCCTGGTAGACGCATGAAACCTCCGTCATGACGAATGGGCTATGAAGGCCATTGCCAGAGCACTCTTCTCCGACGGCCGTACATGTTGTTGTGGGTCCGCGGCGAGTTTCATCACTCGCCGGTTCTTTTTGTGATCGGGTCGATCAGCGGGAACAAGACATGCGAACGAACTCGGCTCCTCCGTCGACCTCTTGAGTCACGATGACGCTCGCCCCATCCGGTCCGGGCAACCACGCATAAAAAGACGCTCGTTCTTCGACTTGGAGATTTTCGACCGATTGCATATCTGCACCGATCGAACTCATCGTGAGCTTCGAGTCTGACGTCTGCCACAAAAGCTCGAAACCACAGATTCCATGACGAAGAAGAAGGGAAGAATCAGCAATGGTTCCAAAACGCAGAATCTCCATCAAAGGATGGAAATATCCCGAGTTCGAGTCGAGATCGAGGTCGTAATATCGGCACAATGGGGGTGAAAAGCTCACATCGAACGTTGAATAACAAGCGAGCAGCAGCCTTCCATCGAAGGCCATATCCGCCATCCCGCGGGGAACCGTGTTCAACTCCGCACGATCTATCGCGAGCTCCGATCCAACGACGGCATCGTCCCGCACCATGAGCAACACCCAATCTCGCGTGATGAGCCAGTCCGTCATCACCATGCTGCCCCTGACGACCGTCGTATAAATCGCAACCCCGGACGGCGTTCGAATCACGCGAGCGATGTCGTAAATCCAGGCATTCATCCTCGAGTCGAGTCGTGTGCGAACGCCCACAGGCGAAAAGCCGCTGTCCAATCGCTGTGTGAAGAGCGCTCGCTCGAGGCATCGTCCAGCTGAGGTCGGCGTGGGATCTGGCGCTGCCGGCCACGAAATGCATTCGATCCAGAAGGCGTCGTAGGTCCCGTCTGGCGCGGTCACATAGCGGACGACGGGCTGTTCTCTGCTGACGTCGTTCGCCGGAGAGTAGAGCCGCGAATCGGGCACACTGCCTTCCACGGTTCCATTCACCGACAATCGCAACCCAATACCTTCTCCTCGAAGCAGATAAAAGCTCCCGAGCCAAACGAGAGAATCCGGATACCTGCCCTCAGGGTTTTGAGGCCCAGTCCACACCACGGCACCGGGCGCGGTGATCTCTATGAATCCAGAGCCGGAGATACGAAAGCGGCGGAGGGAAAGGCGGGCCATTTCATCGATGACGAGTTCGAGCACGGCATATTCGGAGTCTCGGTCGTTGAATGCTGCGCCTCTCAACTGCGCCCCACGCGTGAGCGCGAGTGGCGAGCGGGTCTCTACCGAGCACGAGCAACTCGAACATTCCTCGCCCCCGAAGCAAACTCGACACGCCGGCTCATCCACCTCTCCATCGCAGTCATCGTCCATCCCGTTGTCGCAGACCTCAGGGCGCGGGATACATCCACAGTGCTCGTCCACGCTCCCATCGCAATCTTGGTCGATCCCGTCACCGCACAGCTCCGCCATGGGGCCAATCGCCCCTTCACAGCGACTCCACACTCCATCGCTCCCACAAGCCATCACGCCCGAACGGCACGGCGGATGGACAGACTGAAATCCGCATTCCCTCGTCTGCCCACCCACGCACGGACACCCCTCGTCCACGGCGCCGTCACAATCGTTATCGAGCCCTTCACAGATCTCTGTCGCAGGCAGCCGAGCACCCTCACACTCCGCTCTCCCCCAATCCCCCCACTCCGCCCCTCCGGCATGGCACGTCCGGGCGCCGTCCATGCACGCCCCCACGCCGCGGTGCGGGTAGCCGCCGCTGAAACACGACTGCGACTCTCCCGGAGCACATGGACAGCCGTCATCGATCAACCCATTCATGTCATCGTCGATGCCATTGCCGCACGACTCGATGCGCGTCCACGGGACCGAGCCATCGACCCCCGCGTCGTCCGAGCCGAGCCTGATGTCATGGCCCAACGCGCAGCCGATCACTTGCGAGAGGAGCACGATGATCATGAGGCGCATTCATCCATCCTTTCGATGCTCACCCGGCAAAAACCAACACAGAGATGCCCAAATACGGCGCCACGACCGGCGGCGTGTGGACTGATCGAACGTGCTCGCCAGACACCTGCACCACGAAGTGATCGCGAAACAGCGGGACGTCCACGCCCAGCGAGAGCTCGAAGGCCAGCACGTCTTCGAATACGAAGAGTCGCGCCCGACCAGCCACCGTCAGCGCGACCCACGGCATCGTCCCCTGCTCATCGACATGAAACCCGAGCCCGCTGCCAAAGATGGCCCCTGCCCGCAATCCCGCGCATCCGCCCAACCCGAGCAGATCGAGCACGACCGCATCGAGGCAGCCGGACAAACCACCCCACCCCATCGAGAAACGAACCGTGCGCTCATCTGCAACGGCGAAGGATGAATCGGGGGCGAATCCAGCCTCGAGACGCAGCGTCAAAGGGAGCCACCGGAGCTCGAAGGCTCCGTGGAAGAAGCCAGCAATCCCAGGAATCGCGTCGATGGTCCCAAGCGCACCCAAACCCATGCCCACCCCTGGTGCTTCACCCGTAGGGCGGGGTGAAGCGTCTTCTCTTGGCTCCGATTGGGAGCCCACCGGCTCGTCGTCATGCTCGACAGTGGGCACCACCACATGCACCACCTCTCGACCCACCTCGACAAGCAACGCGACCATGACAGCCAGAGAATCATCGAGAGAGCGACATTGGCTACGCGCCGTCTCGAGCACGCGCCGACCCACCACGGACTCCCCATCGTGAAGCACGATCTCGGCCCTAAATCCGCCATCCGAACGCGCCTCGATGCGTCCATCGATGACGAGCTGCGCGTCCTCGGCGAACGCAACGCGACCGAGCCGCGCCTCGACCGCGCGGATGAGAGCCCGCTCGTCCATGCATCGCTCGGCTCCTGCGCCAAGCGTCCACCTGAAAGAAGTCGTCGCTGGCTGCGCCCATGCCTGCGCCGCATGGCTCAGCATGATCGCAACGAAGACCAGACCCACGCATCCCACACCGCGCACCGAAGAACCGCGCGCGCTCATCGCCCCTCCGACCAGGGCGATGCATCGAGCGCTCGTTCGACGCGACGTCGATACGGAGTGCTGGGGTATCGAGCAAAAAAGGCATTCGCTGCCTGCCGAGCTTCGGACTTTCGCCCTGTATGCGCGAGCGCCTCGACCTCGAGCGCGCGTGCTTCTTCTGCCATCGTAGGCGCGGAGAAGCGGGATGAATGAGCGCGCGCGAGCCTCAGTGCGCGCGTGGGATTGCGCTCCATGGCCCGTCTGATCGACTCGATATATCGGGCTTCATCCGGACCTGGGCGTCGCGTGGCTCTCGCGGGCGGCGCGGATTGCACCGCCGCCGATTCGAGCTCGATCGATTCAGTCGATGCAGATGGTTCGAACGCTGGCTCATCGACATTCGACACTGGATCGGGGAGTGAAACGGAGCTCTCATGAAGGCTCGTGTCGACTTGTTCGTCATCGTTCGCGGCGCGGATCGCGACGACCGAAACGACGGCCAGCGTGCCGAGAGCGAGGGTCCACACGACGCCTCCGAGTGCCCCGAGTCCTTTGCCAACTCTCCTCGATGCCTCCGAAGACACCGATGCTTCCGAAGATGGAGCGCCGCTCGACCCGGAAGATCCGAGCTTCCACTCGAGAGAGCGACGCAGCGCCTCGATCGCCTCTGGCGAAGGGTCGCCTTCTCGAGCTTGCGCGAAGAGATCGCGAGCGAGCTCGGAGAGCTCGACACGTTCGTCCTTGGGATCGCTCATGGCACGCGCCCCTTCGTGGCCTCGAGGAGCCACGCGTTGACCTTGACCCGCGCGAGTCGGAGTCGGGAGTAGCCCGTGGGGAGAGCTAAGCCCAACGACTCGGTGATCTCACGCATGGGCACCTCCTCCAAATCATGAAGCACGAACACGACGCGTTGATCTTCGTCGAGTCGATTCACGACGCTCGTGACGAGCGCCCGGGCGCGCTCGCGGTCGATGGCCGCGTCCGGCGCACCTTCGCAGTCGATGATCTCCGGAGGATCGGCAACCGGAACTTCCCGCCCGAACCGCGCGAGCCGCAGGTGATTCCGCGCCACGTTTTGAGCGATACCGAAGACCCACGTCCGCATCGCGCTCCGAGCTGGATCGTGCTCGGCGAGCCGCCGATGAATCACGATGAACACCTCTTGCGCCACATCAGGGAGCTCACGCTCCGACACCCCAGCATAACGGAGCACACGCCACACGAATCCTACGTGCTGTTCGAAAATCTCGGAAAACGAGCTCGACAACGCAAGGGTCGGCATGAATCTCTCATGATTGTTGGCGAAGCTGAGTTTCCATCACATCACAAACGAAAAAAATCTTCGACCCCTCAGCGCGCATGCCTTTTTTTCGCGCCGCGATTCTTTTTCTTGCGCAACATCACTTTTTCGTACGCAGCTTTCACCGCGCGAAAATCGTCTGGATCTCCGCCATGATCGGGATGCGTTTCGAGCGCACGCTTTCGAAATGCACGTTTGATCTCGAGCGCATCCGCCTGCGAACCCACGCCCAACACGGCCCACGAACTTCGGGGAAGCTCTTCGCTCGAACGTACTTTGGGAATTCTTCTTTCACCGCTCGCCGCTCGAACCAACTCGGATGGGGAAAATGGCAACAGACCACGCATCGAACGGATGCACGCCCGAGCCCAATAGGGCTCGATCTCGACGAGATGTTTGCCGGCAATTCGTTCGGCCTCCTCTCGTGCCGCTTCACGAGTTTCGGAACCACCATTCGACGCATCGGGTGCGCGAAACGGATGATGGCTCGGAGGTGAGCTCCACCACGCCGCCCAAAAGAATCGACCTCGCTGGGTCCGCGTGATCGACACGACCGAAACAAACAACTCAGACACGGGCAGAAATGTAGCGAATCTCCGCCGTTGTGGCGATCACCTGCCGAAGTTCGCCCCAACGGATAGAACGAGCGACGCGAGTTGTGTGGGGTGATCGACGACAAAATCAGCGCCCGTCGAGACGAGCGCGCTCCTCTCGCCATATCCCCAACTGACGGCGATGCTTTTCACACCTGCTCGATTTGCCGCGAGCACATCCCGGACTTCGTCACCGATATAAAGAGCGACACGTGATTTTCGTGCCGCACATGCTCGAAATCTCTTGAGCCACGCGGCCTTGCCGAACGGGCTCACACCACATGAAATCCCTTCGAATTCGCAAATATCATATCGCTCTAAGAATAGGGTCACATTTTCGTGCGAATTGGACGACAAAATCTGACAAGGACAACCTGCTTTGCGCAACTCCTGGATGGCTTCGTGAATCTCCGGAAACGGCCGGATGGCATCGATCCGTTCGCGAAGGGCCTCGCGCATGGAGCGAACGAATCGAGGCATTTTCCAAAAGGGAATCGCCACCGTTCGTATAATTTCTGCCGGTGTCATTCGTCGAAGCGCAGCGATTTCCGACATTGCGAGTCGGGGCAATCCGACATCCTCAGCGATTTCGACATAAATCGAATACATTTCAGACCACGAGTCAGCAATCGTTCCATCGAAATCGAAAATCGCCATCGGAGATTCATTCATATGACATTTCTCGTACTCTCGAATGCGACATCCCAAATCAGGATTGCATTGACCATACCCATGGATGGGTGAATGCCTAAAGCGGCATTGGATTTGCTCCAACCTGCGTTGAGGATGACTCGATGTAGAACCAACATTTTCGTCTCATTCGCGCTCCTATCCCTCGCGGGAGGATGTGCTCACCAAGCACGTTCCATTGCTGGAGCCATCGCCGAAGAGGTCCCTGAGCCCATCATCACCGAAGGGCTTCGTACACTCTCGGAAGAGCAAACCCGCGAGATGCTCGTCGATGTGCTTGGTATGCCAGAAATCAGGATTGCCACACGCGAGCTCGTTGGAAACGTCACCGACGGAACGATCGACGCGCTCTCGGATTCATCGCGCGCCGCCCGACTGACCGATCTCTCCGAACAATTCGTTTTGCGCATTTCGACAGCGCTCTCTTCCGTACTCGAGCGAGATATCGGACCTGCGATGGTGCGCACCCTATCGCAGAGTCTCGACTCGAGCTTGCGTCACATTCTGTCGGAGGAGACACAGAACCGGATCGGAATGGCCGTGGCTCGTGTGGCGCAGGAAAGCACCGCCGCACTCGCCATGGCCATTCGTGACGAGCTTGGTCCGGCATTGCGTTCAGAACTTGGCAGCCCCGAGATGCAATCGGCCATCGTCGACACGAGTCGCACCATGTCGCGCGGCGTCGTGCTCGGTATTCAAGACGCCTTCGAAGAAATCGATGCTCGCCACGGGCGAACGCCCGATACGATTCTCACACGTCTACAGGACGCCGCCAGCACTGGCTTTGGTCTGCTCCAATGGGGCATCGTGGTGCTGCTCATTGCATTCCTGATCCTCTCCGGATTTCTCCTGCGTGCGATTGCGCGAGCACGTGAACACGAGGCCGAGGCACATCGCCGCGAAGCTGCCATCGTGGCCTTCACCGAAGCCATCAAAAACACCGAAGGTAAGCCGTGGTCTCCGGAGCTATTGGATCTTCTCAAAGAGAGCTTCCGTGATAGCGAACATGCGGTCTACTTGCGCGACGTCCTGCGGCGCAATCGTCATTTGCGTGTGACTCGTCCGGAGCAAAACGAGAAACACGAAGGTCCGGAAGGCGGCCCTGGGACATTCGAGCCTGCTGGGGCATAAAAAGACTCCCTCCTGGCGCGATCTGCCGAACCCATCACTCCCTCGATCGAAGCCCGGTTCTTGCAGCATAAATATTCGTTGGGGACGATCGATGCTTCATCACAGATTGAGACGTTGTCATCTCATCGGTCGTGGCCATGAAAGAGAGCCGCTCGCCGATTACGCGCTCTTCATCACGACCTTTCTGACTGTGACCAGCCGAGCACTTTTCTCCCAAAAATCAACGCACGCGAACGCATCGCAACGCTTCTTGCTCTCAGACGCGATTCTCTTGGGATTGGCCACTGCACGGCTCAGCCGCCTCGTGACTCGTGAGAAGATCATGCGCGTCGTTCGAGCGCCTTTCACAGAAGTGGAAGAAGGAACGAGCCTCGACGAAGTCAAGGAACGTCCGCGTGGCGATGGATTCGTACGGGCCATGGGCGAACTCCTCACATGTCCCCGCTGCTTTGGGATGTGGGTCAGCGCGGGGCTGAACATTGCCTATCGCTACACTCCCTCTTGGACTCGAACGACGAGCGGCATCCTCGCCGTCGCACTCATCAACGACTTCGTTCATCAGCGCTTCGCACATTCCACAACTCATCCACATACTGTGGAAAACAAGATGTCTTCATCCAGTCATTTTCACGAATAGGGAGTCATCCCAGTCGCAACTGCGGCACACCCCGTGCTGCCGTTCGACATTCATATGAAACAACCCACATCGATTCCAAATGCGGATGGGAAGCTCGGCGTTCTGCTCCCCGGCATGGGTGCCGTCGCCACGACATTCATCGCGGGCACCCTCCTGGCGCGCCGCGGCTTGGCTTCTCCGATTGGTTCGCTCACTCAACTCGGCACCGTCCGTCTCGGCAAACGGACCGAACATCGCATCCCGAAGCTCTGTGAGTTTCTTCCACTCGCAAAGCTCGACGAGCTCGAGTTTGGAGGATGGGATATTTTTCCACACAACGCTTATGAAACTGCCATCGACGCAGGAGTCCTCTCAGAGGAACATCTTCGGCTCGTCAAAGACGAGCTCTCCCAAATCTCCCCCATGCCAGGAGCTTTCGACGCCCGCTACGTAAAACGGCTGAACGGCACGCATATCAAGAATACATCCAACAAGGCCGCACTCGTCGAGCAGCTCCGCGAAGACATTCGAAATTTTCAAAACCGTGTAGAGGCGACACGAACCGTCGCGATCTGGTGCGGTTCGACCGAATGCCCAGCCTCGATCGGTGAAGCCCATCAAACCATCGACGCCTTTGAAAAGGGTCTCGCCCACAATGACGAATCCATCACCAACGCTCAACTCTATGGATGGGCTCTGATCTCGGAAGGAGTTCCGGTCGCCAACGGCGCTCCGAACGCAATGCTCGACTTCCCAGCCGCCACGGTCCTCGCACGGGAACGCGGCGTCCCGCTGGCAGGGAAAGACTTCAAAACAGGACAGACGCTCATGAAGACGATCGTCGCACCTGGCCTCAAAGCGAGAATGCTAGGGATTCGAGGATGGTTTTCAACGAATATCTTAGGCAATCGAGACGGTGTGGTCCTCGATGACCCTGAAGCATTCCGAGCAAAGGAACGTACCAAGTTGGGAGTTCTCGATTCGATCCTCGAGCCCGACCGCCATCCTCTCTTGTATCGCGATCTCTATCACAAAATTCGAATCGAATATTATCCCCCACGAGGGGACGCCAAAGAGGGCTGGGACAATATCGATCTCGTGGGTTGGCTCGGCTATCCGATGCAACTCAAATTGAATTTCCTCTGCCGCGACTCCATTCTGGCGGCGCCCCTCGTCCTCGACCTCGCGCTCTTTCTCGATCTCGCAAAGCGCGCGAAATTTGCCGGAATTCAAGAGTGGCTCGGCTTTTATTTCAAGAGTCCAATGAGCGCTCCCGAGCTCGAGCCTGCCCACGATCTTTTCGTACAGCTCAACAAACTCGAAAACACGTTGCGTTGGATGCGAGGAGAAGAAGTCATTTCTCATCTCGGACATGAATACTATACATGACTGCGGATATCGCGAAGAGACGTGAGTCGTGTGGAGACGAGATGTCTCACGTGAGATCCCATGCCTCTTCCATTTCTGAGACCGAATACGAGACATCGCGTCATCCGCTGCTTTGGCACTGTGGTCGCAATAGGCGACAGCTTCTCGGGTGAGAAAAGCAGGTGTCGTCGATGCCGAATCATATTCTGATCACTGGCGGTGCCGGATTCATCGGTTCACATCTTTGCGATCTCCTCATCGATGCCGGCCACCACGTCCGTATACTGGACAGTCTCCATCCACAGGTCCACGGTCCAGAACGTCGTCGCCCCGAGCACCTTCGACGCGAGGCGGAGCTCATCGTCGGAGACGTGCGCGACCGCGATACCGTCGCACGAGCCATCGAAGACATCGACGTCATTTTTCACTTCGCAGCCCTCGTCGGTGTTGGGCAGAGCATGTATCGCATCGAGGACTACACATCCGTCAACGACTGCGGCACCGCGACCCTTCTGGAAGCACTCTGCGAACGCCGGACCCAAAGACGCATTCGACGTCTCATCGTGGCCTCGAGCATGAGTCTGTACGGAGAGGGGCTCTATCGGCGCGGAGACGGCACCATCGTGCCGGGACGCTCTCGTTCATTCACCCAACTCGAAGAGCGACGTTGGGAGTTGAACGACGACCATGGAACCCCTCTCCTCCCCATCCCCACTTCAGAAGACAAAATCCCTGCGCTCGAGTCGGTCTATGCTTTGTCGAAATTCGATCAGGAGTGCATGAGCCTCATGATCGGACGGGCCTACGACATTCCAACTGTCGCACTTCGATTTTTCAACGTCTATGGACCGAGGCAAGCGCTCTCGAATCCGTACACGGGTGTCCTCGCCATTTTTGCGTCACGTCTGCTCAATGGAAATTCTCCGTTGATTTATGAAGATGGAGAGCAGCGTCGTGATTTCGTGAACGTGCGAGACGTCACTCGCGCTTGTTTGCTCGCAATGACGCGTGAGCAGGCCATCGGCCATGCGATCAACATTGGCTCCGGACGCTCCTGTCGCGTGATCGAAATCGCAGAGCGCGTGTCCACGGCGATCGGCAAAAAAATCACACCACAAATCACTGGTCAATATCGCAAAGGCGACATTCGCCACTGCTTCGCAGAGATCGAGCTCGCGCGCCGCGTTCTGGGATACGAGCCACAGATCGATCTCGATGTTGGATTACGAGAGCTCGCGACATGGCTCAAAGGTCGTTCGGCAAAAGACAAGGTCCTCGAGGCGAAAGCAGAGCTCGCCACGCGGGGGTTGACGCTGTGAACCCGAGCACCTCCGACCTCAAACGACGCCATGGTGCCCGCCCATTCGAGGGCACGACATTGATCACAGGCGGCGCTGGATTCATCGGCGCGAACTTGGCCCACCACATCGCGGAGAATGGAGGCCGGGTCCTTCTTTTTGACAATCTTTCACGGCCCGAAGTCCATCTCAATGGAGATTGGCTGCGTGGCCAGTTCGGTGAGCGAGTCCAACTCGTCATCGGTGATGTGAGAGATTTCCATGCTCTTCGAGAAGTCGTGGCACAAGCAGACAGAGTCTTTCATTTCGCAGCCCAGGTCGCGGTCACTTCGAGCATCGCCGACCCCCAAACAGACTTCGCCGTGAACGCCCAAGGGACACTCCATGTCCTTTCCGCGATCCGAGAGCAGAACCGTTCCATTCCATTGTTCTTCACGTCCACGAACAAAGTCTATGGCGCATTGCCGAATCTGCCGCTCGAGAAGCAACGAGAGAGATGGACTCCAGTTTCTCATCAAACAAAATCCGTAGGGATTGGCGAGTCACAACCTCTCGACTTTCATTCTCCATATGGATGCAGCAAAGGCGCCGCGGATCAATACATTCTCGATTGGGCACGGACCTATGGGATGCCCAACGTCGTATTTCGAATGAGCTGCATTTACGGCCCGAGGCAATTCGGCAACGAAGATCAAGGATGGGTCGCGCATTTTTTGATTCGTGCGCTCCGAGGTGAAGAAATCGTGATTTATGGCGATGGAAGGCAGGTCCGTGACATCCTCTATGTGGACGACCTGATCGAGGCCTTTCACGAAGCTCACGACACACTCGACACGGTACGAGGCCAAGCCTTCAACATTGGAGGGGGACCGGGCAACACCATCAGTCTCATCGAACTCGTGGATCGAATTCATGAGCTCACGAACATTCGTGTTCGCCTTCGCTACGCCCCCGTACGAAGCGGCGACCAACGATGGTATGTATCGAACACACGAAAATTCGAATCGAGAGCAGATTGGCTGCCTCGAACTGACATCCAAAGTGGCCTTCAAAAGCTCATCACCTGGCTCGATCAGTCGCGAAATTCACCCCATGTACCACTCGCGACATATGCCACGAGCGTCGATTCATCATCCCGCAAAGCGGAGTCCCATCCGTGAAAGTCGCGCTCATCAATCCACCATGGAGCTTCGATGGAAGCATCTATTTTGGGTGCCGCGAACCCCATCTGCCCATCGAACTCGGATATACGAAGGCCCTTCTGGAATCGCGGGGTCATGAGGCGCAGCTCATCGATGCTCAGCTCGAATCGATGACGCTGGCCCATGTGACCTCGCGTGTCGCAGAATTCGCCCCAGACATGAGCCTCATCGTCACGTCCCCGAGTTATCTCTTCTGGCGATGTCCGCCCCCCGAACTCACGATTCCGATGCGCACCGCCCGCGCCGTTCGGAGCGTGGGAGGCGTGCTCATGACGGCGGGTCCTCATGGCTCGACGACACCACTCACGACTTTGCGAAAGATGGATGTCGATGTCGTCGTCATGGGTGAGTGCGAAGAAGTGGTGCTCGATCTCGTAGAAACACCACGGGATGATTGGAACTCGATTTCGTCGATTGCATTCCTGTCCAATGGAACTCCAACGATTCAAGGCACCCCGCGCTCCAGCAATCTGCACACCCTTCCGGCTCTTCGTTGGGATCGCGATCTGCTCACCAGACACACCCATCACCACCATCGATTCGATGAACATCATCCAAGTCCTGGAGGTGAAATCGAAGCATCTCGGGGCTGTCCTTATGCGTGCACGTTTTGCGCGAAGGAGACTCATCGTGATCGATATCGCAAAAAGCCGCTCGAAATCATCCTCGAAGAACTCGATGGGATGATCGAGCTCGGTGTTCGTTATGTTTATTTCGTCGACGAGATCTTCCTTCCTGACGCAGCCCTCCTCCACGCGCTCGTCACGCGAGACATCCATTTTGGGGTACAGCTGCGGATCGACAATTGGAGCCCGTCGGAGCTCGAGCTGCTTGGAGCGGCCGGCTGTGTCTCCATCGAAGCAGGAATCGAAAGCATTCGTCCCGAAGGTCGCTCTCTCCTTCGAAAGAAGTGCAAGCTCTCGACCTCAGAGCTCAGCGAGAGATTGATCCACGCCAAAAAGCACATCCCATTCGTTCAGGCCAATTTACTCGACTCCCTCGCCGATGACCCAAGGCAGGTACGACAATGGCGCGATCATCTCCGCAATCATGGAGTTTGGGCCAACGATCCGGTGCCTCTATTCCCTTATCCGGGCTCCCCGAATTACACGATGCGATGGGGGGCACCGGACGACTCTGCTTGGGAGCGCGCCGTGGAGCACTACCTGAGCGAGTTCGCACGAATGAGTGACATTCAAGACGCCCGCCCACGCCCCCTCGAAGAACTGGAGCGCTTATGAGACGTGTGATCCCAACCCGTGTGCATCGAGTCCTCATGACGACCGATGCGGTCGGTGGTGTTTTCACCTATTCGCTCGAACTGGCATCCGCACTTCGTGCGCTCGGGACTGAAGTCACTCTCGCCATCATGGGACCGGCCCTGCGCCCTGCTCAACGCCGAGCCGCCAGCGAGGTGGCGACGATCTACGAAAGCACGTTTGCTTTGGAGTGGATGCAACATTCCGAAGGAGACGTCGCTCGCGCAGGCGAGTGGTTGCTCGAGCTCGAGCACACGACTTCCCCCGATGTGATTCACGTCAACGGGTTTTCCCATTGCGCGCTCCCATGGCGCGCACCGGTCGTCATGGTGGCTCACTCATGCGTTTGTTCTTGGTGGCGGGCGTGTCGTAATGAACCTGCGCCCAGAGCCTGGGATCATTATCGTCAATTCGTGCAGGCTGGGCTCATGGGTGCCGACGCCATCGTCGCGCCCACGTACGCCATGCTCGATGCATTTCTCGCGGAGCACGACGTGAATCGCGTCCATGGAGATCGAACACACGTGATTCCAAACGCCTCGAACAACGAGCGTTATCGGGGATCGAAGCGCAAGACCTCATTGGCGCTCGCAGCGGGACGCCTTTGGGACGAAGCGAAGAACATCGCCCTCTTGGATCGAGTGGCTCCATCGCTTCCATGGCCCGTGGCCGTGGCGGGTGACGAGTGCGACGAGCGCGGTCAACGCACTCCATGCACCGGATGCATCGGCCTCGGCGTGCTTTCGCCCCGGGGGCTCGCAGAATGGATGACACGGTCTTCGATTTACGTTTTGCCCGCGCGATACGAGCCATTTGGTTTATCTATTTTGGAAGCGGCTCTCAGCCGCTGCGCCTTGGTGATCGGAGATATCCCTTCATTGAGGGAGATCTGGAATGATGCGGCGACATTCGTCGACCCGAACGATCCAGCGGCCCTTCAAGTCGAGCTTTCTCGTCTCATGCAAGACAAGTCCGCTCTCTCGGACGCACAAGAGCGCGCCTATCGTCGTGCGCAAGAATACGGAGATCCCATGTTCTTCGCGGGGCGATACGCATCTCTTTATTCGAATCTCGTGGCTGCCCATGGCTCCGACTCCGCCCACGTGTCCAGGAGCACCGCGTGCGCATAGCCCTCTTCTGCCACTCACTCTTATCCGACTGGAACCATGGGAACGCACATTTTCTACGCGGACTCATGACAGAACTGGCCATGCGCGGACACGACGTTCGAGTATGGGAGCCAATTCATGCTTGGAGCAAAGAGAACCTCATCAAAGATCATGGTCGCGCCCATCTCGATGAAGTTCATCATTATTATCGCCATCTTCATATCACTGAATTCGGGGCCCGCGACATCATCAGGGACGACTGGCTCGATGAGGCGCTCTCCGATCGAGATCTCGTGCTGGTCCACGAGTGGAATGATCATGCGCTGGTCCGACGCATCGGAGAAGCGAAGCGACGCCATGGCTTTGCTCTCTTCTTTCACGACACCCACCACCGTTCCGTGTCCGACGAAGACTCGATGTCATCCTACGACCTTCGTCATTACGACGCTGTCGTTGCATTCGGCGATGTCATCCGTGATCTCTATTTGAGAAAAAACTGGGTTCAGCATGCGGTCACACTTCACGAAGCCGCCGACACGCACGTCTTCACGCCACGCCCCGATGTGCATGCAGAGGTCGATTTGGTGTGGATCGGCAACTGGGGTGACGACGAGCGTGAGGCCGAGCTCCATGAATTTCTCATAGAGCCCGTTCGTCGACTGCGCATCTCAGCCCGTGTCTACGGAGTTCGTTATCCGGAGCGCGGGATCCAAGCTCTTCGACATGCCGGGATCGAGTACCGTGGATGGTTGCCCAATTACCTCGTCCCTGAAGCGTTTGGGAAGGCGCGACTCACCGTGCATATCCCGCGACGACTCTACGCGACGACTCTGCCTGGGATCCCAACGATTCGACCCTTCGAGGCTCTCGCGTGTGGGATTCCCCTGGTCAGCGCGCCGTGGCAAGACACAGAAGATCTTTTTCGCACCAACGAAGACTATCTCCAGGCGACAACTGGAGATGAGATGTGTGCTCGAATCGAGAGCATCCTCTCATCGCGCACTCTCTCAAACACATTACGAGAAAATGGACGAGCATGCATTCTCGAGAAGCATACGTGTGCACATCGGGCCAATGAACTCTTGTCTTTTGCTCGCAAGATTCGGACGAACAAAACCAATTTCATGCAAATGAGCCACTCATGAAGCGCCCTCTCGAGATTGCATTCTTTGGTTCGAGTATCGTGTCGGCTTATTGGAATGGAGCCGCAACCTACTATCGTGGCATCGTCAAGGCCCTGGCGGCGCGAGGACACCGCATCACGTTCTACGAACCAGACGCGTACGATCGTCAAGCGCACCGCGATCTCGATTCCGATCCAGCGTGGTGCTCCGTGGTGATCTATTCGGGGACATCGAGTTACGAAGCGCTTCGAGTGCTCGAACAAGCCTCCCGCCGCGCGGATGTGCTCATCAAAGCGAGCGGCGTGGGCGTTCACGATACCCTCTTGGAGGCCGCTCTCGTCGACATTCGAAGACCAGGTCAGCTCGCGATTTTTTGGGATGTCGATGCCGCAGCAACGTTGGATCGAATCGAAGACCATCCAGAAGATCCGTTTCGCCCTAGCATCCCTCGATACGATGCCATCTTCACATACGGTGGAGGCGAGCCTGTCATACGTCGATATCTCGCACTCGGGGCACGCGCATGCGTGCCAGTCTATAATGCACTCGATCCCGAGACTCACTTTCCAAGCGGGTCAGATGACCGATTTCGTGCGGATTTGGGCTTGCTCGCCAATCGATTGCCCGACCGAGAACGACGCGTCGACGACTTTTTTCTCGAGCCTGCAAAAATGCTCTCGACAAAGCAGTTCGTGCTCGGCGGCAACGGCTGGGAGGATAAAAGCGTAAGCCCCAATGTGCGAAAGGTTGGGCACGTCTATACGACAGAGCACAACGCCTTCAATGCCTCATGTCTCGCCGTTCTGAACATCGCACGGGAAAGCATGGCTCATGTGGGATATTCACCGGCGACTCGGGTATTCGAAGCCGCAGGAGCGGCGACATGCTTGATCACCGATGCATGGGAAGGAATCGAACTCTTCCTCGAACCCGATCGAGAAGTTCTGATCGCGCGAAGCGGAGCCGAAGTGGCCGAGCACTTGCGCCAACTCGGCGTCGCGCGCGCGCGAGCCATTGGCGCCGCCGCCCGCAGACGAGTTCTGCACGAGCATACTTATTCGCGCCGTGCGGAACAGGTCGAATCGGCGCTTTTGCGGGGCAACATAGGGAGAGCTGTCCATGAGCCCGCATTGAACCAGGCTCTTCCATGAGGACGTATGACTACGTTTTCCTCGGACTCTCGATCACGAGCTCTTGGGGAAATGGACATGCGACGACATATCGAGGGCTCATTCGTGAGCTCGCCGCGCGAGGTCATCGAATCCTATTTCTCGAACGAGATCTCGACTTCTATGCTGCCAACAGAGATTTGCCCGAGCCTTCCTATTGTACGACTCGCCTATATCGTTCGCTCGACGAGCTTCGTGATCGCCATACGCGCGATGTGCGTGATGCAGACCTCGTGATCCTCGGATCTTATGTGCCCGATGGGGTCGCGGTCGGACGATGGACCGTCTCCACCGCACGAGGCGCAACGGCGTTTTACGACATCGACACTCCCATCACCCTCGCCAAGCTCGCACGAGGCGAGCATGACTACCTCTCGGACGCATTGATCCCGGCATTCGATCTCTATCTATCGTTCACGGGTGGACCCACACTTCGCATACTCGAGCGTCGACACAAGGCGCGTCGTGCTGTCGCACTTCACTGTTCGGTGGATCCCGAGCTTTATTTTCCGGAAGAAGTACCCCTTCAATGGGATCTCGGCTATCTCGGAACGTATAGCGAAGATCGACAACCTGCTCTCGAGCGGATGTTGATCGGACCAGCCCGGCGATGGCCACGAGGACGTTTCCATGTCGCGGGGCCTCAGTATCCAAAAGATCTGGCATGGCCGACCAACGTCGAGCGAGAAATCCATCTCTCACCTCGAGAACACAGGACATATTACCGTGCACAGAAATTCACATTGAATATTACGCGGCGCGACATGATCGCGGCGGGATGGTCTCCCAGCGTGCGCCTCTTCGAAGCTGCCGCATGCGCGGTGCCCATCATCAGCGACTCTTGGGATGGCCTCGATGCCTTGCTTTGCCCGGGAAAAGAAATCCTCATCGCGAAAAGCACTGAAGAAGTGCTCTCATACCTTCAAGGCTCGAACGAAGACGAACGACGTCGCGTGGGGGAAAGAGCACGCCGTCGCGTGCTTGGAGAGCACACCGCAGCGCATCGGGCCGAAACACTCGAACGGCTGACGACAGAACTTCGCGAGTCACGAACGCGAAATTCGGCAGGAACACGAAACATGGTTCGCGCATCGTAATTACGAACATCACGTCGAAAAGAGAGCCCCGTCATGAACCCCATGGAAGTGGAGCGCCGAGTGCGCGAACTCGCCCCTTGGTTTCACAATATCGTGATCGACGGTGTCGCCACGGCGCCCGATCATTTCCTCGGAGACTATCCCAGTCTCAAATGGAAATCGTTCGAAAGCGCGATTCCATCCGATCTACGAGGCATGAGTGTTCTCGATGTGGGATGCAATGCTGGCTTCTTCAGTTTCGAAATGAAGCGTCGAGGCGCGCGGCGGGTCGTTGGGATCGATAGCGACGCACGGTATCTCTCTCAGGCCCGATTCGCTGCGACACGGCTCGGACTCGACATCGAGCTCCGCAAAATGAGCGTCTACGAAGTGGCGCTGCTCCGGGAAAAGTTCGATCTCGTCCTCTTCATGGGCGTGCTCTATCACCTGCGGCACCCACTTCTTGCGCTCGATCTTCTTCACGAGCACGTGGTCGGTGATTTGCTCCTGTTTCAGAGCCTGCAACGAGGCTCGGATCGCGTCAAAGACTGGCCCGACGATCATCCCTTTTCCGAGCGCGCGATCTTCGAAACATCCGAATATCCACGGTTGCATTTCGTAGAGTCGAAATACGCAGGAGATCACACGAACTGGTGGATTCCAAACCGCGCATGTGTGGAAGCCATGCTTCGAAGCACGGGGTTCGAGATCGTCCTTCATCCGGAGGAGGAGGTGTATCTATGTCGGCGTGATCGCCGTGAACGTCAGAGTGGTGAATGGGAAGCACACAGGCTCATCGGCTCTCTGCTCGGGGGAGACGTCCATGATTGACTCGGTCATGCTCTGGAATGAGCCGAACAACATGTCGCATTGGGATTTTCACATGGATCCCAACTGGACTCAATTCGCACACATGGTCAAGTTGAGCGCGGATGCCATTCGCTCGGAGCGTCCTCGTTTACGTCAGGTGCTCGGGGGCATCTCTCCGATCGATCCCGAATTCGTTCGCAATATGGATCATCAGGGCGTCATCGATGTCATCGACGTCGTTGCCGTGCACGGCTTTCCTCTGGACTGGAATCATTGGCAGTTGAACGACTGGCCACTCAAACTCGATGAGATCCACGCCGTGACGAACAAGCCGATTTGGGTTAGCGAAGTGGGTGTCTCCAGCTTCGGCGCCGAAGAGGTGCAAGACTTTGGTCTTCGGCGCACCGCCGAACTACTTCGAGGTCAAGTCGAGAGGACGCATTGGTATAGCCTCTTCGACCTCCCTCGCGCATGGCCCGCGACGACCCGGCATCGCGAAGCCGAGGGGTCGAGTTATTATCGGCATTTCTATATGGGCCTCCTCCGCGAAGATGGAAGCCCCAAGATGGCATTGAAGCAGTTCGCAGAGCACACCCCTTCGCTCGGGATTTGCCAGTGGTTTCATTTCGAAGATCATCGGCTGGACGACGCCGTTCGTTGGCTCGAGAGATTGGGGGTCGTTCACCTTCGCACGGGCCTTTCCTGGGCGGACTCACATCGGCCAGGATGGGAACGCTGGTTCGATCGTCAAATGCATGCGCTCGAGCGATTCCAAGTGACAGTCACGCTTTGTTTCACGCCAGGCTCGCGCGGGCAGCGCGACGATCATACGAGTCCCCCCCAAGATCCCACCGAGTTCGCCGACTTCTGCGCACGAATGGTGCGACGGTACGGATGACCATCGACATTCATCCCACGGCTTCGATCTCACGCACAGGAGCTTCGAGGGTGTCTCGAACCAAGCTCGCGACGTCGGGTCGAAGGCGAATGCGCGGCAATTGCTCGAGCGCACGGGCGCTCATGCGTGCGAGCGTATACGCAACCTTTCTTCGCGTGTGCGGGATGCCGAAATAATCAATGAATCCAGGGCTGTTGAGGGAAAAGAAGCTGAGCGCATCGGCGTCGTTGATGAGGACCACCTCCCTCGAGTTCGAGACGGTCTCACTTCGTTCGACCAACGTCGCCACGCGATGCGCGCTCTCGTCGTCGAGCTTCGCGAGGTGCAAGAACGAGAACGTCAAGGACGCTCCACCTCTTGCGTGCGCCTCCTTATAGGCCCGATAGTCGAGTGCATGTTGCTCGATTCGCATATCGGCCTCGCTGCTCAACCGTTCAACGTCGTGGAGAAGCGCCGCGAGCTGACATATCGCGCTCGCATGTGGATCGAGACGAATCACCCACTGCCATGCATCGAGCGCATGATCGTAATCGGCTCGAACGAGGGGCTTCGAAAGATCGTGAAGCGCTCGATGCGCGCGAAGAACACGATCAAAGAGAGGAGTCTGGCTCTCTAGATTTCGACGTTCGATTCGACGTTGAGCCCGGGACAACACCTCGTAGACGAAACGCGAAGCGTGACGGGCCGGCGCCTCGATGAGCAACGGCATTCCTTGATCGACTCGGGCGTCGAGCCTACGGTCGAATGACCAAAAATCAAACCGCGCGGACTGCCACTCTTCGTATCGAACGTCAGGAGTCCGAGTTCCCCCATCATCCCATCGGTTCGACCTCGCCGAATGGATACGGACATGAACCGTCGGAAAGCTGCGCTGGAGTCGCCCGATGTCCACTCCTCCGGAGCCTTCGACGCGGAGGTCGATCTCGCGAAGAGCATGAGACATAAGCGAAACAACCGGAGACCCAAGCGACGCCTTTTGCATGAAGGACGCGCCTCTCGCAACCCTCGTGCCGCAACGACGAATGATCGCGAACGCTGCGTTCTCGCGACCAAGTCCGCCATCGACTTGCTCGATTTCGCCTCATGTGTGGCATGCGCGTCGGCGCGTATGGAATGCGATTTCGGAGGCGTTGACGTAGGGCATGGATGGTGCGTAAGAAAATGGCAATGTCGCAATCGATCACGGAATCGTGTCCATGAAATTCGTCGTGTTCGGACTTTCGGTATCGAGCGCCTGGGGAAATGGGCATGCAACGCTCTGGCGCGGTCTCATCGCCGCGCTGAATACGCTTGGTCACGAAGTGACCTTCTTCGAGAAGAACACGTCGTACTACGCTCAACATCGGGACATCTACGAGCTACCAGGCCGCGGCCGATTGTGCCTTCACGAAGGGTTGAGCTCGATCTCGAGCCGTGTTTCGGCAGAGCTCGCCGAAGCCGACGTGGCCATCGTGACCTCGTATTGTCCAGATGCTCAGCAAGCCTGTGATCTCGTCTTGAATCAGTCACGCGCCCTTCGAGTTTTCTACGATCTCGATACACCGATCACCATTGAGTCTCTGCAAACAGGCGAACACGTGCCTTATTTGCCCGAAGGTGGGCTCTCCGAGTTCGATGTCGTATTGAGTTATACGGGCGGGCCTGCACTCGATGCGCTACGAAACATCCTCGGAGCCACGCGGGTATTTCCCCTTTACGGAAGTGTCGATCCATTGCGACACGCACCCGCGAAACCTCGATCCGATTGGCAGGCCACGTGTTCGTATCTCGGCACGTATGCACGCGATCGCCAACATGCGCTCGAACGACTCTTTCTCGAACCCGCGCGCCTCCGTCCTTCGAAGAAGTTCATTCTCGGAGGCTCGCTCTATCCCGAAGATTTCGGATGGGCGCCGAATATTTGGTATGCGGCACATGTGAGTCCCTTCGATCACGCTGCGTTTTACGCGAGCTCTCCGCTGACTGTCAGCGTCACTCGTGGCCCCATGGCGAGCATGGGCTTCTGTCCGTCAGGCCGGCTCTTCGAGGCCGCTGCATGCGGAACACCTGTCTTGAGCGACGTTTGGAACGGTCTCCGTGATTTCTTCGAGCCAGGGTCCGAGATCCTCGTGGCTCGAACGACCGAGGAGGCGCTCGATGCAATCGAGCTCTCACGTGAAGAGCTCGCGCGGATCGGTCGCCGAGCACGAGAGCGAGTCCTCGACGAGCACACCGCAACACACCGTGCCCGGGAGCTCATTTCTTATCTCGAAGCGAGGACTCACTTCGAAACGAGGGAGAGTGTATGACTTGGGGAATCATACCCGCTGCTGGCATTGGAAGTCGGATTCAGCCATTGGCATTCTCCAAAGAGCTTTTGCCGGTGGGCAGTCGTCTCGAGCATGGAGTCGAACGACCTCGCGCTGTGAGTGAATATCTCGTCGAACGGATGGTCTTGGGAGGCGCCACACGAATTTGTTTCGTCATTTCTCCAGGAAAGAGCGATATCGTCGAATATTATGGGGGTGGCGTCGATGACAATGTGCATCTCGTCTATGCGGTGCAGGCTGAACCACGTGGACTATGCGACGCCATTTTTCGAGCACTACCTTTTATCTCGCGCGAAGAGTCCGTCATCGTAGGGTTGCCCGACACCATCTGGTTTCCAGAGGAGGCGCTTCGCGATGTGCCCGATGACGAGCTCTCTTTTCTCTGCTTTCCCGTCGATGAGCCATGGCATTTCGATGCTGTCGTCAGTGGCGATGACGGGCGCGTGAAAGAGATTCAAGTCAAGTGCATGGACGCCAAAACCCACTGGATTTGGGGCGCCTTCAAAATGCCAGGGCGTATGTTTCATGAACTTTACGAGTTGTGGCAGAGGCCCAATCGCCGAGATCTCTACGTGGGCACGTTGGTGAATGCGTGGTTGTCAGAAGGCGGCTGTGCGCGCGCATTTCACACAGGCGCGGGTTACGTCGATGTGGGGACGTTGCACGGATACCGTGACGCCATGCGGCTCCTCGAAGGCGGGGCGCGCGAAGGGATTCCAAAACCCTATGCTGCGATATCGCGACGCACGTAGGGCGTGTCCGCATATTCCGCGATCCTGGTGATGCCGCACATCGCTCGATATTCACATCCAACGTCCAATCACCTCAGCGATACCGCCTCCCTCTTTGCGCGTGGCGTGGAGGACCTCTCCGGCATGTCGCTTCACGTCTTGCGGTGCATGCCCCATACAAAAAGAGCGGCCCGCCCACGCGAATGCGCAGATATCGTTGTACCAGTCGCCGATATAGGCGACGTCCGTGCGGCGAATCCCGAGCCGCGCCGCGAGGGCCGAAAGCCCAGTGCTTTTGTTGCATCCTCGAGCTTGCACGCGCACTCCCCACACATCGTCACTCCCCATCGGGAACGCCACCGCCCCTGCGGATGGAGGCAACGATTCTCCGAGTGAATCGAGCGCTTCTCTGGCGGCGTCCCGCGCACCGATGCCAAGCACGATCGCGACGTCGCGAAGTTCGGGCCAGGCGGGCTCATCGGGGGCATGCAAGCGAAGCTCGGGCGACCACGAGACGACCCATGGCGCGAGCGATTCGGCTCCCCGCCGCGCATGAATCGCCTCGTGCGTCAAAACGAAAGGCGTGAGCTTTCGCCCCGAAAGAACTGAGAGCGCGGCGCGCGTGGCCTTTCCGGGAAGGCTCTTTCGCGCAATGAGTTCTCCCGTCGCGGGCTGCACGATCTGCGCACCATCCGCGCACACGATCAACGTCTCGATTCCCACTTCGCGCGCCGTGGGCAGCGCCCCCGAGGCAATCCTCCCTGTCACGATCGTCACGTGAACTCCCGATGCACGCGCGGCGCGAATGGCAGCGAGATCCGTGGGTGAGACCGTTCTGTCTTCTTTCAGAAGCGTTCCATCGAGATCGATCGCAAGCAATCGATGACTCATACCGTTCTGGTTCACTGGCTCCCTCACGGTCATTTGCGAGGAGCTGCCCTCATAGAGAGTTGTGTCGTTCCCGCGCCTCGTCGCGCAAAGAAGCCAGACATAGACTTCATGAAACGAGGATTCATGAAACGGGGCATGGGCGTGCATCTCGTACGGGCCGAAGTGCGATGCACTGTGCTCGTCTTTCGGGATCACAAACACGCGATCGAAGGTCGGTCCTCGGCTCACGCACTCGAACGCAGCTTCGACAAACGCAATGCGCTCGATGCGCTCCTTGGCGCCGCCGAGCTCGAAGCCGCATTGGCGGATGCACACGAGCCAACCTCCGCAGCACTGGAATCATGGACCAACGCGGCGGCCTTCGCTCTTGTGCACGGAGGCGAGATTCGACCGCCAAGCGCCGACTTTCCACGCGTGCCACCCATCCCTCTTTCGATCTCGAGACCCGAAGGATTCGCCTATTACGGCGTTCATCCGCTCGACTATGCACGGCGCGCAGCACACGTGTTGCCACAGGGAGCTCCCGCGCTCGTCATTGGAATCCGCACCATTGGTGTCGCGCTCTCGGCGACTGTGCTCGCCGCGTTGTCACATCAGGATCGCGAGATCCATCGAATCACTGTCAGACCGAATGGACATCCCTTCGATCGAAAGCTCGTCTTGAACCGCAAAGAGGAGGCGACCGTACAGCGAATCGCTTCCATTCCCGGAGGATGGATCCTGATCGTGGACGAGGGTCCAGGTCTCAGTGGTTCGTCCTTTCTTGCGGTCGCAGATGCGGTGATCGTCGCAGGCATGCCACGCGATCGCATCGTGCTCATCACGAGTCACGCGCCGGACATCACGAAGCTACGCGCGCCCTCGGCGATGAAACGTTGGAGCGCGCTGCGTTCGGTGGTCGCGGGCCCGTGTCATGTGCCCAACGCCGAATACACTGATATTTCAGCAGGGGCTTGGCGACAGCTTGCATATCTCGACGAGAACGCATGGCCGGCGGTGTGGTCACAGATGGAACGACGCAAATTTGTCCGTCGCGGTCATGATGTCTTCCTGAAATTCGAAGGTCTCGGCATGTATGGCCACGCAGCACGACTGCGCGGAGAAGCACTTTTCGAGTCCGGAATTGGAGCGAAATGTTCCCCCCACGAGCATGGATTCTTGTCATGGGAATGGGTTCGTGGACGCCCTTTTTTTCCTGGTCAGGATCGGATGCCGATCGATTTCATCGCACGTTCGATCGCCGCGCGGCTCACTCTGCCGGTCGCGCGTTCGTTCGATCACGACGCACTCGAGTCCATGGTGCGCATCAACGTTCACGAGCTCCTCGGACGCGATATCGAACTACAGCTGCCCACGAATCACGTGGTCATCGTCGATGGACGGATGCAGCCCCACGAGTGGATTCAGCTCGGCGACAGGATCGTCAAGGTCGATGGGGTGGCCCATGGCGACGATCATTTCTTTCCAGGCCCCTGCGATATTGCTTGGGATCTGGCGGGCGCCATCATCGAGTGGCACATGAACGCCGATCAGACGCGGGCGCTCCTCGAGCGATACGTCCAGTTCACAGGAGATTCTGACGTTTTTCGTCGAATTTCTCCTTGGAAAACGGCCTATCTCGCCTTTCGCGCAGGATGGCTTTCCATGGCCCAAGACGCATGCGCCGGAGACAATCGTGAGCAGCGACGAAACGCACGTGCTTTGGTGAAGGTCAAAGACGAGCTCGACCTCTCCACACATACGTAAGGCTCCGCTCACAAGGAGCGCAGGCGTGCATGCGTCGCTTCGTATTCATGTGCGAGGGCCGCAGCCGCATCGTGTTGGCGGCGCCGCGCACGCTCGTCGGTGGTTTCGAGCTCTCCGATGGCCAGAGACAATTCGAACCCGTGCTCTTCCCCGGTCGCCTCGTCATACGTAGGGAATTCGTCCCAGGAAGATTCGTATTCGAAGTTGCCCCTCACGAATTCATCGTGAGAAGCGGCGAGCTCAACACTGTTTCCGCGCTGTCCCATGTCGTATCCCCTCCTCTGCGATACGTCTTGGTGCAGCGGGTATGCCGTTGCGGATAACCAATCGGGAACGAGGTCCTGCGTGCAGAAAAATGCCGCACTGTCCCAAAAGCGCCCCCTCGATCGCCCCTGGGTCGGTCCAACCTCCAAACGAGAGGGAGTTCTTTCGACAGAGTTCTGAATACCGTACTATCGTTCTGAGACAGTCAGGAGCTCTCTCCGCCATGCGTTCAGTGCTCAGTTTCTTGATCGAACGTTCACGCCTCACGTTCTTCATTTGGGTCTCATGCGTGGCACTTTGGCCATTGTCACGCGCTGAAGCCCAATCCGCCGTAACCCCATATTTCATGGTTATTTTCGACACGTCGGGCTCGATGACAGGCTCGACGGGCAGCGGGACCAACAGCTGCGGGCAAACGCGCACACGCATGAGTGACGCGAAGTGCGTTTTGCAACGCGTTGTGAATGGCTATGGCGATGTGAGCTTCGGCCTCGAGCGATTTCGACAGACATGTACGGGCGGTACGTGCACATCGGCTTGCGTCACCTCGGGATGTAGCTGCACCGGATGCAGTGAGTCTTGCTCCGCGGGCGCGACCTCAGGAGAGGTGCTGGTTCCGATCGCACCAGACAACCAGAGCGACATCTTGCGCTGGGTCGATTATTCGTGCGGGAGCTGCACGAGCACGAGTGTCAGCGACAACCCCGAACTTCGGGCGCGAGGCGATACACCCCTCGGTGGCGCGTTGCTCGCCGCGCGCAATTATTTTTCTGGCACTTCGAGCCCACTCCGAGGGGATCCCTATGGGACCTGCCGCCCCGTCTCGGTGATCCTGCTGACCGACGGTGACGAGACTTGCGGTGGCAGTGCCGTCAATGCTGCCACCTCCCTCCGAAGCACGAGCGTCAATGGGCTCACTTATGACATTCGCACATACGTCATCGGGTTCGGCATCTCTGCCGGTGATACCGATATCGAAAACATCGCCACCTCGGGTGGAACCGATGCCCCAGGTACGCATCGTGGTTTTTATGCGACCGACGAGACGAGCCTCGCACTCGCATTCTCACAGATCATCTCGGACTCGATTCGATACGAGGTCTGCGATGGCGTCGACAACGACTGCGATACGCGCATCGATGAAGGATTCACGCGTTATTGCGATCGTCCCAACGGGATCACCACGCAGACACTCTGCACGGATCCCGGAGAGCGCATTTGCGATAGCATGGACGACAACTGCAACGGCAGTGTGGACGAGGGGTTGCGAAATCTATGTGGGACTTGTGGTCTGCCGCCTTCGGAGACGTGCGATCGCACGGACAATGATTGCGATGGCGTGATCGACGAAGGCGCTTGCAGCTGCGCCAACCCGATCCCTGAGATATGCGACAACCTCGACAACGACTGCGATGGAACCGTCGACGAGGCGCTCACGAGGGCCTGCGGGAGCAGCCTTGGTATTTGCGCTCCCGGCACCCAGACATGTTCATCGGGAAGTTGGGGTGCGTGTGTAGGAGAAACACCACCAGGTGTCGAGACGTGCAACGGACTCGATGACGACTGCGATGGTGTCACCGATGGCCAGATCGAAGCGTGTGGAAGCAGCGTCGGAGCTTGTCGGCCAGGCCGACGGGCTTGCAGCAGCGGTACATGGACCTCGTGCGTCGGAGGCATCGGACCGAGCACCGAGATCTGCAACGCCATCGATGATGATTGCGACTCTCGCACGGATGAAGGCAACCCTGGAGGCGGTGGCGCTTGCGGCAGCAACGTGGGCGAATGCCGCATGGGGACGCTTCAGTGCATGGCCGGAATGCTCATGTGCTCAGGTGGCGTGAGCCCAGGCGTCGAAACATGCAACATGCGCGACGACGATTGCGATGGCCGCATCGATGAAGGCAATCCAGGAGGAGGCGCCGCCTGCGGAGCAAGCGCCGTGGGTGAATGCCGGCTCGGCACCATGCAGTGTGTTTCGGGATCGCTCAGCTGCGTGGGTGCGCGAGGTCCGCGCGGCGAACTTTGCAACATGCGCGACGATGATTGCGACAGCCGCATCGATGAAGGCAATCCAGAAGCGGGGGTGCCCTGTGGCGATGACACGGGTGAATGCGTGGCAGGTTCCACTCGCTGCAACGCTGGAACGCTCGAGTGTGAAGGATCCGTCGGACCGATCCCCGAGCTCTGCAATGGACGAGACGACGACTGCGACGGTGTGATCGACGATGAGATCCCGGTGGGTGCTGCATGCGGAAGTGACATCGGCGAATGCATCCCCGGTATCAACGTGTGCGATTCCGAAACAGGAGGGCTCGTATGTTCTGGGGGAGTCGGCCCGGCGACTGAGGTCTGTAATCTCCTCGACGACGATTGCGACTCGCGAATCGACGAAGCTCTGGCGGACGTTGGAACGTGTGGGACCAACGAAGGCGAGTGCATGGCGGGCGTGATCCGATGCATTGGAGGCGTCGAGATCTGCATCGACGAGGTCCCCCCCGTCCCCGAGATTTGTGACTGCAGCGACAACGACTGTGACGGAATGATCGACGAGCCACCGGACACGGGGAACCTGTGTCCACCGGGGAGCACGTGCATCGATTGTCAATGTGCTCTGCCGTGCTTGATGAGCGAGTTCGGATTCGAATGTCCGACGGGTCGCTTCGCGCAGGTCACAGACGGTGTTTGCCATTGCGTGGCGGAACGGTGTGAACCCAACACGTGCGCGACCGAGGCCATCGAGCGCGATGGAGAGACCCTTTGCGGGCCCGGACGTTCGGACGTCGCGAACTGTGTCTGTCGCGCGAACGAGTGCACGTTTGGCTGCGATGGGGTGACCTGCACGAGCGGTCTCGTCTGTAATCCACGAGATCCGAGAGGCCGCTGTGTCGAAGACAACTGTCGTGGTCTCGGCTGCGGTGAAGATGAGATTTGCGACCGTGAAACGGGGGTGTGCAATCCCGATCCTTGCACCACCGTGACATGCGCCGCGAACCAAGCTTGTCGCGGTGGAATCTGCGAAACGAGCTGTGCTCGCGTTCGATGTGAGACCGGCGAAGTCTGTCGCTCCGGCGCATGCGTGAACGATCGTTGCGCAGGCGTGAGCTGTGGAACGGGAGAGATTTGTGATCCCGCACGAGGGAGCTGCATCACGAACGAATGTGAGGGCATTCGATGTCCGTCGGACACGCGCTGCGAACCGACGACCGGAGAATGCGTGACGCATCCCTGCGAGCTCTTGCACTGTCCAGAGGACGAGATCTGTATGGATGGCGAATGCGCCGATACCACGACCTCTGTCGACGCCGGAACGACATTCGACGGCGGTCAGAATGTCGATCCCGATCGGGAACGGAGGGTCGTGGCGACTGGCGGCGGCGGCTGTTTGTGCAGCGCCGCGGGAGTGCCGTCTTCTACGAGCCGTACGCAGGTTGTCTTCGGAATGCTGTTGTTCGTCATGTTCGGGACAGGCATTTCGATTCGGCGCGGTCGTCGATCCAGCCGAGGTGGGCGATGAGATTCTCGCAAATCATCAGCCTCTTCGCGCTCGTTTGGACGCTTTCGGGCTGCGAGCTCGATCCGTATTGTTTGACCTGCCGTGAGATCGACGCAGGCCCTCACGATGCAGGCGCAGGTCGAGATGGCAGCGGGTTCATTCGAGCCGATGCAGGAGAGTCGGACGCCGGAGAAGAACCCGATGGCTGTGTCATCGGGGGGTTCGAACGTTGTAACGAACGCGATGACGATTGCGACGGGAACATCGACGAAGGCTTCGATATGGATACGTCGCTCGAGCACTGCGGTGGATGCAACATGCGCTGCGCTCCGTTGGCCGCCTTCGGCACGTGTGTCGAAGGCGTGTGTCAGATCGAATCTTGCGACGTGGGGCGACTCGACCTCGATGAAAATCCAGAAAATGGATGCGAATATCGATGCGTCGCCACCGATCCGACCGACGCTCGTTGCGATCGGCGTGACAATGACTGCGACGGCAGGATCGACGAGGATTTCGATCTCAGCTCGGACATCTCGAACTGCGGGGCGTGTGGACGCATCTGTCGCACGGCCCATGCAGAGTCGGGCTGCACGGCGGGCGCGTGCACGATTGGAGCGTGCAACGAAGGTTATTTCGATATCGACGGGCGACCGGAAAATGGATGTGAATATGCCTGCGTTCCCGCAACACCGGCGACCGAAACATGCAATCTCAGAGATGACGACTGTGATGGTCTCGTCGATGAAGGCGACCCCGGCGGCGGCGCGTCCTGCGGAACGAACACGGGTGAGTGCGCTGCGGGCGTCGAACGTTGCGTCGCGGGCGCAATTGCTTGTATGGGCGGTGTCTCTCCCACCACCGAGATTTGTAACGGACGGGACGACGATTGCGACTCGAACACCGATGAGGGCAACCCCGAAGGGGGTCGTTATTGTGGCAGCGGTGAAGGCGCTTGCGAGCCTGGACGCGAACAATGCATGGGAGGAGATCTTGTCTGTGTCGGGGCGGTCGGGCCGGGCACCGAGACATGCAATGCAGTCGACGATGATTGCGATACACGCATCGACGAAGGCAATCCTGGCGGAGGCGCCGCGTGTGGCAACTCCATGGGTGCGTGCCGACCTGGCTCCCTTACCTGCGTCAGTGGTTCCGTGGTTTGCATGGGCGGCACGGGGCCGACGCTCGAAACATGCAACATGAGCGACGACGACTGTGATGGACGCACCGACGAAGACTTCTTGCTTGCGTCCGATCCACGAAACTGTGGCATGTGTGGGCGCACGTGCAGTTTCCCGAACGCCATCGCTCCATGTAACTCGGGAATGTGCGGAATCGGCGCGTGCCTTCCGGGCTTCGTCGATGCCGACGGCAACCCTACGAACGGATGTGAATACGCATGCGTGCCTGCGGGTGCGGAGGTCTGTAATGGCCGCGACGACGACTGCGATAGGAACATCGACGAGGGCCTGACTCCACCTTCGACGTTCTGTAATCCAAATGGTGTGTGCGCGGGCACGACGGCACGATGCGGCGGCTCGTCTGGGTGGGTCTGCGATTACCCAGCGAGCACGTATCAAGCCACGGAAACACGATGTGACGGTCTCGACAACGATTGCAATGGCCGCATCGACGACCCGTTCCCGAGTCTTGGAGCTTCCTGCAACAACGGCGAGCTCGGAGAGTGTCGTCGCATGGGCTCGTTCGTATGCAACACCGCGGGAACTGCGACCGAGTGCAGCGCATCGAGCAGCAGCGGAGGCATGGCCGAGGTGTGCAACGGTCGCGATGACGATTGCGATGGAAACCTCGACGAGGCCGCAATGGGCAGCTGGGTCGAGTTCTCCGGTTCGTTCGGGCGCCGGTGGATCATGAGCTACGAAGCATCGCGCCCCGACGCCACCGCTTCCGCTGCTGGAAGCATGAGTCACCGCGCATGCTCTGAGGCGGGTCGCATACCGTGGACGAACGTGACCTATGCGCAAGCACAAGCCGCGTGCGCAACACAAGGCGCACGATTGTGCACTGAAGGGGAGTGGCAACGGGCTTGTCAGACGAGTGCGAGCATGGCGTGCACGTGGTCTTACTCGTCCTCGTGTCGGACGTTCTCGTCGACAACATGCAACGGCAACGAGTTCGACACGAACAGCAGCCAGCCTGGAGATCAAGACGATGTGCTCGCGACGGGAGCCATGTCGATGTGTTACGCAGATTGGGGCAGCTCGCGTAGAGTTTACGATTTGAGCGGCAACGTCGCCGAGTGGGCTGCTGCACGAAGTTCGGGCGTCAATCCGCTCCGCGGTGGCTCGAGCACGAGCCCGAGCGGAGGAACGGCCTGCGGTTTCGATTTCGTGGTCGCCAACGACACATTCGCAACTCCAAGCGTGGGTTTCCGTTGTTGTCGCGACACAATGCCCTGACGTGAGTCGGCCCTGAGCGCAGGAGCAATGTCTGCACCGGCAATGTCTGCACCGCACCCCGGCGCAGGCATTGCTTTGGGTCTTCGTCATGGCGACCCACATCACGAATCAGCTCGGTGATCCTCGCGAAGAAGGTGAGCGACCGCGAGGTGAACCGACTCAGGAGACTCCCGGGGTCGAGGCGCAGATGCAGACGAAGCCTGACTATGGGGATGACTCGTATGTCGGCTTCGCACGAATGAATGGGCGCAACGCACTCATCACTGGCGGAGACAGCGGAATCGGTCGCGCCGTGGCGCTCGCCTTCGCGCGTGAAGGCGCAAACGTCGCGTTCACCTACTTGGAGGATGAACGAGAAGACGCGACCTTGACGTCACAGATCATCGAAGCCGCAGGACGTCGTGCTGTTCCCATCAAGGCAGATCTCTCGGATGCCGCGGAATGCCAGCGCGTCGTGCGGGAAACCGTGGATGCATTCGGCGGAATCGACGTTCTCGTCAACAACGCCGCATATCAGGGAAAGGCCACGAAGTCGTTCTCCGAGATGAGTCTCGAACGACTCCTTCATACGTTCCACGTCAACGTGATTGCGATGTTCCACCTCGTTCGCGGAGCGTTGCCTCATATGGCTCCGGGAGCGAGTGTCATCAATGTGTCTTCGATTCAAGCCTACCAGCCCAACGCGAGCATCCTCGATTACGCCACCACCAAAGGCGCCGTCGTGACCTTTACCAAGGGGCTCGCCAACGAGCTGATCGAACGAGGAATCCGCGTCAATTGCGTCGCGCCTGGTCCGGTCTGGACACCGCTCGTGGCGCAATCGTTCGGAAGAGAAAAACTCGATGCCTTCGGAGCGAACTCTCCGATGACACGACCCGCCCAACCGGTGGAACTCGCACCTGCATTCGTATTTTTGGCATGTGACGAAGGAAGGTACGTCAATGGTGAGATCCTCGGCGTGACGGGGGGTCAACTTCTTTGCTGAGCCACTCGTGAACGCCCATCGTGGTGCCTAGGCTGTCTCTCGTGGGCGCAGCGACCCAGTTGATCTCTCTCGCAGACCATCGAGCTCGTCGGTTGGTCGATCAACTCCTCGAGATCCAGGGGGAGATCGACCAATCGGCCCGACTCCTCTTGGCGGGACGACCGTGTAGCGCCCACCTCGAAGACCTGCTCGATGGCATGGACCATGTGCTCTCGGAGCTGGCTCGCACGGCCCGTCGTGTGGATGCTCCCAACCTCCGCGATGCCATCGATCTGACATGTCGCGCACATGCATGTTGGTCACGCGCGAGGCTCGGAAGTGACGAAGAGCGCTCCGCCGCAGCCTTCTATCTCGAGAGCGTCGACGCCCTCGCCAGGATCGCTTCGAGCCACCGTTAAAGCCGTGAGGCACGGCCTCGCCTCGCGTGTAGCGAACTGCGCCAGGAGCGCATTCGTAAGAGCGGAGCATCGGCGGCGTTTCGCATCGGAGCATCGAAATAGTGGCGATTTGCGAGCTTGTTGGTGCTGGCCCGCGACTTGCGAATCGACGTTTCGACCGCGCGATTGAGGGTCGCGGTGGAGGGGATCGTGAAAGAGAGGCTCGTCAGAATCACGCGCTTACCGCTCGTGCTCGTGACCATGTGGATTGCCTTTGCAGAGATCGCACGTGGACCTGCGCTGTTGGGAAATGATCTCTATCGAGGCGTCCCTCCCGAGTCGGGCGCCGAGTGGCAGGAGCAGTTGGAGCTGGATGATTCGATGGAGGCTCCCTCGGAACATACGATCTACATGACGTCGTTAAAACCGAGCTCATCCGCAGATGACGGCCGCTCCTCTTCAGAATGGTCTGGTCGCATTCGCAACTTGCGTGATGACGCAATCGAACCTCTCTTCGCCCTTCAACTCGATGCGACGAGCCCGTGAAGACTCCGGATGAAAAGGCGCGTTCACCACCCATCGGGGCGCGCTGTTTACGCGCGCTCCGAACGCTTCTGTTCATCATGGCCACGAGCGCGCCCAGAAAAAGCACCGCGCCCATGAATGGCATCATAAAGCTCTGAAATCTGAATCGGCTTGAGTAGGTGCGCATCGAACCCGGCCGCACGCGAACGCTGCCTGTCACTGTCTTGACCGTGGCCCGTGACGGCAATGAGCCGCACCGAGCCAAGCTCCGGCAGCTCACGAATGCGACGTCCAAGCTCGCATCCATCCATCGTGGGCAGTCCGATATCGAGCACGGCGACGTGCGGCTTGAACCAAGTGGCGGCCTCGATCGCGCTCGGCCCGTCACTCGCGGTCGCCGTTTCATGTCCCTTGGTGGCCAATGCAACAGCGATGAGCTCGGCCGCATCATCGTTGTCGTCCACCACGAGCACTCGAAGCCGCGGGCCCGAATGATTGTCGACATGACGTTCGCTGAGAACGATTCCGGCTGGCCGTGCCATGCGCTCGGTGGGCTCGCCCGTCATAGGGAGGTTCACGATGAACTCCGCCCCCTGGCCCACACCTCCGCTCTCGACACGAACTTGCCCACCGTGAAGAAGCACGAGGCTACGAACGATTCCAAGCCCGAGCCCAAGCCCTCCCATCGCGCGCTCGAGTGTATGGCGCCCTTGTTCGAAGAGATGAAACACCCGCGGCAAAAGCTCGGGCTCGATCCCCGCGCCATCATCCTTCACGCGTGCGACGATGCTCCCATCCGGAGCGACGTCCGCATGGATCCAGACTTGTCCGCGAGGTTCACAAAATTTCGCCGCATTCGTGAGTAAATTCGAGAATATTTGAATGAGCCGCGCACGATCCCCATCAATCCACAGTTTCCGACGCGGCACCTCCACGGTGACTTGATGTTCTCGCTTTTGCATGAGCGGCGCGACCATCTCGATCGCACTGCCAATCGCGTCCGCGAGATCGACGGTCTCTCGGCGGAGCTCGATGCGCCCCTGACTGATGCGCGAAATATCGAGGAGGTCATCGACGAGTCCGACCAGATGTTCGACCTGGCGTTCGATGACCCGTAACTCCAAACGCATGGGCGCTTCTTCGCGTGCTCGCATGAGCTCGAGGGCAGTTCGAATGGGCGCGAGCGGATTGCGCAACTCGTGACCGAGCATGGCCAGGAACTCATCTTTGACGCGGCTCGCGGACTCGGCAGCTTGACGCGCCATCACCAATTCCGTGACGTCCTGAGCGAAGAGCGCGATCAAATGACGTTCGCCATGACGCGAAATCACCTTGCCAACGATATCGAAATAGCGCGAGCGGCTCTCACCGTCGGCATCTCGAAACCACGCAATGACTTCTCTCTTCCGGAACACCTCTCCACTCTCGTACACCCTACTGAGCATCGCGAGGACCTCACCCGTGGCCAGCTCAGGCAGCGCATCGCACAGCGGTCGACCCATGATTCGACGCTCTCCGACGAGCGCAAGCACGGCATCGCTCGCAAGTTCGATCACGTATTCAGGTCCGTGAACGGCACAAATCAGGTTGGGTGTTCCTCGAAGGAGTGTCTCGAGATCCGCGACTCGATAGGTTTGTTCTCGCAAGGATTCATCAGTCACTTCACGGAGTGAAGCATCCGCGTCGTGCAACGTCTGCGACAAGGTCCCTCCGAGAAAGCAGCACCCGAGCCTTCACGCTGCCCGCGAACCGCGTTCAAGAGCGAGCCTAAGTCCAGAGATAGACGAGACAACTCTCGACGACGAGGCTCGCTCGGTTCACTCACTCACAAAAGGATTTGCGTATCGTGGATTCGATAGAAATTCCGAGTCCGTCAGGCTTCGCAAGAACGCGAGCACATCGGCGCGCTCTTGCTCACTCAGCTCGAAGCCATGAAGGAAGACACTCTTGAGCGGACTGTCGAACCCCACTCCCGCATTCGGACCGCTCTCGATGGTACGTCCGCCCGCAGCGTAGTGGTCGAGCACTTCATCGAGCGTCGCGATGGATCCATCGTGCATGTACGGCGCGGTCAACTCGATGTTGCGAAGCGTCGGAGCGCGGAAAAAGCCCATGTGTTGAGGGCGTCCATCATGCTCGTAGAGACCGCGACTGCCTTGGGGATATCCACCGCGATCATCGATATTGTAGAGAGCATTGTTGTGAAACGGCATCTCGGGAAGCGTTTGACCCGTATGCACGACGGCATCGGTGAAGTTGAAACCGCCGTGGCAATGAAAGCACTCGAGCCGCTCCGAGAAAAAAAGCCCCATCCCGCGCAGCGCGGACTCGCTCATGGCGCTCTCATCACCGCCATAGAGCCATTGATCGTAGGGTGAGTTGCCGCTGATGATCGTTCGCTCGAAGCAAGCGATCGCACGAACCGCATTGGCCACCGTGATAGGATTGCCTTCACCAGGAAACGCAGCCTCGAACATGCCGGGATATCGCGCATCCTCTCGCAATCGACGCAGCAGCTCTTCGTCCATCCCCGACAGTCCGAGCTCGACGGGATGATCACCAAACAACGGCACGAGGGCCTGATCTTCGAGCGAGAGAAGCACCGGATTGGCCCATGTCAGGACAGGAACATAGGCGGCGTTGGCGAGCGACATCGAGCCGCGATTTCCAGGTTCACCAGTCGAACCGATCGAAAAAGGACGCGCATCCGTGAACGCATGCGCTTGGATGTGACAGCTCCCGCAGGATTGGGTCTGATTGCCCGAGAGGCGAACGTCATAGAAGAGAAAGCGTCCGAGCTCCACCTTCGCTTGACTCATCGGATTGTCCGCCGGAACGTGAGGTGACGGAAACCCAGGAGGCAGGTCCCACTCGAAAGCCTCGGACGACGGGCATCCGACGAGCCACGACGCGATTGCGAACGTGAACGCAGCGCCAACCCACATGGGCGCTGAGACTCTTCGGTGTGCTTGCCAGCCACGCATGCTCAATCCTGTCGTTCGACACGGAAGAAGCGTTGCGAACTGTTCGCCGTGATGCCCAGCGCGTCGAAGATGGGACCGCAATCGGGATCGTCTGGATCGGACATGCAGCCCGGCTGACCTCCTCCATCCTCATCGAGATTGTTCTCCGAGAGGAGGGAGGCGAGATCCGCCACGACCACGTCCTTCTCGGGATCGAAGCCATCGAGCGTGACCTCGATGGCGTTCGGCTGCGCGCAGGTCGTCATGCCCGAGCGAAAATCGCCGACGCAACCGGTGGCTCCCACATGAACACGCAACCCTCCGGGTTGGCCTGTGGTGCGTCCTTCGATGCGAATGTATTTGTATCCAGCCTGCCAACCCCAGAACATCGCGCTCAAATTCAGAGGAGAGGGCGCAGTCGAGACATCGAGGTGATTGCGATGTGCGGGCACACCGACGCGAAAGCGGAGACCCGTGATCTCCCCGGTCGAACCCGGCACGGTCCCAACGAGCCTCGTGTTCATGGGCGCATTTCCGCTATCGCATCCATCGCCATTTTCGAAATCGATGAGCGCGACGCCGTCGTTCTGCCAGACATCATCGTCCGTGAGATCGAGGGCCACCTCGCCTTGTGCCGTCAGCAGACGTACGTCGTGGACGTAAAAGCGAAAGTCGAGCCCCGTCAACTCACTGGCTGTCGTACCGAGCCCCGGGTAGACGCCGCCACACGTGAAGGGCGCATCCCCCACACGCCCCGCGAGCTCGATGGAGATCTGCGAAGCGGACGGCTTGCACGAAACCAGAAGCACGAGGAGACATGCCGTTCCAACGACTCGACTCGTCGAACGCAGCGCGCGACGGACCCCAGTGAGATTTCTATTCACGCCCCTAGAGTCGCCCGACTCGGTAAAAAAATAAAGGAATATATGGACGCGAAGTCAGAGGCGAGGGCAAAAAATTGCCCTGGTCTTTACATCCTCACCCATGGCATCGCAGCACCCTGCACTTCACCTTCGCTCACGGAGGTTGAACATGAAACACAAAATCAAAGTTCGTGCTTGGCTTGTCTTGACGGCTCTCTTCGCCTTTGGCTGCAAGGACCCCGCCGCCACCTCGTGCGGCCAAGACGGCTCCTACTCCGAAGACGATCTCGGCGCTTACTGCGCTTACGCCGTCATCGCAGGTGGGTTCTCGTGCCCAGTAGCGCTTCCATTCCGATTCGAGGTCGGGCTCCCGGGCGGAGGCTCCGGTGTGGTGTGCACGAATCGGTCGAGCGGAGGAAGTGAGGACTTCGAGCTCCCCTCCGACGCATGCCGCTCCCTCGGCGCAGCCCCATCATGTCGAGTGCGCTCCGCCGCAACGGCCGCTCTCGTCAACGATTGCATCACGCTCGCCACACGCTTCCGTGATCTCTGTGCTGAATCCAATGGCGAAACGAGCGAACGCGTGTGCCTCTGGGAGGCATATCGCGATCTGTGCCGAACGGGGAACACGCAGCTCCTCGTCGACTCGATGGAGTGCTTGGACATCAATTTCTGCCGGACGTTTTCGGACGCCAATGATGGCAATGCGTGCCTCAACGAGCTCCATGCCCGCGCTCAGCCCGCAACCGTTCGCGAACGGATCGTGAGCCAATGCACGCAATGCGGAGGGGACTGCTCGACGAGCTTTGGACAAGGCGAGATCATCCCCTATCTCCCGTCCTCGGAGTTCCAAGAGCTTGCTTCGTGCGGCTTGGAGGCATGCACGCTCGACGACCTGCTCTCAGAGTGCTCCGATGTAGGTCCCTCCTTCGAGCGGTTCAATCAGTGCACCTGAGTTCGCGTTGAGCGACTGATACGCCCTGCACCTCAGATAGGGCATCATGGCCGCTCCATGATCACTCGCTCCCAAGATCTTCGTCTTCGAGTTTTTCTCCTCGCGCTCGAACCGGCTCTGCAGCTGGCTCGAGCGCTTTCGCTCGAGCTCGACGACATCCAAGACGCGGTCGCTGGACAATACGTACTCATCTATCGCGATCGCGGTCTTTCGCTCGAACAGATCTCACGCCGCATCGGAAAGAGCCGGCGCACGGTCGTCTCGCTCGCACGACACGCATCGGAACTCGCACGGCGACTCGAATCCAATCGCCGCATGACGACACGACGACAGCTCGCAACGCTCGCCGCTTCCAAGCCTCGCTCACCCGCCGAGCTGCTCAAGGTTTGTGGCTCGGACAACGCGGCCGCAGAGCTCGAGACGTTGCTCGAGGAGGGATGGCTCGAGGAGCACGACGGCATCGTACGCGCAGCCAAAGACTGGATTCCGTTCGATGGCCCCGAAGACGATGCGCGTCTCTCTTCGGTCAGACATTTTCTTGGTGCTGTGACCGCGACGCTCTCAGGGCGCTTTTTTCGCGCGCCTCCCGATCCTGCCGCGATGGCCAAAGTGCTTACGTTTTCCTGCGATTTGGAGATGTTGGAGCAAGCGCGCGATGCGCTCTATCAGCACATGTCGACCCTCGCACGGGAACTCGACGCGAGCGCACCGCAGAATGCCACGCAGGTCTCTATGGCATTCTGCGTGGCGCCCATCGACTCAAAAGGATGACGCGCGATCGAGGCCCGCGAGCCCCTGCCGGCGACGTTGAAGCTGCTGGGGAGAAACTTCGTCGCGATCGCCAGTCAGATCATCGACGAAGACGTCGAGCGCCAAGGTCGCACTCAAGTAAATCTCGCTCTCCGGATTGTAGAACGGATTGCGTACCGTCCCATCGTCATTCCAGAAGTTCGTCATCACACTCGCGCTCTGATATCCAATCTGGATATTGAGCCATTGCACGACGTCATATCCCACGGCGAGCGCCCAATAGTGGAAGTTTCGCCAGTGATTGCCGTCATCGGTGTAGTCGACCGTTCCAATGCGCGCTGGCGCGATGTCGTGTCCGTAGACCCACGAGAACGCATATTGTGTCAGCACCGTGAGCCCTGGCAGCGGCATGACCGTCAGCGTCAATGCCGAGATGAATCGATCTCGCTCGGTCGTCGCGCCGGCGCCGCAGACCTGCTCGGCCGTCGGGCCGCGCACGCACGTCGCCTGATCACGATACACGACCGTGTTCGATGTCGCCCACCAACGTCGATAACCACCGCTCAAAGCCACGGTGAAGCTCGCCAGCTCAGGAAACACCTTGACGACCGTCAAGCCCACACCGGTGTTGATGATTCGGTCCGCGGCTTGACTCCAATTCGAAAGAGGGGCCGCGAGTCGAACCGACGGAATGAACACGAACCCTTCGAAGACTTCGATATGTCGCCACTCGAGCGTCGTGTCGCTCAGCATCGGCTCGCGTTCCGTGGTCGTGTAGCCCGCGTTCGTGAGCTCCACCGCGAGGCCTTGGCTCAACACGAGGAAGTTCTTCGCGTCCAAGTAATAGCGGCCTTGCAGGAAAAAACTCCAGTAATACGTCGGGTCGTACGTGAGCTGCGCAGACGGATCGAGCGTGTTCACGGTCAAACCGTGCTGCCACGAAAAGAGTGAACCGCGAAACGGCGAGGGCTGACGAGGTGGAGGCTCTTCCATGGCTTCGTCACTGGACGCCAACGCATCGGCAGATTCGGCCGCCAAGTCTTCCTCGAGTTGATCATCCTCCGTTTCGGAATCGAGCTCCGCAGGAGTCGTCGTCGAAGTGTCATCATCATTTTCCGCCACGGCTGATTCATCGGTGACGGGTGGTTCGGATTCTGTCGTGTCGGCAGGCTCTGATTCTGAATCCGTCTCCTCGGGATCTGAGGTGGCTTCAGATTCTGGAGGCGAGCTCACGGGTTCGTCCGATGGGCCAGAATCGCTAGCTTCTTGCGCAAATCCACGGACTGGAAGTGAGGAGAGCAGCGCGGCAACACACAAGGCCAGCGCAAGTCGAGAGAGAGAAGAGTGAAAGATGTTCACGTGGATACTCCAGCAGCCAGGTCGCAGCTTGCCCAGCGACCGCAACGGATATGCCAAGCAGAAACGCTGGAGTTCTCCGTGCGGACGCGGCGCAATGTACCTGCTGGCTGCGTAATCACAACACGTTCGTGACGATCAGCCGTCAACGCGCTAACGTTTGGCCGCCCCGGCACGCCCCGCGGGCGCTCTCAATTGTGCTGATTTCCGGCGAGTACCACCGCGCACGCTTTTTGCGGAGTACGTCGCCGCTTTCGTTGCGAGCACTGCTCCAAGGAGACCCATGAACGCTCTTTCTCACCCATCGCGCTCAAGAATCTTATTCGCGCTCGCGCTCACATGGACCACGGTCACAGCGGCCGGTTGTGCCGAGCCACGTGCACCGATCAATCGGATCCAGCCGGGCGCGGTTCGACGCACCGCCCTCGAAGGCGAGTGGTATTACCAGCAGACGGTGATCGATTCGCCGTATAGCGCGGGCTATACCTTCGTCGGTGAGCAAGGCACGCTCGAGCGTGTGCGCTTCGAGATTCAACAAGACTTCCTCATCGCGCGACGCACGTATGAGTTCATCGCGGGAAGCGAAACCGGTGGCCCCACGGGCGGCATCGCTGGCGACACCGAGCTCGGTTCGCCGATCGCAATGTATCGAATCCAGAGCCACTTCGACATTCGGCACGACTACAACCCCCTCACGGGCGAACGGTTGAACATCCTCGTCGAGAATGCGAGCGATCGTCCTTGGTACGAGCGCGAGTACATTCGCGTCGATTGGTCACAGAACCTCATCACCAATGCCGACTTCCTCGTGCTCGCGCGGGTGTTCAACGGCATTCAGATGGAGCCGGTCGCGTACGACATCGAAACGCCCGACCATCCGCATGCACCGCGTTTCGAGATTCAGGACGAGAACGGCACTTGGAATGGTGTTTCAGTCGATGTTCCGGTCGATAACTCGGTCGAATACATCGACATCGTGAACAAGATGTTCGTGCGTCCCACGACGATCAACATCCCTGGCTTCGGTGACGTCCCTTCGTGCTGGATGCTCTATCAAAGCCACTACGACTGCGCGCCGGGCGAGGTCACCGTGCGCAACTCGTTCCTCCGTGTAGATCACGAAGACAGGGATTACGAACCGCAGCTCTATACCGGCGATCGCATGGAGCGCTTCGGATATTTCGTGACTCAGCGCGCTGGGTACGATGATCAATACGGCGTCGTCGAGCCGGCGCGTTACCGTTTCGCCAATCGCCACAACCTCTGGATGGCCAGCCATACGGGCGCCAGCTGCGGCGACGACTCCGCCTGCGGCGGCAATGGTTCGGTGTGCGACCTCGATCTCGCGCGTGCGACGCGCAGCGTCGATGCGGAGACGGGACGCTTGGTCGGTGAGTGCACGATTCCTTATCGTGAGCGGACCGTCCGACCGATCACCTATTATCTCAGCGCGAATTTCCCGACCGACCTCGAGCCGTCCGCGCAGGACCTCTCGAATCAGTGGAACCTCGCGTTCCGTGATACGGTCGCGAGCCTTCGTGAAATCGAATGCCAAGAGAACGGTGGCGACGAAGGCAGCTGCGCGAGTGAGCGGATGCGCGAAGACGGACAAAAGGTCTTTGTCCTTTGCCATAATCCCGTTCGTGAGGGCGATCACGAAGCCTGCGGCGCACCGGGTGTGAGCCCGCGCCCCGGCGACCTTCGGTACTCGATGATCGGTTGGGTGAGTGATGCGCATCGCTCGAGCCCACTCGGCTACGGTCCTTCTTCGGCCGACCCGCTCACGGGTGAGATCATCATGGGCAACGCGTTCATCTATGGCGCCGCCATGGAAGTCTTGACGACGTTCGCCAACGACATCATCCGCGTGCTCAACGGCAATCTCGACGAGGAAGACATCACGTCGGGCGCGCAGGTCCAAGCGTGGCTCGATCGTCTTGAAAACGGTTCGGAAATTACCGGTCGCAGCGCAGACGATCACGCGATCGCGGTCGATGGTCTCGATGCCGCACGGATCAACGAAGCGATGGATTTCTCGTGGGCGCGCGGTTCCAATCGCGGCACGCGACGCGCTCCACAAAACACAGCCGAGTTGATCGAGGCCATGGGGCAGGCTGAGAACCGTTTGTGGCGCAGCGGTGCACTCGGCGCGGGCAACGAGCGCGGCGATGCACGCCTCGGCAGCTTGGTTGGCACCGAGCTCGAACGAATGATGACCAATGGCGAGATGCGGCTCATGGCCGGCGTCGACCCTCACCTTCCAGTGAATAACGGAGTTCTCGACATGGCCTCGCCGCTTCGCGGCAACAGCCTCGCCAACCTCCGCGCTGCCTCACGGGTGCGCGAGCAGATGCAGCACGATCACTGTGTGCTCGGCGCTGATTTCGCGGACGACAGCTTGCTCGGATTGGCGCGTGCGATCACAGACGCCGCGCGCTCGGAAACTGGCACGATCGATTGGTACGGAGAGACGTACAATCTCCGTGGTGCCGATGGTGAGATCGATTACCAGCTGGTTCGTTCGATGCTCCGCCAGCCGATCTTCCACGCGGTGACGGCCCACGAAGTGGGTCACACGATCGGTCTTCGCCATAACTTCAGCGGGTCCTACGACGCGTTGAACTATCTGCCTGGGTATTGGGATCTTCGTGATGATGGCGAGATGTTGCCGCGCGCATGGGATCCCATGAGCGAGGCGGAGATCAATGGCCGCATCGTCGAATACCAGTACTCGACCGTCATGGACTACGGCGTGAACTTCGTCGTCACGGATTCACGTGGCATCGGGCACTACGATTACGCCGCCATCAAGATGGGCTACGGCGATCTCGTCGAGGTATTCTCGAACGCCATACGTCCGCGTGATGTCACGTGGCTTTCGTTCATTCAGGGCGCCGGTTGGCCAGTACCGCTTCGAAACAGCAACGAACTGAGTGCGCACATGTACACGGAGTGGCCTGAGATCCTGGGCGGCGTGGAGCGTCTCCAGGAGCGCGCCGACGTTCGTTATACGAGCCTCCAAGCCGATTTCGGCTTGGCCCTGTCGGGGATCTTGGATCCTTTGGTGGATCCTCAAGGACGCCCAACGGTGCCTTATATGTTCTGCTCGGACGAGCAGGCAGACCTCAACCCGGACTGCCAACGCTACGACCAAGGCGCCGATGCCTATGAGGCGCTCCAGTCGGTCATGGACAACTACTGGAACTACTACATTTTCAATAACTTCCGACGTGGCCGCCTCGGTTTCGGTCCGGACTCAGTGGCGAGCCGCACACACGATCGCTACTTCGAGAAGCTGCAGCGCGCGAACCAGATCTACGCGCTCTATCGCGGTGTATTCGAAGATCTCTTCGGTGATGCACCAGACTACGATCGCTTCTGGGAGCGACCCGATGGCATGGGCGCGTGGACGGCGGCCGTGGGCGCGAGCTTCCAGCTCCTCACCCGCGTGATCACCACACCGGAACCGGGCAATTACATCGAGTCGATGCGTGGTGATGGAACTGTCGCGCTGATCCCGGCCGAAGCGGGTGAGACCGGCACGCTCACCGTGAACGCATTCGATGGACGCTCGATCGAAACGACGTGGGACTTCAACGCCGGCTACTTCTGGTTCGATCAGCTCGATCGCGTAGGTTATTTCTACGACAAGGTGATCGCGCTTCAGGTGCTCGTCGATCCGACGACGTATTTCCTCGGCCGTGACACGGATGCGGACATTCGTCGTTATCAGATCAACTTCGGCTCCTCGTTTGGTCCTTCGTTGACCGCCTTCATGCGAGGCGTGATTGCGGAGGATTGGAATACAGTCGGACCTCGTCGTCCGAGTACACCCCTCGCCGCACTCAATTACCCCGACCCGCTCAACTTGCGTCAGGGAGATATGGCGGGCTCACCGATCGATCCGAATGCGTCGTTCTCGATTCAGCTTTACGCTGCAATCTATGGAATGGCGTACATCCCGCAGACGTACGACCAGAGCTTCCTCAACCGCTCCCGCGTCTTCGTCCGTGGTGGTGCAGAATCGATCGAGCTGGCCGAGGGCACGCCCACGGTCGAGTTCACCAACCCCGAGAATGGTCTGACCTACGTGGCCATCAGCTTCATCAATCCGGGCAGTGACCCTGGTCCGGAAGATGATCGCGAAGAGGGCGTTGGCGCCGCGATGCTGAATCACGCCAAGGCACTCCTCGCACGCGGCGAAACGACCGAGCTGCGCCGGTTTATCGACAACATCGATGTGATCCGCAATCTGAGCTGGCGCTTCACCGGAGGCGCTCAGTTCTGAGCTTGACTCGTTAGAATCTCTCTCAGAAGAACGCGCCAGGATTCATCTCCTGGCGCGTTCTTCGTTTTGGGGGCTCAGCGATCCCGCGACTGGCGGAGCGGTCGATTGCAGAGTAGCGTTGGCGCCTTCGTATGCGCGCAAAGGCGTTCTCGCTCAACGGTCGTCAGACCCGTCATCTAAGAGCCTTGGCCCACCACCTCGATCCGGTCGTCATGGTCGGCAAGGAAGGAGTGAGCGACGCGGTCGTGCGCGCCGCTTGGCAGGCGCTGCACGATCACGAGCTCATCAAAGTGAAGCTACCTCAACTCGAGAAAGCCGAACGCACGGCGATGGCGGCGCAGTTGAAGCGCTCGCTCACAGCCGAGTTGGTCGGTGAAATCGGACGAGTGCTCATCTTGTATCGACGTCATCCGGACAAGCCGAAGATCGATCTTCCGGGTTGATGGTTCATATCAGAGCCGTGGGTGGCGTCGAAACGCGAAGACGTCCTCGGGGAGCACGGCTGGGCCGAGCTCTTCCCATTGTTCGTCGGCGCGGAGATGTGTGATCAACGCGCCACTCCGGGGGACGATCACCCAGGACGCGCCCATCGCCTCCGCAGTGGCGATCCAGTCAGGGGTGCTCGGTGCGAGCCAGACGACGCGATTCGAGAAGCGCTCGTTCCAGAGCTGCGCGGGGAACGGATGATCTGCGAAGACCACGAGCTCTCCATCACGAAGCTGCTCGCGCTCGCGTGCGAGATCCGTCGGCGCGAGCGTGATCATGCCGTCTGATGCCAACGCGCGCTCCTCGGTGCTCAACATTGCGAGGCGCTCGATTCGTGCAGGTGGGATGTCCCACGCGGGCTCCGACCACCACAGCGTCAAAAGCCCACCGACCACGACCGCACCAATGACGCCCTCGCTCAAGGCACCACGTGCACGCGCGCTCAACCAGGCGGCTGCAAGCCAGATCGCAACGACTGCATGCAAGTTCAGGCGAGCCCAATACTTGGCTGGGGAGAGCGCGAACGTCGCGAAGATCGGCACCACGGTGATCAGCATCCCGAGCGCGAAGTCGCGCACGCGGCCTTGCTTCGTGACGACGTCCTTCAGCGCGACCAGAATGGCGAGCAGTCCAAGCGGCAGGATCAGGAATGGAGGGACGTTGCCGTACCCGTTGTCTCGCGTGTCGTGGTATTGCTGCCCTGGGATCGGTGGCGCGAACAGCATCGCGATCGTTTCGCGAAAACCACGTTGATGAGCCGCCACATCGAGAGGGCCCTCCCAATCGATCCCGAGCAACGGCACGTGGACGCGTCCGGGCCAGAGTGGGTTGTCGTACTGGATCCAATTCCGGACATACGTGGGCGCACAGATGGCGAGCACGATCGCCATTGCACCAGCGATCGTCCATGCCGCGCGCGCCCGTCCACGCACGTGCACGGCGACGCGGCCCACCAGCACGAGAGTCATCATTGGAGCGAGTAAAAAGCCCGTCGATTTGCTCGCGCCGACCATCCCGATCGCGATCGACGCCAGGAGCGCATCGCGCATGCGGAGCTCACGACGCGTCGCGAACGCGAGCCCGATCACGAAGAACCCTGCCGCCACCGTGTCGATGTACGTGCTCCGGAGCTGGAGCACGATGCCGGGCACGAGCGCAAGCCCCGTCGCGAACCCGATCGCGCTCGCGCGGGTCGGAAGCCAGCGCCGTAACATGACGTAACTCGCAAGCGTGATCACGAGCAGCATCGGCGAGCCAGGAAACTCGATCAGTCGACGATCGAGGAACATGACAAAAAAGAGAGAGAGGCTCTCGGCCATCCGCGGATACCCAGCGATCGGTGCGAGCCCCGTGGGAAGCGGGCCGAGCGCGAAGCCTTTGTTCTGGATCGCAAAACCGATCATCGCTTCGTGATAGAAGACTCCGTCCCACGCAGACGAGGGCGCGAGCCAGCTCCCCCACGCCGTCCAGAGCACGATCACGAATACAGAGACCAGGCCGACGAGCGCGAGGCTATGCGCGCGCGCCGTCAATGCGAGTCCATCCAGCGGAAGGCGCACCAGATCGAGCAGCGTCTCGCCAAGCTCGCGGAGCGCAGCTCCTCGGTGCTCCGCATGAAGCGCGCGACGGCCCAATCCGACCGCGAGCGAGCCCAGCGAGGCGATCCCGATCGCCGCGGCGAGCTTCGGACGATCCAGCGCGTGCGGAACGCCGATCGCACCCAGCCAACCGAGCACGTGGATCGGCAGGAGCACGAGCGCGAGCCACAGGGCTGCGACCACGAGCGCCCGTTCGGACCGAGACTCATTCCACGCACGCGTCGCGAGCGCGACAGCACCGAGGAACGCAATCAGGCAGAGCGACACAAGGACGGGCATGCCCATGATGGGTCCACCGGACCTCAATCACCGATCGCAATGCCGAGCTTGTGACGCAGCTGCAAGTACGCTTCGCTCACCGAGTAGAGGTGCAACTCGCGCAGGCGCTCCTTCTGCGAAACGGCGGCGCTCTCCTCGGGGCTCGCGCGCACGACGGTGGTCGCCATCTCGAGATCGTTCGCGGCGATGAAGCCCAGACGATCCGCCGTGAGATCGACCGCCGCCGTCCAACGTTTGAGATCGAGCTCCGGCGCCGCGTGCAGCAGCTTCTGCACGAGGCTATGCAACATTTCCTGCTGCGGGCCGCTCAAATGCTGTTTGACGGCCGCATGATATTCCGTGACCGCCGACGCGAGATCAGCAGGAATCGGAAATTGCGGTATCGCACTCTTGATGCCCGCAAGGAGCCACGCACGAAGGCCCGACCCCGTCGGCACCAGATGTCGAAGCACCATGCCGCCCTTCATGTAGCTCAGATGCCGAGCCGCGATGAATGAGAGCGCTTGCGCAGGAGCCGCCGCACGCGCGCCCTTCCCGAGCCCAATCGCGGGCGGCGCCGAGAACACGAACGACAGGCCACCCACATCCGCATCACGATCATAAAGATCGGGCAACCCAATCCGCGTCAGCGCAGCCGCCTTCTGCAATGCCTTGCCCATGTCGGACGAAGACGCGTCATGCCTGTGCTTTGCATCGATTCCAAGCGAAGCAAGAGGCTGCGCGCGCATCGCGATCACAGCCGGCGCAAGGGTCGTCAGGATGTCCGTGAGGAGAGGATCTTGCTCGGGATGCATCACGAGCTTGTTCCACGTCTCCTCCGAGATCGGCTCCTTGCCCGCAAGCGGCTTCTTCGAACGGTGCTTCTTGAAGAAGCTCTCTTCATCCGGCTCAGCGTTCTTCAGCACCGTCAGCGCCTGACAAACACAGAAGCTCTCGTCCGGCTTCTTCGCTTCCGTATACAATTTACGAAGCGCTTGGTAGCTCTCGATCCGATAGGGGCTCATCGAGAGAAGCTGTTGATGCACCGACACGGCCTTACCGAACCAACGCTTCGGCTCGGCCGCGTAAATCTCCGCGAGCTGCTCGGTGCGGCGGCGGTTCTTCGGATCTAGCTTCTGCGCCTGTTCGAAGGCTTCGATCGCGTCGCTCGGCTTGCCCAGACGATGCTTGAGCAACTCACCGAGCGCATCCCAAAGATGGGCGAGGTCTTCCGCTTTGCTCTCTGAGAGGCTCTCGAGCTTCTTGATACGGTTGCGATAGGCCGTCTCGAGCCGAGCCCAATCGGCTTTCTGCGTGAGCACCCAAACGAGCCCCTCGAACGCTTTGACGAGCGTCGGCGCGAACTCGAGGGCGCGCTCGTAGTACCGCACCGCTTCGTCAGGTTGGCCAAGCTCTCGATTCGAGATGGACGCGGCGGTGTTGTAGTACTTCGCGAGAAGCGTCGCGTCATCGACGAGATCGGCGATGCGCAGGATGACCTCGATGAGCTTGTTCCAGTCTTTCGTCTCCGAATAAACCGCCATCAGTTTCGTCAGGAGATTGCGATCATCGGCGCGAAGCTCGAGTGCAGCGACGTAGTTCTTGGCCGCCCGCGCTTTGTCACCGAGCTGCTGCAAAAGCACATCGCCCATCTCGATATGCAACGTCATCTGCTCATCGTCGCTCGCCGATTCCAGACGCCGTCGCAAGGTCTGAACGACCTTCTCGAACTCACCCTTGCCCGTATAAAGCTCGGAGAGCGCCTCGAGCGGCTCGCTCGCATCCGGCATGTGAGCGCTCGCCTCTTCGAGAGCGCGCTCGGCCTCCTCGAGCTGTCCACATCGACGAAGCGCTTCACCGAAGCGATAGAACACGTGGCCGCGTTCGGCACCGCGCAAGCTCTCCCCAAACTTCGCGAGGATATCGCGGTAGAGCTCGGCGGCCTCATCCGCTTCACCCGCATCGAACGTCACATCCGCAACCCGCTCGAGCACTTCGCGGTCGTCCGGCGCCACCGCTTTGGCGTTGAGGAACGCGCGCTGCGCCTTGTCGAACTGCGAAACCTTTCGGAACGCATCGCCAGCGCGAATGCAAAGCTCGCGCGCGGTTTCTGGGCTCATCTGGCCAGTGCGCGCCAAGAGCGGTTCGTAATATTTCGCCGCGTCCGCGAACTCACCTGCATCGAACGCGAGATCTCCAAGCCCCTGCGCCGCGGGAGAGCACGTTCCATCGAGCTCGAGCGCCTGCATGAACGCTTCCCGCGCAGCCTGGGCATCTTTCAAGCGATCGCGTCGCAGCTGACCAAGCTCGGCATAAAGCTTCGCTTTGGTGATGTCACCTTTGGCCATCGCGATCTCGCGAACGAGCAGCTCCGCCGCCCCATGAGCATCTCCACGCGCGGCGTAAATCGCCCGCAGTGCCGAAGCGGCTGCCGAGTTTTCTTTGTCGAGGTCGAGCGCCGATCGATAGCGCGCAATCGCGCCATCGTTGTCACCCGCCTCCTCGAGGATGCCTCCAGCACGTACGAACAACTCGGCCTTCTTCGAAGGCTCACTCTCTGCATCGGCCATGCGGTCGACCGACTCGAGCAGCGCCTTGGTATCACCACTCTTGGCCTGCAAACGCGCGAGGAGCTCGAGCCCTTCGCTGTGCTTTGGATCGATCGAGAGCGCCCGTTCGCACGCCGCGATCGCGCGCTCGGGTGAACCCACCTCGACCATCCACACCTTCGCCGCCTGCACCAAGAGGCTCACCTTGCGAGCTTCGTCTTCGGTGCTCTTGGCGTGATGCTCGAGCGTGGTCGCCAGCTCGTCGAAGCGATGGAGCTGACGATAAAGACGCGCGAGCGCGGTATTCGCACCTTCGTGTCCGGGTTCGATCGCGATGATCTTCTCGAACGCAGCTGCCGCCTTCGCGTGCTCGACGAACTCTTCTTCTTGAATGGCTCCGATGCGCTCGAAAATCGAAATCTTCTGACGCGGGGTCGCGACCGCTTCGAGCTGGGCATGGAGATTCGAGAGGAGCTCGGAGAATCGATTTCGGCGCGACAAGAGTCGCTCGAGCCCTTTCAGCGCACCCAGGTGATGTGCATCGGCAGAAAGTGCCTTTTCGTAACTCGAAGCGGCTTTGTCGTCGTCCGAGAGCCGATCTTCGTACACTTCGCCGAGCGCCGCGAGCGATTCCGCCTTGTCGCCTCCTCGCTGGTTTTCCGCCTTTTTCTCGAGGAGAGCCGCGAGCGCCGACCAGTTCTTGCGTTCGCTATGGATGAGCTCGAGCGCTTCGGTCGCTCTCGGATGCGCCGCGTCTTGTTCGAGGATCGTCTCGAACATCGCCTGGGCGCGCTCCGAATCTCCGAGCTTGCGATGCAAGATCTCAGCAGCATCTGCAAGGTAGTCACGCGCCTTGCTCGGTGAGCTCGTGGCCTCCGCGCGACGGCTGAGGACATGGACGAGCTCAGGCCAGCTCTGCGCTTTCCGATATAGTTGCGCCGTTCCCTCGAGCGCCGGTTCGCAGCTCGGATCGAGGCCAAGGGCCTGACCAAAACAAGAAATCGCGAAGTCGGGGCGCGCGAGCTGCTCAGCATACCAGCGACCCAAGAGCACATAGAGCGCGAGCTTCGCGTCGCGGTCTTCGTTCGTCTGCACCGCCTCGTTCAAGGTGTTCAGAGCCTCGTTCCAGCGCTCGTTGACCTGCGCCGCCAAACGTTCGATCTCGCGTGCAGCTCGCTCATCCCGTGGATGATCGGTGAGCGCCTGCACCCATGCGACGAACGCGCTGTCGGCGTCGTTCAGCGCTTGCTCATAAATCTCCGCAATTTCCGAGAGAATCTTCGCGCGAACAGTCGCCACTTGCTCTCGTTCGCTCTTCTCGAGGAGGAGCTCGACGAGTCCTTCGGAATCGCCCGTTTGGCGCTTGAGCTCTTCGAGCGCGACCCGCGCGATTTCGTCCTCCGCATCGAGCTCGAGGATCTTTCGGTAAAGGCTCTCCGCGCTTTCGAGCTTCCCGAGGTCTGTCTCGTGGAGACGCGCGGCACGGAAGAGCAGTGACTTCTTCGCGTCGAGCTCCTCGGTCTTCTCCGATGCTTCTACGAAGACGCTGGCAGCCTTGTCCCAAGCAAGCGCGGGATCGACCAATGCTTCGAGCGCCGCCGCGTGCTCTTCGTTCGTCGGTGCGGCGAGAAGCTCGTTCTTGAGCCGATCGAACTCCGCGAGGTCGAGCTCTTCGGCCTTGCGCGCTTCGGGGGGAATCGAAGCTCGTCCTATCGATTCGAGCGCATCCCGGAATTCGCGGGCGCTCGCAAACCGATCCGCGGGATCTTTGGCGAGCGCACGAAGCACAATTTCATCGAGCGCCTGAGAGATCCAGCCGCGAGGCGCATGGAGCGAAGGGGCTTCGGGGGAAGCCGTGAGCTGCTGCACGATCACATCCATCGCGGTCTCGCCGACGAACGGTGCCCTTCCCGTGAGCGCCTCGTAAAGCACGACCGCCGCGGCGTAGAGATCTGCGCTCGGCAGCCCCTGACCCGTCCGCAACTGCTCTGGCGCAAGCGTCTTGGGCGTCCCAGCCAAGCCGATCATCCCGCTCTTGTCGGGAGATGCCGTGGGCTGCCCCGAGAACAGGCGATCGCTCCCTGGATCGACGAGCACACCGCTTGGCTCGTTGCGCATTTTATCTGACGCGCTCGGCCGCAACACGAACACGTTCTCCATCTTCACGCCACCATGCGTGATCCCGCGTGCATGCAGCGCCTCGAGCGCTTGAATCATTCCGCGAATGATCGGCCTCGCCTCGTTGAAATGCATCGCACCACTTCGAGCGACACGCGCGGCGAGTGACGTTCCATCCAAATATTCGGTCGCCACCCAAGGCCGACCGTCTTCGAGCTCACCGGTCGCAACGATTCGCCCAAGGGCTCGATCGTCGAGCCGCGACGCGGCGCGGGCGACCGTCAACCAGCGCTTGGCGGCCGAGCGATCGCGCGCAAAGCCTTCGCGCAAGACTTTGATCGCGACCTTCGAAACTTCCGCGGCATCGCTCGACGCACCATTCTTTCCATGTTTTTCGGCGAAATAAACGATCCCAATGCCGCCTTCACCAAGCTTCTTCGAGATCTTGTAAGCACCGATGGACGTCCCGATCGGCAGCTCCTCCGTGTCGAGCAGAGACGTCTCGAGCCCCGCACTTTTGCCGCGAATCTCGAACCGAATCGCATCCGCGAGCGCAGAGAGCGCGTGTTCGGCATGACACTTTTCGACGAGCGCACGGGCGAAAGCCCCCTTGCCGCTGGTTCCCCCGACATCGTCGGGCGAAAGCCCGAGGAGGTCATTCGAGAGCTGCTTCATTGCGTCGAGCTCGAACAGGCGCTCAAGCTCCGCGCGGAGGTTTTCGGTCGTCGCGCTCATTGGACTCCCTGCCGATCACGCTCCCAGCGCATCGGATACGAAAACACGCAAGGCCAAGCGCCTGCGCGAGGGCCGGCAGTTTACTCGCCGAGCTCGGCTCGGCCAAGCGGCCATGATCGTTTCGTTTGACCCACGCACCGACTCGGCCATACTCGCGCCGCGTATGACGACTGTTCGCTTTTTGCCGTCGGGCTACGAAACACAGGTCAAGGTGGGCACGGCCCTCGTCGATACCTGCGATGAACATCCGGAGACCGAAGTCCCGTTCTCCTGCCGATCCGCGAGCTGCGGCACCTGCCGCGTGCGAGTGAAAGAAGGCATGGAGCTCTTGAGTCGCCCCCAAGACGACGAGCTCGACGTGCTCGATGTCTTCGGCGATGGAAAAGACGTTCGCCTTTGCTGCCAAATTCAAGTGGTCAGCGAAGGGCGCTTGGTGCTCGAGGTCGTCGAGCCCGAGTGAGAGAACTCAGCCTTCCTTTTCGAACTTCCCACCCAGCACGTCTCTCTCGGCGCTGATATCGAACAGAGGAGGAGGCGTGCTGGAGGCCGCTGCGCCCGTGGCCATGCGGAGATACATCTCCGCGGCTTTGTTTTCGGGGTCGACTTCGAGTGCCTTTTTCCAAGTCTTCATCGCCGAGTCGGAATCTCCTAGCGATAGGAGTGTCACACCGAGCGCGATATAGGCCGGAACGTATCGTGGCCTTGCGATGACCGCCTCCTCGAGCTCGAAGCGCGCCGCTTCGAGATCGCCGTTTTGCCGATAAAGCTTTGCCAGCTTCACCCGCAAATCGGCGAAGGTCGGACAAAGCAGCACGGCCTTTCGCAGCTCATGCATGGCGTCCGTCGGCATGCCTGCATCGGCGTAGGCCTGGGCCACTTCGGCGTGAAGATTGGCGATTTTTCCGCGCACGAAAGGGTCGAGCTGCCCGGGTGACGACGCGCCTTTCGACAACGCGGCGTGATACACCCGTTTGGCATCGTCGTAACGACCCAAATCGTTGTAGGTCACCGCGAGATTCAACGCCGCTTCGGTGTAGTTCGGGTTGATTTGAAGCGCGTGCTCGAACGCGGCCTGCGCCTCTTCGAAACGCCCACGATCGTGATGAATCACGCCCATCATATTGAGAACGTCCGCAAAATTCGTTTCAGAACGGTCCAACACCTGTTTCAGGTAGTGCTCCGCTTTGTCGAATTCGTGCTTCTCGTAATGCTCGCGGCCGAGCGCGAGGAGCTGCTTTGTACGGTCGTCCATGGAGTACACTCGAATGCGCAATTGTATCGGGTGAGCCCCCCAGCCGTAAAGGAGCCTCGACCCAGATGGCCGAGAAATGGGTCGGTTTACCCAAGACGGCGTCGCTCGAAACCTATTCTGATTCGTCCAAAGATTCTTCGGAGTCATCCATAGTTACGGAACCACGAGCGCTTTCTTCCTCGGATTCAGTCGATCTCGAGCTGTCATCGACACGTGACACACACGTCGTATTGAGACGGGCGAGATATTCACAAGCTTGAACACGGAAACCGCTCTCTGGAAATCGGTCGACGACCTCGCCGAAAGCGAGCCGTGCTTCGCGTTCTTGGCGCATGTGAAGATACGTGCGTCCCATCAAGATGAGAGCTTCGGGCTCGACCCCACTTCCCTCGTATTGTTCGAGCAAAGTTTGGATCCTCGCGATGGTCGCCTGAGGACGATCGCGAATGAGATAGTAGTTGGCGACGTAGAGCTCGTGTCGCGCGAGAAGCGAGAGCACCTGACGTTCGATGCGTTGAGCTTCTTCGATGTGCTCACTCTCTGGATAATCCAGAAGGAATCTTCGCACGACCCGGAGAGCTGAACGCGTTTGCGCCTGATCGCGTTGCTCTGGAGGAGGCGAAAGAAAAAGCTCCTGTGGCATTTGCTGAAAATAAGCGCGTGCGATCGCGAAGTTCGCGGTGTCGACGTCTGCGTGCGTGGGGCGCTGGCGAATGAAGGCACGATAGGCTCGAATGGCCTCCGTGTAGTGTTGCTCCTTCAGTTCGCAGTCCGCGATCCTCAACTCCGCGAGCGCGGCATATCGCGAATAGGGGTATTCGCGGCGGACATGCTGAAAAAGAGGAGTCGCTGTCAGGCAATCGTCGCTCTCGAATGCCCCTTGGGCATTCTCGAAATCCCTGCGCGCGCTCTCACTGTAAGTCAGCGCCGCCGTTTGCGTACTGCCACATCCACTCGCGAACGCGCCGAGCGCACCAATCGACAAGAAAAACCGGACGCAACGGGGGAACGACACCGCGGGAAGCTAGAGGAAGGATGCGGCCGCCGCAACTGGAGCGATCGTCTTTTGGTGCGGGCGATGAATCAGCGCAGCTCGCGGAGCGCAGCCTCGACGCGCGCTCGATCGACTTCGCCGATTCCTCGTAAGGCGCGTTCGTAATACCGACGCGCTTCTTCCCGATCTCCCCGAGCGCGCATGATATCACCGTACAATGCCAACCCTGCCGCCAGGTTTTCCTGTGGGCCGAGCACACGATCGGCGAATCCGCTGGCGAGCATATCGAGATTTCGTTCGAGCGCGAGTCGACCTGCGCGCAGCAGCGGAGTGGGGTCTCTCGTATCGAGGTCCGCTGCGTGGCGATATTGCTCGAATGCATCTTCGATGCGCCCCGCCCGCGCGAGCACATCCCCGAGCGCGAGCGCGCTCACGGAATCGTTGGCCACGAGGGCGAGCGCACGTCGCAGCGACGACTCCGCAGCTGTGAGCTCGTCCCGGCCCATGAGCGCTCGCCCCAGCCCTGAATGGGCTGGCGCGTATGTGGAGTGGCTCCGGATGGCGGCACGAAACGCGGTCTCGGCCTCCTCGAAGCGGGCGGCAGAAAGAAGCGCCTCGCCGAGCGCGACCTGCGCTTCTGGCCAGCTCGGACGCCCTCGCACGGCTCGCTCGAGCCATTGTCGAGCTTCGTCCGCCACGAGCAAACGCCCAAGTTCGTACTGAATTTCGGGAGAGGATGGATCGAGCTCCGCCGCGCGGCGCAATGCGCGAATCGCATCCTCTCTCCGTCCAGCCGCTGCATAGAGACGGCCGAGGCCGAGGTGCGGTTCCGCTTCGTTCGCACGCACGGAGAGCGCGCGCTGATATGCGGATTCGGCTTCCGCCACCGCGGCGCGCAATCGGTGCGCTTCACCCAGCGCGTAAAGCGCTTCGTAATGGTTCGGCTCGGCGACAAGGGCGGTCTCGAGCTCACCGAACGCCCGCGCAGCGCGATTCCACACCAGATCGGCGCGCGCATGACACACACGCGTCAGCACGGCCGTTCGATCGCGACGTGTGAGCGCGTTGCACGCGCGTTCAGCGGCCCTGTGATCGCCGCGCGCGAAGGACACGCGAGCCATATCGAAAAGGGACTCGAGCGACCCTCGCGCCGCACGTGACGCGCGTGTGAGTTGTTGTTCGGCTTCTCGATATCGGCCGGCGCGCAGGAGCGCCATTCCGAACGCACGTTGTGCGTCCGGGTCGCCGGTCGCACTTCGCGCGGCTGCGCGCAGGCCTTCGAGCTCCGATTCTTGCGCCTCCGTGGGGACTGCGGAGGCGAGAGAAACGGCGAGAGCAAAGACAGCCAAAGCAAAGCGCATCGGACGAGTCCCTTTCGACCGCTTGGTGTTAAGCCAAAAGAGGGGGGCTGGTCAAATCGCGTGGGTGTGTCCGCATGCTCCGGACCGAGCATGGTGAAGGGGCGCCCTACTCCTCCTCGGCCGAAGCCTCGAGCTCGCGTCGCGGAGGGACGTGCTTCACCTCACCCACGTGTTCTTCCTTCTTCGAGACGAGGCGATCGATCGCGTGGAAAGGCCACAACAAGATGTGCCCTGCGAATTTCACGGTGCGTGAATGCGCGACATCATCGAGCCATGAGAAGATGACCGGAGTGGCAATCAACGTGAGGAGCAGCGAGAGCGTCTGCCCCCCCGCGATAACCGACCCCATCGCGCGGTTCGTGCCCGAGCCGGCTCCGCTCGATGCCAACAAAGGAATCATCCCTGCCACGAACGCGATCGTGGTCATCAGAATCGGACGCAATCGGTCGCGATTTCCGAGCATCACGGCATCTGCGCGCGAAAGGCCCTTTCGCCTCAGCCCGCGCATATGATCGATCTGCAGAATCGAATTCTTCTTCACGACGCCGAAGAGCACGAGCACACCGAGCATCGAATAGATATTCAGCGATTGCCCCAGCACGAGCACCGAGAAGATCGCGAACGGCAACGTGAGTGGCAACGATGCGAGGATCGTCACCGGGTGAATCCAACTCTCGAACTGCGCTGCGAGTACGAGATACATGAACGTGAACGAAAGGAAGACCGCCACCAGGAAGCTCTGGAAGGCGCGCCCCATTTCGCGCGATCGGCCTGAGAGCTCGGTCGAATAACCGGGTTCTATCTCGAAACCTTCACGGATCTGCTCGAGCCCCGCGACGATCGCTTGCTCCGATGCTCCAGGACGTGTGGAGATGAAGATGGTCGCCTGACGTTGTCGACCGAGATGTTGAATCGAAGCAGGGCCCGTCGTGGGCACGATGCTGGCAACATCGCTCAGGCGCACGCTCCGCCCGGTGGAACTCGGCACCGTGATCTGCGCGATGTCCTCGGGGCGGCTGCGAAAATCCGCAGCGGCGCGCAGGCGCACGTCGTATTGCTCACCGGCCTCGGTGTAGTCCGTCACCTCCAAGCCTCCGACCAGGAGCTGCATCGCGCTGGCGATGTCGATGACACTCACACCGAGATCGGCTGCACGACGACGATCCACTCGAATCTCGTACGCAGGCCGCCCCGTCACGAGTGCGGTGCTCGCTTCGGCCACTCCTGGGAGCTGTCGCGCCTCGCGCATCATGCGCTGGACATACGTGTCGAGTTTGTCGAGATCGGGCCCGGAGATCACGTACTGAACGGGGGCCGCTTGTTGTCCTGATCCGCCAAACGCGGCGATCGGATTCACGAGCACATCGACGCCTTCGGGGACGAGCGGCGGGAGGATGTCAGAGCGCACATATTCGATCGTTTGATCCTGCGAATGTTCGCGCTGATCGACGGGCACGAGCCGCACGTAAAGAGAGGACTGGTTTGCGCCACGCCCACTGGGATCACCCGCGGGCGCACCCACCGTAAGCACGGTTTGTTCGACTTCTGGCAGCTGCCGAACCGCACGAGCGATGCGCTCACTGACGAGCTCGGTCTGCGCGAGAGAAGTCCCTTCTGGGGTGCGCACAGTGATCTCGAAGCGCGACTCGTCTTCGCTCGGAAGAAAGTTCTTTGGGACGGCTCCGATCATGGGCACGACCGACACGAGTGAGATCACGAGCACGATGCCCACCGCCCATCGATGCCGCATCGACCAGGCGAGCAGCCACATATAGGCGCGCTCCATTCTCTGGTAGAGGAGCCCTCCGCTCTCGTGTGCGCCACCCGCGATGTCGGAGATATCTTCGACTCGGCGCTCGCCTCTCTGCCAAGCGAGATAACGTGCGCGCTCTTCGTCCCGATCGCCCGGTGCCGGATCTGGAATCTCGAGATCGTCCTCGGCCTTCTCCGACTCAGGAGGATTCGAAGCGCGAGCCGCACGCATCGGCCCTTTCAACCATCGCGAAGAGAGCATCGGCGTCAACGTGAACGACACGAGGAGCGACACGATGATCGCGAAGGACATCGTGTACCCGAAGCTCGACATGAAGCGGCCGATGATGCCGCCCATGAATGCGATGGGAAGGAAGACCGCGACCAGCGAGAGCGAGGTCGCGAGAACGGCGAGACCGATCTCTTTGGTCGCGACCACCGCCGCACGACGGGGCTCGTACCCCTTCTCTTCGATGAAGCGAACGATATTTTCGAGCACGACGATCGCATCGTCGATGACGATACCGACCGAGAGTGTGAGCCCCAACAGCGTGATGACGTTGAGCGTGAGCCCGAGCGCCGCAATCAACGCGAACGTGGCGATGATCGACGTCGGAATGGCGAGCGCGGTGATCACCGTCGAGCGCCCATTCCGAAGGAAAAGGAGCACCACGAGCGCAGCGAGGAAGCCGCCGACGACCAAGTGCTCTTGCACCGCGTGAATCGAGTTGCGAATGAACTCACTCTCGTCGCGAACAATCTCGAGCTGATAACTCGGCGGAATTTCGGCCTCGATCTCCGCAATCCGCGCTCTGAGCGCATCGATCACCGCCACCGTGTTCGCGCCCGATTGTTTCCGGATCGAAAGGACGACCACGCTCTGGCCGTCGATGGTCGCGGTCGATTCTGGTTGCTCACCGACATCGCGCACCTGAGCGACGTCGCCCACCCGGATCACTTGGCCTTGGAGTTCGCGGATGGGGATCTGCGCGAAATCCGCAGGATTCGTGATGCGGCCGGCCACCCGGAGCTGAAAGGTACGCGCGCCTTGTTCGACGTTTCCGCCTGGAATCTCGACGTTCTCTCGCGCGAGCGCCACTTGAATATCACGCGCCGTCAGACCGAACCCCGCCAATTGCGTGGGATCGACGATGACCTGAATTTCTCGCTCGCGCGCACCATTGATCGTGATGCCACCGACACCGTTCATCGATTCGATGCGGCGACGCAGGACTCGATCTGCGAAATCCGTGGCTTCGCGCGCGCTTCTTTGGGTTCGCACGGCGACATACATGATCGGAGCCGCATCGGGATCGATGCGCTCGACACGAGGCTGCTCGACATTCTCCGGCAGCTCCGAGATCACGCGGCTGACGCGATCGCGAACTTCCTCGGAAGCCTCACCGACATCTTTTTCGAGCTCGAAGCGCGCGACGACGACGCTGAACCCCTCGTATGAGCTCGAGGTGAGTTCGTCCAAGCCGCTGATCGAGTTGAGCTGCTCCTCAATGGGCTCGGTGACCTCTGTCTCGATCTGCTCGGGGGATGCCCCAGGCAAGACCGTGGTCACGATGATCGCCGGGAAATCGATCTTCGGAAATCGATCGACCCCGAGCCCAAAGAAACTCGCGCCGCCCACCACGACGAGCGAGAGCACGAGCACCCAGGTAAATACCGGGCGCCTTACGCAGATTTGTGCAAGCCACTGCATCGCAGGGAAACTCCTTCACAGGGATGTTCGGTCTTCATCGACGTTCGAGCACCGCCGCCGGAGCAGCTTCGGTGCTTTCGTTTCGGGGTTCGACCCGGATGCCATCGGCCAAACGATCGAGCAATTCGGTCGCGACCACTTCACCTGCTCGCACACCCTCGGCAATCACGACTTCTTCAGAGCTGCGCTCTGCCACCCCGACCACACGCTCTTCAATGACGCCATCGCGCACGACGAACACGCGGTCGACGCCCGCTTCCGTCATCACAGCAGACGCCGGGACGATCGCGACATCCTGCATCTGCCCCGTTTCGATGCGCGCCGTCGCGAAGAGCCCCGGACGCAATAGACGTTCGGGGTTGGGCACCACGGCTTCGACCGCAAGGCCGCGTGTTTCCCGCTGCACGGCCGCGCTCACGTATCGGACGGTCCCTTCGAACGTGCGGTTCGGAATTGCGTCGACTTGAATCCTGACGGTCTGGCCAGGACGCACGGCCATGAGGTGCTGTTGGGGCACCTGCACCTCGATGCGCAGCGGATCGGTTCGCACGAGGCTGACGATCGGAGTTTGCGGTGACACGTATTCACCGACCGACACATTTCGGCTCGCGATTTCTCCTGCAAACGGCGCTCGCACCGTGGCCTCCGAAGCCGATGTATTGGCCTGTGAAAGCGTGGTCCGAGCGGAAGCGAGCGACGCGATCGACGCACGCGCACCATTCAATGCCGTCTGATATTGTTCGCGTGCTTCTGCGGCCCGCGTGCGCGTCTCGTCGAGCGCCTGCGTCGAAAGCACCCCGCGGCGCGCCAGCTCTTCGGCGCGCTCCAAATTACTCTCCGCCAACCCGAGCGCAGAGTGCGCAGCGCGTACATCGGGCATCTCCTCGGCGCGCGGCACAGCGCCTCCTCCTTCGGCCATCCCGAGCCGCGCTCTTGCTTGATCGAGCTGCGCCCGCGCCGATGCGGCCTGCAATCGATAGTCGACATCTCGCAGACGTACGATCGGCTGTCCTTCTGTGACGACCGTCCCGCGCTCCACGAGCACTTCCACGACGCGGCCCGCGACGACAGAGGTCAAAAGCGACTCTTCGTCCGCGACCAAAGTCCCATCGAGCGTCAAGCTCACGGGCTTCTCCCGTCCCTCCGCCACACGGGTGGCGATGACAACGGGCACGACTTCGGCACTCGTGTCGCGGACATCGCGCTCACCGGGGCCGCACGCTGTGATGCCCACACTCGAGACAAGGCCAATCGCAACGATGAATCTATGAGCGGCGTGCATTCTTTCCTCGTGCCGTATGGGATCGGCTCGTCTCTTTTCGTGCGGTCTTCTCCTTGGGAGAAGGCCGGTGCAACAAACGAAGAATCGTTTCTGTTCGTGGAATGGGGAATGGCAAGTGCGGCATGTCGGGGGCGCGGATCGACATCCCGCGCATGACGCACACCAACGCCGACGCGAGCTCGACACAATCCACTTCGGGGTCGACATCTCCATCGCGCTGTGCCTCGCTGATGCGCTCGGCCACACGCGCATGGATTCGACCAAAATGTTCATTGATGCAATCGCGGAGAGGATCGGGAAGGACGCCTTGCATCATCGCCTGTCCCACGACTCGGATCGGCTCGATTCCCCCGTTACAAATACGGACGCGCGAACACTCGATGGCGCGAACCAAACGCTCGAAGGCCGGAAGGTCGGGGTCTGTCGCGAAGTCTGCGTCGCTCTTCGCGATCATCTGATCGACGATCGCTCTAAAAATAGCGTCCTTGCCGGTGAAATAGTGATAAACGAGGCCGTGCGACAGGTTCGCTGCCGCGGCAATGTCCGAAATCTTGGTATGCGCCAGACCTTTCCGAGCAAATACGCGCGCTGCGGCGGCGAGGATCTCCTCGCGCCTGGCATCACGAATCTCCTGGTTGTCTTTTGGCGAACGCGGCACCACAACCTCGGTAGGTTGGTTGATTGATCAGTCAGTCATTGAGGCCAGGCGCTCGAGACGTCAAGCGCTCAGCCGATACGGAGGCCCCTCGCGATGCATCGTGCTGCTTTTGTTTCTTTGGTGATACTTTTTTCTGGATTCGGATCGATCTCGGCGAGCGCACAGCAGCCACTTCGCGAGTTTCTCGCGGCCGCTGACTCGGGTTCGCTCGATCTTCGCGAAGCGCGGGCGGCATTGCGTCAATCGCAGTCTCAGGTCGACGAGGCGCGGGCGCGGCTTTTGCCGAGTTTCACCGCTACGGGTGGATACCAACGGAACGAGTTCGAAGCTGCGTTCATGAATCCAGTGACCGGCTCGTTGGTCGTGATTCAACCGTTCGATGCGCTGACCGCGCAGTTCTCGGTGGCCGTTCCTCTCATCGACGTCGGCGCGTGGTCGGTCTTTTTTCAGAGCGAAGCGCTCGCCGACTCGGCCGAGGCGAGGCTCGAGCTCACGGATCAAAACGTGGCCGTTGCCATCGTTCAGATCTGGCATCAACTCGTGGGTGCGCGCGCCGTGGTGCACGCCTCCGAGCGCAACCTGGAGGCTCTCCAGTACAATCGCGAAGTCGCCGCGGCCCGCTTCGAGGTGGGTGTTTCACCGCAACTCGAGCTCTCGCGTGCAGAGACCGAGGTCTCGCGCGCAGAGCAGGCGCTCGCCGAGGCGCGATTGTCTGCGGTGCTCGCCGCTCGCAATCTACAGAACTTGACGAACATCACACCGAACGACGAGCAGCCTGTCCTCGAAGAGGTGCCCGGGGAGCTCGAACCGTTCGACCGTTACATGGCCAACGTGCGCAACCTTCCTGCAGTGCGTGGAGCGCGCGAAGCAACACGTGCGGCGGGCATTGCGGCGGACACGGCGTGGACCGCCCTTCTTCCGATCATCAGCGGCTATGCGCGAGAAAACGGCTCGAATGCGGCGGGGTTTCAAGGAGCGAACTGGTCTTACGCGCTCGGTGTGCAAGCCTCATGGACGCTCGACTTCCTGAGGCCCGCACAGATCTCGACGCGACAAGCCGCGGCAGACGTTGCGACAGTGCAGCTCGAGCGGGCCATTCAGCAGACGGAGACTTCAATCTTCGATGCGTATGAGCGCGTACGAACCGCGCGCGCGCGCGCCGAAGCGGCAGCCGCCGGGGTGGAGTCGGCAAACCGAGCTGCTGAAGACGCGCGCATACGGTTCGATGCGGGTGCCGCCACACAGCTCGATGTCATCCAAGCGTCCCGCGATTTGTTTCAGGCCGAGGTGCTCCGCATTCAATCGCTCGCCGATTTGCACGTGGCACACGCGACGCTTCGTCTGCGCGCAGGGATGGAGCTGTGAGCATTCACTCGTCTGGATGATTGCGCGCCCAGTACGAGATGAGAGCATTGTCGTCGACGATGCGTGAGTGGTAGTGGCCCCAAACATTGGTGACCATCACGCACGCTCCGTCAGAGAGCTTGGGCGTCAAATAGATCGCGTAGTAATCAGCGCCACTTCCATCATCCACGGGGCCGAGGCGATCGAGAGGCTTTCCCGTCACCGGAGAGAGCAACTCACAATGCGTGCCCTCCGGAATGTCGATGAACCCCGTCTTTCTACGATCACCATGAACGGGCGATAGATGGACGAGCCCTTCCTCGCCCTTGGCGCGCACTTTGAGCGTCACGGCCGGGTGCTCGTCAAAAGTTTGGTCGGTCAACCCCATGAGGCTCTCCCCATCGGGTCCGAAGGCTTGCGTGACGACGACCGTAACGCCACCTGCGACCGGCAAGAGGCTGTCGCGACGCGTGGGTGGAGCTTCCACAGTGAGGTTTTCTTCGTCGATGTGTTTGCGGTCGACCGTCATCATTCACTCCGGGCCGCACAGATGCTCGCGGCGGCTCCCGCATACCACGAGTCAAGGTCATCGGTCGACAGGTTCAATCGTCGATCAAATTATCCACCTGACTCTTCACCTTCGCGTAGCGACGCCAATAATCCGTGTGTTCGGCACGGAACGCTTGAATCAAGCGACGCTCCTCCGCTTTCACCGCAAGCCGGCCGATCATGCGGCGCACCACAGCCACGAGATGCTCCGGGGTCTCGAATGGACGAATCGTGTTCTCGACCTGACCGCGTTCGAGATGATCGATGTGACCGTCACTCCCCGCTGCGTGATAGAGCAATCCCACGAGCTCGGTGTGGTCGGCTTGCAACGTCTTGATGACCATCGAGCCGCGCAGATCGGGGAGCTCGCTCCGCGCCACGAGGATGTCGATGCGCTCACGTGAGCCGCGATCGAGCGCCGCTCCACCACTCATATCTGCAAAGATCTCCCACCGCTCGTTCTGTACGAGTGGCGCGAGCGCATTCAAAAACTCGCCATCCCCATCCACGAACAAAATCTTGGGTTTGATGGGTGCAACAGCAGCAGAGAGATCGCCATACGTGCGGCGCGCGAGCTCGAGGATCACCTTGAAGGATTCATTCAACACAGCGCGAATTTCCCGATAAAAATCGCCACCTTCGTCTCGGGTGCGGTAGCGCGATGCCGCGAGCGCCACCGCTTTTCGCATATGCTCCACTTCATCGGGATTCTTGACCACGATGTCTTCGACACCGAGACGCAGCCCTGACACCGCGCCTTCGAAAGAACGTCGGTTCGTCATCAAAATCACGGCCGTTTGCCGCGAACGTTCGCGTATGAATCGAATCAGCTCGAGCCCGCCATTCGGCGTATCGACATCGAGATCGACGAGCGCCGCCGGAAAGAATTTCCGTTCGATGTATTCGCGGGCCTCGCTCCTCGATTGAGCGGCGGTGCACACATAGCCCTTCTGATCGTAGTAACGACGCAACCCCTCGCGGTCGCGATCGACCGAATCGACGATCAGTAGCTCCTCGCCCGCCATGTCAGTGTTCCCCTTCTGAATTCAACGAGAAAATGGCATCTGCATCGGCAACTCATCGATGCCTTCGGGCGGCCGCGGAAGTCGCCAACTCGCCACCTGTCGCTCGAGGCACGACGCGAGGCTGTCACGTCCCGTGGTATTCCGGTCGATCGTCGTGTTGCGCACCTCACCCGAACCCATGATGGTGAAGCCTATCAGCACCGTGCCTCGAACGGCCGACTGATCCAAACGACTCTCATGATCGAAGCATGTTTGCGCACGGCGCGCGTAATATTCACGAATATGCCGGCGGACATGAGACGCATACGCATCGAGGAGAATGTCTTCTTCGGACGCTTCCGAACCTCCTCCCGCACGCTCCCAGTCCACGGGCGCGGAGGGTGAGGAGCTCCCTTCGCTGGTCGCTGCGGGCGCGGGTTGCTCGGTGCTCGAGCCCGAGGACGAGGACGATGTGGATGAAGAAGAGCGCGGGGTCTCGTCGGTGCGCGTCGTGACAGCCCCGGGCGAAGCGGGTGTCCTGGTCGACGTGGCGGGGGTGGACGTGGCGGGGGTGGACGTGGCGGGGGTGGACGGAGTCGAACTCGAAGAGCCCGTGCGTTTCGTCGGCCGTGAGCTCGTCACGCTCGGTGTGCCCGGAACGAAATCGACGTCGGGAATGTCTTGCCCGACAGGCATTGGCTCCCCGATTTCGATGGGTTCGTCGTCTGCGTTCTGCTCCGCCATGGAGTCAGGCGCGGTACCGGGCCGCATCAAAAACCACATGCCCAGCGCCCCAAGGGAGAAGAGCAATGCTCCGGCAAGCCCGAAGATGACGTAGGTGCGTGTGGAGCTTCGCACTCCGATGGCGTCGAGCGAGATGCTCGAGCTGCTCATTGAATGGGCGCCTTGCGTGCTGTTCGAACGCTCTTCCGCCGGCGATGCGTGCGGAATGGGGCCGCCTGGCTCGAGGGGTTGCGCGATCTTCGCGCCGCACATATTGCAGAAACGCGCGCCTTCCAAATTGCGCTCGCCGCACGATTGGCAGAACACCATGGGCGCATGGTATGTCATGTCCGCTCACCCCGTGACTCGTTTATTCGTGTTCGCCTCGTTCACAGCGCTCCTCGTCCAAGGAGCGCTGTGCCATGCGGATTCTGGAGATACCGTATATCAGCGGCTCGATGGCGATCTCACCCTCAGCGCCGGCATCGGTGGGGGCCTCGCTCTGTTCGATCGGGTGGGTCCAGACGTGACGGGCACGACCGTGCTCGAACTGCGCGCGCGAATCCTCGATTCGGGCGGGCTGCTCGTTTCGCCGGAGTGGCGCCCCGAGGGAGATTCCCGTCTCATCGTGGCGTTCGATCTTCGACCGCTCTTTTTGATGCGTTTCTTTGCGAATCTCGAATCGGGAGATCGCGTGCTCGATCTTTTCATCGATTCGATCGGCCTCGATCTCGGCGTCGCCGTGGGCCCGCTTTCTCATGAAGTGGGGCTGGCAACCGCGGTGGGCCTCGGGTTCGATATCCCGCTCTACATCCCGAGCGGGGTCCATGGCGGCTTGTTTTTACGCGTTTCGACCCGTTACGTGGGAGCTGGTCCCACCGATCAACTCGCTCCCCGAGGGGGCACCGATGATCTCGCCATGCTCTTCGTGTTGACCGTCCGAGGCATCACCAACCTCGGCATTGCACGCTGGGAGGGCGCCCGCTACGAAACGCCTCCGGCCCCCTGAAACGCTTGGCTGAGCGGCATGAGCAGGCGTGTGGTGGCAATGAACGGGTATTTCCTCTACGTTCAGCGCCTTCTCAATGCGGAGACGAGTCATGTCCCCTCACCGCTTCACTTCGTTATTCGTGTTCACGACCTTCGCGTTCGCCGCCGTTGGCTGCGGTCGCTCGTTGCTCAATGTCGAACCGAGCGATGGATTCGATGCCGGAATCGAATTCGACGGCGATCTCATGAGACCCGACCGCCCAGGGCTCGACGATGTGCCTGCATTTTGTGGCAATGCGGTGTGCGACGTCGGCGAGACATGCTCGAGCTGTCCAGACGATTGCGGACGCTGCGGCGGATGTGGGGATGGGACCTGTTCGTCGACCATGGGCGAGGACTGCTCGAGTTGCCCGACGGATTGCGGTCTTTGTCCCAGCTGCCCAAATGGCACCTGCGATATGGGCGAAACATGTTCCAGCTGCCCCGATGATTGCGGGCGATGCGCGACGTGCGGCGACGGATCCTGCTCGGCAGGTGAGGACTGTTTCTCGTGTCCGTCCGATTGCGGTGTGTGCGTTCGATGTGGGGATGGAGTCTGCGGTGCGGGCGAGACGTGCAATTCCTGCCCATCGGATTGCGGACGTTGCGTCACGTGCGGAGATGGGATGTGCACGGGCGGGGAAGATTGCTCGAGCTGTTCGGTCGATTGCGGGCGCTGCATGACGTGTGGCGACGGGACTTGCAGCGGAACGGAGTCGTGCAGCACATGCCCCGAAGACTGCGGCCGCTGCGCCACCTGTGGTGATCGCACGTGCAGTGCTTCTGAAGATTGCAGCACATGCCCACAAGATTGCGGCATCTGCAGCACCTGCGGCGATCGCACGTGTGACGCGGCACGCGGAGAAACCTGCGGCTCGTGTCCACAAGATTGCGGCAGCTGCCCGCTCTGCCCGAACGGCTTCTGCCAAGGCACAGAAGACTGCTTCTCATGTCCTGCGGACTGCAATGAATGCGATCCGTGTGGAGATGGAATGTGCGACGCGGCGGCGGGCGAAGATTGCTTCACGTGCACGCGAGATTGCGGTCGCTGCACAGGCTGCGGTGACGGTCGCTGTGGTGGAACCGAAACCTGTTCGAGCTGCCCAGCCGACTGCGGTTCGTGTGCGTTCTGCGGAAACATGCGCTGCGAAGCCTCGCGTTTCGAAGACTGCGTCAACTGCCCGAGTGATTGCGGCATGTGCGAGCTCCGCGCGTGCGGCGAGAGCCTCACGTGCGTCTTCGGATGCATCAATTTTGCGGGAGGTGGAATCCCGAACTTCAGCCTCTCGTGTTTGTCGGGATGCGTCTCGCAGACCTGCCCCTCATCCCGTGTGTTCTTGGATGAGGTGGTCTCGTGCGCGATTTCGAACGCCGGAGAGTGCACCGACCTCTCATGCTTCATGAACCAGTGCCGCGCGCCGATCGCTCGCTGCCTGACGGATCGTTGTCGCTGAGGACTCAGCCCTCGAAGTCCGAGGGCTGAGTGTTCTCGTCGACCTTGAACCACATCGCGGTTTGGTCGCCCTCGTAGATCACACGGCCATGTTGTTCGAAGCGAAGGTCATAACGAGCGAGCACTCGTTTCGCTCCTTTGCGGAGCTGCTTGGCGACGCATTCGAGCTCGAGGGGTTCGCCGGGAGTGGCGAGCGCGCGAAAGCGCGCCGAATGAATACGACCTCCGTATCCGATCCAACCATCGGCATGGCGAAGACCGAGAACGTAATACGCGTGCACGAATCCGATCATGCCGGTCATGTGCACCATGAGCCCGCCCGCCACATGAAGCGGGTGGCGCACTGGGTGGTGGCGCTGTTCGCGCGTGAGCGGGAGGTCGGCGTGCGTTGGCATCCGGGCTCGCACGAGGCTCCGCTCCGGCTCGAGCGCGAGGAGAGCATCGAGGAGGAGGCCCCCTGGTCCGTACGGACAGTCGGCGATGAATGCGGGTTCGAGAAGCTTCGGATAGTCCACGACAGGCGAGCCATACCAGAGCTGACAGAGCGCGCCACCATCACATGAGGTATGATGAACCTCGGAGTAAGTGAGAAGCATGGCCGAGTCCAGCGCGACCAGTTCCGAGCCTTCGACCGTCATGACGGACCTGCAAACGGAGGTGTCGCCCACATCAGCCCCCCTCGTACGTCCCTCGGAGCGTTCGACTCCGGTTCAGATCCTCCTCCGAGCTCTCCTCGGATTCGCGGGGCTTTCCTTGCTCGTCGGATTTTTTCTGCCTTGGCTTCAGCACCAAGGAGAGACCGCGGGGATGATGGTGGAGCAAACGGGGCTCGCCCTCGCGACCAGTGAACATCTCGTAGGCTCACCGACCAAACTCCTCTTTTTGATCCCTGGCCTCGGTGCCGCCCTTTCGGCGATCTCATTCATGGGTTTTCGCTGGTCGGGCCAAGTCGCCGTGCTCTTCGCCCTCTCGCTCATCGGTTACGCGCTTTACATCTTGTTGCACATGTTCGTGCAGCACACGGCACTCGGGCTTTGGGTGGTGACGGGAGGCACGTTCGTCATCTTGCTCCTGGGAGTGATCGCGTGGATCATCGGACGCGATCGCAAGTCCGCCGACGTCATGAGCACGAAATCGTAGCGAACGAATCGAGAGTCACGTGGGTCTTTTCGATGTTCATGCGCATTTGACGCATCCCGATCTCGCACACCGCCTCGATGACGTGATGGCCCGAGCCGCCGCGCAAGGTGTGACGACCATCATCTCGAACGGGCTCAACCCGAGTGACAACGAGGCCGTTCGTGCGCTGGCCGCGCGATCTGCCCTACGCGCAAACGAGCCACGGGTGCGACCCGCCTTCGGCTTCTATCCCGTCGACACCGTGATGGCTGAGATGGAGGCGATGGGAATCGACTACCCGCGCGACGCTCCTTGGGTGAGTGCCGACGAAGGAGTGGCATGGGTGCGGGCTCATGCCGAAGAAGCGATCGCGATAGGTGAAATCGGGCTCGATGGATATTGGGTCCCGGAGCCGCTCTGGGCCAAGCAAGAACAAGTCTTTCGAGAACTCGTCGCCATCGCGCTCGAGGCCGACAAGCCGATCATCATCCATACACGCAAGCGTGAACGTCGCGCCCTCGAAATCTTGCTCGAAATGGGCGCCACGCGTGTGAACTGGCATTGTTTTGGCGGTCGCGTGAAGCTCGCACGCGACATCGCCGAGCGCGGTCATTGGCTGTCGATCCCCGCCAACGCACGCAGAAACGAAGCCTTCGCGCGCATGCTCGAGACACTCCCGCGCGACAAAATCCTGCTCGAAACCGATTGCCCTTATCTTGGCCCGGAACCCGGCGTCCAAAGCGAACCCGCGCACGTGCGTGGAACCATGGAGTTCGCAGGAGAGCTTTGGAAAGTCCCAACCGCAGAAGTCATCGAACGCATGAGTGAAAATTTCACCCACCTGTTCGGCATCGCCCCCTGAACAGAGTTCGTGATTTCAAATGGGTTGAAAGGGTAGATCCTGTCCCCATGGGGAGCTAGTTTGAGTGAATGCGACTCGGCCCCGCACTGAAAACCGTGTTGGTTCTTGCAGGGCTCGTCGTGGTGATTTCTGGGCTGCGGGTCGCGGGAGGATTCTTCCTGCCGATGTTCACCGCGCTTTTCCTCGCCGTCATTTCATCTCCAATCGTGCGCTGGCTCGAGAAACGAGCCCGCGCTCCAGAGGCGCTCGCCATCCTGCTCACACTGCTCCTCGACATGGGGCTCGTGGTCGGGTTCGGCGCCCTCGTCTGGACGAGCTTCGCGGGATTTGCGGCAGCCATACCAGCCTACCAAATCGCGCTCGATCATCTCGTTCACAATGCGGTCGATGCGCTCCGCGCCGGGGGGTTTCGCATCGAATATGGAGCGCTCAACGAGCTGCGTTCCACGGGCGCAGTCCTGGGGATGGTTGGAAATGTCGTCGAAGAGCTCACGCGCATCGTGAGCAACGTGGTGCTCGTCATTCTGCTGCTCGCGTTTTTGCTCTTCGAAACCGGTGCGGCGCGCGAGAAGCTGCACGTGCTTTTAGGGCGCGCCAATCCACATATCGAGAAATCGGCCCGCGCTGCGTACGAAGTCCAACGATATCTGGTCGTCAAGACCCTCCTTTCCGTGCTCACAGGCGTCCTGACAGGGTGCTGGATGGCGGTGATGGGGCTCGATTTCCCGCTTCTCTGGGGTCTGCTCGCGTTCCTCCTCAACTACATCCCTTCGCTCGGGCCGGCGCTCTCTCTCGTGCCCCCGGTCATCGTCGCGCTGCTCACGCTGGGTCCTGCCGGTGCCGCAGGTGTCGCCGCCGGTCACCTCACGATCGGATTCGTCATCGGCAATGTGCTCGAACCGCGCATGGTGGGCCGAACGCTCGGCCTCTCGACGCTCGTCGTGTTCGCATCCATGTTTTTCTGGGGCTGGCTCTGGGGGCCCGTCGGCGCACTCTTCGCGGTGCCGCTCACGATGCTCGTGCGCAGCGCGCTCGAGATTGGCGATGAGACACGATGGATCGCCATCCTGCTCGGCTCGCGTGAATACGTCGAGCGCAAGCGACGAGAGTGGGGATGGCAAACGCTCGACGAGAAGGTCGCAAGCACACCCCCTGGCGGGACCTCATGAACGCGAGCTAACCAGGGTCGCATTGATCGGAGATCAAACCGACTCTGGTTAGTCGCGCCCCCGCCCGCGCT
>CAYZTA010000029.1:0-69481 GCA_964481145.1 uncultured Sandaracinus sp.
CGGCGTCCCCGTGCCACGTGCCGTTCCGCCACATCACGTGGCTGCGCCGGCGCTCTCCATGCCGTCTGCGACCACAGAACCCAATCCGCCCCCCCCCGAGCCTGAACCCCCCACACCAGAGCCCGCGATTCCACCAAGCCCAACAGCTCACACCGGATCTTCCGAAAGACAGGAAGACACGACGGCGTCTTCTGAGCCCACGGTTCGCCAAACAAAGGTTCGGCGTGCGGTGGTGCGTCGCACTTCACAGGCAGCGAGGACGGAGACGGCGCGGCCGCCGGTGGCGCGATCGGAAACGGCTTCGGCCTCGAGAGAGCGCGGATATTTGATGATTCAAACGTTGCCCTGGGCGCGTGTGTTCATCGATGGGCGCGACACAGGACAAAATACCCCTGTGCGGCAGATGGCCGTACCCGCGGGCAGCCATCGAATTGGCTTGCGCACGAGTGATGGGGAGATGCACGTGATCACCGTGGATGTCCCACCCGGCGAAACCGTTCGCGTCGTCCGTCAGCTTTGACGGCGTTCCTCAACGGCGACGTTTTTTGGGAATGGCTTTCGGCGGTTGGCTTGGCAAAGCGCGCAGGGGTCGAACGGGGGCTTCGGCTTCCGAGACGACTGGAGTCGCTCTGACGTTGCCCAACTTGAGCCGCCGCATCACGGCCTGTTTTTGACGATCTTTGTAAGCATCGTGGGAAGCCTCGCCCATTTCGTTGGCGTATTCGGTTTCACGATCGACGATCTGAAACTCTGCTTGTGCGAAGACGACTCGACCCAGCGCCCATGCTGCCGGCGGGGCTGCATCGAGGATTTCTTGCGGGACGCGGACAGGCATATCGACGACGAAATGCACCACGCGATACGTTTTTGCGGTGAACTGATTGTCGATGAGCGGTTGCTCGTTTTCGTCGCCGCCGAGGGGCTGTAGCTCAGTGAGCAACTTTCGAAGGTGCGGATCGGATTCGCAATACCTCTGCAGATGGAACATCGTGTTCGTCGTCTGACCAGGCACCACGTAGTTGAACGCGAAAAGGTGACGAGTGAGATAGCCGAGCATTGGAAAAATGTCGGAGGGTGTTCGCGTCACGATTCGAAAGCGCAACTTGTCGTAGATCTGCGCGGCGTGAGTCTCTCTCTTGGAGAGGAGCTTCGAGTAAAGGGAGTCGCGATTTTTGCGGCCGCCGATGAACTCGAGGATCGGTAGACCTGCGGCGAGCATGCCACCGATGACGCGATAGACCTTCTGCTCGACCAGATGAAAGATGTCTTGGTCGGAGATGGGCAACATGTAGAGAAGCTCGCGCGCTTCGAGGTGATGGATGATGTGCATCACCTTCAAAATCGTGCAGGCACACAGCTGACGGTGACCCTTGGCCGATGCGAGCAAACAGAGCTCGGCCATGTCCATCTGGACGATCGGCTTTGGAATTGGAAAATCGAAATTGCGCCGCAGATATGCGATCGCTGCGTTTTTTAGGGCCTCCGTGCGCGCACGATTCGCGGGGTCCTCGAGTTGATGTTCATGAACTGCGAGAAACTCTTGGACTTCGTCCTCGGTGCGCAACGCGAGGCGCTGCCAATCGATGATGGACTCACCACGCAAGATGAGCCGCACACTCTCGAGATCCGAGAGGCGCAGCTCGGCGAGTGGGCGGTAGGGCGGCGCCTTCGGCGGGATGCTCATCCCGTTCGGAGTCTACTCGACAAACGTCGATTTTGCTCTCGTAAGGTCACGACTGCGATCCGTCGGGGCTCGTGGCGCTCGATCGGACTTGACTGGTGCGTCCCAAACTCAGCGTTCCGAAGAAAATACCGATGGTGATGCCGAGCACGACGAGGTTTCCGAGAAGCGCGCCCTGACAACCGCTGAGGGTCGACATGGCTGCCAAGGCCAATGGAAATGCAGCGCGATTCGGATGGTGTTTCGGCTTCATTTCCACCTCTTCCCGTCGCTGGGAACCAAGGACACTGTGAGGTAACATCGTACATCCCATCGGAACGGTCCAGTTCCTAACAGACCAGGGGGGAGGATGCCAAGTCCGATGGGTCGTCTGGGATGGGGTGACCTCGAAAAAGGTGCAGTCCACGAAAAACGAAGCGAACAGGTCTTGCATAACTCGCGCGTGACGTGCACGTAGAAGGTCGCATGAGCTCGTCGATTTTACCCCCCGAGGGGCCTGAAGTACTCCCCATCCTACCGCTCCGAAACTCCGTTCTATTCCCGGCGTCGGTGGTGCCGGTCAACGTGGGGCGTGCGCGCTCGGTGCGCCTCATCGAAGAGAGCTTCGGACGTGACCGACCGACGATCGGCGTCGTCGCCCAGGTGAACGCCGACATCGAAGATCCCGAATTCGAACAGGTGTACGACCTCGGTACGGTGGCCCGGGTGCTCAAAGTGATTCGACTGAGCTCCGGAAACTACTCCGTCGTTCTACAGGGCATCGCCCGGATGCGTGTGCTCGAGCCGAGTGGTCGAGTGCCGTACATGCGGGCGCGCGTGCAGCGGATTCACGAGCCACCGACGCGTGACACCGAGATCGACGCGCTTGCGACGGCGTTGCGCGAGTCTGCTCGGAAGCTCGGGGAGCTTCTTCCACATCAAACGCGTGAGCAGACGCTGCAGCTCGACAATGTGGTCGATCCGGGTGCGCTCGCAGATTTGGTCGCCACGAATCTTCCGGTGGCAACGCTGCAAAAGCAGCAGATCTTGCAGATCCTCGACGTGCGAGAGCGCCTTCGCAAGGTGGCCGAGCTCGTCACGCGACAATCGCAGGTGCACCGCGTCAAGAAAGAGATCTCGACGATGGTGCAAGAGGAGATGTCGCGCTCTCAGCGCGAGTTCCTTTTGCGACAACAGATGAAGACGATTCGTCGTGAGCTCGGCGAAGCCGACGAGGATGACGAGATCGAGGTGTTGCGCGAAAGAATTTCGCGTGCGCATATGCCGACTGAAGCCGAGAAGGCGGCGCGCAAACAGCTCTCGCGGATGCGCTCGATGTCGCCGAACGGCGCGGAATATCAGGTCTGTCGCAACTATGTCGAATGGCTCGCGGATTTGCCTTGGGGCAAGACGACGGCCGATCGATTGGATGTGAGTGAGGCGCGCCGCGTCCTCGATGAGGATCATCATGGGCTCGATCGCATCAAGCGGCGGATCGTCGAGCATATCGCGGTACGTCGATTGAAGAGTGATATCCGCGGCCCGATCCTTTGTTTCGTGGGGCCGCCGGGGGTCGGCAAGACGTCTCTCGCGAAGTCGATCGCGCGCGCGACAGGGCGCAATTTCGTGCGCGTCGCGCTCGGTGGTGTGCAAGACGAAGCCGAGATCCGTGGGCATCGGCGCACGTATGTCGGCGCGTATCCGGGTCGCTTCGTGGCTGGGTTGAAGCAGGCGGCTGCGCGCAATCCCGTGATGTTGCTCGACGAGATCGACAAACTCGGCAGCGATGGGAGAGGAGATCCGTCGAGCGCTCTGCTCGAGGTGCTCGATCCCGAACAAAACCATAGTTTCACGGATCACTATCTCGAGGTGCCGGTCGATCTGTCACCGGTTCTTTTCATCGCGACGGCAAACCGAAAAGACACGATTCCACGGCCGCTCTTGGATCGCATGGAGATGATCGAGCTCGCGGGATATACGCGCGATGAAAAGGAAGCGATCGCAAAGAACTTCTTGATTCCAAAGCAGCTGAGCGAGCACGGATTGTCTCCGGAGCGGCTCGATTTTGCCGATGAGGCGATTCATCGGCTGGTCGATGAGTACACGCGTGAAGCGGGGGTGCGCAGGCTCGAGCAGACGATTGCGTCGGTGTGTCGAAATGTGGCGGTGCGCCTCGCGGAGGGGGAAGACGTCGCACAGTTGGCTGATGCGGCGTATGTCGAGAAGGTGCTCGGTGCGCCTCGCTACGATCGTCCGATCGCAGAGAAGCTCTCGCATCCGGGGGTGGCGACAGGGCTCGCGTGGACGCCGTCGGGAGGCGAGCTGATGTTTGTCGAAGCGACACAGATGTCGTCGGGCTCGGGGCAGCTGCATCTGACTGGCAAAGTCGGTGATGTGATGAAGGAGTCGGTCGCCGCGGCGCTGACTTACATTCGTGCGCGCCCGGATGCGCTCGGGCTTGCGCCCGAGTTCATGTCGAAGATCGATATTCACCTGCATCTGCCGGGTGGGGCCGTGCCCAAGGATGGGCCTTCGGCGGGAGTCGCGATTTTCGTGGCGCTCGCGTCGATGTTGACGAAGCTGAAGGTGCGCCCGGATGTCGGGATGACGGGTGAGATCACGTTGCGCGGCAACGTGCTGCCGGTGAGCGGGATCAAGGAGAAGTGCTTGGCCGCGCATCGCGCAGGGCTCACGCAAGTGCTTCTTCCGAAGCGCAACGAGGCCGACCTCGACGAGGTGCCGGAGCAGATCCGTCGTGAGCTCAAGATTCACATGATTTCGAAGATCGACGAGGTGCTCTCACTCGTCTTGGAGCTAGAGGCCGACGGCTCGGCGCGTCCCGAGGCGCCGCCGGCGGCCGATGCGGCTCCGACGAGCTGAGAGCTTCGAACTCACGTCAACGCGATTCCGTCTACGACACCGTATTGGCCGGGAATGAAGTAGTCACTTCCGGCCTGCATTCCCATGCACGCGTAAATGGTCGAAGCGACATCGCGTGCCGCGACCGGTCTCATCTCGCGATGGCCTTCCTCACCAAGGAGTTCGACGGGCACTCCCAATGCAGAGTCGCGATAGCCACCGATCATCCGATTGCCTTGGATGGCGCCGCTGATCAGAACCGCAGAGTGCATCGGGTTGTGATCCGAGCCACCGGAGATCGGAAACGAGCGGCCGAAATCGCTGGTGATGTAGATGAGAGTATCGTCCAAAAGAGTTCGGTCGGGACGTGATGCCGTGGGGGAGGGCGTGAGCTTCATTTCGATGCAGAGCCGCGCGATGGTGTCCATCACTCCCCGCAGGTTCTGCATATGTGGGACGAAGGGGCTCGCCGTGTGCGTATCGAAATTGAATTGAGACAAGCCCTCACAGCGGAATGAGACAGCCGTCGTCAGATCGCTCTTGAGAAGTTTCAGAATGAAATCGAAGTCGTTGAGCCATGTTGCATCCGATGCAACGGCGTCTGCATTTCCGATCCGCCAACCGAAACGCGACTCGCTCTGCATCCAAGAGACGTGTTCTGGCAGATGTTCGATGCCCGGTGTGCTCGCGACGAGGTCTACGATGTCTCGCGCGATCGTGCGGGAGAAGCCGATGTAGCTATCATAGAGCTGCTCCAACATCGCGTCGGTTCCGCTCGAGTAACGGCCTCCAAGACGCTGGGTTGCCTGCAAGAGGAGCTCGTCCGCTGCGGTCGCCGGGACTGGCTGGCCAAGGGCGCTGCCATCGAACGCGAGGCCGTTGATCTCTCGGCGTGCACGCAAACCATCCCAGTTTGGACGCCGATCGGAGAGCATGAATTCGATATCGCGAACCGACGCGATGGGTGTGCTGCTCATCGTCGATGCGATCGGGGGCAATGCGGGAGCACGGGGTTCGCCGCGGATCGATACACTTGGAATGGGTCGATCGTCTGCGAAGCGCGTAAAAAAATGGTTCGCGACCACGGCTGGAATGCCAGCGATTTGGAAGTTGCCTCCCGCGAGGCCGCACATCGATGCGATCTTGCCGCTGTCGTGGGCCGCGGTGCCCTGATCGACGCCATGGATGACAGCGACATTCTCATAGAGTTTGTACTCCGGAGCGGCCCAGGCATAGCCCTTGGGGTCATAGGGCCCACCATGCGCGGGATGTCGATTGCTGCTCCATTCATTGTCCGAAGGGCTCTCCCAGTTCCACGTGACCGGGGCACGGATGCGCCGAATCGGAGCGTCCGCGTCGGCCTCGCCGCTGCGATCCAAGTTTTGGACCATCGACAAGTCGTAGAACGTGCGCCGCTCGGGTGGCGGCATGAATCTCGACAACGATCCGTCATAAAAAATCGACCACAAGAACTCATGATGGATGCCTCCTGGCACCATGATCGTGAGTAGTTTCGTCGGTCGATCGGGGTCGACGGCGGCTCTCGCGGAGCTTGTTCCCAAGAGATTGAAGCGTGAGAGGAGATAGAGCTGAGAGGCTCCGAGACTCGTCGCCAAGAGGCCACGTCGAGAAATCTTCATGGGAGGAATCCTTTCGTTCACGAAATCGACGTGATCATTGGATCAATAAAAAATGAATTTCGGATGGCGGATGAAGAAGGAGCACGTGCCGACCCAGGCGCGTGTCGTTCCAGACTCCATTTCGAGCGGCGCAAAGAGGCCATCGATGATGTGGTCGATCTCCTCGTCGCTCCCGCCCTCGGCAAGGAAGAGAAGATGCCAATTCGCGATCTCCTCGTGCAGCACTTCCCGCTCCGATACCCCTGTGTTGATCGATGCGACCCGGAAGAGGGGATTCCCGCTCTTGGCCAGCGCCAGGCCGCACCAAGCTTGGGAGAGGGGTACGATCCCTTGGACGAAGCTCGTGGATACATCGGAGCCGGCGAAGGCTGCGTTGGCTCTGAAATATCCACGGGGAACCGGGGGGCGATCCCCACGGACAGGGAACCTGTCTTCGCTGCGAGAGGCGAACGCGATGACGCCATAGTCCGGGGCTTCTTGGAAGAAATCTTCGTCCGTCAGCCCGAGAAGCTCGCTCAATCCGAGCTCGACATGGAGCGCGGAGATTCGTTGGACGCCAGGTGCCGTGGAATCGGGTCGAGTGTTGGCCGATGTGGCTTCGAGATGGATGATCCAATCACGAATCTCCTGCATCGTAATGTCAGTCTCACCGCGTCCTGCGAGCTCCGCAAAGGGAGAGCCACTGAGCGGCATTTGGGTGAAGGTGGAGCCGGTGCGCCGGCCTTCGAGCAGCGCAACGAGGGGGCTGTTCTCGGGGTCACCCGGAGTGACCAACGCCGCGTTGTAAGCGAGCAGTGATTCGAAGGCCTGAATCGACGCAAAATAGCCGATCTCGCCATCGTTATGACATCCGGCGCAGTTGCGCTTGAGCCCGTTCCAGACGCGCCAGGTCGCTTCGTTGCTTCCAGGAGGCGGTGGGCACTGGGGATTGGACGAACTGGGTGGGGTGATCGCCCTCGGTCCTGCAGGCTCGGCGTTGAGCGCTCCGGTGCACGCGGATGTCATCAGCGCGATGAGGAGCATGGATTTTAGGCAGGCGGACGACATCAGAAGCCTCCTCGGAATTCCGCGCTCGTCAGGAGGTGGCGAATGAATGGGCGCAATTGCCGATCATGTTCCCGAAACACCTGGGCCAGCGATTCGAGATAGCCGGACTCGGTGGTCGGATTGATGTCGCGTCCGATGACTTGCTCATGCAAGCGCCGCACGGCGCATCGATCGAAGAGCCCGGAGTTGATAATCAACTTGGCGAACCCGAGGGGGCCCACCGTGCCGTCGCTGATTTGTCCGTAGAGAGTTTGATCGGGAGGGAGGAAATCGATCCATCTCGACTCCGGATTCATTTCAGCGATCTCTTCACTGACGGGCGTCATTTTCGTTTCGGGCGCCCACAGCCGTGCCATGCGCTCGAAAGGATCACCGCCAAAGGGATAGCGTTGTGTGTGCCACCCTGCGTGATGTGAAGTGCCTACGCCCAAGATGTCCAAGCGACCGCCGACACGCATGAACCTGCGGAAGTGAATCGACGCAGGATCGATGCGGGTGTGGCAGTACATGCAATTCCCACCTGTCGCGGGATCGTTCGTGTAGAGATCGAATTCCGCGTCGGCGGGGGGAGGGACGAAATTCTCACACGCGAACATCTCGAGAAACCGCGCTCCACGAATTCGCTCACGCGTGAGGGCGCCCAAGGTGCCGGGCATCGTGAGCACTCCTGCGGCGGGGATCCCGCGCATCGTGCCGGACGCCTCGGTGCGAGGATCGAAATGATAGTCGCGATCGGCGAGGAGATAGGGGTTCCGAGTTGGAATCTCGAACTCGCTCCACGCCCAAGGGTCGGTGGGTTCGTGATGGGGGTCGGTGGGTGAAGTCCAACGACTCGAGCGCCACCAACTTTGATCTCCATCGAGCTCGGTCGCGCCCAGCCGGCGCGCAAAGCGCACGTAGTTCGACTGGACCTTGACGGGGCCTACCGAGTAGGTGCTCGTGATGAGATCGGTCAGCGGGCGATCATGCCACGCGATGTGTGCGAACAATCGTGCGGCTTCCTCCTGTGCGAGCCGACGATTCCCCTGCGGGTTGCCCGAGATGAACTCCGGCCATTGCGCTAGATCGCCGCGGAACGAGGGGTTACAAAAGGTGAGGTTGGGTCCGCATCCGCATGGACGATGGCGCTCGGGAGCGAATGCGGCGTTCATTTGAGCGCCGCAATCCGTGCCATTCAATGTGATGCGGTCGTCACCCGCGTGGCCGACCACTTCGACCGTCGTGCCTTCGGCCCACCATGGTTCGACCGTTCGAACCACCGCGGTCGATCCATCTGCGTTGAGCCCATTGCAGGGCTGCATGTTGTCGTAGACGTTGGGGGAGGCCCAGCGCCCTGCGTGCATGGTATCGCCGGGGCAGCGCATGATCGGTTGTTGCTGCACGAGGAAGTATTCCGGCACGTCGGCAGCGTTCGGAACGTAGGGGATCGACATCCATCGACGGCCCAACTCGAACATGGAATCGTAGAACTGAGGGTCCGCAAGGAGTCGGTCGGCTGCTGTGGCGAGCCAGGTTTCTTGAGCCGCAGGGTCGAGCTCTCGAAGTTCACGTAGATCATCGAACTCCGGCAAACGATCGGAGAGTGCGATCGTCATTCGGCGGAGTTGTCGAGTGGCCGACATCTCCGGAGGCGGAGGTCGTGTGCCTCCATCCGCCTCGTTTGTCATACATGCAGCATCCGACGTCCCCGCATTCACCGAGAACTCGGTGCACGCAGGGATCAACAACAAAATCAATGGAATCGAAGCGGTAATCCCCCTTGACCTCGTCGAGCATGTAAAAGATGCATCTCGGACCGAAGAGAGAAGTTGGCGCATGATCTTTATTAAATGGCATCAATGTGTTGGTTTTCTCAAACCAAAATCAACAATTTCCTTCTTTTCAAACGGACAATGTGTGCTCCGCTCTCACGTCCTTCCATCGAGGCACTCGGTGAACGATGCGCTCCGTGTTGCATGAATCGAACTTTCTTCCGGCTCCGGAACCTGTCGGACGACCGTCGGTGTGGTCGCTTCTGCCCGATGATCTCGTTCGACTCGGACATTCTGGATCTGGAGAACAACTCTTCTCGCGGATTCAGCGCATTTCCACGTGGAGCTCCGAGGGGCCCAGTGTGGGGCGTTCGGGGCGCGCCGTTCTCGAAGGCTGTGATGTTCGATTGCCGCGCATCGTCGAGAGGCATCCGTCGGAGGATGGCTCGACACGGGTGGTGATGGAGACGTTCGATGGCCATCGAATCGAAGCCGTGCACATGCCGCGCGCGGTGAAGAATCCACGCGTGACTTTTTGTGTGTCATCGCAGATCGGCTGCGCGATGGGTTGTACTTTTTGTGCGACGGGGACGATGGGGATCGTTCGCAATCTGAGCGCGGGTGAGATCGTGGGTCAGGTGCTCGCGCTCATGCGCGCTCTTGGGCCGGACAAGGGCCATGGGCTCAATCTCGTGTTCATGGGGATGGGGGAGCCTCTACACAATTTCGATCACGTGGCGCGCGCCATCGAAGTGTTGTGTCATCCGATGGGCGTCGGGATGAGCGCGAATCGCATCACGGTGTCGACCTCGGGGCTCGTACCAGGCATCGAGCGATTGGCCAAGCTCTCGGTGAGGCCGCTTCTCGCGCTGTCGCTCAACGCCACGACCGATGAGAAGCGTTCCAGCATCATGCCGGTGAATCGGGCGTTCGGGCTGGAGCGCTTGAAGCAAGCGTTGGAAGCTTATCCGCTGCGGCATGGCGAAAAGATGTTGATCGAGTACGTCCTTCTCGAGGGGGTGAACGATACGCTCGAGGACGCAGAGCGGCTCGCGGCTTTCGTGCGGGGTGTTCGACACAATGTGAACTTGATTCCGTTGAACGAACACGCGAGCACGTCTTTTCGTGCGCCGAAGAGTGAGTGGGTTCTGCGTTTTGCGAAGCGAGTGACGCACCTCGGTTGCTTCTGCACTGTGCGCGCGAACCGTGGCCGCGATGTGCGCGGTGCATGCGGTCAGTTGGTGCAAGTGAGCAGGTCCCGTTCGACGAATCTGTGATTGCGCTCTATGAGAGGGCGAGTGGAGAAAGACGAAGGTGTGGCGTCGCGCCGCGCGCGATGGCAGGGGCCCATCTTGGGTCTCGCGTCGGTGCGACTCGCGTGGGGTGTGGGCATTCTTCTGGCGATCGCGTTCGCTTCGCTTTCGCCGTTGATTGGCGTACCTGGACCGGAGAGCGCACTCATTCTGGGAGTGGCTCTGACGCCTTTCGTGGCGGCTGCCGGGGCACGGATTGCCATTGCCGCACGCACGCACCCCGTCTCACGCACAGGAGAGCTCCTCGAGCGTGGGCTCGCCGTGGCGATGGGTGCAGTGGTGCTGCCGACGCTCGTTCTCGCTCTGAACGGCATGCGCGTGCCGTGGTGTACGCCTTGGGAAGGATTTGCGTTCATCGTGCTGGGTCCGCTGGCGGGCGCGGTGCTTGCGGCGATGGTGGGTGTGGCGGTCGGGACGATGGTGCGAGGACCGCGGATTGCGACGATGCTCGCCACGGCATTTCCAATCGTTGCGACACTGGCGTCGTTTGGGCTGCTCTATTGTACGCCCGCGATCTTCGCGTACGGACATTTCTTTGGATATTACCCAGGGACGCTCTACGACGCAGATGTCGCGATCGAAGCGCCATATTTGACGTTTCGTGCCCTCTCTCTGACGCAGATGGGCGCGATCGTCGCGTGGATTCTCGCGACGGTCGATCCTGCAACCGCGCGGATGTCGTTCCGACGGGCGATGGAGCACCGAGGAACGCTCGTCGTGATGGCAGCGCTGTGGGGAGTGGCGTTCGTGGGCGAGTTGCGCGCGACCGATCTGCGTCATCGCAGCACGGCGGGATCGATCGAGGAGTACCTCGGAACGACGCTTCACGGGCAATACTGCGATGCGGTCGTGCCGCGCGAGCTTCCTCGTGAGCGCGGCTTACGCCTTCGCGATGATTGTGATTTGCGCGTGATGCAGATGTCCGATGCGCTCGGCGTGCACCCACCGGAGCGCGTGTCTGCGTTCTTTTTTCGCAGCACCAGCGAAAAACGCGAGCTCATGGGCGCGAGCCACACCTACATCGCCAAGCCGTGGCGGCGCGAAGTGTATCTTCAGATCGATGCGTGGCCTCATCCGGTGCTCGCGCATGAGATCGTGCATGTCGTCGCAGGTGAAGTGGGGGTGGGTCCGTTCAAAATTTCTGGAAGCGTCGGCGGTTGGCTTCCATCGGCAGGCATCATCGAGGGGCTCGCGGTGGCTCTTGCGTGGGAGGAGCGGGACGGTTTGACGCCACATCAATGGGCCCGCGCGATGATGGCGCTCGAACAGATGCCGTCGATCGAGAGCACCGAAGGGCTCGGGTTTTTGCTTCAGCCTGCGAGCCGCGCATACGTGACATCAGGCTCGTTCATGCGTTGGATTCTCGATACGCGCGGACCCGAGATCGTGCGTGAGATCTACCGCCGTGGCGATTACGCAGGTCCGCTCGAGACGAGTTTGTCCGAAGCAGAGGCGGAATGGCGTGCGTGGCTCGAGCGCGAAGTTCCGCTGCCTCCCGAAGCGCTCGCGATGGCGGAAGCGCGTTTCGATCGGCCCGCGATCTTCTCACAGGTGTGTCCGCACACGGTCGCGGCGTTGATGGAAGAGGTGTCGGGAGATCTCGCGGCGGGAGACGATGCGCATGCGGCACAAACTTGCGAGCGCGTGCTCGACATCGATCCGAACGATACACGCGCGCGCGCTTGGTTTGCGGTGTCTCTCGCGCGGCAAGGAGAGTTCGAGCGTGCACGACGTGAGCTCGATCGATTGATCGGGCCGCCGAGCGCAGCACGGCCGGTGATACGTGCGGCGCGTCAGGGCATCGCAGATGCCCTTTGGTCGCGTGGTCATTTGGAGGAAGCCGCGACGATGTATCGTGCTCTTCTCGATGAGCCGCTGGGCGATGAAGAAGCGCGGCAGATCGAAGTACGTCTTTTGGCTGTCGAGAGCGGGGCTCTCGAGAGGATGCAGCTGCAACAGCTGTTTGCACCGCCGCGCGAGATGCAGTCGGATGGTGTGACGGCGATGCAGGCGATGGGTCGGCTTCGTGAGCTGCGCACAGATGGGCTTGGCTCGTATCTCGAAGCGCGACAGATGATTGCGCGCGAGCGCTTCGACCTCGCGAAGACGGCGCTCGCCGAGATGGAGGCGCGAGGTTTGCCGAGTGAGCGCATGGGGCGCGAGGCGCGGCGCATGCGGGCGATGGCCATGTTCGGGGTGGGTGAGCGCGCACAGTCTCGCGCTCTTTGGCGCGAGATTTTTCACGATGCCCGTTCGACCGAAGCGGCGCGCGTGGAGGCGCTCGATTGGCTGGATCGGATCGAACGAGCGGGGCCATTGCCCGACATCGAAGATCGAGATGTCACCGAAGTTCCAAACCCGCAACCTTTGCCCGCTCCCGCGCCCGCGCCTTTGCCTGTGGCAGGATGAAGTGATGAGCTTTCGGCGAATCATGCCTTTTGTGCTGATTTTGGGTGCCTTCTCGCTCATCGCGTGTTCGGAGGGATCGCGTGCGCGCGAGCCTTCTTCCCGTGTGTCGCGTGAGGCGTCTGCTCCATCGCCGTTGCCCCCTTCGAGATATCCACCGCCGCCACGTCTCGTTGCCATAGGTGATGTGCATGGCGACCTCGACTCCTTTCTGAGTGCGCTTCGTGTGGCAGGTGCGATCGACACCGCGAATCATTGGAGCGGTGGTGGGTTGTGGGTCGTTCAAGTCGGTGATTTGCTCGATCGCGGTGAACAAGAAGACGAAGTTCTCGCGCTCGTTTCGCGTCTCGAGCGCGAGGCGCAGGCGGCAGGGGGTCGTTTCATCGCCATTCATGGCAATCACGAGCTCATGAACGCGCAGGGAGATTTTCGATATGTGATGCAGGATGGCTTCGACGATTTTGCATCGTATGCGCGACAAGCCCCACCCGCATTGCGACGTGCGGAGATTCCTCCGCGCATGCTTGGGCGTGCGGTTGCATTTGCGCCTGGAGGGCCCATCGCGCGCGAGCTTGCGGCGCGCAATACGGTCGTTGTCGTTGGGGACACCGTGTTCGTGCATGGAGGGCTCGACCCCACGCTGCTCAGCCGTGGGATCGACGTGATCAACCGTGAAGTGCGCGCGTTTTTGCTTGGAGAAGCGCCGCTTCCGCCTGCTCTCGCGGGTGAGAACAGCCCGGTGTGGCACCGCGGTTTCGCGCTCTCTGACGATGAAGAGACGTGCGCGATGCTTGCCGAGACGCTCTCTCGTGTGGGGGCGAGACGCATGGTGATCGGACACACGGTGCAGCGTGACGGCATCGAATCGGGATGTGGTGGCCGCGTGTGGCGCGTCGATGTGGGGCTTGCGCGCCACTACGGCGGCCCGATCGAGGTGCTCGAAATCGAGGGGGAACACGTGGAGGTACTCGCCGCCGATCGTTGACGCACGCTTCACGTGCGAACGCATGTACACTCCGGCACGTGGCTCGACTCTTCCCTTCGTCAGTGATTTCCTCGTTCTTCCTGCTCTTTGCGACAGCCTGCGGTGACGGCAGTCCATCCATCGGTGTCGATGCAGGCGAGATGGCAGATGCGAGTGCTTCGGAGTGCATGGTCGATCGTGATTGTGACAACGACCTCTTCTGCGATGGAACCGAGCGATGTGTTGCTTCGCGGTGTGTCGCGGGTTCGGCGCGTTGTCTCGCGGCTCAAACATGTGACGAGACGTTGGCTCGGTGCGTCACGGACTGCTCAGCGGCCACCGATGCCGATGGGGATGGCCGCGTGGCGGCCGATTGCGGCGGCGATGATTGTGACGATTCGGATCCTCGTAGATTTCCGGGAAACATCGAGGTGTGCGATGCGGAAGGGCTCGACGAGGATTGCGACGCAACGACGCTCGCAGGACCCGAAGGCGACCGCGATGGAGATGGCGCGATCTCCGCGATGTGCTGTCAGGCCGCTTCGCGTGGTGTGCTGATCTGCGGTGACGATTGCGATGATGACCGCTCCGGTGTCAATCCTGGGGCGGTCGAGGTTTGTAATGGCGTGGACGATGATTGCAACGGTCTGCTCGATCATCCCGCCGAAGACAACGATGGCGACGGACATGCCGATGTCCTTTGTGCGGGCGAGCTCGCGAGCGATTGCGACGACACCGATCCGCGTGTGTACTTCGATGCACCCGAAATCTGTGATGGGCGCGACAACGATTGCCGTATCGAGGGTGTCCGTTCACGCGTGGCGAGCGCCGAGCCTGGTGAAGACGATGATGGAGATGGCCATGCGGCGCTCTCGTCGTCATGCCTGACGGATCCAGGTGCGCTGCCAAAGGATGATTGCGATGATTCTCGCGCCGCGACCTATCCGGGTGCGTTCGAAGTGTGTAACGGAATCGATGACGATTGCGATGGCGTCATCGACGATCTCGATGGAAGCACGAGGGCAGGCACGGCCTGCGTGCCGCGCATGGTCGCGGCGGGAGGCGAGCATACGTGCGCGATCCGTCCTGATGGGCGGGTGGTGTGTTGGGGTGGCAACTCGCTTGGAGAGCTCGGAGACGTTGCGGCCACGCTCGATGAGGCGGTGCTCGTGACAGGAATCGAACACGCACAGCAGATCGAAGCCGGGAATGGCACGACGTGTGTGCGCGGTGCAGGTGGCGTGCTCACGTGTTGGGGATGGGATGGGCTTCTTGGTGCGCGCGTGCCATTTTTTAACGCAATTGGGGGTGGTTTCGGACGTGTTGCGAGCCTCGGTGCCGTGAGCGATGTGTCTCTCGGAGGAGTCCACGCGTGCGCGATTCGCGAAGGTCGCGTCGTGTGTTGGGGAGGCAACTGCCAAGGTGTGGTCGATGGCACGACGAGCGAGTGCGCTCCGGACACCGCGCAGGCACCCACGGAGATCGTGGGGATCACAGATGCAGTGCAGGTCGACGCGGGACAGCTCCTCAATTGCGCGGTGCGTTCATCGGGGACCGTGACGTGTTGGGGACCCAACTATTCTGGCATGTTGGGTGACGGGACGACGACGACTCCAGGGGTCGTCAATGTGCGCGGAATCACCGATGCCGTCGAAGTGGCGGTGGGAGCAGACTTCGCGTGCGCACGTCACGCGGGCGGCGCGGTTTCATGTTGGGGATCCGCATCCGATGGGCGCCTCGGGTGTCTTGGGACGGCAGGGTGTCCTGGTTCAGGCGTTCATGTCTCCACTGTGCCGGTGCGGGTCACGGGGTTGGATGACGCGGTGCGGATCGAATCGGGCGCAGGGCAGCATGCCTGTGCGCTGCGGAGGACAGGGACTCTGGTTTGTTGGGGTGACAACTCGTACGGGCAACTCGGGGATGATTCGTGGACAGGCTCGGGGACGACCAGCGGTGTGGACGCGTTTGCTCCGGTGGGAGTCGTCGAACTCGATGAGGTCGTCGATTTCACGGTTGGTGTCGCGCACACATGCGCCACGCGCGTGGACGGGACGTACTGTTGGGGCAGGGGCGATCGACGTCAGCTCGGCGATGGTCGTACGGATCACGTGTCGAGTTACCCAACGTCAGGATATCTACGCACGACGCGCCCCGTGCGTGTCTCGGCGATCGTCGCACCCATCGATGTCGAAGCTGGGTATGACGAGAGTTGTTTCGTCCGGCATGACGGCCGCGTGCTCTGCGCGGGCAACGATGTATGGGGAGAGATCGCGCCCGCGGGGGCGCCCTACCGAGGGATTCCGATGCCCGCATATGAGCGCGACGATCTCGTCTCCGTTCACGTGAGCATTCATGCGGGATGTCGCGTGGCGCGCACGGGCGAGTTCATTTGCAATGCACGTTATCCCGGCAACCTCGCGACAGCCGTGGGCACTTTCGATGCCATCGGGGTGTCTGTGGGAGACGATTTTGCGTGCGCGCTCGAGCGCGACGAAACCGTTTCTTGTTACGGACGCAATGGTGCAGGGCAGCTCGGTGCTGATTACACGCAACTCTCGTCGTCGGTGCTCTTGCCGGTTTCGAGGCTCGAGGGCGTCAAGGAGATCGCGACGGGCACTTCGCACGCATGCGCTCGCACGTCGGACTCGGTGCATTGTTGGGGGCGCGGCACCGAAGGTCAGCTCGGCAGCGCGCGGGTTTCTCGCGCACCTTCGCCGCTCCCGGTGGCTCAGTTCCCTGCGAGACCCATCGACATCGATGCGTACGAACACACGACATGCGCCGTGCTCGTGGACGGACGTGTGTATTGCTGGGGTGAAGCGCTCGGACCCTGGCCTGGCTCCGCATCCCCCGAACCGATCGTGGGCTTTGTAGGGGAAGCCGAGCAGGTCACGGTGGGCGGTCAGCATGCCTGTATTCGAACACGCGATGGGCGTGCGTATTGTTTCGGCTCGGGCGAGAACGGAAGGCTTGGTCATGGGAGCACCGCTTCGAGTGCGGTGCCAGTTCCGGTCCCAGCGCTCCGCAACATCGTGTCCATCGACTGCGGCCGGCAGCATTGCTGTGCAGTGCGTGCCAGCGGGCAGGCTGTGTGCTGGGGGGCGGGTGGGTTTTGGCTTGGCAATGGCGCTGCTGAGGAGCCCATCGCGGATCAGCTCGTGCCGCGAATGGCCATCGACATTGGCCGTTGAACTTGCATAAAGGCGATGTGTTCGCGAGGATGACGTCCATGGCACTCGATCGAATCCAACATCGTGTTCTGCGGGAGCTTGCGAAATGGAAGAGCGATTTCGAGGGCGCACTCCACGTCCGTGGAGAGGTGCAGGCGGAGGAGATCCTCGCAGACGCTGAGCAGCATCTCGTGGCGATGTTGTCCTCGATTCCCGATCCCGGCTGGAGTGCGCCGCACATGCGTGCATTCACGATGAGTGGCGCGATCTATGTGGCGTTCTATCTCGCGCTTTCTGCACGCAGTTACGACGCTGCGCGAGCATGGGATATTTGCGAACTGGCGACACGCACACATTTCGAGCGAATGAGTCCGATGGAAAAGCGCATGGCGTCCGACGGGCTCTTCGGCTGGCCCATGAAAGCGCTTTCACGCTGGCTCGCCAAGCGCTCGGCCAAGACGCCAGTCGGCGGATGGATCTTCGATTTCGTGGAAGGTGAAAAAGGACGCTTCGATTACGGGGTCGACTACAAGCGTTGCGCGATTCGTGAGCTCGCGATCGAGCATGGCGCAGCCGAGTTTGCGCCGTTCATTTGCCTCGCCGATATCCAAGGCAGCGAACTTTTCGGCTGGGGATTGCACCGTGACGAGACGCTCGCGCAAGGCGGATCTCAGTGCGATTTCCGGTTCCGACGCGGTGGTGAGACGCAGATCAAAGTGCGGCTGCCCGTGATTTCGTAGCCCATCGCGCGCGGCTGCGATATAGATCCGGCGCTGTTTCATGAACGACGATGAACATCGCGAGAGCGAACGAGCGCCGATCCGGTCGGAACGTGTGAAGAAGTCGGCGCGGCGCGCGCAGCTCGAGGGGCCTTTGGAGTTGCCGAACATCGATACGCCCGAAGGAGAGCTTCTCCGTGAAGCGCATGCCGCGTTCGAAGCCGGCAACTATGCTCGAGTGCGCGAGTCGACGGATCGACTCAGCGCGGCGACGGATGCGCAAATCGTCGACGCGGCCGCCGATTTGCGTCGGAGAGTCTCGGTCGATCCAGTACAAATCGTGTTCCTCACCGCGTGCCTCTGCGCACTCCTCGCAATCACGTACATCTACATTCTCCGATGAAAAGTCACTCCATTTTCTTCTCTCTCTCGTTGATTGCGCTCTTCGTCTCGGCGAATGCAGGTTGTGGCGCAGCCACTCCGCGGTCGGCGGGCCTCGATTCCGATCGGCTGATTCCGCGCAATCTCTATCCGATGCACGACGGTTATGTCTGGTCCTACAACGTCGATACGGGGACAGGCATGAATACGTTCGCGGTCTCACGTGTGGTTTCCGTCGAAGGGTCGCGAGTCGCGATCAGCAATGGCGGTGAAGAGCTCCTTTACGAATTGCGTGAAGAGGGGATTTTTCGACCGCAGTCCGGCACATGGCTCTTGAAAGCGCCGATCGAAGTGGGCGCGACATGGGAGACGAGCGGAGGGCTCGAGGCTCGCGTGGTGTCGGTGACGGAACACGTGAGTGTGCCCGCCGGCGAATACGACGGATGTGTCGAGATCGTCGAAGAGGGTGGCGATTCAGGACGACGCATTCGCACGATCTATTGCGCGGGTGTGGGCCCGACCGTGATTGAATCGACCCAGACGCTCCAACTCCGCGACGAGCCGCTCGCCGTGCGTGGTCAGCTCATGGGGCTCGTTCGCGGGGCCGAAGATGCGGAAGAGCCCGAAGGCTACGAGGGGCCGTGACCCGAATGGAGGAGGGATTCGTCCTCGATCCTCGTCTCGAAGCGGACAGCGCGCCCCTCGGACGCTTCTCTTTGTGTCATGCCCGCTTGATGCTCGATGCGCGTTATCCATGGGTGCTTCTCATCCCTGCACGGAAAGGGGTGAGGGAGCTTCACGAACTCGATCGCGATGATCGACACGCCTTGATGGACGAATCGAGCGTGGTGGCTTCGACCATGTCGGTTTTGTTTGGCGCCGAGAAGATGAATATCGCCGCGCTCGGCAATGTGGTGAGCCAACTTCACGTTCATCACATCGCGCGTTTCGCGCGCGATCCGGCGTGGCCGAACCCAGTGTGGGGCCGCTTCCCCATGCTGCCTTACGACCCCGAATCCTTGCGTGAGCGCATCGCCCAATTGCGTGATGCGTTCCTCAGGACGGGAAGTTTCGGGGCGAGATAAAATTCATCAGTAATTTCAACTGGTTACAGAAGACGCCGCGAGTTGCGGGGGAGGCGTCCACGAGCTATGCTGGCCGCCCCTTTTCGGGGGGAAGCGACACAGGCATGTCCGTCAGCGACACCAATGATCCCATCAGCCCGAATGGCGCACGTGCCGTTCCTGCCGAATATGGCGAGCGGTCGATCCAGGTCCTCGAAGGGCTCGAGGCCGTTCGTAAGCGCCCCGGTATGTATATCGGCGACGTTCACGACGGCACGGGCCTGCACCACCTCGTGTGGGAGGTCGTCGACAACGCCGTCGATGAGCATCTCGCCAATCACTGCGATCGCATCGTCGTTTCGTTGCACACCGATGGTTCGATCACCGTGGTCGACAATGGCCGCGGCATTCCTGTCGGTATGCACGAGAAAGGCGTCAGCGCGGCGGAGGTCGTGATGACGGTCTTGCATGCGGGCGGCAAGTTCGACAACGACAGCTACAAGGTCTCGGCAGGTCTGCACGGCGTCGGTGTGAGCGCCGTGAACGCGGTCAGTGAGTGGCTGCGCCTCGAGATTCGACGTGAAGGAAAAGTGTGGACGCAGGAGTATCGTCGAGGGATGCCGCAGGGGCCCATCGCGGCGACCGGCGTGACCGACAAGACGGGGACCAAAGTCAGCTTCCGTCCCGACCCTGAGATCTTCACGAACATCGAGTGGAACTGGGACGTCCTCAACAATCGCCTGCGAGAGATTTCGTTCCTCAACGCAGGGCTCGTCATCGAGCTCGAGGAGACAGGCGGCGAGGGCCGCAAGCAGGTGTACAAGTTCGAGGGAGGCATTCGCGAATTCGTGCGCCTCTTGAACAAGAGCAAATCACCGATTCACGACGAGGTGATTTATCTCTTCGACGAGAAAGAGCGAGTGCAGATCGAGCTCGCGCTGCAATGGAACGAGTCGTTCCAAGAGCAGGTGTATTGCTACACGAACAACGTCCACAACAAAGATGGCGGCACGCATTTGACGGGACTCCGTGCGGCGCTCACCAAAACGGTGAACTCGTATGGGACCGAGCACAAGCTGCTCAAAGATTTGAAAGACACGCCCCTCACCGGTGAGGACGTGCGCGAAGGGCTCACCGCGATCGTGTCGGTGAAGCACCCCGATCCGAGCTTCAGCTCGCAGACCAAAGACAAGCTCGTCTCGAGCGAGGTCAAGGGCATCGTCGAGAGCATCGTCAACGAGCGACTCGCGGTGTTCTTCGAGGAGCATCCGGCCGAGGCGCGGCGGATCATCGAAAAATGCGTGATGAGCGCGCGTGCGCGCGATGCGGCGCGCAAAGCGCGCGAGCAAGTGCAACGCAAGGGAATGCTCGATACGAGCAACCTCCCTGGCAAGCTCGCCGATTGTCAGGCCAAAGATCCGAGTGAGAGCGAGCTCTACATCGTCGAGGGTGATTCGGCAGGTGGTTCTGCGAAACAGGGGCGCGATCGCCGTACGCAAGCGATCTTGCCTCTGCGCGGCAAGATCTTGAACGTCGAGCGTGCGCGCTTCGACAAGATGCTGGGGAACCAAGAAGTCGGAACGCTGATCACGGCGCTCGGCGCAGGTGTGGATACGAGCGGGAATTTCGATATCGAGAAGCTCCGGTATCACCACATCATCATCATGACCGACGCCGATGTGGACGGTTCACACATCCGAACTCTTCTTTTGACCTTCTTCTATCGGCAGATGCCGGAGGCGATTCGTCGAGGCTACGTGTACATCGCGCAGCCGCCGCTCTACCGCGTGCGCAAGGGAAAGAAGGAGCAGTATCTGAAGGACGAAGACGCGTTTTCGCGTTTCGTGATCGAGTCGGGCATCGATGGGGTGCTCGTGCGAACGGCGGCTGGCCAGGTGCCGCTCATGGGCGATTCGCTTCGCCGTCTGCTCGATGACATGACGAAATGGCGCAGGCTGCTTCGCAGCATGGAGCGCCGAATCGAGCCGTCGATCATCGAAGCGCTCGTTCGCTCTGCGATCGATGGCGAGCTTGGGCTCGATGCGGAGCTGCTCAAAGATCGCGACAAGGTCAACGAAGCGGTGCGAAAGGTCGAGGCGTATGTCGGCGACAAGCAGCCGGATTTGCTGCCGATCGTGGCGCGCATCGAAGAGGACGCCGAGCACAGCGCGTTTCGTGTGAACTTCAGTACGCGTGCGGGCGTATCGACGAAGGTCACGACGATCGATCACGATTTCGTCAAAGCCGCAGAGTACGAGCAGCTGCGCTCGATCTGGAAGGGTGTCGCGGCCTTGGGTCAACCGCCATTCGTTGCGCTGACGAATGCGGGCGAGGGCGAAGAGAGCGATCGTGAGCCGGAAGTGATCGGTGACATCGATGCCCTCGTGGCGTGGGTGGAGGCCCGTGGTCGAAAAGGGCTCACGATCCAGCGATACAAAGGTCTCGGTGAGATGAACCCGGACCAGCTCTGGGACACCACGATGAACCCAGAGACGCGTGTCCTATTGCAGGTGCGCGTCGACGACGCGCTCGAGACGGATCAGCTCTTCTCGCTCCTCATGGGCGATGAGGTCGAGCCGCGCCGCGAGTTCATCGAAGCCCACGCCCTCGACATCAAAGAACTCGACATCTAATGGGGATGGGATCCCCCCATTCAAGTCATTGAAATTACAAGAAATTTCTTGGCAACCGCCGCGATTTGTCGAAATTGAAGGCAAAGCATGATGCAAAGTGCCCACGCTGTGGGCACAAAGTGCCCACGCTGTGGGCACTTTGCATGGATTGTGCTAACCTTGCTGTGTTTTGACGGAAATTCTTCCGAGAATGCTCGTCGGGGCGGTCCAACGTGCGTTGGGTTTGTTCCCGGTCGTAGTGATCACCGGTGCACGCCAAACCGGCAAGAGCACCCTGGTTCGACGTTCGGTTTCGTTGGCGGATCGTCCGTATTTCACGCTGGATGCGGCGGTGAATCGCGCGCTCGCGATGAAAGAACCTCGGACTCTGCTCGATGCTGCCGCACGGGAGCCATTGACCATCGACGAGATCCAGCGAATGCCCGAACTGCTCCTCACGATCAAGGAGCAAGTGGACACGGAACGCGTGAACGGGCGCTATCTTCTCACCGGTTCTGCAAATCTGCTCTTGCTCAAGAACGTCTCGGAGTCGTTGGCTGGTCGAGCCCGCTATCTCACGCTTTGGCCGATGACTCGACGTGAACAGCTCGGCCTTGGAAGCTCGGGGATCTGGGTTGATTTCTTCGAGCGGCCGCGAGCGGATTGGTTTGCATTGATTCGCGAACAAACGGCGCCCAAGGAGTCATGGCAAGCGCTTGCATCTCGCGGTGGCTATCCACAAGCTGCGCTCCTTCATCCGATGAAGCCGGTCGATCCAGATCGCGATGAGCTCTTTGCTGGTTATACGCAGACGTATTTGGAGAGGGATCTCCGTGACCTTGCGGCGATCGACAGCCTCGTGGATTTCCAGCGTTTGATGCGCGCGATGTGCCTCCGTGTCGGCACGGTCGTGAACCAAGCCGATATCGCTCGAGACACGGGCATCGCTCGCTCGACGTTGCAGCGCTATCTGAATCTCCTCGAAGTTTCATATCAGCTGCTGCGACTCGAACCGTATTCGGTCAATCGCACGAAGAGGCTCGTCAAGTCGCCGAAAGTGTATTGGAGCGACAGTGGCCTCGCGTTGCATCTCTCGGGGTTGCGCGAGGTCACGGGTGCGCATCTCGAGAACCTCGTATGCATGGACCTGCACGCGTGGCGCGAGACCCAAACCTCGCGGCCAGCTATTATGTATTGGCGGACTTCTGCCGGTGATGAAGTGGATTTCGTGATCGAGTGGCAAGGGAAACTGCTCGGGATCGAGGTCAAATCCAACCGCAACCCTGGCTACAATGACGCGAAAGGATTACGCACATTTCTGCAAGAATATAACGATATCGCGATCGGTGGTCTCTTGCTCCATGGGGGTGATGAAACGATGTGGCTCTCTGATGGAGTGCTCGCCACTCCATGGTGGAAAGTGTTGTAGAGCCAATGAGCGAAGATCATCAAGACGCGACCACGATGAGCATCGAGCCGATCGGTGTGATTCAGAGTCCCTATCGCGAGCTCGCAGAGACACCGCGACAACCGCGGATCGCGAATGTGCGTGCTCGGATCGAGCTATTCAAAGGGCGCGGCTTCGAAGATGCAATCTCTGATCTCGAGGGGTGGGATTACATCTGGGTGCTCACCTGGATGCATCGAGTGCGCACGTGGCGGCCGAAGGTTCAACCTCCGCGCAGCGAACGCAAACGCGGCGTGTTCTCGACCCGCGCGCCGCATCGTCCCAATCCAATTGGACTCAGTGCGATGCGCGTCGTTTCGATCTCCGGCAGAACCATCGAGGTCGAAGAATGCGATGCGATCGACGGCACGCCCGTGCTCGACATCAAGCCGTACGTGCCGTGGGCCGATGCGATCCCCAATGCGCGCACGGGTTGGCTCGCGCCCCCCGAGGGGGTGCTTCCTGGAGGTGAGCGTCCTGCCGATCCTCGTCCCACATGGGAAGTGAGGTTCACCGAGCAAGCACGACAGCAGCTCGGCTGGCTCAAAGAGCGCGAGGTCGTTCTCGAAGAACGGCTCGTCTATACGCTCTCACTCGGTCCGCAGCCCCATGCGTACCGACGCATCGTAGAGGCGCAGGCAGGCTGGCGGATCGCGATCAAAGAGTGGTTTGCCTATTTCGAATGGGACGCGACGACGATCACCGTGTCGCGGATCACGAGCGGCGTGAAGCGCGAAAACTTACCGAACGCCGCCGCGATCCATCACGAGTTCATCGCCCGGTTTGGCCACTGAAGATAACCAGGATCGCGTGAAGCGCGATCAATGCGACCCTGGTCAGAACCCGCCGGAGCCGCCCATTCTGCAGTTCATGCATTCGGGAAGGTCGGGCATCGTGCTGCATCGCAAGGGACAATAACCAATGCGGTTGAAGACCCGACGTTGTCCGGCTCCATCGTCGATCTCGTCGCACTCGATCGATGTTCCAAGCACGCTCATTTCACCGTAGCCGCCTGTGCTTTGGAACGCTTGGATACACGCGGTTTGCGTGCTGGTCCACGGAGGCAGCTCTGGAAGCTCCTGAACGGTACCTGCGGTTCCGTAATAGGTGTCGACGCATGACTCCGCGAAGACGCAGTCGCTGTCCATGGGGTTTTCGCGATCACCGGCTTTGATCGTGTAGCAGAGGCGGAAGCTGCCTGCGCAATCGACCGTCAAGCGATTGGTGCTCCAGCTTTTTCCCGGCTCTGGCGCGGGTGTCGGACCGACATTCGTCGGGCACTGCGCAACGCCTTCGGCGTTGATGAAGGTGCTGACGGCATAGACACCGCCGCCTCCGGTCGACACGAAACAAGGGTTCATGTTGTCGATCTCCCAGCGGCCCATCGAGAAACATTCGCACGCTCCTGGACCGATCTCGACGCCAGGTGTCGGAAGAACGGCGCCGACACAAGCGCCCCACCTTCCACTGAACTCGTCATAGGCCTCGCAAGTCGCGACACCGTCACGGCACACGCCGCGGTGGCGATTGGCACGCGGTCCAGGCCAGCATGGCGCAGTGTCGCCAGGCGTATCGCAGCGACAACCTTCGCGCGCACGGTCGTCGGGACACTCGGGGGTGCCTCCGGGAGGATCGGGCCAAGGTCCCATGCCGCCATCCGGGTAACAAATGCGAGGAGGCGGGTCGTCGAAGAAAAAGGCATCTGGATTGGGTCCCACGTAAGCATCACGTGGACCACCGACCGTGCCCGCGTCGAAATCCTCCGTGCGGCTTCCATCGGTCGCATTGCCGATGGAGCCATCGCGGAGGGCTTGCTCCGGGCTGCATTCGCAGCCTGCCAGAAGGGCGCAGAGCGCGATGGATCCAGCGACGACAGTGCATGGAATGAGTAACGAGCGCATCGATGCCTCCGATTGAATGGAGAAGGATAGCGTCATTTCTCGCGATCGCGAGGCTCATCGCGGTTCGTGGTGTTTGGCGCCGCGCAATGCGTGTGCGGCATCTTCGGGAGCCACGACACTGATCGATGTGTCACTTTGCAGCTCGAATCCTGCGTCCCCGCCGGTTCGCGGGATCACATCGAGCGTGAAGAATGATCGCATATCGATGGGAGGATCGCGGAGGACGAGGTTGTAGTCGAAGGTGCCGAGGACATCGCTCATGCAGTGAAGCAGTCGAGTCAGGTGATCTGCGATGGGGGGAATCTGCGCGTCACTCAATTTCGAAAATCTTGGGCAAGGTGAGGTGAGCCCAATCCGGGCCTCCCATGCACGATGGGACGCGAAGGGGCACCACGTGATCACGCCGTGATCATCGAAGATGATTCGCGTGCCCTCACTCCGTTCGAATTCAATCGCGCGTTCGAGCACATCGGGTCCGCGCATCGCGCGCATCTGAACGGCAGGTGGAACATAGGGAAGAGCGACAAGTTGTGAGTGCGGGTGCGGCTGTGAGCTTCCGGCACGACGACCTCGATTCCGAAAGACGCTCACCGCGCGAATCTCGGGATTTGACTCGTGAGCTCGAATGCGTGCACGGAGGACCTCGAGCACGCGCGAGGCATGAGACACGTCGTACCGAGCGAAATCTCCATTGTGATCGCGCGACTCGATCACGACTTCATGTGCACCCCTCGCGGGCATCGCGAGACGATGCTTGGGCGCGTCGTCGCTCTCGTGCATGATGGGAAATTTGTTCGCGACCACGCGAATTTCCCAAGGATCACCGACCGACATCAGCGTCGTTTCGGTCTCGGCCTCGTGACTCGGACAGAATGGACAAGCAGACTTGGCGATGTCCGGCAATCCCGAGGGCCGCGTTCCTCCGACGCGCCTTCGCTCTGCTGCGATGATGACCGGCGTGCCTGTGAACTCGTCGAAGCGCAGCTCGCTCATGGATTCTCGAGCACGGCGCGGAGCGCCTTCTTTTGCACCTTGCCCATGGCATTGCGGGGCAGCGCGCTCACGAAATGAATCTCGCGAGGTCTCTTGTGGGGGGAGAGCTGTGTCGCGACGTGGTTTTCGAGCTCGCCTGGGGATGCACTTTCGTTCGTCACGACGAACGCCACGATCTGTTCGCCAAGATCTGGATGAGGCGCGCCGATGACCGCCGCTTCACGGACCTTCGGATGTTCGAGCAGCGCAGCTTCGACTTCGCCAGCGCCGACTTTGAAGCCGCCGCACTTGATGAGATCCGTGGCCCTCCTGCCGACGATGCGAATGGCGCCGTCTTCCGATCGCGTCGCGAGGTCTCCAGTGTAGAACCAACCCTGTTCGTCGAGCACTTCGCGGGTCGCGTCCTCGCGGTTCAAGTAGCCGGCGAACACACTGGGCCCGCGCACGGCGATTTCACCGATCGTGGTGTCGTCCCGCGCATCGATCGGGTTGCGTGCGTCGTCGACGAGACGAAGCTCGATTCCCGGAAGAGGCGGACCGACCACCCCGGGGCGGCGGTCTCCGTCGTGCCGCGTCGAACAATTGATCAAGGTCTCGGTCATTCCGTAGCGTTCGATCACGCGCTGTCCGGTCAAGGCTTCGATGCGTTGGTGTTCGCGGACAGGCAAAGGTGCAGAGCCGCTGACGAGGAGGCGCGCGTGGCGGAGCGAGGTCCGAAGCGTGGGGTCACGCTCGATGGCGTCGACCAGGCGGTGAACCATCGTCGGCACACCGAAAAGCATTGCGCGCTCGTGTTCGAGAAGCGCGCTCGTCACGTCTTCCGGAGAAAAACGGGGAACCCAATGAAGTGCGCCCCCACGACGCAATGAACCCATGAGGCCAAGCACGAGCCCATGTACGTGAAAGAGCGGGAGCGCATGGACGACGACGTCCTCCGCGGTCCATGCCCACGCCTGCGCCAATGCATCCAAGTTTGACGCGATATTCTTCGCTGTGATGAGCGCACCTTTGGGCGCGCCCGTCGTGCCTGACGTGTAGAGCACGAGCATGGGCACGTCGAGGATCGGTCGTGGCGGAGGTGGTGTCAGAGCGTGATGTGCGCCGAGCGTGACCGTGACTCTTTCGATTCCGCTCGCATGAGGCGCGCTCGAGACACCCAATTTCGGGCCGGCGTCCGAGAGAATGTGGCTCAGCTCCTTTTCGCCAAGCTTCGGGTCGATCGGCACACTGACATGGCCCGCGACGGCATTCGCGACGAGCGCGACGATCGTCTCGAGCGTGGGCTCGGTCCAGACCGCGATGCGATCGCCGATTCTCGCACCTCGGGCCTCGAGTTCGTTCACATGTCGTGCGCACTCGAGCGCCAGTTCGCGATAGCTGAGAGAACGATGACCGACCCGCACCGCGAGGCGATCATCGTTCGTGTGGAGTCGAGGGATGAGCGTGTCCATCAGGACGCGCTACCGCCTCTCAGCGCGGGGTGCAACTATGAGCGGACGCATCATAATTGCACGACCAAGGCGGGCCAAAGACGGCGGCGCCAGACCACGGATTGAAGGGATCGGACTCACCTCGAGCCACGAGATCGATGGGATACACGATGCAGTCGAGGCCGCATTCACCCTCGAAGAAGACCACGTCGGCGACGTACCAGTTGTCGTTGGCTTCCCCGAACGACTCTCCATTTCGCAGAAAGACGAGCGGATCGCGTCCGAAAGACCCCCGCAAGGCACCGCCGCAATAGATGTTGACGGTGGCGTTGGTCATCCCGCTGTATCCGCGGTCGCTAAAGTAGTTGGCCATGATCCGATATGGCATTCCGATGACGGGCTCGTCGATGTTGATGTTTTCCGGCGCGCAGAAATCGCTCTCGTTCGGATTGGTTTGAGAGGCGTCGCACGAGTTGCCGCCGTTGGTGTCTACATCGAGACGAGGATTTCCGCAGGAGCCACGAGTACGCCAAACCTCACCCCCGCCGTGGGGCGCGTTCTCGCAGTTTTCGAGGTTGCTCGATTGGTGACCTGGCCACGCGTAGACGGAATCTCGGGGGGTGCAGTTTCCGTAATAGCAATCGTCTTCGGACTCAAAGAAGTTGGTGTCGACACCATTCCGAGTCCATCGATGGAGATGGAGGTCGACGTCGGTGCCTCCTGCGGTATCGAGCATGGTGTCCCAGTTGAGCTCGACACGCAGCCCACCGCCGCGCACGTAAACACTCCACGCACAGCTCGCTGTGGTTCCGTCTTCGAGCGTCACCGTCACGCTGGCGCGGTACGCGCCCGATGCGGTCAGATATACCTCGGTGTCTTTCGTGTCGGGAGAGGAGAGCGTCGGACAGAGCTCGGCAGGAACCGATGCCGGGCATTCGATTGCCCAATGCCAGCTTTGCGCAGCTCCCGTATAGACACGGTCTCCGAGGAGTCGATGTGTCGAGAGGGGCGAAGCCGTCTCGTTGCCAGGACACATGATGGCGGATGTGCATCCTTCGAGATCGTCGGTGATCCCGTTACAATCATCGTCGGTGCCGTTGCACACTTCGGGACTCGGAGAAACGCCCGCGCCGCAGGAGCCCCAAAGGCCGAACTCATCGCAAACGGCGATGCCATCGGCGCACGCACCCACGTTCCGGCGGTCGGGCGGCCCCGCGAAGCAGGGTCGCGTCGCACCGGAAGTGCAAGAGCATCCCTCGTCGACTTTTCCGTTGCAGTCGTCGTCGAGGCCATTGCCATCGTTGTTGTCGCCGCAGAGCTCCATCGGTCCGCACCCCGGATTGCACGAATTCACCGAGCCATCGGGCGTCCAGATGCTTCCGCCATCGATCTCTGGAACGACACCCCCGCCGTCGGCACCGTCATGGGGTCCTGGACGGACGTCGCTGCCGCCTCGAATGGTGCATCCTGTGAGCACGATCGCGGCGATTGTCAGTAAATCAATGAAGCGAAATTCGAAGCGTTGGGCGAGCATGGGGGAGCAGTTTTGCATGTCGGGGCGGATTGTCATCGGTAGGTAAGAGAATTGGTGTGATCTCTCACCTGTGATCGTTGATCGACTCAGATTCATCGGAGCGAAGTGAGCGCGCGTCCGCCGTCGATCGAATGGAGCGCGCCGGTGATCCAGCTTGCTTCGTCGCTCACGAGGAATGCCGCGAGCGCCGCGATTTCTTCCGGAGTTCCAGGGCGCCCGATCGGATGTGTTTGAGCACTGCGTTCGAGGAAGGCGCGATACGCCTCGGAGTCGAGGCCCGCCGACAAGTGGAGATTCGTGACCACGACGCCCGGGTTGATCGCATTGACGCGCACCTTCTTCGGTGCGAGCTCGATCGCCGTCGATTGCGTCAACATGTCGAGCGCGGCTTTGCTCGTGCAGTATCCGAGCAACCCCGGATACGGCCGCAATGAGGCGACGCTCGAGACGTTGAGCACCGATGCGTCGCGTCCGTTGTCGGCGCTGTTCGTCAGATGCGGCACCGCGTGACGCATGAGCGCGTAGGGCGCGAAGAGATTGGTCTCGACCAAGCGTCGGAACTCGTCGGGGCGCGGCTCGAGAATGCCATCGAATCCGATCACACCCGCATTGTTGATGAGCACGTCGAGCCCGCCGAGCGCGGCCACACTTTCATCGACGGAGCGCTCATTGTCTGCGCCACGAAGATGATCCGCGATGATGATCGCGGCTTCGTGTCGACCCATGGCTTGGACTTGCTTCGCTGTTTCTCGGAGCGCCTCTTCGTTGCGACCCGTGATGGCGACGTGAGCGCCTTCGCGTGCAAATCGCAGCGCCATCGCTCGTCCAAGTCCGCTCGTTCCGCCTGTGACCAGGATCCTTTTGTTTTCGAGCTGCATAGCGAAGAGAGGGTAGTCCGGCGTTCTCCTGGTTTCCAGGGAGCGCTTGTTCAGCCGAGCTCTGTGCGCACGCCTTCGTCTCCGAGCCCGAGTGAGAGCAGAGCCAACCCTCGTTCGTGACATGCTTTCGAGAGCTCCGAACGCGCTTCCTTGCTTTTGAGGAAGGCGATCGCCACGTCGCCACCCCCTGCGCCCGAAGGTTTCGCCGATCCGCCGACGGATCTCGCGAGTTCGTTGGCGAGGGTGAGCTCGGGGGTCACGATCGGAGCCCCCGCGCTTCTTCCAAGAAGGTCCATGGCATCATGATGGGCGGCCGCGCATTCGATGGCCGCATCCACCTCACCACGCTCGACGGCGCCGAGGAGCTCGGCGGCGGCTTCTCGAAGAGGCTCGATGGCGCGTCGATACGCCGATGCATCGCGCGCCGCGAATGATTTGACGACGCGTACGAGATCGCTCGTCCTGGCTGGTTTTCCCGTCCAAACAAGGCAAAGATGGATTCCAGAAGGCCATTCGATCGGGTGTGCATCGAGCGCTTGGCCTTCGCGACGCACCCGCACGAAACCTCCCAGCATGGAGGCGGCTACGTCAGCGCCACTTCCCTCGGGTGCGATCGAGGCATGCCCTTCGAGCGCGAGCGGAAGCAATCGCCGGCGGATCTCCGGATCGCGGAGGTCGTGGCCGTGTGCATTCGCGATGGCCGCGACGGTCGCCGCCGCCGCTGCCGCAGACGAGCCCAGACCGAGCTTCTGTCCTTCGCTCCGCAATGCGGTGGTGTCGAGCTGCACCGTGGTGATTGCGAGTGCGCCGAAGGTGTGCTCCGCACAAGTCTGGGATCGCAGGACTTCGGGCGGGAGCTCGGCGTGGACCGCAGGAGGGCCGAGCGTGATGTACGCGCGCGCGGCCGCGGCGGCGACGAGCGCCGGAGCCCCTTCGAGCACCACGTATTCTCCGGAAACCATGACTTTTCCTGGAGCCGAAACCCGGATTCGTTGCGAGGCCGAGGCGAGCGATGCCGTCATTGCGGCCAGAGCCTGACATGGAACGGTGCCGCTGGAGGACGGTGCATGGAACTTTTCAGGCCTCGATCGGCGTCACGCCCTTTTCTACGCCATCTGCGGGCCCTCGAGCGCCCATGATGCTGCGGGCGAGCTTGAAGTAGGCGTTCACGAATCGATTCCAATCGACCAGCGCTGCGCCCCACACTGCGTGCATGGCGGTGACTGTCTCTTCGTCTTCTTCTGCCCCCACGCGCTCGAATTCAGTGAGAATTCGATGTATGGAGAGCACCATCTCAGGGCCCGAAGAGGACATCTCATCGATGATGTCTTCACCGAGTCCGACGAGCCCGTAGAGTGTGGCTCGGCGCGTGGGATCGAGCTCGAGCGCGAAGAGCATGCGAAGGCACTTGAGTGCATCCCGCGACGCTTCTTTCTCGCCGCGGGCTCCCACGTCAGCCTCGAGGATCGAGACGATGAGAGCTTCCCACGCAGTGAGATCGTGTACGTTCGTCATGTTGCGGTTGACACCTCACTCGCAGCTGGTGCGTCCAGCATCAATCGGGCTCGCCTGCCATGTCAACCAAGAATACGATATAAATCGTATTCCCATGTTCTGTCGAATGGACGAACTGCTTTTCGATACTCCGCCAGCTTATGGTGGCGCTCCTTCAGCGGATGTTTTCGCAACGGCTCGCGACCGCCCGTCATGCGGCGAAGATCTCACAAGCCGAGCTCGCGGAGCGAACTCAGTTGTCGGCGGAGTTCATCAGCCGGCTCGAGCGGGGAGTGACTCTCCCTTCCCTGGAGACGTTGATGCGCCTTTGCGACGCGCTCGATTGCACTCCCAACGACCTTCTCGTGCCGAGCCATGGAGGTGAACGACTCGAGCAGCTCCGTGCCCGAATCGAGAGTGCCGAGCCAGAGATTGCGCACGACGTCATCCGCGTTGCCGAAGCCGTGCTCGAGTACGAAGCGCGACGGCGTCGAAAGCCGTAAATCGTTCAGACGAGAGCGTGACGAATTCGTCCAACGCGAAGCACCGCCTCCTCCACCAAGACCATCGTTCCTGTTGCACCGAAGAAGGAGGATGGCGAATGTCGCGTCTCAACATGCTGGTCCTGATCGCGTTCACGTGGTGTGGCTGCTCGCAACCGACAGCATCGGATCAGGCCGAGCGATATTTGGAAGAGAACCCGAACGGTCCGCGACGCGATTGGATGCGTGAGCGAGCGCCATCCGGGCCAAGCCGCTGAGTCGGGATCGTTCGGTCATTCCGTTGGAGCATCGGCGGGCTTGAAACGCTGGGCGCGCTGTCCGAGAGGATTGCCCCCCGAATTCATTCGGGCTACACACGCTCCGTGTCCTTCGGAGCCGCTCCTCGCGCGAACCAACCTTCGTTGATCGCAGTGAGCATCTTGGTGACAGCGATCACCGCACTGGCGATGGCGATCGCTGATCTGATCCAGGCGGCGATCCGGGTGACCGCGCCGCGCGTGGGTCCCTTGGACTTCGCTATCGCAGGCCTGCACCTCTTCGCACTCTACGCCGTGGCGGGTGTGACGATCGGGATGCTGATGGGGGGGCTTCTCGTGACGGTGCGCCGAGTCCCAAGCGTTGCGGACTCGCTCGCTCGGATGAGCTCGCGCGAATTCTGGCTACGTCCCGATCCAACTGGTGTCGCGAGCTGGGTTGCGAGCGTGATTGTCGCAGGTCTGCTCGTGACTTCCGTCGCGGTGGGTCACATGTCATTCGTCACCCGCTTTCACCGCGCCGACCTCGCGGGCTATCTCCTTGGCGCAGTGACCCTCGCTATCGTGGTGATGCTGGCCTGGGCCCGAGCGTGGCTCACGAACCTACTACGGTCGTGGATCGCGATCCTTGGCAAACTTGGTACCTACGCGGCCTTCGCTGCGCTCGTGCTCGTCGCCACAGTCACGATGACGGCGCTCTTCCTGGTCGCGCATCCGGAGATCCTGCTCGCCTACGATCCGATTGCGCTCGCGTGGATCCCCTCGAGTTTGGTTGCATGGTTGCTCGTGGCGATGCTCATTGGGCCCCGCATCCGACGTTTGCGAGCATGGTCTCTGCGTGCCAGTGCAGCGGTGCTGGTCGTACTCGCGTTGGGTGGATGTTTCGCGAGCGCGATCACATTTGGCGAATCAAATCGCGTGCGTAGCGTGGTCGAGCAACGGAGCGTGATCGGTCGACGCATGATCCGAGCTCTTTCGCAGCTCACTGATCGTGATGGAGATCACTATTCCTGGGCGTTCGGTGGTGGTGATTGCGATGATACGAATCCAAGCATTCATCCCGGGGCGATCGATGAAGAAGGTGATGGGATCGATCTGGACTGTTTCGGAGGAGATGGAGCGCCGGTGATCATCCAGCGTGGACGCGGCGCGTTTGGCGCTGTACCACGTGGGCTCGAGCGTCCGAATGTTTTAGTGGTCACAATCGACGCGCTCCGCCGCGATCATCTCGGCGCTTACGGTTACGAGCGGCCGACCTCACCCAATATCGATCGCTTCGCCGCCCAGTCTGTCCACTTTGCCAGCGTCGTGCCGCAGTCCTCGCGCTCGATGCGCTCGATACCAGCGATGTGGACGGGGAACTTCCCGTCCGAGATTGCCTATGGCCCCCAATATCTCTGGCCCTCGCTTCTGCCCGAGAATGTGACGGCGCCCGAGCTGATTCGCGACCGCGCTGGCTACCAGACGTCGGTGATCATGGCCACCAACTACTTTGAGCGGATGAGCGATTTCTTCCAGGGGTTTGAGCGGGTCACGCAGTTCGAAGTTCCCGACCCACCACGCGACCGTGCGGTGAATCAAGCGCTCCCCGAGCTCCAACGCCTTGCTGGCAGTGATTCTCCGTGGCTTCTCTGGGTTCACCTCTACAACTGTCACGTGCCGTACCTGCAGGATGGTGTGCCTTCACAGTTTGGTAGTGAACAAGCCGACCATTACGACACCGAGATTATCTTTGCCGATCAGCAATTTCAGCGTCTGCTCGATGGGCTCGAAGAGTTGGGGCTGCGTGACCGTACGGTGGTGGTGCTCGCTTCTGATCACGGGGAGGGATTCGGCGAGCACGGCACGTTCGGCCACTCGACGACACTCTACGAGGAAGAGCTCCGCTCGGTCTTGATGATGCGTATCCCCGGCGTCCCACCGCGGCGCATCGATGGACTTGTCGGTCTGCATGACGTTGCGCCGACCATCCTCAACCTCGCAGGTGTCGAACCGATCGATGACGTTTCGGGCATCAGTCTGCTTCCATTCGCGACTGGCGAGCGCGAGCCTGACCCTGGGCGTTCGGTGTTTGCCGAGCTCATGCCGGATGGCCTCACGCCCTACGACATCAAAGTGATGCGGAGAGGCAACCACAAGCTGATGTGGTGGGTGCGCGACGGGACCTATCAGTACTTCGAGCTCGCCGAAGATCCCGGAGAGCTTCATGACCTTTCGGACGTGCGGAGTGACGATGCGCGCGCGATGCTCGGCGAGCTTCGGGCGTGGGTCGCGCGTGCGAGCCGGGCCGAAAACCGTACTGACACCTTTGTCGACCAGAATCGACTCCGCGTGGTCCCCCCTGACATCACGCATCCGATTGAGATTCGGTATCCCGGGATGTTTACGATCGTTGGTTTCGATCTGCCAAAGAGCCGCTTCCAGCGTGGTGAAACGATCCCATTGACTTTCTACTACCGCGTCGATAACGCGATCGATCGCGACCTCTTCTTTTACGTCGACATCACCGGCCCACCCGGTGTGGACATCCCCGCGCATTTTCACGCCTGGCACTACCCGCTGCACTCACGCTATCCGACCACGCGCTGGAGGGTGGGGGAGGTCATTCGGGATCCAACACCAATCGTGATCCCCGAAGCACTCGAGGCTCCGGTGCGTCTGCATCTCTCGCTCAGAGTACGAGATGGGTCTCAGTTGATTGAGGGCGAACGCGCGGGACGCCACGATACCTCATGGTCGCTCGCCGACTTCGAGGTCGTTCTCGAGGGCGCATCACCAGCGCCCACGCGATGACTTGAGACTTGCGTCTTCAGTCGTCCAAACAAAGCGTCCCTTGCCTCGCTGTCCGTCGTGAACTAAGCCGGCGCCCGGTGCTTCTACCTGTCGGTCAGACACGGAAGCTTTGGCTTCGTCGTGTATTGGTGCTCGGATGTGCGACGCTGGCGAGTGGGCTCGCGTGGGTGTTCGAACTCCCAGGACATCGCGAACTCGTGAACTGGTTCTATCCGGTGCGCTGGCGCGCGCTGGACCTACCGGCGATGTCCGTCGCGTTTGGGATCGCGGCGTTGGTGTTGGCGTGGTTGGTTCTGCGTGTCGCTGCTGCGCGCAGACACGGGCTCGCGTTGGCGCTGCTCGTGAGCACGAGTCTCGCGGCTCAGTTTGCAGCACTGCTCCTCGTTGGACCGAATTTCGAGACCGCAGTCGAGCGTTGCGAAGGGGGGCATGGTGCCTTCTTGAAGGCTGCTCATGACACACGGGATCGAGCGCTGCTCGAGGTCCTGCGCGCCTATCCAGAGGAGGCCACCGAGGGACGGTTGGGAGCTTTTGCTCCGAGCAAGCCACCAGGCACGTTCGCAGTGTATCGCTGGATCTACGATCTCGGCACGCGCGAGCCTCTGCTCACGGTGCTCGCTCCGATCCACGAGTTCGCCATGAGTCGTCCACATTTGCGTGCCTATCCCGACGCAGTTGCCGCGGCGATCGTGCTTTTTCCACTTCTTACAGCATTCGTCACGCTGCCCATCGTCTGGCTAGGGCGCTCGCTGAGCGGACACGTGATGGTGGGGTACTGGTCCGCTTTGATATGGACGAGCTGCCCGGCGGTGCTCGTGATCACACATCACACCGATGGCTCTTGGTATCCGCTCCTTGTCGTCACAGCGTGCGCAGCTGCCGCGTCGGGCGTTCGCAATGATCGCGTGGCGTTCTCGTTCGGCGGGGGGCTTGTGCTCGCCCTTGCGATTTGGAGCAGCTATGGACTTTTGCCCTCGTTTGGATTCGCGATTGCGGCGCAGCTCGCGGTATCGGTCCATCGCGGACCGCCGAGCGAGCTCAGTCGCATTGCGCGACACGTCACAGCCCTCGGACTCGGGCTCGGGACCGGGTTCGCCGCCCTCGTGGGAAGCGGCATATTCGCCTCGCCGCTCGAGGGGTATCGCGTCGCGATGGAGTACCATGAGCGCTGGAAAAACGGCTTCATTGGAGGCCGGTGGGGCCTCACCGGTGCACTGGAATTTTGGGCATGGGCAGGGCTTCCTCTGTTGGCGCTCTTCTTCGCTGCGCTCACGAACTCGTTCTCTCGTCGAGCACGCGCGTGGACCCTGCTCGGCGGGCTGGTGCTCGCTGTGCACCTCGTTGTCCTGCTCTACGCAGGGTGCAACGAATCGGCCCGGCTCTGGCTCTTCCAGCTTCCGCTGTTCGTGGTCGTTGTCGCAAGCGATCTTTGGTACGTGTCAGCACGCTCTGATCGACATCTGCTGATCGCTCTTGTGCTCGCCGCACAGTTCGCGCTCACCCCGATCACGCGGGCGGGAGGAGGGTGGTAAAGGTCTCATCATGGTCGGCTCGCGTCGAAAGCAAGTGCGAGGAAACCTACGGCGAGGCCGAGAAAGCCAAAGAGAGCGCCGGTCACCGACAGGCCGATCACCAACGCAAAGCCTGCCGTTCCAAGACGCTGCTTCGCTGTTGGGTCGCGCAGTGCGTAGATCAACGTGCCAATCCCCATGAACACCGAGATTGGCGCGAGCAAAAAATAAAACGTTCCCAACATGGATAAACAACACGTCGCGATTCCCAGAAGTGACGACGTTGCCGAAGCGCCGTAGAGGTTGCGCACCGACGTCGGGTCTTGGGCCTCGACCACTGTGTTCGACTGAGCCACTGCTTGGGCCGAACGACAGGTACGGCAAACCAATCTCCCCGAATCGTCGTACGCAGCCGTCGATGGGTCGAACGACTGCTGACATAGCGGACAAACCGACATCATCCCTCCTCGGAATCACGTTCCGAATCATTATACCGGGACGTTGCGAGGCTCTTTGATGACCAACGACAAAAATTAAAGAAAAAGGGAGCACGACGTTTCGTCGTGGCTCCCTTTTCGAGCGCTCCAAAAAGCTCAGCTCTCGGAGTCGGCTTCTTCGTGGTCGTGCGGCAGGTATTGATGCGGGTTCGCTTGGAAACGCTCCCCACAACCAGGGCAGCAAAAATAGTAGGTGTGGCCGTCGTGCTCTGCCGTGGGTGAGTTCTCGGTGACGACGAATTCCTCGCCGCTCACCGGGCAGGTGGTGCGATCCCCAATCTGTGCTTGGCTGAACGGCACGAGGGTCTGCTGTTCGGCGCCGCTCGTCGGAGCCTCGCTCTCGGCCGTCGTCGAAGAAGAAGATGCAGCTCCGCCGCACGCGGCAAGAGCAAGCCCAGCAAGGAGAATCAGAGTATTCCGTGTCATGGTGCACTTCATAACGCGAGCCGCCCGGGAAGGCTCGTACGAACCGAAGGACATTCCGAGTTTTCTCACGGTTCGCACTTATTTGATGATACAGACCACGAAGCTTGACGGACCGGGTCTCGGCGCCCACGATCGCGCGCCATGACATCCAAGGGGCAATGGTTGGACGAAGTCCGAAACGGCGTGGACGCTCGTCTGGCCCAGTTTTTCGAGGCTGAAACGGCGCATGCGAAGACGCTCGCGCCAGAAGCCGTCGAGCTCGTCGATGCGATTGCGGCGCTGACCATGCGGGGCGGCAAACGGCTTCGACCTGCCGTGCTCGTGGCGGCGTTTCGCAGTGTCGCTCCCGAGCGCGGTTGGCAAGAGACACTGCCTGCGTGTGCGGCGCTCGAGATGCTCCAGAGTTATTTGCTCATCCACGACGATTGGATGGACGGGGACGAGCAGCGTCGAGGTGGCCCTGCCGTCCATGCTGCGATCGCAACGCAGCATGGTGACGCGCATTTGGGCGCGAGCCTTGCCGTGCTCGCGGGAGATCTTGCGTCGGCTTATGCACAGCAACTCGTGCTCGAGTCGTTCGAGTCGGCAGTGCGCGCGAAAGATATGCTCGCGGCGTTCGTTCGCATGCAGGTCGAGGTCGTCATGGGCCAGAGCCTCGATCTTCTTGCGATCGCCGACGTCTCGCGAATGCAACAGCTCAAGACGGGCAGCTACACGGTCGCAGGGCCGCTGCGTCTCGGAGCGCTCATCGGGGGCGCATCGGACGCTCAAATGGCGGCGCTCGAGGCCTTCGGCGCGCCCATGGGCGAGGCGTTCCAAGTTCGCGACGATCTGCTCGGGACCTTCGGGGATCCACGCGCCACAGGCAAGCCTTCGGGCAACGACGTGCGAGCGGGAAAGCGCACCGCGCTCGTGCGTGAGTGTGAGCGTCTCCTCAGCGGCAGCGAGCGTGAATTGCTGACGCGTGTGCTCGGAAAGCGCGACGCAAGCGATGCCGAGGTCGCCGCCGTGACCGAGCTCTTCGTGAAATCAGGCGCGCGGAAGAACGTCGAGCAAAAACTCACGACGCTCCTCGACCAGGCCTGCGCCGCCCTCGAGGGCGGCGTGCTCGCCGATCCGGGGCGATCGATGCTTCGAGAGCTCGCAGGCGCCCTCGCGATTCGTGACCGATGAACGCGCTCGGAGAACAGGTGGGCATCGGGAACGCTCACGGAAAGATCATTCTCTTTGGTGAGCATTCGGTCGTGTACGGCCGGCCTGCGCTCGCAGCGGGCTTGCCCAATGGTGCGCGCGCACGCGCATGGAGCACGGCACAAACGAGCACATTGAGCGTGACCCCATGGGGGGTCACGGTAAAACCAGATCGCGAGCGCTCCCTCTCGATGGCGTTCGCCACGCTGCTCGAGGCCGCAGGCGTTTCGTCGGGTGTTCGTGTCGAAGCGGAGCTCGAGATCCCAGGGGGCTCCGGTCTTGGTTCGAGCGCTGCGCTCGGCGTCGCGGTGCTGCGTGCTCTCGATTCACTCCGTGGCATCGATCGCGACGAAGCGTCCATGCTCGATGTCTCGCTTGCATGGGAGCGCATCTTTCATGGCAACCCATCGGGCATCGACAATGCGATGGCGATCGCAGGTGGGCTCGCGCAGTACGTGCGTGGTGAAGGGAACGAGCGTGTACGCGCGCGCAAGCCGATGATGTTGGTGATCGGCGACTCCGGCGAACCTTGTTCGACCAAGATCACAGTCGACAATGTGGCGCGACAACACGAAAAGAATCGTGAGCGCATGGAAAAGCATTTCGATGCGATCGCGGCGATCGTGCGCAATGGTCGGCTCGCGATCGAAGCGGGTGACATGCCGGCGTTGGGGCAGCTCTTCGATATGAATCAGTCGCTGCTCGCGGGGATGCTCGTATCCACGGCCACCCTCGAAGAGATGATCGGTGCGGCGCGTCACGCCGGCGCGCTCGGAGCCAAGTTGACGGGAGGCGGAGGTGGCGGTTGCATGATCGCGCTCGCGATCGATCGTCCATCCGCAGAGAAAATCAAAGACGCGATCGAAGCGCTCGGCAAGCGCGCTTTCATCGCGATCGTCGGAGGAAGCGAAGAGGTATGAGTCGCGTACCGGGTCGAGCTGAAGCATGTGCGCGCGCGAACATCGCGCTCGCGAAATATTGGGGAAAAAGCGACGACAAACTGAATCTTCCTGCGGTGCCGAGCCTCTCGATCACGCTCGAGCCGATGCGCACGGAGACTTCGGTCGAGCTCGATGAGTCGCTACCGAACGATACGTTCGAACTCGATTCCGCCCCTGCGCGTGAAGGAGAGACCCGTCGGGTCACGGAGTTGCTCGAGCGCGTGCGCACAGAAAGCGGTCTGTCGACCAAAGCGCGCGTCAAGAGTCGCAATCATTTCCCGACCGCGTCGGGCTTGGCTTCGAGCGCATCGGGCTTCGCGGCGCTCGCCGCCGCCGCACGCGCGGCCTACGGTCTTGCGCGCGACGATGCCAAAGCGAGCGCGATGGCACGACGCGCGAGTGCGAGCGCAGCGCGTTCGATGTACGGTGGCTTCGTCGCACTCGAGCGCGGCGAACCAGGTGATGACGCGCTCTCTGCAACCCCGCTTTGGGGGGCCGATCATTGGGATCTGCGCGTGGTCGTCGCGGTGATCACCGAAGGACGAAAGAACGTCGGTTCGAGCGAAGGCATGGGACATTCACGCGAGACCTCGCCTTATTGGAATGCGTGGGTCGAGAGCGCGCCGAAGATGTATCGCGAGATCCGCGAAGCGATCGCGAGGCGCGATTTCGAAAAGCTTGGCCCCGTGGTCGAGCAGAGCTTCACGACGATGCACGCGCTCGCGTTCACGAGCGCTCCATCGACGCTGTATTTTCAACCCGCGAGCGTGGCGGCGCTTCAGACGGTACGCGCGCTTCGCGATCAGGGCGTGCCCGTGTGGCCCACGATGGACGCTGGGCCCCACGTCAAAGCCGTGTGCCCTGCCGAAGCGGCAAAGAAGGTCGAGAGCGCGCTCGCGAAGACTCCGGGCGTCCTCCGCACGCTCCTCGCCTCCCCGGGCCCTGGCATCGAAGTTTGAGCCCTATGGGCCCAGGTATAAATCACCTGGCGCATCGGCGCTCTCGCTGATCAGATGATTGATACCCTGCCCCTATGCCTGTGATTCCGTGCCCTTTGCCAGGGACTGGAATGAAAAGACCCTTTTCCAATCTCTCTTCATGTCGACGATGATCCACCCGTGCTTCGGTGCGTCGTCCAATGCGCGTGAGAGGCGACCCACGCGGGTCTCGCGATCGTAAGCCCATTCGCGCTCCGCGTCGGTGTGGTGAAGAATCAGACCCATACGAAGTCCCGGGCTCGATGTGCACCATTCGAGCATTTCGAAATCTCCATCGGAGTTTCCGAACGCGACGATGGGACGACGGCCGATCGCCTGATGAATTCCTACGGGTTTGCCGGCCTTGTCATCGACGAGATCGATCTCTGCCAACCGTCGGAGCACAGGCTCTCCGTTTTCTCGTTCGTATTTCACCTTCACTCGACTTCCAATGACCTGCTCGGGCGGGATTCCGTAGATAGGCTCGACCAAGGGCCGCATGAATTCCACGCCGCCACCGGATACGATGAAAACTTTGAAGGCGTTCGAGCGCAAGCATGCGATCAATTCCAACATGGGCGCGTAGACGAGCTCGGTGTAGAGCCGATTGAAACGAGGATGTCGCGCTGAGGCCGCCCACCTCTCAACGAGAACTTCGAACTCCGCGGTGGTGTTTCCAACATGGGTCGCAACGACGAGTTCCACCAAGCCTCGTTCGCCGGAGGCGGCAACGGCTTTGAAGTCATGTTCGAGAACACCTTTGAAGGGCTGTCTCTCCTCCCACTCCGGATGGGAGGGGGCGAGATCCTTCACACGCTCCAAAACGAAAGAGAATTGACAATAGATCGGCTGCTCTGCCCAGAGCGTCCCGTCGTTGTCGAATACTGCGATTCGCTCTGCCTCGGGTACGAAATCCGCTCCAGGCTGAGTCGCTCGAGTGATGAAATCGAGGAGGGCTCGCTTGGCAGCTCCTTCGTTCCAGGAGGGAAGTCGAAGACCGGTCTCGTCAGGCACCACCCATGTGGAGCTAGGTCCGCGCAGATGCCGTGCAACTCCGCCAGAGCACCGTCATTCACGGACAAGCATGGTCACATTCGTGATCCCTGCTGGGCCTGGATCAAATATGCATGAGCCCGTCGGCTCTCCGTCTCCTTGCCAAGCGCCAAAATGAGGAGAGGCGATGCAGGTTTCGCCACTCTCGCAGAGCCCATCTTCATCTCCCACGTCGTCCCCGATGACTTCGAGCGCGTTCACGAGGAACGTATTTGGAGGATGGCAAGGTTCTGCTGGTTCGCAGATCCCGTCGTCATCTCCCCTACCATCTCCGATGATTTCGAAACGCGCGAAGTCGGTGAGAGTCACATCTCCTCGCAACCACGCAGGACACATCGCCCCCGCGACCGGTATGGAGACGGTGGCTCCATCTCCGCTTCGATAGAGGAGCTGATTGTCCGTGGCAGCCAAACGCAAATCCCAAACACGACAGTTCGTGTTGCAGCGACCGAACATCCCGGACTCTGTCAGTGTGGCTCGGTCGCGGCCCCAGAAACGATAAGGACTTTCGAAGTTCGTCCAATCCGTAGGGGCTGCCGCGAAGCCATCCGCATCCGAGCTGTTGATGGAGTCATCCGCCGTGACTCGACCCAAAAACGAATGGGTGATCGTTCTGCCGGTGCGAAGGGTGGCAGTCGAGGCCTCTACGCCGTAGTCGGAGGAGCCCTCTGTTCCGCTCACCGTACAGGTGTTTTCGATGAGTCCAGGCGTCGTGACTCCGCTCTGGATCGTACAGTCCACGGCGTTGTTTCCGACCATGAGCGTCCGGTGAAACTGGCTTCCGTTCGATTTGACATGGATGCCAGCTCCAGAGTTGTTCGTCGCAACAATCTGGGCGTAACGGCCGGTGCTAGAGGAGAGGTTGAACCCAAGGCTGCTCGCAGACATGATCGCTTGTACGATCGTCTTGGTATTGTCATTGTAGATCTCGATACCGGCCGTGTAATTGGCCACCGACGTGACGTGCGAGAGGGTGGTGGCGACGTTGCAGGAGAAATCGACCCCGCGACCCGCGTTCGACACCGTGACGACGTTCGTCAGGATATTGTCGCGTGTCCCACATACAAGGGCAACCCCTGTGCCCGAGCTGTTCGACACATAGAGGTTGGACACGACGTTGTGCACCCAATACACGGTCGACACATCGCCTTGCGCGTGAAATCCGTTTCCGGCGTTTGTTGAAATTCGAATGTTCGAGAAGCGGTTGAAGCTGCCCATGAGGGCATACACGCCATGCGTGCCGCTGTCTTGTTGGTGAATGTCTTCGAAGCGGCACTCGCGCATCGTTTCCAGCCGCAGCCCGAAGGAGCCCGTGCTCCTCATTCGAACCCTTCGAACGCGAGAGTTCCTGAGCCCACGCAGGATCATGCCCCGTAGATTGGTGAGAGAGCGCACCCCTTGAAAGGAGCCTTCGATCCAAAGAAAACTTTGCCCCTCGGCGTACACCAAACACCTCGCGTCGATCGAGCCGCCGGCTGTCGATGCACAGTTGGTTGGCGCGGCTGCGTCGAAGGACACGGTGACGCCAGGGAGCGTCACCAACGCGATGCGATGATCTCCGAGCGTAATTCCGGTCACGGTTTGATTGGCGATCGCGACATAGACATCTCCTATCGCGGTGTCATCGTTCGTGAGGGTGCCACCGCCCATCAAGGGCTTGAGCTGATTTTCCCACCATATCGAGGGAGAGCTCGCTTCGACTTCCATTCCTTGATGGAAAAGCGTCACGCCAATCGAACGCCAGCTCGAGCCATCGGATTCGATCAAATCTCCAAGCCCACGACCTTGTGCAAGGCCGTATGAAAAGAAGATCGCGGTCCCGCTACGATCGTCACATCTCCACAAAAATGCGTTGAGGTCGTCGATCAGATTCAGCTCATCACACGATGGAAAGACGGTTTGGACGCGTCGACGCTCACCCCCGTGGATGCACCGAATACCATCGCTAGGGTCAGGTGGGGGGCAGTCGATGTCGGGCTGGTGATTCGCATCTGCAGCGCTCACCGTGGGCAGAACGTAAGCGTTCCACGCAGCATGCGTGGGATAGGTCGGTTCGACGATGAGCGCCCCGGCAGGAGCTGCATCCATGGCAAGGCTCGAGTCTGTCGAAAAGCTCGAATCCATCGATTCCGCATCCATGTCAAAGCCGCCGTCCACGACGAACGCGTCCGTCTCGGATCCTGCATCTGTGAGCATGAATCCGTCAGTGGGCACTTCTCCGTCGAACGGGGTCGAGCTGTCGAACGGAATCGAACTGTCGAGCGGAACCGAGCTGTCAAACACATCGTCAGCTGGAGTAGGGTCGTAATGGATTCGACCGCATGCCAAAAGCAGACAAGCCGCCGCGGTCGAAATCGCCCATCGAGCAGTCTGACGGATGCTCATTGGGCATATCGTATCATGGTTGTTTGGGCAGTTGACCCTGCCTTTCGGAGATCTCGCTCTTGGATTTTACTCGTCGCTCGTCAAATACGTGTAGCTGCCGAGGGATTCCTCGTAGTGCTTCATCAAGAGCTTCACCTGATCGAACGTGATGAGGCCCTGACGTCGCGCGCGCTCCGCTTGCCTTCGCACCCGCTCCACCATCGCACCAGGTTCGTACTCGACGTATTCGAGCACCTGCGTGATCGTGTCGCCTTTGACGAAATGCGAGACCTCGTAGCCGCCCTCGCCATCGAGGCGCACGTGCACGGCGTTGGTGTCGCCGAAGAGATTGTGGAGATCGCCAAGGATTTCCTGATAGGCCCCATTCAGGAAGATGCCCATGAAATACCGCTCCCCCTCGCGCCATTGATGGACGGGAAGGACGCGTCTGACGTCTTCGACGTCGATGAAATGATCGATCTTCCCGTCGCTATCACACGTCAGATCCGCGATGGTGGCCTTGGTCGATGGCTCCTCTTCGAGCCGATGAATCGGCATGATCGGAAAGAGTTGATCGATCGCCCAACTGTCAGGAATCGACTGAAATACGGAGAAATTCCCGTAGTACATGGCAGCCATCACCTGATCGAGCTGCTGCACTTCCTCGGGCACACGCTTCATGTTCTTCGCGTGATCACCGATTTTCTCGCAACACGCCCAGAAGAGACGTTCGGCTTGGGCACGGTCGCGTAGGCCGAGATAACCAAACTTGAAGAGGGATTCCGCTTCCTCTTTGGCTTGCGACGCATCGTGAAACGCTTCCTGGAGATTCTTGGGCGCGATGCCCTGATATGTCTCGTAGAGCTGTTGAAGGATGCGATGCGCTTTGGGCCCGGGATCTTGGGGCTTTCCAAAGCGCACTTCGTTCTTCCCGACGACCTCGAACACGAGCACCGATTGATGCGCCGCGATTGCACGACCACTCTCGGTCACGATCATTGGAGGCGCGAACTCTGCCTTTTGGCAGGCTTCCTGGACCGCCGAGACCACGTCGTAGGCGTACTCTTGAATGTTGTAGTTTTTGCTCGCGTGGAAGTCTGTTTTGCTGCCGTCGTAGTCGACGGCCAAACCACCGCCCACATCGAGGTAGCGCATGTTGGCGCCCATCTTCGCGAGCTCGACGAAGATGTTCGATGCTTCGCGTACGGCCTGCTTGATCGGAATGATGCTCGAGATTTGGCTGCCCGCGTGGAAGTGCAGGAGTTGCAAGCAATCGAGCATGCCGCGCTCTTGCAACCGATCGACGACCTCGACGATCTCCGCGGCGGTCAAACCGAATTTCGCGCGCTCGCCCGTCGAGTCCGCCCAGCGGCCCATACCGCGACTTCCGAGCTTCGCGCGGACGCCGAGCGCGGGTCGAATCCCGGTCTTCTGAAATGCGCGAAACGTAAAATCGAGCTCCTCGATACGCTCGAGGACGACGATCACGGTCTTGTCGAAGCGCTGTGCGAGGAGCGCAGTCTCGATATAGGCTTGATCTTTATAGCCATTGCAGACGACGAAGCCGCCGGATTCTTGCTCCGCGCTCAGTGCGATCAAGAGCTCGGGTTTCGATCCTGCCTCGAGTCCGAGGCGCCACGGCGCGCCGAACTCGACGACCTCGTCGATGAAATGCTTCTGCTGGTTGACTTTGACTGGGAAAACGCCCCGATACTGGCCCTTGTAGTCGTATTCGGCGATGGCGCGCGCAAAACACTCGTTGATGCGCTTGATGCGATCCTTGAGCACATCGGAGAAACGCAGAAGGAGCGGTAGTTCGAGCCCGCGCGCATCGAGGTCGTTGACGAGCTCATAGAGATCGATCGTCTGCGCGGGCTTTTCGGGATCCGGCACCACTTCGACGTGTCCTGCCGCGTTGATGCCGAAATAAGGGTGACCCCAGCCGCGAACTTGATAGAGGTCCGCGCTCTTCTGGGTGGACCAGCTCTCACCATCGTGCTCGTCGTCCACAGCCATCTCCAATCTCGCTCATGCGCCCTTGAGGCGCCGCGTTTATGGGGCGTGTGACCGCCCCACACAAGCGAAATCTTCGCGCTGGGCGATCGAGCTCAGTCTCGGAAATTGATGAACTGAAGAGGCAATCCGAAATCTTGCTCGCGCAAGAGCGCGATCGTCTCCTGGAGCTCGTCTCTCTTCTTTCCGGTGACCCTGACGAGATCGCCCTGAATCGCCGCTTGAACCTTGATTTTACTGTCCTTGATGGCTTTGACGATCTGCTTGGCGCGATCGATATCGACGCCTTCTTTGAGCTTGATGAGCTGCCGCCAGGTTTGTCCCGACGGTTGCGGCTTCTGAGGATCGAGCGTCTTGAGCGATACCTTGCGCTTGACCATCTTGTCTTCGAGCACCTTGTAGGCGCCCTCGATGCGCCCTTCGCTGTTGCTCTTGATCGAGATTCCCTCTTCGTTCTTCTCGATCTCCGTCCCTGTATCTTTGAAGTCGAAGCGCGTCGTGATCTCGCGCTTCGCTTGATCCACCGCGTTATCGACCTCGTGCCGGTCGAGTTTGCTGACGACATCGAAGCTGGGCATGGGCGAATCCAAGCAAGTCCGAGCCTGTGATGCAAGTCCAAGCCCGCGATACAAAGAAAGACAACATCGCGTCGCCAGCGCCAATGGTGGCCGCGATCGTGTCGGCTCATCTGCATTGATCGGCAAAAAATCTCATTCCCGCCGCGAATCTCGACTACCTCCCGATTTCGACTACGCTCTTCCGAAGGAATCGATCTCGCCGACGCACTACGAGGGGATGAATAAGGAGAAGCAAATCGGGAGGATGAGGCGGAGATGGCGGGGCGTTGTTCCAGCCGTCGTCGTAATGGCGATGTCGCTCGCGGGCGGCTGCGGCGCGCGGAGCGGGTTCGAGGTGGGCGCGACGATGGAGTCGATGGACGCGGGTCTGCCCTCGGATGCGCGCATGCTGCACGATACGGACTCCTCGCGCACGGTGTGCGCACTGGGAGCACCCAACGCGTCGGTGCGCGGGACAACACCACTCGGTCCCGTTGACGCGCGATTCGCGTGGGCGTCGGAGACCGAGGGATGCGGCGACCATCTCTGGCTCGGCGAGACGAGCTCGCTCGTGGGCTCGTCGCTGCCTCGACCGCCCGAGCCGTGGATCTCCATCGCGCCTACCAGTCGGCCCGACGAGGTGCGGGTGCGCGTGGGCATCGCCGGCGAAGAGCTCGAGACACTCGGGACGATACGGGTCGAGGAGCATGTAGTACCAGTCGACGATCCGTACCGCCCTGGCGACTCGTTTTGCGTCTGCACGGATACCGGCTTGCTTCATGAGCTTCCCTGCGAGCTGGGCACGCTGCACGGGCACGTCGCAGGCGAGCTCGCCCTTGAGGCGCCCGGTTGGTCGCTGCACGGGCGTTTTCGCGCGCCCCACTGTCACGCGCTCCACGCCATCTGCTTCTGACGCGCTTGGTGACTCATTTCAGACGTTCTTCCCAGAAGTCGATGAGCCATGTGCGCCGACCGTCGGACTCGTAGGTCATGAGTTCGAGACATCCGACGATGGCGTGGCCGGACTGCGCGCTGAGCCTCAGCGGAGAAATTCCTCCACCGCAGCTTGGAGCGCCGCTGGCTGGTCGAACATGATGAAGTGAAAAGAACCATCGACGCGGACGAACGTGACGTTGGGCGCCGCCTGATAGCCGCCGCGGTAGAGATCGTCGATGAAGGTCTCCGGACCCATCTCGGGGTCGTAGGCATAAACGACCGTGATCGGCGTCTGTACGTTGGCGACCTCAGGACGCATGTCGATCGTCATCACCTCGTACATGGCTTGTCCGAACACAGCTCGGTCGGAGGTGATGCTCCACTGCAAGACATCGGCGCGCCGCTCGGAGGTCTTGATCAGCCGAGCGACACCGATGTCTTGCTGTGCGGCGAAGCCAGCCTCGTCGAGCGCGGAGATCCGATCACGCAGCGCACGCGCTTGTGGCTCGACGCTCTGCGCCGTCACCTGGGGGCCGAACATGGCGCTGTAGAAAGGCAGCGCGTCCACGATCATCAGCCGGCCGATACGCTCGGGATGGCGGCGTGCCAACATGAGACCGGTGAGGCCTCCCATCGAATGACCGATGAACGCCGGCCGCTCGATGTGATTGGTTGCGATATAGCTCGCCAGCTCTTCCACCAACGGTTCGATCACATGCTCTGTGGGTGCGATGGCGGGCTCACCTGCAAAGCCCGCGACTTGCACGAGATGAACGCGATGCGTCGCGACGAGCGCATCGGCCTGCGCGCGCCAGACCTCACGGTTCGAGCCAAGCCCTGGAACGAAGATCACATCCGGACCGTGCCCGTTCACCTCCACGCTGAAGCGCGATGGCCCAGAGGCCGCCTCTGCGGTGGTGTTCGATCCTGAGCTCGATGGAGGAGTGCTCGCGGCCCCACAGCCGACGCTCAGCGCGATCATCATCACCAGCCATTTAAGCATGTTTTCCCTTATAATTCTTATCGTATAAGGCCGAACTACGTGCGCAGTTGATACGAGTCCATGGCGAGCGATGCAAGTGCATCTGTCCGCGCTATCCTCCTTCGAGGATCAACCGATGGCCCGCCGCGGAATTCGTTCGATTTCTGTCCCGATCACCTTCGGCGCAGTGACTGTGCCGCTGTCGGTCTTTCTTTTGGTCGGCTGGACCATGTTCACCGCGCGCAACATCGCGGAGAGCGGTGAGGTGGCGCGCAACGTTTGGCTCATGGTGCTCGGCGTGCTCTCTCTCATCGTCATCATGAGCGTGCTCGTGATGTTCTCGATCTTCCTCGCACGCGAGATCATCGAGGTGCGACGCCAAGACAGCTTCATCGATTCGGTGACACACGAGCTGAAGACGCCCCTGGCGTCGATCAAGCTCTGTCTTCAAACCCTCGAACGACAAGGAATCCCCGAGCCAAAGCGCGCGGCTCTCCAGAAGATGATGCACGACGACGTCGACCGTTTGGCGACCTTCATCGACGACGTGCTCCAGGCCAGTCGACTCTCGCACGACGATGTGGGCATGGATGTCGACGAGGTCCGCCTGACTGACATCGTCACGCACTGTGTCGAGGTCGCCTCGATGCGTCACAAGCTCCCCTCGGACGCCATCGAAATTCGAGTAGATCCGGAGCTCGTGTTCTTTACGGATGCCGCGGCACTCGAAATCATCCTCCGAAACCTCATCGACAACGCGATCAAGTATTCGAGCGATCGAGTGCGTGTGATTGTTTCCGCGTGCCTCGAGCCCAAGGGGTTCGTCGCGATCGAGGTACGTGATTTCGGAATCGGTATCCCAGCCAAAGACCTCGAGCGAATTTTTCACCGTTTCTATCGCGTCGAGGAGGAGGGCGTGCGCTCTCGAAAAGGGACTGGGCTCGGACTCTTTCTCGTATCGGCTCTCGCGCGAAATCTTGGTGGGAGCGTCGGGGCGGATTCTGAAGGAAAAGGTTGCGGGGCCACGCTTCGGGTGCGTTTGCCACTCCGGAAGCATCAGGCGAAGAGGGCGTCGTCATGACCGGTGAGCAAAAAATCCCGCGGATCTTGATCATCGAGGACGAAGATCATCTCGCGATGGGCCTCAAGCTCAATCTCGAGCTGGAAGGGTATGCCGTGGAGGTGGCGGGGACGGCGCGAGAAGCGGGTGAGCTTTTGCTACGTCCGGGGCGCTTCGATGCGATCGTGCTCGATGTGATGCTTCCGGATCTCGACGGATTTGCTCTGTCGGCGAAGCTCCGGAGCTCGGGAAATTACACTCCCGTGATCATGCTGACGGCACGCGCGGCCGCCGAAGATCGGGTGCGCGGGCTCGAGGCGGGGGCCGATGATTATTTGGTCAAGCCGTTCGATCTCAATGAACTTCTTGCGCGCGTCCGATCCGTTCTGCGACGAAGGCAATGGGAGCGGGGGCAAGAAGATCGCGGAACATGGCGTGTGGTGATGATCGGACAAGCGCGCGTCGATTTCGATTCGCACGAAGTGTTCGTGCGCGACGAGCCCGTTCGGCTCACGCGCCTCGAGTTGGATTTGCTGAAATTTTTCGTCGATCATCCAGGCAAAGTGTTTTCACGCGACACCCTGCTCGAGGAGGTCTGGAAGTTGCGGAATTATTCGACCGCCCGGACCGTCGATAATTTCATCTCACGCCTGCGAAGGCATTTCGAGATCGATGCGCAAGATCCACAGCATTTCGTCTCGGTGCGAGGAGCCGGATACAAGTTCGTGCCCTGAGCTGTTCTTCGAATGTCGGGAATTACATCCTCGTAGAGGAGGTGCACATGGCCAAGTCCCTCGTCTATCACGTATTGCCCTTCGACGAGCTCTGGGCAGTCAAGCTCGCCGGCGACAGTCTCAATGAATATGCCGATACCAAGGATGTGGCGGTGTCGCGCGCCAAAGAGCTCGCGCGCCGCGCGAATCTCGCGCAGGTCGTCGTGCACGGGCGAGACGGGAAGATCGAAGAAGAGTTTTATTACGGCGAAGAGCGCCCGTCGGGTAGATGAACGAACTGTGACAAACGTTCGGCGCACGATGAACGAATGGTGACGAAGGCTGACGAAACCATGACGGTCCGTTCGTGACTCGATTCCTACACTGGAGTCATGACGATCTCAGCGTCTTCGGTGCATCCCGCGAAGGTGCGTCACGCCTTCGACAAGCTCAGTTTGATTCCGTTTCTGCTCTGCCATCTGGCCGTGCTGGGCGCGGTGTTTGCTGGAGTCACCTGGCAAGCGGTACTCGTGTGCATCGCGCTTTATTGGGTGCGCATGTTCGGTGTGACGGCTGGGTACCACCGATATTTCGCTCATCGATCCTTCGAAACGAGCCGTCCTCTCGCGTTCGTGCTGGCCTTCCTCGCGCAATCGACGGGACAAAAAGGCGCACTGTGGTGGGCGTCGCATCATCGCGCGCATCACCTTTACTCCGACACAGAGCGTGATTTGCACTCACCTCGGCAGCACGGATTCCTCCACGCGCATCTCGGATGGATTTTCCAAACCACCGACGAAACCGATTGGAAGCGCATCCGAGATTTCGCGAAATATCCCGAGCTCGTATGGCTCGACAAATATTATTTGGTGCCGCCCACATTGCTTGCGATCGCGGTGTTCTTTGCGTTCGGGTGGAGCGGGCTCTTCATCGGTTTCTTCCTCTCCACCGTGTTCACGTGGCACGGGACGTTCTTCATCAATAGCCTCGCGCATGTCTGGGGAAAGCGCCGCTTTCCGACCCGAGACGACAGCCGCAACAACTTCCTCCTCGCGCTCATCACGATGGGTGAGGGTTGGCACAACAACCACCATCACCACATGCAGAGCGCGCGTCAGGGATTTTATTGGTGGGAGATCGATCCGACCTACTACGTGCTCGTGGGCTTAGAAAAGCTCGGCTTGATTTGGAACATGAAGCGGCCGCCGACATCGGTCCTCGAAGCCGGCCTTCGCTTCGATCGTGAAGGTTCGAATCCGGTCGATCTCCATCGAGGGACCTGTTAGAGCTGCGGCATGCAGCCATTCCTCGTGGGAGTCGCAGGTGGAACGGGGTCGGGAAAGACGACGGTGGCCCGCAAGATCGCGGAGGCGGTGCCTGCCGAGATGGTGACCATTCTCGAGCACGACAGTTATTACCTCGATCGACCCGATCTCAGCTACGAGGAGCGCTGCCAACTCAATTTCGATCACCCCGAGGCGCTCGAGACTTCGCTCATGATTCATCATGTTCGTGAGCTCAAGCGGTCGCGCGCCGTGGATGTGCCTGTCTACGATTTCAAAAAGCACCGCCGCAGCCCCGACACCCGGCGTGTGGAACCGAGCCCAATCATCGTGTGCGAAGGGATTTTGCTCTTCAACGATCAGGAGCTCCGCGACGAGCTCGATCTCGCGATTTTCGTCGATACAGATGCCGACATTCGTGTGTTGCGTCGAGTTCGACGGGACATGGAGCAGCGCGGTCGTTCCTTCGACTCCGTTCGAGAGCAGTACTACGCGACGGTTCGTCCGATGCATTTGCAGTTCGTCGAGCCGAGCAAGAGGTGGGCGGACGTGATCATCCCCGAAGGCGGGGACAATCACGTCGCGCTCGATTTGATCGTGGCGAAGATCCAGTCTGTGCTCGCAGAGCGTGCTCGGAGCTGAAGCTCAAGCTTCGTCACCGAAATAGGTGCCCAAGGCGCGCGCCGTGGCGATGAGATCGCTGTCGAGCGGGACCCGCTTTGGTTTCGCAATGGCGTCTGCGATGGGGATCGAAGTGATTTCACCGTCGCGCAAAGCCACCATGCGTCCGAACTGTTCTTTGGCGACGAGGTCCACTGCCGCACGGCCGAAACGGGTCGCGAGGATTCGATCGAAGCTCGATGGCGTGCCGCCCCGTTGAATATGGCCGAGCACGGTCACGCGAATGTCCGAGCGGACTTTCGTACGCAACCCTTCTGCGACCCGTTGTGCTGCGCCCATGAGCCGAGGCATTCCCCCGATCGGCCTCTCGCCAACGCTCGCTTCACCCCCCATCGGCTTGGCTCCCTCGCTCACGACGATGACACTGAACTTCTTGCCGTTCGTGTCGCGGCTCTCGATCATCTTGGAGAGGGCTTCGATGCGATAGGGAATTTCCGGAATCAAGATCGCATCGGCCCCTCCAGCGAGCCCGGCATGGAGCGCGATCCAACCCGCATCGCGTCCCATCACTTCGACGAGCATCACACGATCGTGACTCGCCGCGGTATCGCGCAATCGATCGATTGCCTCCGTCGCGATTCCGACGGCCGTGTCGAAACCAAAGGTTTGGTCCGTCGCGCCGAGATCGTTGTCGATGGTTTTGGGGACACCGATGACCGACATGCCCTTGTCCATGAAGCGCTTGTTGATCGCCATCGACCCATCACCACCGATCGAGATGATCGCGTCGAGGCCCACCTTGCGCATGTTTTCCATCACACGATCCGACACATCGGTTTCGACGTCGGTGCCGTCTGGCATTTGAACGACATGCCGGAAAGGGCCACCCCGACTGGAGGTGCCGAGGATCGTGCCTCCGTGAGAGATGATGTCGCGTACGTCACGTATCGTGAGCCAACGATTGCCGTCCGGTGAGTGGGAATCGAGGTCGATGAGCCCATCGAACGCATCCTCGACGCCAAAGATCTCGAATCCATACTTCTCGATTCCGGTTTTGACGACCGCTCGGATGACGGCATTGAGCCCAGGGCAATCCCCGCCCCCTGTCATCACTCCGACCCGCTTCGGCTTGCCCACGTGCACCTCCTCTTTGGACGTCGAAGCATATCGGATACCGCGGCGAGGGGGTGCTCGTGGTATGTCTTTCGGCCGAGCCATGGCGAAGAGGCGAAAAGCCGTAAGTTCTGTACCCCGCAAACGGAGCTCCGATTCCGAAGTCCCGCTCGCAGATCTCTGCGATGGAGGATCTGCGGAGGAGATCCGCGTACGCCGCATGCATCGGCGTGATCTCAATCGTGTATGGGAATTCCTCAAGTTGGTGTTCCGAAGCGTGAACCGTCAAACGCTCGAATATCAAAGGCCTCGGAGCAAGCAGCGCTTCGTCGAGCAATACGATGACGAAGGCGTCGAGCAGTTTGTGTTCGAAGTGAGCGGCGAGATCGTCGGTTACGCTGAATGCGCGTATGAAGTCACGGGCTCGGACAACTGGATCAATCCGCGATTTTTCGAGTCGCGCGACATGCGCCCGCTCTTCGTCGAGGAGCTCGCGTCTCATCCGGATTATCAAGGACGTGGCGTGGGTTCGTTCATGCTCGAACAGCTACAACATCTCGCCCGGGTGCGCGGGTGCACGCACCTCGTGCTCGAGGTGGCGGAGAACAACGAAGGCGCACTTCGCTTCTATCGAAAACGCAGCTTTTATAAGCTCGATGCGGCAATTTTCCTCGCGCAAAGAGTGTCGAGCGAGCCCGAGCTGTTGCCGCCTCGCAAGTTGAACCAACGAGGCGAAGGCGACGAAGATCCCGATGCTGGATCACGCGAGGTCGGAATCGATGGGAAGAACGGAGACGTCGAGACGTGAGTGGGTTGGCGGTGTCAGCGCGCTTTTGATTCGGCGGTCTGAAGGGCCGGTACATCCTTGGGCTTGGGCGCGTTGCGATCCAGCATGAGCAAAACTCCGCCCAGGATTGCGGGCACTTGGCCCGTCACATAACCAAGCAGCGCAATCAGTACGGCATCCGAGGTGGATACGCCCACGCCTGCGAGCAGCATGACGGCCACGCCTTCTCGTACGCCCACACCGCCGAGCGAGATCGGTAAGAGCACCGCGATGGTGATGGCATTGCCGACGGCGAGAAGCGATACGAGTGAGGCGTTCACATCGAGCGCAGCCCCCGTGGCGGCGAAGACCGCCGAGATCGACACATGCGAAAGCACACCGAGCCCGAGCGCGCTCATCACACGCGCACGATTGAGCTCTTGCGTCGCGAGCGCTTCGGCAAACTTGAGGGCGCGGGCACGAACGAACTTCGGCGCGAAGCGAGCGAGCACGCGTGTTCGTTCCGCGGAGGAGAGAATCCAAAGACCGAATGCCGAGCCTCCGGCGATCGAAAGTGCGATTGGGAGGGCGGTGGGGCCCAATTGGTCGAGCGCACCCATCGGTGCAAGCACGGCGCAGACGAGCGCCATGCCGACCAAACCGAAGAGTTTTTCGACCACGATGACGCTTGCGCTGCCGGCGATGTCGCCCGTACGTCTCGCCACTTCGAACGCGCGCCAGCCATCGAGCCCCGTCGTGGAGGGTGTGAATGCTCCGATGAATCGGCCGATCAAAAAAGATCGAAAAAGCCATGGAAAAGGCTGAGAAATGCCACGTGCGCGAAGGAGCACCTGCCATCGCGCGACGCCAGAGAGCACGGCTGCGAAATGAAGCACGACCGCCATCACGATGGGCAAGGGAGTGACCGACATGAGCCGATCACCGAGCGCATCCATTCCTTCGCGCTCGGCCACTTTCGCGATGAGCCAAGCGAGCAATCCGAGAGAAAACGCCGCCTTCGCGGCAAAGAGCAAACGGCGTTTCATGTTTCGGTCCGTGGACGGATGGATATCAGATATCGTGCTTCAGTATGAATTCCTCGGCATCTTTCACGTCGTCTTTGCTTCCGATGAAGAGCGGAACACGCTCGTGGAGCGCTTGGGGATCGACGTCGAGCACGCGGCCTCTTCCGGTCGACGCAGCTCCACCGGCCGCCTCGGCGATGAATGCCATGGGCGCGCACTCGTAAAGCAAACGGAGCTTGCCTGCCGGTGATTTGCGATCCGCGGGATACGCGAACACTCCACCGCGCAAGAGCGTGCGATGGAAATCGGCGACGAGCGTACCGACGTAGCGCTGCCCATAAGGCTTTCCGCCAGGGGCGCGTTCGCTCTTGAGCGTGTCGATCCATTGGGTCACGCCCTGGGTCCACACCGAGCGGTTGCCCTCATTGATCGAGTAGGTCGAGCCGCGATGAGGAATGCGGATATTCTCGTGCGAGAGGAAGAACTCTCCGACGAGGGGGTCGAGCGTGAAGCCATGCACGCCATCGCCCGTCGTGTAGACGAGCATCGTGCTCGAGCCGTAGATGATATAGCCAGCTGCGACTTGTTTGCTTCCGGCTTGGAGACAGTCTTTCTCGGTGCCGGGGCCGCTCGCGCTCACCCGACGATGGATCGAGAAGATGGTTCCGATCGAGATGTTCACGTCGATGTTGGAGCTGCCATCGAGAGGATCGAACATCAGCACGTATTTGCCGGCGGGATACTGCGGGGGAATCGGGATGATCGACTCGTCCTCTTCGCTCGCCATCACGCAGACGTGTCCACCCGCTTCGACGCAACGCACCAAGATTTTGTTGGCGAGCTCATCGAGTTTCTGCACGGTTTCGCCTTGTACGTTCACCGCGCCCGTGGCGCCGAGGACATCGGCGAGCCCTGCTTTCTGCACCTTGCTCGCGATCACGCGTCCTGCGAGGGCGATGGCCTGGAAGAGCCCAGTGAAATCACCGCTCGCGCCGGGAGCGCGACGTTGGCGTTCGAGGATATGCCGATCGAGGGTCCAGCCGAGCTCATCTTGAATGGAAAGGGCGCTGCTCGGACTGATCGAAGGGTGTTGATTCATCGTGTTGACTCTGCTTTCGAAAAAATCATCCACTAGACGCGCCGCTTTGCGGGCCTCGTGCGTTCTGCGTGTTCGGTGTCGCCGAGGGCGATGTCGTGACCGCCTGATTTCGAGGAGTGACCGCGCTTTTTATCGTCATCGCCGGTGTTGTCGAGTTCGACGAGGGATCCGTATACGCCCGCAATGGCCGGAAGAAAAAGGACCGGCTGCGCAGTCCACACCGTGGTGCCCTGGATGCCCGGAAAAGGCATGGGAAACGTGCCGTAGCGCGCGCCGAGCCAATAGAGGAGGGCGCCCGTGCCGACGCCGAAGAGGCTTTTCAGGAGCGCTTCGATCCACGCGCCTTCGCGCCACGGAGGCCTTCCGGCGAAGACCCCCGTGGTGCCTGCGGCGCCCATCGCGAGGAGGGTTCCGGCGATGCCACCCGAGACGATGGGCCAGGTCATGTGGAGCTCAGGCAATCCAAACTGGATTCCGGCGCCGATCGCGCTGCCGATCACGAGCCCTTTGAGCCATCCGTAGAGGAGGCGCTTCAACATGGGACGAGCCTAATCCCAGAGCGGTGAGGAGCAAGGAGATCGAGCTGACTCAGTGAATCCCGCCGCCGCCTTGCTCACCGCCCGACGAAGTGGCTTCTCTTTGGCCTGTCGTGAAGTCCGCGATGATCTCTTCGAACATGGCCTCGACCAAATCCGTCAACTGCCTCTCGGGACCTCCGCCTCCCGTGGGATTCCGCGCCACGGCGCGTCCTGCAAACTGACCCACCTGCGTCCCGTCTGGCGTGAGCCAACGACCCCGCACCCTCGCCACCAACACCCGGAAATATCCCACGCGCTCGACCTCGATTCTGCATTCATCGATGGCCAGCATCGTCGGTTGCTGCGAAAGATCGCTGGTCGATTGATGCGCGAATGCGTTGTGGAACCCGCTCGCGAGCGTGTCGCGAAACTGCTCGACGATGAGTGAGCGATCCACGTTTTGGGTGTCGAGGACTTGAGGTGAGAGCGCAAGTGCATACCTGCCTGCGGGGAGAATCGTCGTTGGACGTGGTGTGACTGCGCGAACGACGCGTGGACCACAGCCTGCGGCGAGCACGGCGATGAACGCGGCGCAGCAACATCGATGAATCGAACTCATTGAAACTTTCCTTGTCGTGAAGAGGGCGGTTGATCGTCAAAAATGCTCATAGAATTGCCAATCACAGGACCATACGCTGGCGCTCGAAAACCCTCGAGTCACGACGAGCAATTGGCCCGAGCTGGGACATCGCACCGTCGCAGAGGGGCATGTCCCGCAGGAATCATCGACGTTTGCCAATTGTGTCATCGAGCATGTGGGATCTCGGTTCGCAGGATCGCAGACAATCATCACGGGATCTCCCGAACAGGAGCCGAGTCCTTCACACCCGCAACCAATCGTTACGTAATTTCCGGGAGTGCACGAATCGATTCCAGTTCCGAGACGAGTGCCTGCATCTCCATCGATTCGAGGGGCGAGAAGAGTGCGCGCACGACAGGCGTGCTCCTTCCAATTCGAGCCGCTCGTGCACGCGCCGTCCTCTTGGAGGAGACAACCCGAGAGTGCAAATGCGCTCATCATCACGGCGAGCAAGACGTCATGAATTTTCGATTTCGTCATTAGAAATACCAGCTTAGGGAAAGTCCAAGCAGTCTCAGCACGGAGAAGTTTCCTCGATGTGACTCGGACCACGTCACTCCAAAGGAGAAATCTCTGAATCGCGCATTCAATCCAATCTCGTATCCGTAGAGCGAGAATGAAAATTCATTTTCGACGCTCCCCATTCCAAGCGTGTAGTAAAGAGGAACTTCGATGCTGAAATTCGGAGAGCCAATCCCTGCGCGAAATCCGAGCGTCGCGAAACCCATCGCAAAGAAAGAATCACGCCAACCTCCGAGCACACCGCGTGCGCCATAATCCATGGTGAACATCAAAGGGCGCATCTCTCCCACGACGAACACGGGCGCAGTGAACGCCGCTGCGAACGCGGCACCGCCCACCATCTCTTGTGTGTGCAAAGGGTCCATCACGAGAGCGCCTTGCACCCTCACCGAGCCCCATCCGAGGGGGTCAGGTTCTTCCTCGGGACCCGTTCCTGTCGGTCTCGAAACGAGCATGGGTGTTCCGCTCGGAACACTCGATGTCGGCGGAGCGCTGACGATCGGTGTGCTCTGCTGCCGAAGTCCCAAGCCGCCTGCACCCACGCGTTGAGGCTCGAGCAGCAAACGAGTGGGTCCGCCTTGAGATCCATCATCGCGACGTCGTCGCACCGTGACGACCATCAAGAGTCGCTGACCATCGGAGGGCAACACCGCGAGGGTGTTGTCGCGAACACGACGAATCCAAGCGCGGGGGCGGTCGAGTGACATCAACATCGCATCCGCGGCAATCGCGGGCATCGTCTGGTCGATCGAAAAACGCACGGAACCCGTCCATCCCTCGGGAATGCGCAGGAAAAAGAGCTCTTCACCTTGGACCACGAGGCCCGCGCCCGCCGAACGCACCGCCATCTGTTGTTCGACCAAGAAGGGCGTACTCTGCGCGATTGGCTCGGAGATTCCCGATTGCATGTCGCGAATCCAATCGCCGGGGATGCGCCCCACCGGCCGCGCCTTCTCGATGGGGGCCATTTGCTCGCGACCACGCACGACGAGCGTCGGAATGCCGATGAGTTGTCCCGCTTGGTTCAGCAGCATTCCTCCGCTATTTCCAGGATTGAAATCCGCATCGACGCGGATGAACGTGACGTTGCCGTCCGCATCGATATCGAAGCCAGTGACCTGACCGCCCGTGACACTCACGGTGCGAATGCCAAGCGGATAACCGAGCGCGAAGACGGGCTCGGACAACTCGGCAGGGTCGGTGGCCAAAGGCACCGTAGGAAAATGATGCGAGCTGGGAATCGGCGTCCCTTCGAGTGTCGATTCGATGCGAATGAGCGCGAGGTCCGCTTGCGGATCGCCGCGCACCACCCGACCCCTCCACAAGGGACGAGCTTCTTCATGCGATGTTTGCGCTTGAAAGAGCGTGACGAGCCCATCGGCGCGATAGAGATCGCCGGGAATTCCTCCGTCGAAGGGATGCACATGACCGACGACGTGAAAATTCGTCAGCACATAACCGTTCGGGTGAATGATCGACCCCGAGCCTTCGGAGCGACCTGTGCTCGTTTCCATCATCACGATGACGGCGGATGGAATCGAGCGGGCGGCGACTTCGCGTGGAATGGACTGCGCTGCTGCCTCCCAAGACCACCCCAGAAAAAGGAACAAGCACGCACAAACGCTGTTTTTAAAGGAGATCGGCACGGCGGGCTCTTTCGCTCGAGGGAGAGCACGCGGTGGGTCTCTCGCGCTCCTCATACCTCTACAGAAGTGCCGAGCGGGCCTTTAGGCAGCAGGACATGAAAAAGGTGGGGGCGCGATCTTTTCGCGATCAGAGCATCACGAGGCCCCGGCGGGCGCCGATCACGACGGCTTCGGTCCGTGTGCCTGCGTTGAGCTTCACGAGGATGCCGTTCACGTGGAACTTCGCGGTGTGTTCACTGATCGAGAGACGCCGTGCGATTCGACGATTCGAGCACCCCGCTGCCAAGAGCTCGAGGACTTGCTGTTCTCGCATCGTGAGCTGAAGTGGTGTCGACTCTTCGGTCGTCGAGAACGAAGGCGCGAGCGAGAAGTCGAGGACGGTGAGGCCTGAGGCGACCGCCATGAGCGCGGCCACCAAACGGGGCCCATCGGGCCTGCGCATCACGGCGCCGCGTGCGCCCCGTGCGAGTGCGGCGCGTGCATGGGACTCCCCTTCGGCCAGAACGACGCTCGGGATTTCGAGCGAAGTCACGGTTCCAAGCGCAGCATCGAGCCGGGCGCGCTCCGCGCGATCGGCGGAAGCTGTGGCTCCCGTATCGAGCAGCGCGACATGGGCATCTTCGGTGCGCTGTGCGATTTCGACCGACGGCTCGTGTGCCAAACTCGCGGCGAGTGTTTCGCGGACGAGCGGGTCGTCGGCGAGAATGAGAATGCGGAGCGGCTGTCCTGAAACGGGACGAGTCACATGAGCGTGGGCCGACACGGACTTGAACCTGTGGCCGGCACTCGTCGTGTCAATGGTGGGATGATTCGTGATGACCACGGCCTTGGAAAGACGTGGATGCGTCCATTTATTCCGCTGTCTCGGACTTGATGTGAATGATCTCTTCGGGGGTTCCATTTCGCGTGAGGCGAAATAGACACAGCATCGAGGCGAAGAAGACCACGCTCGTTCCGAACACGAGCAGGAGCGGCATGTGTGCCTCACTCTCCGCCACGTTGAATCCAGGAATCGGCACGAACGACTCCGGTAAAAGCAGCGGAACGGCGTTGAACGCCGCATGGAACGCAATGCACATCAACACAGAATCCGTGCGGATCGCGATGACACCGAGGATGAGCCCCGCGATCGAGGCATAAATCACCGCAAAAGGCTCCACATGAAACACACCGAAGAGCAATGACGTGAGCACGAGTGCGCCAGCGCTGCCGAGCTTCGGACGCAGCGCCGGGAGAAACAAACCGCGAAACAAGAGCTCTTCGGTGGTGGCGGCAATCCCGACGAGGGTGAGCCACACCGCGAACGCGCGTTCGATGCTGTCCGTCCGCGTCATTTCCTCGATGCGTGCTTGCGATGCGGCGTCGGGGGCGAGCTCGGGAAAGCGCTCGGTCAGAAACGCCATGAGCTCGACGAGTGGGAAGTGAAACGCGAGCCCCGCCACGACGGACAGCAAAAGGAGAGGAAGAGGGACGCGACGAACCCCGAGCGCTTCTCGAAAGGGACGGGCGCCAAACGCGATGTGCTTGCCGATGACCCACACGGCACCGAGCGCGACGAGCTGCACGAGCCCGAGGGCAAGCGGATTTCGCGAAAAGGTGTCTTGGGCCTCTGCGATGTGGCTGCCCGACACGGTCGCCAGGAGCGCGACTCCAAGCATGGAGCCCCCGAAAAAAAGGCCCATCGCGAGGAGCACCAGCCCTATCGTCTGAGCGATCGAAAGCTGGCCACGCGCCCGCACGACCCGAACATGACATACGCTTTCGTGCCGCGCACCGGAGCACGCGATAGACTGCGCACAAGCTCATGAGAAGAATCTTTTTGGTGGCAGTCGCCTTCGTGGCTCTTGCTCTCTCCGGCTGTGGTGGTCCGACACACGGTCTTCGCTCGGCGCTCGACGCACGCGCCGTGGATGATGAGACGTACGAAGAAGTTCGTCGTCAGTACCTCGTGCTGGCTCCAGATGCGCCGTCGCGTGATGAAGTTCGCGAACAGTTGTTCGAACATCTCGCCACTCGAACCGATGCGCTCATCGCCCAAGGCGATTACGACGCGCTCGTTTCGCATCTGGGGGAGATGAGCGAATTGCTCGCGCCCCCGGACTTCACGAGAGAAGGGGGGATCCCGGTGCAAATCGCGCCGGTCGCGCGCTGGATTGCCGAGCGCGGTGCGCGGCGTGGTGATGAGCCGCGCACGCTCGCGGCGCTTCTCCTCTTGTCTCGAATCGAGCCGACCGTGCCCGCCCATCGCGAGGAATACGAACGTGTCGCGGCGTGGGGTCGAGAGGCGCGTTGGGGGGCCGAGCCGCAAGCGGGCGCGACGTTCTTCGACCTCGGACCGACTCTGCTCTCCGTGTGGGAAGAGCATGCGCGGCTTTCGCCCGGGATGACCGTGCTCGATCGATTGGCCGATCAATACGTACAAATGCGTGACATCGTCTCGGGACGCACACCGGAAGAAGGGTTTGCCCCCGGAGAGCGCATTTCACTCCCTCAAATGCGCATGGCGCAGCTCCTGACCGAACGCATGCCGCTCGACATCGCGGCGATCTATCTGCGTGTCGGCGATCTGACACGCGCGGCCGAGCGCGTGGCGGAGCTGGGCGAGCGTGGAGGCATCGAATGGCGTTTGCGACGGCTCATCGAAACGGCGGCAGGGCTGGATGAGCAGGGCGCGGAAGCGTTGGGCGAGCTCTCGAGTGGGTTCGAACGGGTGCGTCCCGACGTGTCGATCGTTCTTTGCCGCATCGGGCATCGAAATCATCCCAACGACGCACGGTTCCCTCTGTGTCTCGCCCGTCTGAGCGCGGCGAACGAGCGACCGGCCGAAGCTTCGGCGTGGTACGCGGACGCGGTCTCCATCGCGCCTTCGGATCGCATGGTGTACGACGAGGCGATCGAGCGGCTCGCGCGGATGATCGAAGGAGATCTTGCCTCCGCAGAGAACGATATCGGTCGCATTCGGATGATGGGGCGACATTTGGAGCGCATTCTCGCGCAATACCGTGAGCATTGGCCGAATGATCCTGCGGCGGTGTCTCCGGCCGAGCTGCATCTGGCGCTGGGTCGAGCGGAAGCGAATGCAGGACATGTGAGCGAGGCCGTGGCCCATCTCGAGCAGAGCCTCGAAGAGCATCGAAGCCGTGACGCCATCCTCGAGCTTGCGATGTTGCGCCATCGGTTGGGTGAATATCCGCAGGCGATCGCGCTTTATCGCGAAACGCTCGATCGAAGCTCGCAGCAGGGCCGTGACGCCGTGCTGCCCCGCGCGATGTTGCTCGAGCAACTCGGAGATGCGCTGCGCGCCCAGGGAGAGATGAGCGAAGCGCGTGAGATCTACACACAAGCGCTCTCGTTGCTCCGGTCGTTGGCGGGCAGCGGTGATGAGGCGCAGCAAGCGCTCGTCGAGGTGCGGATTGGGATTCTCGAGAGCCGGCTGGGCCAAGCGCCGAGCGCAGAGTTCCTCGCTGCGCTCGACAAAGCACCTTCGTGGCGCGAACTTTATATCGCCATTCTGGCGCACCTCGTCGTGAGTGAGCCGAACATCGAGCTCGCGGAAGAAGTGTTCTCGCGTGCGAATACAGGGCTCGCGCTTTCGCATGAGTGGCGTGTCTATTTTGCGCTGTGGGTGCAGACGATCGCGGGACGCGCATCGTCACCTTTGTCTGCCGAGGTCGTTCGATCGCTGCACGATCAAGCCGATGAGCCCGGCTGGCACGGTCGACTCTCTGCGTTTGCCGCAGGCACGCTGTCGTTCGAAGAGTTGATCGCTGCGGCGGAAAACAAGGGACAGCTCTGCGAGGCGCATTTTTATGCGGGTACGCGGGATCTCGCGCGCGGCGACACCGAAGCGGCCCATGCGCAGTTTCGCGAGGTGCTCGAGACGGGAATGGTCAGTTATTTCGAATACATGATGGCCCAAGAGCTCTTGGGGGTGATCTCGGCCGATGCGGAGCGCGCGAGCGCTCATGTGACGCGTTGAAACTCTCATCCTGTGCATAGGTATCGGATGGGATGTCTGATCGAAGCGAGGTCATGGGCGAAGACGTCCTGACCATTCCGCGCAGTGAGAGGGAGGATCGTCCGCGTCGCGAAGACGGTCGTCCCGAGCTGCGAGCAGAGGCGCTTTCGATGACGATGCGGGTGGGGCTCCTCATCATGACGTTGCTCGGAGGAGCCCTCACGCTCGTGACGATCGCGACCGCCTTCGCTTGGCCCGAAGGGGTTTTTCGCCTGGGTACGCTCGGTGCGGCGATCGTGGCGGGAGTGATCGCTCTCGTGTTTCTGCTCCAGCTCGTCTTCGGCGCACTGCTCGAGAACAACGCGGGAGTCGAGCGCGCTTCACGTGTGGCGTGGGTGTTGGCCTTCGTGCTGACAGGCCCTTTCGGGATTTTGCTTTATTGGTTCGTTCACGTGTGGCGCGCGCCACATGAGATCAGAACCGATAGCCGACGCGAACCGAGCCGCCGAACATGAACGCGCCAGGGCTGTTGGTGAGAAAGGCGATGTCGGGTGACACCTCGACCTGAAGCTGCGGAATCGGAGCCCAACTCACGAGCGCTCCAGTACGCACGAGAAAGCCCGCATTCTGAGCGCCCGTGAAGGTGAAGCTCGCGCCGAGCTCGAGAAGGGGCCCGATGCGAATCGGCTCGAGGAATGGGCTGAATTGCCACGTCCCACCGAGCACGAGGTCCAAGCCCCCCACGGCGCCCAGGACGACATCGACGCCGCCCCTGAGCTCCAGCCCATCCATGCCCGGAAAAGCGTATCCTAGCCGCGCCTGGATGCGTCCAAGGCCACCAATCTCACTGGTGCGCCCCACGACCATGCCGTCGCGGACGACGGGGCGGTCTCCGAATGCGACCGCGTACCCTGCGCCGCCGCCCACGGCGACGAGCCATGGGCCATCGCTCCCGTAGAGTGCTCTCGCGTTCCATCGTTCGCGCTCTTCTCGTGCCTCGGCTTCCGCTCGCTCCTGCGCTTGCCGTGCCTCTTCGGCCTCGCGTGCTGCGCGTTCTTCGGCCTCGCGTCGTGCGGCGAGCTCGGCTTCGGCGCGCGCACGTTCTTCTTCCTCCCGCCGCGCGGCGTCATCGGTCGCTTCGTCCGTTTCGCCGGTGAGGCGCAGCGCATCTTCGCCGAGGCCTGCGGGCCGCAGCATGGCCGAGAGCACGTCGCGCAAGCGCGTGGCTTCTTCGGCGTCCATCACGGTCACGACGAGGTCTTCCGCGCGTTCGGTGGGTTGATACCCCACGCGCACATGCAATCGATATTGCGCGCGCAGCGGCTCCACCTCCGCGAGCACCACGTACATCGCGCTCGATGCCGTCGCGACGCCACCGAGCTCGGCAGATGTTTGCGGCCGACGCGCAGAGCCGAGCCCACCAGGAGGTGCGAGCACCTCGTGTCCGAGATCGCGAATGACGGCGGTGAGCTCGTCTTCGACGTGCTCGAGTCGCTCGGGATCGGCGCGGCCCGTGACTGGATAAAGCACGACGCGATCGGCGCGCGCCACCTCGGGCAGGCTCCAAAGGAACGCGACCGCGAGGAATGCAAACCAGCCGATGCGCTCTCTACGAGAACCGTTCTTCACGATCATGGTGCTCCGACGATGACGGACGTCCGCTTGTACCGCGCCGAGGCGATCGCGTCGAATCCCTGGGCAGGGTTCAATGCGACTTCTTTCGAAGAGGACGGTGCGACACCACGGCGACGAGGATGCCGCCCATCACGATCCCGGTGACGGCGTCGATGAGTGTGGGAACGAGGGCGCCGAGCGGCCCCGCGTGGCCCGCGATGCGCATGACGAGATCATGCATGCCGGGGATGCCATGACTCAGGATGCCGCCGCCGACGAGGAACATCGCGATCGTGCCCGCGATGCCGAGGCCCTTCATGAGCCATGGAGCCGCGCGGAGGATGCCGGCCCCGAACGCGCGGGCGGCGTGGCTCGATTTCTTGCTGAGCGCGAGGCCCGCGTCGTCGAGCTTCACGATGCCGGCCACGAGGCCATAGACGCCGACCGTCATGATCACCGCGATTGCGCTCAGGGTGCCGACGCGCTGGGCAAACGTCGCTTCCGCGACCGTTCCCAGCGAAATGACGACGATCTCCGCCGAGAGAATGAAGTCGGTGCGCACAGCGCCTTTGACCTTCTCCTTCTCGAACGCGACCATGTCGACCGCGGGATCGGCGATGGCCGCGACCCGTTGCGCTTGTGCGGCCACGGTCTCGGGAGCCTTGCGATGGAAGAGCTTGTGCCAGACCTTCTCGAAGCCTTCGAAGCAGAGGAACGCGCCGCCGAGCATCAGGAGCGGGGTGATCATCCAAGGCGCGATGGCGCTGATCGCGAGCGCTGCTGGCACGAGGATGAGCTTGTTGATGGCCGAACCCTTTGCGACGGCAAAGACCACAGGCAGCTCACGATCGGCTTTGACCCCTGTGACTTGTTCGGCGTTGAGAGCGAGGTCGTCTCCCAGCACGCCGACCGTCTTTCGGGTCGCGACCTTGGTCATGGTCGCGATGTCGTCTAGCAAAGAGGCGATGTCATCGATCAGCGCGAGGAGACTGGTTGCCATGGTGCGCGGAACCTACCATCTGCGCGGGCAGAGCCATAGCCGAGGGTGCGTGTGCTGCGCAGGACTCCGTCGGCGAAGGTGAGCTCTTCCATGAAGCGGCGTGGGCCGAAATCGTAGACCCAAACTTCGACTTGAATGGTCACGGTATAGGCCTCTCCGAGGGAGCCGCCCGCCCGACGCACACCACCGAAGACCGAACGTGACTCGGTTCGCGAGTGGGTGCTGGCGGGCTCACCGCACAGGGATCTGACTCGAGCCATCGGATCTCCGACGAGGATCAGCCGACGGTTGCAATCGAGCGCCTCGGCCTGGTCGCTCTGCGCGAGAACGGCGAAGAAGGCTCCTGCCACAAAAAGAAAACCGCATAGATATCGAGAAAAATGAGCCATGGACAGCCCTCCGGGCGGCCTTCGACGCAGGACGCCGAAGGTTCATTCATCGTGGGATAACCGTGCTTTCGCGAGCGTCTCGAAGGCGGCAATGACGTCGGCGGGGGCTTGCACGAGCTCGATGAGCACGCCTTCACCGCCCTGCGGGTGCGTCTCGTTGCCTCGTGGATGAATGAAACAAACATCATGGCCCGAAGCGCCTTTGCGAATGCCGCCGGGCGCAAAGCGCATCCCCTTCTCGTTCAGCCAGCGGACGGCAGCCGCGAGATCGTCGATCCAAAGCCCCACGTGGTTGAGCGGCGGCTCGTGGACCTTGGGCCTTTTGTCGATATCGATCGGTTGCATCAAATCGACTTCGACTGCGAACGGGCCCATGCCCGCAATGCATACGTCTTCGTCGACGTTCTCACGTTCACTCCGGAACTCCGAGTGCGGCAACAAACCGAGGAGATCCACCCATAGGTGTCGGAGCGCATTCTTGTCTGTTCCGCCGATGGCGATTTGTTGCACACCCAGCACTCGAAACGGTCGCCCTTGCATGTGCGAGGTATACACATCCTTGCTCTCTCGCGCCCGGCGCGGCATCGTGCGGCGCGCGATGAATACCACTACGAAGCGAAAAGTTTCGCTGACGGGCGTCAAGCCCACGCACGTGCCGCACCTCGGTAACTACCTGGGGGCCATCCGCCCTGCACTGAGCCTCACCGAACAATACCAAGGGCTCTATTTCATCGCGGATTATCACGCGCTCACGACGGTGCGCGATCCCAAGGCCCTGCGTGAATCGATCTACGATGTCACGGCGACGTGGCTCGCGTGCGGGCTCGATCCCGAAAAGACGATCGTCTATCGGCAATCGTCGATCCCCGAAGTTTTCGAGCTCGCATGGGTGCTCTCGTGCGTCGTCGCGACGGGACAGCTCGAGCGCGGTCACGCGTACAAAGACGTGCAGAGCCGAGGTGAATCGCCCAACGCCGGCGTGTTTTATTATCCGGTGCTCATGGCCGCGGACATCTTGCTCTTCGATACCGATGTGGTGCCGATTGGACAGGATCAAAAGCAGCATCTCGAGCTCGCGCGCGACATGGCGACGCGCCTCAACCATCATTACGGCGAGGGCACGGTCGTCGTGCCCGAGCCTCTGATCGGTGAGGCGCCGCTCGTGCCGGGGATCGATGGCCAAAAGATGAGCAAGAGCCGCGGCAACGGCGTGCCTCTTTTCGCGAGCGACAAAGAGCTGCGCAAGGTCGTCATGAAATTCGTGACGGGCAGCGAGCCGCTCGAAGCGCCGAAAGACCCAGAGACCGCGACGGTGTTCAAGCTCTACGAACTCGTCGCGACCCCTGAGCAAGTCAGCGTGATGGCGGAGAAGCTGCGCGCGGGCGGCTACGGTTGGGGGCACGCCAAGCAAGATCTCTATGAAGCGCTCGACAAAGAGCTCGCCCCAAAGCGCGAGCGCTTCTTGGCGCTTCGCAAAGATGAAGCCGAGCTCGACCGAATCCTCGAAGAAGGCGCGGCCAAAGCGCGGGGGATCGCGGCGCGCACGATGGAGCGAGTGCGCACCGCCATCGGCATCGGTTAGCGAGAGGGGGCGACTCTCATGATGACGCGCCCGTTGCGGCCTGGGCGTCCGTCGGGGCCTGGGCGTCCGTCGGGACCGCACGCTCCGTCGGGACCACGGCGTCCTGCGGGGTACGTGATTCCATCGCACGTCACGCTCGCTCCGCCGTTGCCGCCGCGACCTCCGGCGCCTCCTGAACCAGCCGAACCTCCACGCCCTGCCGCGCCCCCAGGCGCACCGAGCGTCGGTTCGATCTGTCGTTGCAATGAAGAGCACGCGTTCGACCGGCAGCGAAGCGTGGCCACGAGGACGCCGCCAGGGCCTCCGTCGCCGCCCGGACCTCCATCGCTTCCCGGACTGCCGTTGCCTCCGGGCCCTCCATCGCCTCCCGCCACTCCGCAGCGCGCACCCGAGCCATCCCGACCCGCTGCCCCCGAGAACCCAGGCGCGCCGTTGCTCCCCGAAATCCCCGAACCGCCTGACGCAACCACCCCGAACGCCCTCAAGCGATCGTGCTCGACCACCGCACGAAACGTCCGTTCTCCGGCCAAGACCGAGTAATACACGTGGTCGGGTGACGTGGCATCGATGTCGACGGCGATCTCTGGCCCTGGCAGGCCAAAGCCGGGCTCGAATACGATTGGATTCTGGGTATGGAACCGAAGATCCCACGATGCCTCGGCCAAGAGACTGCCTTGGAAGAGAATCGGGATTCGGAACTTGGATCCACCCTGGGCGATCCGGAATACGTCATCCATCGAGATGGTCTCGTGAATCCGGAAATGTCCGTCGTCTTCGAGTGTCGCGAAAGGAATCCCCACTTGAAGTTGTTGGGCATCGACGCACGGTGAGGGATCGAATGAATCCGTCCCTCCACACACCGTGAGCGGCCGAGACCACCCAGACACCGTGAACAGCACCGCGCCTCGAAAGTCGATCGAAGGAATGGTCGAGATGTTCTCTTCGGTGTCGCGAAAACTCATCAGCCGCGCGTTCTGCGCCCGCACATTCTGCTCGACCACCACTCCGCGAAACGGGAGCCCTTCGTCCATGAATTGCGTCGTTCTCGGAGCTGTATCGAGATGAATGGCGTGGCGCCCTTCTGCGAGCACACGCTCCTCCAGCTCGGCGGCTCGCGCTTGCAGCTCGGGGAAAGGTGAGATGCGGATGCGCAGCCGAATCAAGCGACGGGTCGCCTCGAGACGTTTTGCTGGGTCGGGTATGCGACGGCTCGTGACGATCAGATCTTCCTCGCGTCCTTCTTCGACGAGCCGATCGAGATCGGCGAGCTCGATCGTACGTCCATCGCGCGTCATGCCACGCTCGAGATAGAACACTTCGAGCATGCGCGCTTGATGCTCTTGACCGAGGTTCGAGAGAGAGCCTTCCTCACTCGCTCTCTCCATCGTGGCGATGGCGAGAGAGGCCGCAGTCTCGGAAGGATCGCGGCCAGTCGGCCTTTGCTCATAGACACGACGGATGACCTCGAGCTCTTCATGAATCGGCTCGTCGTCTTCGAGATGCGGGAAGACGATGCGCTCGACATAGCGATGAAGCAGTCGATCGAGCGCCCATCGCGCCAACGCGGGGTCGAGGTGTGCCAGCATTCCGCCGACGCATTGCTCACGATTCAGCTATTTCGCGTGCCGTGCGGCGCGTGGTGTACGACGGGGGAGACTCGATGTTTTGGTG
>CAYZTA010000030.1:0-7701 GCA_964481145.1 uncultured Sandaracinus sp.
CCTCGATCAACACATCGGAGCCATCGGCGCGGGCGGTACAAGACACCGGACCCCACGAAAATTTGAGCGCATTGTCGAGCGCGTTGCCGATCATCGCGCGCAGCAACGTCGCATCCCCTCGCACCGTGAGTTCGTCGGGCGCCTCGAGGTGGACACGCGCACGATCAGCGGGCACGAGCGCACGACGTACATCCTCGAAGAGCTCGGAGATCTCGACTGCGTCGCTGCCGCGTTCCCCTTCGGGACGCGCGAGGACGAGCAAACGCTCCACCAATGCAGACAAATGCAACACACGACGCCGCGCCCGTTGGAGCGCAGGGCGATCGGATTCGATCGCAGTCTCTTCGAGCAACTCGAGCTCCGCGCCGATGGTCGAGAGCGGTGTGCGCAGCTCGTGCGATGCATCGGCCGCGAACGAACGCGCGACGGAAAGCGACTCTCCAAGACGACGAAGCAGATCCATGAGCGCACGCCGTAGCGATTCGACCTCCATCTCAGAGGCGGGCGGTCCGAGATCGGCCGACGTCGGGTTCGACGGATCGATCTCTTCGACGCGCTCGCGAAAACGCGACAGAGGACGTAAAGACCACGCCGCCACCCAGAGGCTCGCGGCGCCTCCCATCATTGCACCGACCACCAACCCCATCACGAGCGCCCACCAGAAGATCGCGCGCTGCTCTCTCGCGTGTGCATCGTCCACCGCCAAAGTGAGCACTCCATCGCGAAACGGAACCGAGCACAGGCGAAGCGCCGCACCACCGATGTCGCGTTCGGCACACGTATGGGGCGCCAGTGCTGCGATCGTGAGATCGCCGATCGGCGATCCGAGGCCCGAGATGAGCGCACGTGCGCCGGGAATGCGAATGTCGTCTTCGAGCTCATGCCAAAGCGCGGTTTCGAGTGTGCGTGGGGTCTCGATAAAATAATCGTCGTCATCGTCGTCATCCTCCTCCGACATCTCTTCTTCGACCTCGGAGGCGAGCAGCGCCGTCGCAGCGGCGAGTCGCTCGTTCTCGTGGCGAGTGACGAAACTCTGCGAGAGCGTTCCCGCCACGAGGGTCGCAAAAGCACCCCCCAATGCCGCCGAGAGCGCGCTCGCCAACGCCACGCGGCGGCGCAACGTCATTGCGACCCCCCTCGATCGAGCGCATAACCTTCACCACGGAGAGTGCGGATCACATCGGCGCCGAGCTTACGGCGGAGCCGTCCCACGAGGACATCGAGACTATCGCTCGTCGCGTCGGAGATCTCGCCCCACAATGCATCCAGGATATCTCCGCGCGGCACCACCCGTCCGTCGCGTGCCGCCAAGAGCTCGAGGATGCTCCACTCACGCGCGGTGATCGCGAGCTCAGTGCCCCCGCGAACGGCCCTTCGACGCGCGAAGTCGAGCTCGACTTCACGCGTGCGCCACGCAACACTCCGCGCGATCGGCCCCCGTCGGAAAAGAGCATGAACACGTGCCCGCAGCTCACTCAACGCGAAGGGCTTCGACAGGAAATCGTCCGCCCCCGCGTCGAGCCCGGCCACCCGTTCGGGCACGGAACCATGGGCCGTGAGCAAGAGGATCGGCGTCCTGTCCTCGGCCGTGCGGAGCGCGCGCGTCAGGGAGATCCCGTCGCCATCGGGCAGAGCGACATCGAGCACGATGACGTCCGGTAGAAATGCGGCGAGCGCCGCGTGCGCGCCTGCCACAGTCCCCTCGGTCCGGACCTGATGATCCGCACGTTCGAGCGAACGTGCGACGAGCTCACACAGCTCAACCTCGTCATCCACCACGAGAATTCGCATGTAGGTGCTCTAGCGCGACCGCGAGGCGAAGCCATGTCTCGCTGTTCAGCTCTCGTTCGGATCGGCGCGTCAAGCTCCCGATGTCCTTCGAGACAGAAAGGAATCAACCCATGCATCACCTCTCATTGAAGTCCTTCCGCGGATATGTCCTCGCCATCGCCGCTCTGTTCGCCACGTGGGTGGGGATCGAGTCCATCTCACTCGCCCAGTCGCGTCTCCTCACGATGGAAGAAGTTCGCCGAATCGCAGTCGCGGAGGTTCCGGGAGCCACCCGTATCGAGATCGAGCTCGAAGCCGACGCCGACGGGACTCGTGGTGTCTATGAAGTCGAGCTCCATGATCCGCGAGGCCTCGAGCATGAGATCGCCATCGATGCGGTCACAGGCACCATCCTCTACCACCGCATCGATGATTGACGAACGCCCGCAGGTCGCGATATGGCGCGCTCATGCCGCCATTCACGAAAACAGCCGCGTTCGCGGAGCTCGAGGCCCATGCGAAAACGATCATGGGGCTTCATCTCCGAGACATGTTCGAAAAGGATCCAGGCCGCGCCCCTCGGATGACCCTTGCGCTCGAAGATCTCCGCGTCGACTTCTCCAAGCATCGAGCGACCGATGAGACCTTGGCGCTCCTCGTGAAGCTGGCAGACGAATGCGGGGTGTGGCAGGCCATCCATGCGATGTTCTCCGGTCAGAAAATCAACACGACCGAAGATCGCGCAGTGCTCCATATCGCGCTCCGCAATCGCAGCGCGCGGCCCATCCTCGTCGATGGTCACGATGTGATGCCCGAAGTCAACGCCGTGCTCGCGCAGATGCGCGCGTTTTGTGATGAAGTGCGCGGTGGAACATTTCGCAGCGCGACGGGAGCGCAATTCACGGACGTCGTGAATATCGGGATCGGTGGCTCGGACTTGGGTCCGCTCATGGTCTGTGAAGCACTCGATACCGAATGGATCGACGGACCGATTCGCCCCCATTTCGTCTCGAACGTCGACCCTGCACATCTCGGCCGCACGCTTCATGAGATACGCCCCGAAACCACGCTCTTCATCGTGGCCAGCAAAACGTTCACGACCAGCGAGACCCTCGCCAACGCGAACGCCGCAAGGGCGTGGCTCGTCAGCGCGCTCGGTGAAGACGCCGTGAAGTCACATTTCGTCGCGGTCTCGACGAACCACGCGAAGGTCTCCGAGTTCGGGATCGCACGTGAGCGCACATTCGGATTCTGGGATTGGGTCGGAGGTCGTTATTCACTCTGGAGCGCGATTGGTCTTTCGATCGCGCTCGCGATTGGATTTTCGAAATTTGAAGAGCTGCTCGAAGGCGCGCACGCGATGGACGAGCATTTCCGGAATTCCCCCTTGCCTGAGAACATCCCCGTCGTCCTTGCGCTCCTCGGTATTTGGTATGCGAACTTCTTCGATGCCGAGACATTCGCGGTTCTCCCCTATTCGCAGGCGCTCCATCGTTTTCCAGCGTGGCTTCAGCAAGGAGACATGGAGAGCAATGGGAAGTCGATCACCAAAGATGGAGAGCCGATCTCCGAATATTCGACAGGGCCTATCCTTTGGGGTGAACCAGGCACCAACGGACAGCACGCGTTCTATCAACTGATCCATCAGGGCACACGCCTCATCCCCGTCGATTTCATCGCACCACTCCATTCGAACTGGCCGCTCGAAAGCACGAAAGAACCCCTCGCTTCCAAGATGCGAGAGCAGCACATCATTCTGCTCTCGAACATGATCGCGCAGGCGGAAGCGCTGATGATCGGCAAGACCGAACAACAAGTCCGCGCTGAGCTTACCAAAGAAGGCTTGTCTGAAACTCGAATCAACGAGCTCGCGCCTCACAAAGTATTTGCGGGCAACCGCCCGAGTACGACACTCACCTTCTCACGTCTGAATCCACGTTCTCTGGGCCAGCTGCTCGCGCTCTACGAGCACCGTATTTTCGTGGAGGGCGTGATTTGGAATGTGAATAGCTTCGATCAATGGGGAGTCGAGCTCGGCAAACAACTCGCCAAAACGATTCTCGGCGAGCTCGAAGGTGGCAAGCGCAGCCCCCACGACGCATCGACGAGCGCGCTCGTCGATGCAGTGCGCACATCATGACGCGTCTCGAACAGACTCAGCGCTCGCCCAAATACCGCAATCGACGAAGGACTCGAACTTCGTTTGGATTGCGCTCGTGAGCTTGATGATAAAGGGCGATCGCTTCCTCTCGATGACCTTCACGCTCGAGGACTCGACCCAACATGTAATAAGGCGTCGCGAGATGTGGCGCGAGCTCGATCGCGTGCTGCGCCCACGCAACCGCCTCCGCATGACGATTCTGACTCTGGAGGTTGGCCGCGAACTGGCTCGCGATCGCACTTTGTTCAGGACGCAGATGCTGCGCGCGCCGATACCAAACCTCCGCTCCAGCCACATCGCCGCGCGCCTCGAGACGCATGGCATGTCGCAAGACTTCTCGCGACCGACGACGACGCTGTCTCGGAGTCATCCGAGCGATCCAATCGGGGGTAGGACCAATCTGGAGCATGTCGGCCGACCTGAGATCCGCAGAGGAGCTGCTCGCCTCTGAAGGGCGCGCAGGCGGCGCAGGTTCGATGTTTGGAGCGGCCGCGCTCGGTGCGGCCGCGCTCGGTGCGGCTGCCGGAACCGGTGCCCCCACCGGAGTCGCCACTTCCTCGCTCTCGGGTTCTCGGATGAAGGAGAGGATCAAAGTGACTACGATCAACGATAGACCGCAGACAGCGATCGCTCCGATCGTCATCCGGCGTACGAAGCGAGAAGTCGACTTGGAAGACGATGGAGACGATTCGCTCGCAACATCCGGTTTCGGCGGCTCCGGAATCTTGGCATCGGAGGTATCCGCAAAGGCTTGTTCGACATGAACGGCTGCACTGACAGTCGTCTCCTCTTCAGAGATGGTCGAGTCCAGCTCGATCGATGGCTCCTGAATCACAGGATGACGAAGAATCTTCGCAGCCGCAGGCGGAGCCGGAATCATCCGCGGGCGGTGAGGAGGAGTCGGAACAGGGACCCGCGCGGCGTCCGTTTGGGAGAAGAGCCCCTTGGGCAAAGCACTCGTCGGAGCTGGAACTCCGAGGAGAGTTGGCTTTCGGTTCGATTGGGCCCGCGCGAGAGGCGGCGGGATCAATGAGGCCTTCTTGTCCCCGCTCATGATTCGATTGTCAGCGAAATCGACGCCAAACGAAACATGGATTTGTTGGCGCCCCCGTCGCGACAATGAGTGCGGATGTGGTCTGGTGAGCGAGAGCCGCGCTCAATCTCCCTCGTCCTCGGGCTCCTCCGCGATGGACGCAAACAGCGTCTGAAGCTCTGCCAGCTTTGCAGGATCTGAGAAAAGCTGATCGCGAACCGTATTGACCATGTTCAGAAATCCAGGATCGCTCATCAACGCGCCGAGATCGGGCATGCCGGAGTTGGACTCGAGCCCGGTGCGTGCGATGACTTCGCGCATTTCGTCTTCGATCTCGGGATGGACGCCGGGCACGCTCGCTTCGATGACCGCGGCTTCCGTTCGGGCGAGTTCAAGCAAGTCACCCTCCTTGCCCATCATCATGTCGCGTGCGCGAGCCACGATGTCCTGCATTCCCGGATGGGCCATCGCGCCCATCATCACCGAGAGAAGATCGTCAGGGAGCTCTTCCTCGTCTTCTTCGATCGCGACCCAGGCACCTCCATCGCCGACCTCCTGGACGACTTCGTCGTAGGTCGTTGCCTTGGGCCGAGCGACTTCGGGCATCACGAGCACGCCCCGAGAATCACGATGACGATCGAGCGCGTCGCCCACACGTTGGCGCAATGCGAGCACGAGCTCTTCCGGCTCCGATGCGAAGCTCACACCGAGTCGAACGAGCACCGCATCCGAGAGCGCACGGTCACACGCCGTTTCACGAATGTCAGAGGCAGGAAGCCGGAGAAGTGCAATTGCGTCGAGGCCCATGATGCGGAGCATCGTCGCGGCGCACGTGGGCCGCAACCACTATTATTTCCTACGTTGTTCCTCGCTCAGCTGAGATCTGCTTCGAGCAGAAGCTCATGAGCCGTCGAGCGCTTGTTTTCATGGGCGGCGATCCGGAGCTCGGCGGTTCCATCCAGAGCATGAACCACGATATGCACGCCGCGTTCGGATTCGCGCCAAGGCAACATGCATAGCCCCTGCGCGGCCATCACGGTCTTCGACTCATGATGGCCCGAAGCCCACTGGAGCTCGAGACGAACGGTCTCTGGAATCCGCCCCGCGCTGGCCCTGACCCGCAACAACACGGGTGGAGATGGGTTGGGGGAGCCAAAGAACCAATCGAAGAGCGCCACCCGAGATTCGTATCACGAATGGGCTCAGATATTCATCCTCACGTTGCTCAATCAACACAATCAGCGCAAGGCATCGAGGCGTTCTCGTGCCGCTTGGCGTTGCTCACCGTCCCGCGTCGAGCGGATGTAACGCTCGTATGTCCGCGCCGCATCTTCACGTCTCTGCATTTGCTCGTAGGCGTACGCCAAATCGAAGAGGGGCGCGGGATCGCGAGGTGTTGACTCGGCGCGCAACCACGCTTCGTAATGTCGCGCAGCCTCTGGCCAACGCTGGAGCGTCCGATACGAAATCGCGAGATTGAGATGGATGGTCCCGTCCTCGGGAGCACGCGCGAGCGCCGCTTCGAGATGCGTGATTGCTTCCGAGGCACGACCTGCCTGTCGCAACGCCACGGCAAGATTGTTGAGCAAATTGGCGTCGCCAGGGTTTTCTCGCAATCCGTTCTGATAGGCGACGATCGCCTCTTCGATGCGACGCAATCGTCGCAATGCGGAGCCGAGATTTCCCCAGCTCGAGGCGTCGTGACGATCGAGCTCCACCGCGCGACGCAATGGCGCAATGGCGGCTTCGTCACGTTCCAACCGGATGAGCATGGCCCCCACCATCGCATATCCGTTGGCGTGATTGGGTTCGAGCTCCACGACGCGCTGAAACGACGCGAGCGCTTGTTCGTATCGCCCTTCCTGACGATGGATCGATCCGATCGTCAAATGAGCCGCGGCATGCTGTGGACGCATACGCACGACCTCTTCGGCAGCGGCCAACGCCTCGGCCCATCTGCCCGCGCGCTTATGGGCAAGAGCCACCCGATATTGCGCTTCGAAATCCTGCGCCAAGGCCCGCTCCCATGGCGTGAATGCACCCAAGACAACCGTTGCTGCAAAGAGCGTTGCTACAAAGAGAAAGAGCACAGCTCTCATGAGGGGCCTCCATCGCACCGGTTGAAACTGATCATCGACACGCATCGGGGAGCTCGATTCCAAGCTCGGTGAGCCGACTTCGAAAGCCTTCACGCGCACCTTGACAAGCCTCGTCTCGGGCTCGCCCTTCGAGGCCAACCGCGAGAGTGAGCGTCACACACGCTTCATTCGCTTCACGCCGCTGCGGCTCAGGAAGGACCTCGAGATAGGCCGGACAACATGCAAGAGCCCGTTCACAAGCGTCTCCAGGTGCGGGTGCTTCGGTTGAAACAGAAGACGTGGGAGCTCCGGATGCCTCGCGTTCTTCAGAAGCGGAGGCACCCTGTGTCTGGACTGCGGGGTCGTGTTCGTTGGATTCAGCATGATCGGTGCTTGTCCCGTTGCCACATGCGGCCAGCACCCCAACGCCGAGCACGAAAACTCCTCTCTGAATCATGGGTTCATCGCGTTCGGGCCCGAACGCGATCGCGCGGGAGAGGGGGTCGCACCAATTCGGGCTCGCGCTCGACGCGCGGCGGGTCGGGCAGTCCCACTTCCTCGCGGGGCGCCGGTTGGGCGGGGGCGGCGCGACCCGCTTCCACACGCGTCTCCGGCGTCACACGCACGCTCGGGGCGGCGCGACCCGCTTCCACACGCGT
>CAYZTA010000030.1:7801-69326 GCA_964481145.1 uncultured Sandaracinus sp.
AGGGCGGAGGCGTCACGACAACCTCCCCTCCGCGAGAAGGCGGAGGCGTCACAACAACCTCCCCTCTGCGAGAAGGCGGAGGCGTCACGACAACCTCCCCTCCGCGAGAGGGCGGAGGCGTCACGACAACCTCCCCTCCGCGAGAAGGCGGAGGCGTCACAACGATCGTTCCTCGTGCCCCTGGACGCGGTGCAACGACCACGGCGCCATCCCCCCTTTGGCATCCGCCTTCATCATAGACCCACATACCACCACGCTGCTCCCAGCGCGGTTGAATGAAACGACAATCCCGTTGCGGCTCGAGCCAATACCCATCGACCCACACGTGAACACGGCCATCCCATTCGTAATGGCCTTCGACCCAAATCGCTCCTTGAACGGGTGGCGCCGGCGCCACCACCACGCGCGTCGGAGGAGGGGGTGGCGGTGCCGTCCTCACTTCCACCGTTGCGCGAGGTGCCGTCGCGACCACGGTCGCCCGCGTGTGAACCCGCGCCCTTCCCGCGCAGCCCATCACAAGCCCAAGGGAAATCGCCATCAAGATTCGTGCAGTTCGAATCACGCGTCCTCCAGCATCATCGTTTCTGGTGAACATCATTGCCGCATCGGCGGCGAGATGCACGTATGTTGACGCAATCACGAGCCCATCGCTTCACGAACGATCCGAAATCACTGACAAGCCGCGGGAATCGTCGCGCCGAGAGCGGACATCGATTGCCGATATCCATCGATCGATGCCTGACAATTCGATTCGGCGTCTGTCCCCGCCGCAAGCCGTCCGAGCGCCTCACATGCGGCTCCCGCACCGCTCTCCGCGCCACCGGGCATCGCCGCGACATAGGCATTGCAGCACTCCGCAGCGCGCGCACAAAGCGCCGAAGCTTGTGGAGCTGCCGGCTCGGCCGGCGGGGCTGCCGGTTGTACGGCCTCTGGCTCGGGTGCAGTTTCGGCCTCTGACGAGCCACATGCAACGAGTCCGAGCATGGCGGCCGTGATCACAAGTCTCGCGATGAAGCGCATGGCGTCTCCCCTAAAAGCCACTTCGATACGCCGTGTTTGTTGAAATATCAATGTTTTTCGACCCTCTGTGCGTTTCTCGTGATGCCGTTCGCGACGTGTGCACTATGCTCGGCCCATGTCGCTCCCTGTCGTATTGGAGGAGCTCGCAGGCGTCGATGATTGGCGTTGGCAATTGCGCCACGCCATCACGGATCTGCCCGCTCTCGAAGCCGCTCTCGAGCTCACCCATGAAGAGCGCGAAGGTGCGCGACGTGCTCTCGAAGGCGGCTTTCCGATGTCGATCACGCCGTACTACATGAGCCTTTGTGATCGCGTCGACCCTGATTGCCCTATCCGGAAGCAATGCGTTCCTCGGAGTTCCGAGTCCGTCGAAGTCTTGGGCGACCTCCGCGATCCTCTCGGCGAGGAAAATCACGAAGTCGCGCCTCATCTCGTGCGCCGTTACCCCGATCGCGTGCTCCTCATCGCCACCGATCGATGCTCTGTTTATTGTCGCTTTTGCACGCGCTCTCGCATGGTCGGCCAGGACGGCGGCGCACGCTCGATGGACAAGCTCGAACCAGCGTTCGCGTGGATCGAAGCGCATCCCGAAATCAAAGACGTCATCGTCTCGGGCGGAGATCCTCTCATCGCAGCCGACGCACGGGTCGCAACGATCCTCGAGCGCCTCTCGTCTATCGAACACGTCTGGACCGTCCGGATCGCGACGCGCGCGCCGGTCACGATCCCGCAGCGGATCACGCCCGAACTCTGCCGCATCCTCCGAACACATCCCGCGGTCTGGGTGATGACGCATTTCAATCATCCCAAGGAGCTCTCGCCCGAAGCACGGAGGGCATGTGCGGCGCTCATCGACCACGGAATCCCGGTCATGAATCAGAGCGTGCTCCTGCGCGGCATCAACGATGACGTCCATACGCTCACAGCGCTGTTCCGGGGGCTTATCCGCACACGCGTTCGACCTTACTATTTATTGCAGGCCGACCCTGTTCGAGGCACTTCGCATCTTCGCACTCCGCTCGAGGTCGGGATCGCTCTCATGGAACAGCTTCAAGGCCACCTCAGTGGAATTGCGCTTCCCAAACTCATCGTCGACACGCCGGGCGGCATGGGAAAAGTCCCCATCGGACCAGATTGGATCGTCGCCCGCGCTCCTGGGCGCACCACACTTCGAACCCATCGCGGTGTGGAAGTCGATTATCTCGATCCCCCTTCTTCAGAAAACGATGCAGATCATGAAGTCATCGCAGATCAGCGTTGAATTTGCGCGTCATGGGTGTATAGCTCGCGCGGTCCGGAATCACCCTTTCAGCCCATGACAAAGCCGCTGACTTTCACTCAAACGCCGATCGGACAGAAGGCGATCGTTGCCATCACAGGAGCGATTCTCTTTGCGTTCGTGATCGGGCATTTGGTCGGAAACCTTCAAGTGTTCCTCGGTCCTGAACATTTGAACGCATACGCCGAGTTCCTGCATTCGATGCCGAAAGCCTTGTGGGCTGCGCGCTTCGTCCTCTTGGCGTCGATCATCACGCACATCGCTCTGACGGTGCAGCTCACGATCAAGAACAACCAGGCCAGACCCGTTCGCTATCGCATGAGCACCGACATGGGCGATCAAGGGCCGCTCATGAAGTATGCGCGGAAGACGATGATCCTCTCGGGCCCGATCGTCGCTGCGTTCGTCGTGTTCCACCTCGCGCACTTGACCCTCGGTGCTGACGTCGTGGACGGGTACCGTTTCGATCCCAATGACGTGTATTCGAACGTCATTCATGGCTTCCGCAATCCCTTCATCACCGGCTTCTACGTGTTCGCGAACCTGCTCCTTGGCCTGCATCTCTATCAGGGAGGTCACAGCCTCCTGCAGAGCCTTGGTCTGCGTTCGCCGCGCGGAGGCCGCAATATCCGCGGCGCCGCGATGGCCTTCGCAGCCCTCGTGACGATGGGCAACGTGCTCATTCCTCTTTCGATTCTCGTCCGCGTCGTCGGCGGCGACGTCCCTTCCCTCACTCCCTAGGAGCCCAAGCATGGAGCTGCATTCGAAAGCCCCGACCGGGCCGATCGACAAACGCTGGGATCAACACCGCTTCGATATGAAGTTGGTGAACCCGGCCAACAAGAGAAAGTTCTCCGTCATCATGGTCGGCACCGGGCTCGCCGGTGCGGCGGGGGCCGCGTCGCTCGCCGACCTCGGATACAACGTCAAAGCGTTCTGCTATCAAGATTCGCCCAGGCGCGCTCACTCGATCGCAGCGCAGGGCGGTATCAACGCCGCGAAAAATTACCAAGGTGATGGCGACAGCATTCATCGCCTTTTCTATGACACCGTGAAGGGCGGCGATTTTCGCGCCCGAGAGAGCAACGTCTACCGTCTCGCGCAGGTCAGCGTCGACATCATCGATCAATGCGCGGCGCTCGGCGTTCCGTTCGCGCGCGAGTACGGCGGCTTGCTCGCGAACCGTTCCTTCGGTGGTGCGCAGGTTTCGCGTACGTTCTACGCACGCGGCCAAACCGGACAGCAGCTTCTCTTGGGCGCGTATCAATCGCTCTCGCGCACCATCGCGGCTGGCAAAGTCGAGATGCACACGCGCTGCGAAATGGTCGACTTGATCGTCGCCGATGGACGTGCAGTGGGCATCGTCACGCGCGATCTCGTCACTGGCAAACTCGAAGCGCACCTCGCCGATTGCGTCATTCTCGCGACCGGTGGTTACGGCAACGTCTTTTATCTCTCGACGAACGCCAAAGGATGCAACGCGACTGCGATCTGGCGTGCGCACAAGAAGGGCGCGCTCTTCGCGAACCCGTGCTTCACGCAGATCCATCCGACCTGCATCCCGCAAGCGGGCGAGTACCAAAGCAAGCTCACGCTCATGAGCGAGTCGCTCCGCAATGACGGGCGCGTCTGGGTACCTCGTGATCCCGCGGATACGAACAAAGACCCTCGCAATATCCCCGAGGACAAAAGGTACTACTACCTCGAAGAGATCTACCCCGCCTTTGGCAACCTCGTCCCTCGCGATATTGCGTCACGGGCCGCAAAAAAAGTATGCGATCAAGGCCTCGGCGTGGGTCCGGAAATCGCGGGCAAGGCCCGCGGCGTGTACCTCGACTTCGCGGACGCGATCAAACGCGACGGCAAACATCTCATCGCCGAGCGCTACGGCAATCTCTTCGAGATGTACGAGCGCATCACGGGCGAAGATCCGTACACGGTCCCGATGCGCATTTACCCAGCGACCCACTACACGATGGGTGGGCTCTGGGTCGACTACAACTTGATGAGCACGATCGATGGCCTCTTCGTCGGCGGAGAAGCGAACTTCTCTGATCACGGAGCGAACCGTCTAGGCGCAAGCGCGCTCATGCAAGGGCTCGCCGATGGTTATTTCGTGTTGCCTTACACGGTCACGAATTATCTTGGGACGAAGGGCAAATCGAAGGTCACCGAGAGCCATCCGGCAGTGAGCGATGCGCTTCGCGACGCCAAGACACGCTTTCAAAAACTCATCGACGTCGGCCAGAAGGGTCATCAGACCGTCGATCAATTCCATCGCAAGCTTGGCGCGATCATCTGGGATGAATGCGGCATGGCGCGCAATGCGAGCGGCCTCAAGAAGGCGATCTCCGAAATCCCGAAGCTCCGCGAAGAGTTCCATCACGACGTGAAGATCACGGGCGGTGGTGGTGAACTCAATCGCGAACTCGAGAAAGCCGCGCGTGTCGCAGATTTCTTCGAGCTCGGCGAGCTCATGTGCATCGACGCGCTCGATCGCGAAGAAAGCGCGGGATGTCATCTGCGTGAAGAGCACGTGGATGCATCCGGCGAAGCCCAACGCAACGACGAGCAATTTGCCTACGTCGCAGCGTGGCAGTGGAAAGATGGCGCGGCTCAAACCCCCGAGTGGGGCCTCGTCAAAGAACCGCTGACGTTCGAATACGTCAAGCTCACCCAGCGTTCGTACAAATAGGAGTTGCCCATGGCCGAGACCATCGATGTGAAGCTGCACGTCTGGCGTCAGCGCAGCCCCAAAGAACAAGGGAAATTCGAAGATTACACGCAGTACGCCAAGGGCATCAGCACGCATGCTTCGTTCTTGGAGATGCTCGATGTCGTCAACGATCGCCTCGTGCTCGATGGCAAAGAAGCGATCGCATTCGACCACGATTGTCGTGAAGGCATTTGTGGGACGTGCGGCGTCGTGATCAACGGGCAGGCCCATGGTCCGCAGCGTGCGACCACGACGTGCCAGCTCCACATGCGGAAGTTCGAGAACGGGCAGGAAATTTATGTCGAGCCGTTCCGGGCTCGTTCGTTCCCGATCATCCAAGACCTGATGGTCGATCGCGGCTCGCTCGATCGCATCGTGCAGGCCGGTGGGTACATCACCGTGCGCGCGGGCGCGGCGCCCGATGCGAACGAGATCCCTGTTCCCAAGCCCATCGCAGATGAATCGATGGATGCCGCGGCGTGCATCGGTTGCGGCGCGTGCGTCGCTGCGTGCCCGAACGCTTCAGCGAGCCTCTTCACGGCCGCAAAGATCTCGCACCTCGGGCTCTTGCCGCAGGGCCAAGCCGAGCGCTCGCGTCGCGCGCTCGACATGGTCGCACAGCACGAAGCCGAAGGCTTCGGCGCATGCTCGAATCACTACGAATGCGAAGCCGCATGCCCGAAGGTGATCAGCGTGTCGTTCATCGCGCGAATGAACCGCGATCATTTGAAGGCGCAGCTGACATACAAAGAGCCCTCTACCGGCGGCGAAGGCGGCTGAAGAGCGCTCCTACAAATGATCTTCTTGCGCTACCATGCGCGCTCTTGGAGATGTGAGCGCGGTGGGCTGGGAAGGTTTCGTAACCTGTGGTGTCGTCACCGCGCTCATCGTCGCGCTCGCACGGAGTTCGGCGTCTGCGGATGCGCTCCTGCTCGGTGCAGCCACCGTGCTCTCGGCGCTGCGCATCGTTTCGGATCGATTCCCAGCGCCCCGTGAGGTCGCCTCGGCCCTCGGCAACCAGGGCCTCGTGACGGTCGCCGTGCTCTTCGTGGTGGCAGCCGGTCTGACCCATTCGGGAGGGGGCTCACGCATTGGCGCGCCCATCCTCGGACGACCCAAAAACACGACTGCGGCGCAGATTCGCATGATGCTGCCGGTGACACTCGTCAGCGCATTTCTGAACAACACCACCGTGGTCGCCGCCTTCTTGCCCGTCGTCAAAGACTGGGCACGCAACCATCGATTGGATCTGACGCACCTCTTGATGCCGCTCTCCTATGCGGCCGTGCTCGGCGGCATTTGCACGCTGATCGGGACGAGCACGAACATCGTCGTCCAAGGCCTGATGCTCGACGCCGGCATGCCTGGGCTCGGCATGTTCACGATCACGGGGATCGGCGTCCCGGTCGCGATCGCGGGCATCATCTACGTCGTGTTCGCATCTCGGGTGCTGCTTCCCTCGCGTGTGCCTGCGGCCGACCGACTCGCCAATCCACGCGAATACACAGTCGAGATGGAAATCGAGAAAGCAAGCCCACTCGATGGGCTCTCGATCGAAAAGGCGGGGCTTCGACATTTGCCGGGGCTCTTCCTCGTAGAGGTGCACCGCGGCGATGACGTCGAACCTGCCGTCGGCCCTGAATTCGTGCTGCGCGGCGGAGATCGCCTCGTCTTCGTCGGCTTGGTGCAGTCGGTCGCCGATTTGACGAACGTGCGCGGCCTCATCCCGGTGGTCGATCCCGATGGGCTCGAGCTCGATGTGGCTCGGAGCGACCGGATCTTTTGCGAAGCCGTGGTCAGCGCGACTTCACCGATGGTCGGCAAGACGATTCGCGATGCGCGCTTTCGCGGTCACTACGGTGCGGCCGTGCTCGCCGTGCATCGCAATGGCGAGCTCGTTGCACGCAAGGTCGGCGACATCGAATTGCAACCTGGCGACACGCTCCTCATCGAAGGGCCGCCGCGCTTCTTGGACGAACAGCGCGATCGTGGGGATTTCTTTCTCGTCTCTGCGGTCGAAGGTCGGGCTCCCGTGAGGCACGATCGCGGCTTCATCTCCGTCGCGATTCTCGCCGCGCTCGTCGTCATCTCTGCGCTCGAACCGTGGACCCACTTGGACGTGCTGCCGATCGCGATGGTCGCGGCGGGGCTCATGGTCGTCACCGGATGTTGCACGATGGAGCAAGGACGCCGTTCCATCGAATGGAGCGTGCTTCTCTCGATCGCAGGAGCGCTCGTGGTCGCGAAGGCGATCGAATCGACTGGCGTGGCATCCGCACTCGCAAGCGGACTCGTTTCGATTGCCGAGCCGCTCGGCCCCACGGCGGCGCTCGCGGCCGTCTACTTCACGACCTTGCTTCTGACGGAGCTCCTGACCAACAACGCCGCGGCCGCGCTCGCGTTTCCTTTGGCGATGGCGACCGCCGCACAGCTGCACGTCAACGCTCTGCCCTTTGCCATCGCGATCTGCGTGGCCGCATCGTGCGGATTTGCGACGCCGACCGGCTACCAAACGCACCTCATGGTCTACGGCGCGGGCGGCTATCGTTTCGCGGACTTCATGCGCATGGGCATCGGGCTCGATCTCGTCTGTCTCGTCCTGTCGATCCTACTGATCCCTCTCCTCTTTCCGTTTTGATGGGTCGCGGATCCGGTTTGTATGAGCAGGCGACCACGTAAATCGCCCGTTTTGATGCTGCGCACGGGCGCGATGCCCACGCCTCGGGTAATCTCGCGCGCATGGGGCGCATCTTCGAGAAGCGCAAGACGACGATCTTCGCCCGGAACAGCCGGATGGCGAAGCAATTTACGCGGATTGCGCGCGAAATTCACATTGCAGTCAAGGCTGGCACACCGCACGCCGAGACGAACCCGGCGCTGCGCCGTGCGCTCGCGAATGCGCGCGCGGCGAACATGCCGAAGGACAAGATCGAAGCCGCGGTCAAACGTGCGAGCGGTCAAGATCAGCGCGATTACGAGACGATCCTCTATGAGGGCTATGCGCCTCATGGCATCGCGCTGATGATCGAGACCGCCACCGACAACCCGCAGCGCACGGTCGCCAATGTCCGAATGATCATGAGGGACTGGAACGGCAGCTTTGGGCAAACCGGAAGCGTCTCGTTTTTGTTCACACACATGGGTGTCTTTCGCCTCAAGCCCGAAGGCTTCGATCCGGACGAACTCGAGCTCGAACTCATCGATCACGGACTCGAAGAGATGGGCGAGAGCACGGGCGAAAACGACGAAAAACAATTCGTCGTTCGCTGTGCATTCCGTGATTTCGGCCGGATGCAGGCGGCGCTCGAAGAGCGCGCCCTCCCCGTCATCTCGGCCGAATCCGAATACGTCGCGCAGACGCTCATCGAGGTCGATGACGAAGCAAAGGTGCGCGAAATCATGGAGCTGGTCACCGCGCTCGAGGAAGACGACGACGTGCAGCGCGTCTTCCACAATCTCGGTTAAAGCGCCTCTATCGGCTGCACGTTCCGCTCGTGCACAAGAGAGCCCCCTCGCAATCCCAGTGCGAAGCACAGCTTTCTCCTGCTCTCCGTCTCACACACTGATTCCCCGAGCACGTCATCTCACCGCAACAGTCATCTGAGTTGCGACAGTAGCCGCCAGTCCATCCGACGCAGCATTCCCTTGCCGACGAACCGAACGTATTTTCCAGGCAGGAAAGCCCACCACAGCACTCCAACCCGCTCGTACACGAAGTCTGCTCGGTCTTGCACATCGCAGGGTCCTGGCAGGCTCCAGCAACACATTGGAACCCCTCGCAGCATCCTTCGTCGCTCGCGCAAATCTGGCCCGTCTGGCCGCAAACCGAGTTCGTGCACGTGCCACCATCGGCTCCTGCCACACAGCAGCTGGGGTGAGGAATCGCCTCCCCGCCGCAATCCGATCCACTCATGCAAAGCCACGCGCCATCGGAGCATGCGTACCATGCGCAACTGGTCATTCCGCAGCCCGGATAAGAGACTTGCACGCAAGCACCGCTGTCGATCGTACGTCCTAACGTTGCACTCCGACAGGCGCGTGGTGCCGCGGTGACTCTCAACTTGAGGGTTCCGTCGCGTCCGAACACTGCTCCGCCTGTACGAGCAAGCCGCCATGTACCCTGGTGGAGGCCGACCGCCGAAGGAGCGGTCACCTCGACGCTCAACGCGACAGTGTCGCCAGGACGGACCATCGTCCCCGAAGGCAGAGGCACCTCGCTTACGTTGGAGAACGCACCGCTCGTATGGCGCATCACATAACCACCCGCGGTCCACGTCGTGGTCCCCGTGTTGCGCCACGTGAAGGTTTGAGTCACGCGGGTGCCGCTCGCGACACTGATCTCGTTCGGGTGGGTCGCACGGGCGAGCACCGCATCGTCGCGATCCGCCGGAGGATCTCCGACACACGCTTGCTGAGGGGCGCCACCGCCGACCCAAAGCGTGTCTGCCTGAGTCGAGCATGAGCCGCCCCAAGGATCGACCGGTTTGCCCGCGAAATATCCAGCGCGGGTGGGCGCAGTCACGTGCGAGCGCACCTCGAAGTGGAGATGTGGACCTGAGGTCTTTCCGCTGTTGCCGCTCAAGCCGATGAGCTGACCGCAATCGACGGATGCCCCCACCTTGACCTGACCCGCCGATGGGCTGAGGTGTGCGTAGAGTGTCGCGTAGTGATCGCCGTGGCGGATGATGACGTGATTGCCAAAGGAGCCGCCGCATGAGCTGCTGAGCGAGCCGCCGAGCGAACCTTCGGCGGGACATCCGGTGACCGATTCGATCACAGTGCCAGCTGCCGCCGCCTGCACCGGCGTGCCCCGGGCCACGCCGAAGTCAGTCCCTTTGTGATTGGCGCGAGTGAGGGTCGTGCAATCATAGCGCGCCCAGCCGCTGCCGCGTGCATGGCTCACGTAGGAGGTGACCCGCGGCGAGAGCGGCGCCGAGAGCCAACCGCCGCCCTCTGGAGGGACCGGCGTAGGCGTCGCGCCATACCAGAAGTCGTGCCCAAACTCGGCGTAGAGCGTACGGGCTGCATTGTTGTATTTCGGGTAACGGTTCGACCAGCACGCCCCGTTCTCGGGGCATCCATTCCAATAGCGGACCAGAGTGCGGATGTAGTTGTCCCAGTTTGCGTCGTCGATCCGTCGTTCGTTGATCCACGCGATCGCCAGCTCGCGCGTCGAGGCGTTGGTCGTCCAACGCGAACGTCGCACTTTGTCGATCAAGCGCCCGATCGCCACCTCGGTGTTGCCGCGGATGGAGAGCACGCGCTCACCGTGCACACGCACGGTGTCCGCCTCCGTTCCGTCGTCGATTTGGAACATGCCGAGCCCACCCCGATCGAGATGACATGCTCCATCGCCGCTGCCCGACAAGACCGGGCTACCACTGCAGTCGGTGTGCACCGGCCCGGGGCAGGAAGGCCTGTACTCGCTCGCACAATGGGCGAGCATGGTCTCCTCCTCGGCGAGCATTGCCACCATCAAGCCGTTGGTGATGCCTTGCTCGCGCGCAACATCGCGGATGATCGTCGCGCGCTGACGCCGCACTGCGGCGCTCACATTGGCGACGGCGAGGCCTGGATCCTCGGCCTCGCGTGGCGCGCACGAAAGGGTGAGAACAACGAGTGTCACGGCGAGGAAGCGAATGCGGTTCACGGCGTACCCCCGGCCGGATAGTTGGCGGCGCATGCGGAGCCGCTGGATGGCTGAAACGCGAAGAGAGAACCGTCGGTGCGCACCCGCGGCCACATGCCAGGGCCGACCTCGACCGCTGCACCATCCGTGAGCGGCAAGCGCCACACGCGCCACGAGCCGTCTTCTTCGGCCACGCCATAGAAGAGCGCCCCTGGCGTCCACGCAATCTGTCGATCGGCGACCGGAACGAACTGCGGCCCGACCTCGTCGAGACCGATGTTGGTGAGCTGCCTCGGCTCGCGTTCGGGTCCCGCAATCCAGAAACTCGCGACGCCGGTGCGTACCGACACGTAAAGCACATCGCTCGAGCCCGGGATCGGCCGGGGGGTCGACGCGAGCTCGTCGTTCACGATGACGGTGGACGCGTTCTGATCGAGCCGCTGCATCACGATCACGGTGGGCACACCGAAATCCCACGCGTCGAAGCCATCCGCCAGCCCAACCCACACCACGCGCTCGCCATCATCGGAGATCCATGGGTCGTTCGCCCACGAAGCAAGCTCACGCTCGATGCCACCATCGCTTCGAGTCAATACGAGCCGTTCGTCACGAAGCAGAGCCACGAAGCGCCCATCGGCCGCGGGGAGCACCCGAATCGCGCCGAGCTCCAAGGCCCACGGAAGCTCAGCCATGCCTCCCTCGGTCACACGTCCCGCCGAGCAGGCCGGCAGCTCCTCTTCGTTGGGCGCCTGGCACAGCGTGACGAAATCCCCGATCCACACACTGAGATCGGGACGCGCCGCCACCGCGCAATAAGCATCGCGTTCGGTATCCGAGGGTGTTGGATCGGGTACGGATGTCCCACCTGTGCAACCTACAAACAGAAGAAGGCTATGAGCCGCCCAAGTGCAGACGCGTTTTTTCATGTCCCTCCAGCACCCTATCGAAATACGAACGAACTCACCAAAGCTTCCCGCTCCGGCAAAAAAATCGCCATATCATCGATACGCACTCTTTCATTCGTGCGGGATACAGGAAGAACGCGCCACTCAAAAATGATCAGCGAGCGCGGCCGAGCAGACTTCGAACTGCCCTCTCCGCACGTTTCCACACACGCACGCGACGCGTGTCACTGCATGCCTTTCGCACACGCAAAAAGGCGGCTTCGAGCTCATCGAGCTCGAATTTTTCAAGGAAAATCCGCGCAGCTTCGGCGTTCTGTCGCGCTTGAAGCACACTGCTCGCCCCGACGACCACTGCGCTCACGGGAGAATGTGCAAGCGCCCAAGCCAGCGCGATCTGCGCTGGCTTGGCTCCGTGGCGCGTGGCGATCGGGAACACCACCTCGCGCATCGCAGCTGCGATCGACATCCGGCTCTGCGTCGAAAAAAACTTCAATTCCGAGCGAAAATCACTCTGATCGAGCGCACGGTCAGGCCCATAGGTGCCGCTCAGGAGCCCTTTTGCCAGAGGCGAGTACGCAAGAAAACCAATGCCCGCACGACGCACCGCCCGGAGCGCACGTCGTTCGACTTCCGAGCAAAGCAAATTGAACTCGGATTGCAGACTCGCGAGTCGAATCTCACCGAGCGCGGCCCGCGCCTGCAACACTTCGGAGGCTGAAAAATTCGAGACGCCCACGTACCGCACGGTCCCTGCACGAACCGCGTCCGAGAGGACGCCCATCGTCTCGTCGATCGGGACGAGATGGTCACGTTGATGCACCTGCACCAAGTCCAAGCGCTCGACGCCGAGACGTTCCAAGCTTCGCTCGATCTCGAGGAGAATCGATTCAGGCCGCGAGTTGCGACGAACCACGAGCTCGCGTCCCATTTCGTCACGCGTTCGAAAAAGGGGCTCGCCATGCTGACTCGGATCATCCCAACGAAGCCCCACTTTCGTGAGCACCAGCGGACGCGGCCTCTGCTCTGAAATGGCGCGCGCCACCACGCGTTCGGAGCGGCCAAACCCGTACAGCGGTGCGGTGTCGATCGCTGTGACGCCTTCCTCGAGCGCCGCATGAAGAATCGCGATGCGGCGTTCGTCCTCGTCCTTGCCGGGGGCGCCAAGGCCCATGGCACCAAACGTAACAGCCGAAACCCGTAGCTCGGTCGTCCCCAGCGCTCGTTGCTCCATCCCCACCATGTCAGCCTCCGCCCCGTCGTCAGCCTTCGCCCCGTCCACACAAACGACAAGCTGAGATCAAAAAAGAATGCGTACCAAACCTTCCCGAACGAGGCGTCGGATGAGCACGAGCTTGCCGGCGTCGTCGAGGTCTCCTGGGAGATCTTCGATGACGAAATCAGGCGTCTCGAGCGCGTGACGCACGGGCTCCGCCGCATGTTCGGGCAACCGCAGCTCCGCGCCGTAGCACGACACGATGAATTGCTCTTCGTGCAGGCGCCATCGGTAGACGAGGTTGGGACGAACCCCCACGCGATGCTTCGAAGTCAGCGATGGAAGAGCCAGAATTTGCTTCATCTGCCCTTCCAGGAGTGCATGTCGCGTCGACACCAGATCATCCGAGAAATGATCGAGGGCGGAATCGAAGTCGACTTGCTCGAACACTCGCTTCATCAATGATTGAAAGTAGACACGCGATTCGCTGCGATCGAACTCGGTGCGCGCATGTCCGATCGGCAATGCACGCCGAAAATCCGCGTCACCGAGCGCGACCTTCGCAACCGCTTCGAGCAACAATTCGGTCCAACTCGTCACCTGCGCGCCGAGCGTAATATGGAGCGTCTCCCCCTCTCGCGTCTGCGCGTCGTGCATGATTCCGCGCGGCAAATAGAGCATATCGCCCGGTTCGAGATCGAACTCGAGGGTGACCTCACCTTTCGGAGTTTCATCTCGCCTGAAAGGTTGCCCCTTGAAAGGCAATTCGACAGGCGTGTTGTAGAGAATCCAGTGTTTTTTGCCGTGTATTTGGAGAATGAAAACGTCGTGCGAGTCGTAATGAGTCGGAAACCCCTGGGCGCTCGCGGGAGTGCAATAAATGTTGCACTGAAACCGTGTGCTCAAATCGCGCTCGAGCGAGCGACAAAGATCTGCGAGCGGCGGAATGAAATGCTCGAGCTGATTGAAGACGATGGTGCCGCCATCCGCGAACTGCTGATAGATTCGCGCCGAATCGACGCTGCCATTGGCGAACGTGTACTCCTCGGCAGGCACCTGACGAGACGCATTCGCGATGAACGCCTGTGGGTGCATGAGCGTCTGCGTCGTGATCACGCGATCGAACACGTGCAGGCTCAGTAGTTCCGAATAGTATTCGCGCTGTTCGCGCCGGATGATCAGCGGCTTTCGCTCCCAATATTCTCGGAAAAACGTCTCGGACGGGATGGGAGCGATCAGCTTGCTGAACGCATAGGTGCTGGCGGCCATGTTGAACTTTCGTCTCCTCGCGAGAGGATCTTCGCGCCGTGGTGTATCGTCAACAGGAAGGAAACGTTCGAAGCAAGGCCCATGAGTCAATCCCACAAATCGCTTCACGAAAGCGAAATCGTCACGACCAGACCGTTCGGACGCCGGAGTGCTCTCCTGAAACTCGGAGTCGCTGTGGTGGTTTCACTTCCCGGCATCGTTCGCGCCGAGGCCACCGACAGTGATGCGAGAGATCCATCCGGCCGCGGTCGCACGGGTCATACCGATCGAGATTCAGGCCCTGGCTACGACGGAGTCGGCCGCGGCGTGTGTCGCGAACGCAGTGTGAGCGATCACGATGAGAGCGATGCACTCGGCCAAGGCCGAGGTCCATGTCGAACCCCGTCCTCGCGGTGAACGGGCGGACCGCTTCAATCTCCCCTCCCCACGAAGAGCCACGCAAGCCACGCGATGCCGAGAAGCTGACCGAGATTGCGTGTCTTGGGGAGCTTTGCGCCGCGGAGCTTTTGGATGGGATGCGTGCCAAACACGTTTCGGAAACGCTGCGCGGTGCTTTCATCGATGCCGGACGCGACGATGCGGGCATGGTGCTGTTCGGCAACGCCACGGAGGCTCGCCCGGCGGACGTTGCATCGACGAGCCACGTCCTCGAAGTCGTGAAGCAAGCTTGGTGGAATGCGACCGCGCACCAGGAGTATCCGGCCGTTGCGCACCGAGAGGCAGAAGATCTCATTGACGCGCCTCAAGAAGAAAACGACCACCCCGAGCGCGAGCAGAACGACGATGAGCTGCGAAATCGGAAAGTTCATCCGCCATCTTCCTTCTTCTGACGACGGCGCCACAACGCACGAACGCCGAGAGCCACGAGAAGAAGCGCCATGAGTGACATCGCTCCCTTCGAATACGCACTCACGAGCCCAACCATCGTCTCCCAGTTCGCGCCGACGCCGAAACCAACCCCGAGCAAAAGCGCATTCCACAAGAACGCCGAGAGCCCTCCGTAGAACGCCACGGGAAATGGAGAAAACCCGGCCATGCCCGCGCCCACGAAAAAGAACGAGCGCAGTGCGGGCACGAATCGATTGATCGCGAGATATGCAACGCCGTGCTTCCGATATCGAGCGGTGATGGTGGCCATCGCTTTTTCGGAGCGTGGTCCGCGAAGCCAGCCGGGTCTGTGCTCCGGATTGGCCATCGCTCGTCCAAACGCATACGCGATCATGCCCCCAACCATCGCCCCGAAGTTCAATGCGACATAGACGAAAAGAACGTTCCAACCAGCGCTCGCCGCGAGAAAGACGCCGAAGAGCGCAACGGTATCACCGGGAAACGGCGGCACGACGTATTCGACCATCGACGAGAGCGCGAGCACGAGATAGCCGAGCGGCCCCTCCCCCTCGGCCATCCATCCCATGATCGACTCGGCCCACGCGTCCACGTGTCGTTCACCCTCCGCAGTGATTCTCGAGTATCAAGGAATCTCGAAAATGCAATGGGACACAATGCACAGTTCGCTCATGCCGCCGTTCATCGTTCCTCCGCCGCTCCACGAAGGCGGGCATCTCCGCATCATCGCGCCATCTTCTCCTTTCGATCGACACGACTTCGAGCGGGGTGTCGCACGCCTTCGCACGCGCTATCGCGTCACCTTCTCGGAAGATATCGATGCGCGGCACGGCTTTCTCGCTGGGAGTGATGCACGGCGCCGCAACGAGCTCGAAGACGCGATCGAAGATCCAGACGTCGATGTGATCGTCGCGGCACGCGGTGGCTACGGCGCCATGCGAGTCGCGGAGCAACTCCAGCCCGAACACGTCGCTGCCCATCCCAAGCTGCTCGTTGGACTGAGCGATATCACCGCCTTGCACGCACTCTGGGCACGCGCCCGTGTGGCATCGATGCATGCCTCGATGATCAACGCGTTGGGTCAGGTCTCGGATGTGGCGTTCTCGCGATGGTGCGCCGCGCTCGAAGGCGCTCCTGCCGTTCCTCTCGAAGGTCTCGACGCCCTCGGACAGGCTCGAGGGGTCGCGACAGGGCCGCTTCTGGGCGGCAACCTGGCGCTTCTCGCGGCCATGGTCGGAACTCCCCTCGCACCACCCCTCGAGGGCGCCATCCTCTTCCTCGAAGACGTGGGCGAGGCGCCCTATCGACTCGACCGGATGCTCACACAGCTGCGACTCTCGGGCGCACTCGACGGGATCGCCGGAATTCTCCTCGGAACGTTCACCCAATGCGATTCCGTTCGCGATGGAATCCGCGCGATCTCCGTGTTGGAGGAGCGTTTGACACCACTCGATGTCCCAATTCTTGCCGGAATACCCTCAGGACATGGCCCTGAGCCGCTCGAGCTGCGCATGGGAATGCCGACAAAGATCGATGCAGATCGCGGGGTTGTGACCTTTCCTCGCTGATGCTTTGGCATCTCGGGTCTCAAGGGCGTAGTCTTCCTGGCTCACGCTCCGTTGGTTCATTCCCATGAGGTGCTTCCGCCATGGATCGGGATTTCTCGCTCGCGAAGTACGATATCACCGTCAACAACATCATTCGCAACGCACCGCCGGCGCAGCTCTACGAGCTCGCCCTCCGCAATGAAGCGGGTACGGCGATTTCATCGACGGGCGCGCTCATCGCGATGTCGGGTGAAAAGACCGGTCGCAGCCCCAAAGACAAACGCATCGTCGAGGAGCCGAGCTCTTCTGGGAATATCTGGTGGGGTGAAGTCAACATCAAGCTCGACCCTCACGTGTTCGCGGTCAATCACGAACGCGCGACCGATTATCTGAACACGCACGACACCGTGTACGTGGTCGATGGGTACGCTGGATGGGACGCGCGTTATCGCCAAAAGATCCGTGTGATCTGCTCACGCGCATACCACGCGCTCTTCATGCACAACATGCTGATCCGACCGACCGAGGCGGAGCTCGCCGCGTTCGGTGAGCCAGATTACGTCATCCTCAATGCCGGTCAGTTCTCGGCCAACCGTTATACGAGCGGCATGACGAGCAAGACCAGCGTCGCGCTCAACTTCGAGAAGAAAGAATTCGTCATTCTCGGCACCGAATACGCCGGCGAAATGAAGAAGGGCGTCTTCACGATCATGAACTACCTGATGCCGCTCCAGGGTCAGCTCTCGATGCACTGCTCGGCCAACGAAGGCACCGATGGAAACGTCAGCATCTTCTTCGGCCTCTCCGGCACCGGAAAAACAACGCTCTCGGCCGATCCGCGACGCGCGCTCATCGGCGACGACGAACACGTGTGGACCGATACTGGAGTCTTCAACATCGAAGGTGGCTGCTATGCGAAGGCCATCAACCTGAGCGCCGAACAAGAGCCGGAGATTTTCGGAGCCATTCGCTTCGGCTCAGTGCTCGAAAACGTGGTGTACGATCCCACCACGCGACAAGTCGACTACAACGACGTTTCGATCACTGAAAATACGCGCTGCGCCTATCCGGTCGAGTTCATCGACAACGCGAAGATCCCGTGTCTGGGCAATCATCCAAACCACGTGATCATGCTGACCGCCGATGCGTTCGGGGTGCTGCCGCCGGTCGCGAAGCTCACGCCCGAGCAGGCGATGTATCACTTCATCAGCGGCTACACCGCCAAGGTCGCTGGCACGGAAGTCGGTGTAAAAGAGCCGAGCCCGACCTTCTCTGCGTGTTTCGGAGGCCCCTTTCTCGTATGGCATCCGACGAAATACGCCGAGCTCCTCGCGGACAAGCTGAAGAAGACGGGCGCGCAAACATGGCTCGTCAACACCGGATGGACGGGAGGCAGCTACGGTGTCGGCAAACGCATGTCGCTCAAGCACACGCGTGCGATCATCGACGCGATCCACGACGGCTCGCTCGCCAAAGCAAACACCGCGACGGATTCGGTCTTCGGCTTTCAAGTGCCGACTGAATGCCCCAACGTGCCGAGCGAGATTTTGACGCCGCGCAACACGTGGGCCGATAAGGCCGCTTACGACACGACCCAGAAAAAGCTCGCGAAGTTCTTCGCAGACAACTTCAAAAAGTACGAGTCGCAGGCCAGCGAGGCGATCCGCTCCGCTGGACCCAAGCTGTGAAGGCCGCTGGAGAGTCCACTCCATGATCTGGGCGAGCACCTTGTCAGCTGCACTTCTCGACCAGGAGACGCCGGTCGAGGTGCTCGCGCTCCATATCGCAAAAGATGAATATCCGGGGCTCTCGGTCGATGTGTGGCTCGAGAAGATCGATGAGCTCGCGTCCCCGATGCGCATCCACGCGATGCTTGGAAAGACGGGCCTCTCGGGGCTCGACCCGAAGGATCAGGCCGAAGCACTTCGTCGGTTCGTTTACGAAGAGCTCGGTTTTCACGGCAACGAACGGGACTATTACGACCCGCGAAATAGCTATTTGTGCGATGTCATCGAGCGGCGAACGGGCATCCCGATCACGTTGGCCATCGTCCTCATGGCGATCGGTCGTCGCGCAGGAATCCAAGTCGAAGGGATCGGTCTGCCAGGTCATTTCCTGACGCGTATCGGAGGAGAAGGCGGCGTCTACGTCGATCCCTTCTTCGAAGGGCGAGTGGTTGGGGATGGTGCGCTCGAACGCTTGGCCGCGCGCTTTCTCGGCACGCCCGCGCGACTTTTACCAGAGCACTTGCACGTCGTCAGCGCGCGGTCCCTCGTCGTTCGAATGCTGGTGAACCTCAAGCACGCACATGAGCGGCGCCTCGATCATTCGCGGGCCTTGGTCGTGAGCGACCGCTTGGTGGACCTGACCGAGTCTTCGACGTTCCGGCGTGATCGAGGCCTCCATGCGCTTGCACTGGGCGCGTCGGTTGCCGCGATCGAGGACCTCGAAGCCTATTTGAACGCCCGAAACGCGCCTCCCGACGAGCTCGTCGTCAAGCGTGCCCTCGCACGCGCGCGCGCCGGAATGGATATCGGGCCGTCGTGAGCAAACGAAGTTGGACCGCGCGCTTGACGGTGGGCTCATTGCGCGGAAACCCGCAAGGCCACACACCGAAGCGAGCAAGCCCACCGGCCGAGCGAATGCGAACCCACCTGCCGATGCTTCCGATGGATCGCGTCGAGTCGAAACCAGCACGACCTTCCTGTTGCCGTTCGGGATGCGCTGGCTGTCCATTCGGACAAGCCATGCGCGCGCGAAGCATTTGATCGAGCCGAACGCGGCACGTCCCCGAAGGCCCCGCGGTCAGACATGGGTCTATCGCTTACGCAACGCAGTCATCCGAGGATGAACATCGGTCTGGCAACGAGCGCTCGATTCCGGCGCTCGTTGTGCTTAGGTCACTCGCATGAACGACCGGCTGGCGCTCCTCGCAGATCCACAACTTCGCGGCTTTCTCCCGCTTCTCTACGTGGCGTGGGCCGATGGAGATCTCGAGCAGGAGCAGCGCGCTGCCATCCGCGCTCGCCTCGATGCCGAACCCTGGTTGCGACCAGCCGCGAGGAACGCCGTTGAACATTGGCTCGAGCCCACACGCCCACCCAACGCACGTGAACTCGCAGCGGTTCGTCTCTCCCTAAAGCAAGCGGTCGGCACGTTGGAGGCCGGGGCCCGTCGCTCGCTCGCCTCGATGGCCGAAGCGCTCGCGACTGACGAGCGGGAGAAGTCGGCGAAGGCGGCCGCGGAGATCGCTGCGCTCTTGGCGCTCGATTCACTCGAGCCGTCGGCCCAAGGACTCGCACCCGCAGAGGAGGTGTCGTTTCCTTCGATCGCGCTCGACGTCGTGGCGATCACGCGAGCGCTCGACGGAGAATACGCGGAGACGCGCGCGCTCATCCGCGAGTTCTCGAGTGACCCCACACGGCGCGCCTACGGCCTCGAGCGCGATCCGTATCGTGCATTGGTTCGACGCTGGCTCACCGAGCTCGCAACGCGGGGCGTGGGATCGCTCGCGTTTCCCGGCGTGACGACCGACGTGACGGATCTGCGCCCGTTCATGGTGGCGTTCGAAACGCTCGCGCACGGCGATCTCTCGCTCGTGGTGAAGATGGGTGTGCAGTTCGGGCTCTTCGGCGGCAGCGTCTTCCATCTCGGCACCGAACGGCACCACGCCATGCTTTCCGAAATCGCATCGTTCGCGTTGCCGGGATGCTTTGCGATGAGCGAAGTCGGTCACGGTTCGAACGTGTCCGATCTCGAAACGGTCGCCCGCTACGAGCACGAGACGCGCGAGCTCGTGATCCACACGCCGCGCGAATCGGCGCGCAAAGAATGGATTGGCGGCGCCGCGCACGATGCGCGCATGGCGACTGTGTTCGTGCAGCTCGAGGTCGCGGGAGAGCATCACGGTGTGCACGCCGTGCTCGTTCCGATCCGCGACGAATCGGGACGCGACATGCCTGGCGTTCGCACCGGCGACACCGGGATGAAGATGGGACTCCACGGCGTCGACAATGGGCGCCTCTGGTTCGATCACGTTCGCGTGCCCGTCTCGAACCTCCTCGACCGTTTCGCGCGCATCGACGAAGACGGTCGATACGAAAGTCCGATCGCGAGCCCGAGCAAGCGCTTCTTCACGATGCTCGGTACGTTGATCGGCGGACGGATTTGCGTGGGAAGCGCAGGCGTCGCTGTGGCCGAGACCGCGCTTGCGATCGCGGTGCGCTACGCCACGGAGCGACGCCAGTTCGGTCCAGGTGGGGGACGAGAACTTCCACTGCTCTCCTATCCGACACATCAGCGCCGGCTTCTGCCGGCGCTCGCGACCACATATGTGTTGCGGTTCGCGTTCGAACGACTGCGTGATCGTTACACCGACCTGCAACGTACGAACGAACCCGACACGCGTGAGCTCGAAGCCGAGGTCGCAGGGCTCAAAGCGATCGCCACATGGCATGCGGTCGACACCGTGCAGCAATGTCGCGAAGCGTGTGGCGGCCAGGGCTACCTCGCAGTGAACCGCATTCCGGATCTCAGGGTCGACGTCGACGTGTTCACGACGTTCGAAGGAGACAACATCGTCTTGCTCCAACTCGTCGCCAAGAGCTTGCTCACGCGCTTTGGCAAGCGTCTCGAGGACGGCGGCATCGGCGCAATGCTCCGCATGCTCGGCTCGATCGCGGCGACGGCCGCGCGCGAGAAGAATCCGATCGCGCGGCGCGAGACGGACCGCAAGCATCTGCGCGATCGATCCTTCCACATGGCTGCGCTCTCGTACCGGGTGCATACGACGGTGCGCGCCGCGGCGCTCCGGATGCGCAAGCGATTGGCAGCCAAGAAAAGCGCGGACGACGCGATGCTAGAGCTCCAGGAACATTTCATTGGTGCCGCGCGGGCGTACGTCGATCACCGCGCGATGGAGCTCTTCGAGGAATCGATGACGCGCATCGAGGATGAGAGCGTGAAAGCGTGGCTGGCGAAGCTAGGCGACCTTCATGCACTCTGCCGCCTCGAACGCGAGATGAGCTGGTATCTGGAGGACGGCTACATCGATCCGATCAAGGCGAAAGCGATTCGCAAAGAGGTCGAGGCGCTCCAACGGGAGCTCGCGCCCGCGGCGCGTTCTCTCGTCGATGCGTTCGCCATCCCCGACGCGTGCCTCGCCGCGCCGATTGCGTTCTTCGACCCTGCCCATCCACCGATCTGATCGGCAGGTGAGCGCGATACGATCAAACACGGCGAGATGAAGTCATGTTGGCAGAAGGCTTCTTCGCGGTCGTCTTGCCATTGCGCGTCTTGCCGTTACGCGCAGCGCGATACGCATCTGCATCGATGGGTTGCCCTTCGGCCCAACGAAGCATCGTCGGTACGACGACGCCACTCCAACGGCGGCTCAAGCGAAGCTCGAGAAACTCGCGATAAAGCGCGGCGAAAAGGTCTTCGATTTCACGCGCCATCTTCATGCGCTCATAAAAAGATGAATCGTCGTCTTCGTCGTCTTCCGCCGAACGCGCCTTCTTGGGTCGTCGCGAACGACCCGCGATCTCGTCGACGAGATCTCCCATCACGATATCCCCCTCGCCACCGAGCTCGGTCTGCAACTTGAGGCCGCGCATGGCGAACGTCTCACCAGCGAGCGCGAGGCTCGTTTCGTGTTCGTTCCACGCGATACGAAGCCCTGCGCTCTCGGGCAACTGGCCACGAAGCAGCGCTTCCTTCGCCTGACGTCCGAGACCAGGCAGTGCAGCTGTGACATTCGTGCTCTCCGTTTCAGCGGAGATGACGAGCTTCTTCTCGATCCAAAGACCGAACGAACCATGTTCGCGGGTCGCGAGCGTGCCCTCGAAGAGCTCTGATTCCATCCATAAGAGAAGCAAGAACTCGCGTCCAACGAAGCGCCTCTTCTCGATCAAGTCCGCGAGCTGCATCAGCGCCCTCCCCTTTGTTCGTCGTACGTTGCGAGCGTCGTGGGCTCGAGCGCTTCCCACGCCCGCGCTTCTTCTTCACCGAGCCCGAGCCGTTCACCGAGCGTATAGGGCGACTCCGCGATGAGCTCGATCCCGAAGGTGTGTTGAAAAAGTTCGAGCATCGCGAGTGTCGTGCTCTCGGCATGAGTAAAGAACCGCACCACCCCCTCTTCGAGGGACCACGTGAGGTCGACGACGCGCGTCGTGGGCACGAGTTTTTTTCGCAGCTCACGAATCACGACCTCTTTGATCTCGGCGCGTTCTCGTCGCCCCAGCCGCTCACGCCCTTTCCTTTGGAGATACACGGCTTCGGCCTGACGTAGTTTGGTACGCAGAAGCGGCCCAGGAATCGCCCATCGATCGGTGCGAAAGCCGAGATTCAAATAGCCATCGAGATAAATGCGTTCACGTGGCAGCGAAAGATCGACCGCGTCGCCCATCGCACACCACCCCGAGCGTTCGCTCTCGGGCTCTTCGGGAACGAGCGGACGCATCGCGTGGTGCAGGATTTTTTCGTGCGATTTATCGAGAAAATCGCGTGGAAGTACGCTCGTCCCAGAGAGGGAAACGAAGAAGCGCGCATAGCTGAGAGAACCCGAGAGAGCCGACATCGCACGCGGGTTTACTCGATTCGAGAAATCTGCGCACGAAAGGTGCACACGAGTCTCTGTCGATGCTCTATGGCTTCACCCGTGATGCACGGAACTGCGCCTCGAGAGCGCCGACGAGCGCTCCCGCGAACAACGCACCAAAGCCGAACGCAAGGCCACGCGGGTCCAAATAAAACAAGGCAAAGATGGCGCACACGAAGATGGTGATGCTTTTGACGACGAACAAAAGAGTCCAGCGCGTGCGGGCGCCATCTTCGCTCGTCGCGATGCGTCGCCCGATATACGCCGAAAGGAGCCATTCGAGGCTCGCGAGTCCGCCGCTCACCGCGGCGCCAAGCGCGGCAGATCTGCCCCATCGGACGTCCGCAATGAAGACGAAGACGAGGGCGAAGCCGATCACCCAACGCGAGATGATTCTGATCGCGTGAAACACCGACGAATCTATTTCTGCGCTCTCGCCATTCATGTTCTCATTCATCGGCCCGCATCCCCATTCGGGCAACTCACCAGGAACGCGCTCCGATCAATGCGACTCTGGTTCGTTCTCGATTCTTCTCGCAGTGAACGCTCGAGATGGGCCCGAACCACTCTCGAGACAAGCGATGCTACGATGCGTCTCTTGATGCGGCGCTTACGAGCCAGAGTGACGACGGGATGCCACTTCTTCGTCCCATTCGTTTTTCTTCTTCTGATGCTTCGAGCTCATCCACTCGAAGCTCAAGATCGACCTGAACGCACAGGACACACGCGAGCTCCCGAAGAACTCCCCGACGGCGCTGATTTTGGTCCCGCACAAAGCTCGCTCCCCCCTCGCCCGACTCCGGCCGATGCCAGCGAACCGCTCATGCCCAACCTCTTTCAGTTCCATCTTGGAGCTGGCGTCGCGCTCGATGCATCGATCGACGATGTACTCGTCGCACATGGATTTGCTGAATCGCCTTTCGCGTTTTCCGGCGACATCGGCTTTCTCGGACGGCTCGAAGAGTGGTTTTATCTCGGTGCTCGTGTCGGGGGTCGGGGGCGCGGTTGGTCCAGCAATGATCGATCGCCGGCCACAGCCGGCGGCGTCGATGCGCTCGCGCTCGCTCATCTGCGAGCTCATCTCGGGCGGATCGTCGATCTCGGGATCGCGCTCGGCGTGGGGCTTGGTTGGGGCGGAATTTCGATGACGAGTGGATCCAGCACGACCTTCGCACCACGCCTGCATGGAAGCGTCCTCGTGGGTTTTCGGCTCGCACCCGGCATTCGATTCATGACGCGCATCGGATGGGATTGGTTCTCTCTCTACGATCTCGATCGCTACGGAAGCGATCTCGATCTCGGCGGCGCAAGCCTTTCTTTGGGGTTCGAGGTGCGACGATGAGGACATGGACACGTGGCGTTCTCCTCGCATGGGCGCTCTGGGGCTGCTCTAATCCAGAGGACCCTCGCGTCATCTACGCAGAGTATTTCGAACACCTTTGCGACGAGATGCCATGCGGATGGACTCAGCGCGGCGGGCCTGAAGGCGCGGCGCGCTTCGTCCACACCGCCGCCGGAGCACGAGGTCTCGAGTTCATGGGAGACGGCGTCTTGGTGCATGCGGAGCCCATGGGCATGCCGACCGGATCTAGGCAGGTGATTTCGAACGTCATGGCACGGCTCATCGCGCGTTGTGATTCCGACTCAGGGCTCGAACTGCGGCTGAACTTGGAGCTGCTCGATGGAAACATCATCACCCTGAGCCGCGAGTTTGCGCCCGACGATCGATGGAGCGAAGGACCGAACGACGAACTGCTCGAACCTCGGGAGGAGAGCTCTTCGTCCGTCTGGGAATTCGAACGCGTCCTCGCACTTCAACTGCTGAAGCGAGGCCCCGGAGCCTGCGAGCTCAGCGGAATGATCATCCGCGCCTTCCCATGATCCATCAGAAGCCAAGCGCGAGGTCGACTTGCGCTTGTGTGCAGGTTGGCTCGCAGCCTGGGCCATTCGGCTGAACCGTCTGGTATGTCGGCGTGAACGTCTCACGCGCGATCGTGCTCTCGTCCCGGAAGATCTCGACCGTCACCGATGCAGGTGCGCCCGACAGGTGCAAATCGCCCAGCGCATGCTCGTTCGGCGGCAGCGCGCAACCCGACTCGGTGATCGTCACGACCCCCTCGCGGTCGCAACTCAGCGCACGCGTCGAGCAGTCGGGCAACGGAAGCGATCCGCTGCAAGTGACGCTCATCCCGTCGGCTTCCACGATGAAGCGATATGCGCCGTGCGGCCAGCGAGATGCGGGAGCCACGTGCACCGTCAGACCGTCCGAGCAACCGATCTCTGTACAGGCTCGAGGCTCGGTGTCGAGTGAAGCCCCAGCACATGCACCCAACAGGGCAGCAAATAAACAAACGAATCGTTGACCGTTGAACGACATACGCATGAAACGAGAATACTTCAACGTCCGAGAGAATGGCTCAACCCAAAATCATCGTCTCGCGGAGCATGTTCCCTTCACGGAAGCGGCGCAGATTCCAGCGCTCGAAGAGCGCTCTCTCTTCACCGTTCAAGAGCCAACGCGCGAAGAGCTCGCCCATCACGGGAGCCATCATGAAGCCATGGCCCATGAAACCGCTCATCAGATAGAGACCCGGCACTTCATCGACATCACCCACGAGCGGATTGCCATCGGGCGTGATGTCGTAACAACCCGCCCATTGCCGTAATATCTTCACGTCTCCCAGAATGGGCATCGCACGCACGAGTGCACGTGAATAGAGGCCAAGAAAGCGCAATGACGAATTCTGATCGAGTCCGTCGGGGACTTTCTCGTTCGAAATGCCGCCGACGATCTCACCACGCATCGATTGCGAGAAATAGAGACCATCTGACAAATCTCCCACCAATGGTCCAAGGAAGGGTTTGAGTGGCTCCGTCGAACAAATCTCGTGACGATGGGGATGACTCGGTAGCTCGAGATCGACCATCTTCGTGATCTCGGGTGACCAAGCGCCAGCACACACGAGCACTCGATTCGTAGCGATCGTCCCTCGTGAGGTAACGACTCCCGAGATCACTCCATTCTTCGTCTCGAGTGCACGTACCTCCGTATGTGAGAAAAGCTCGACTCCAAGCTTTTCGCACGCGCGCGCATATCCCCATACGAACGGCCATGGGAACACGACTCCATCGTCAGGATTCCAGCTCGCCGCAATGAAGTGACTCGTATCGAGTTGCGGAACGATCTCTCTGATCTCGGAGCGGTCGACGATTCGAGTCGGAAGTCCCACGCTTCGCTGTAGTTCAGCGCTTTCCTCGAGTTGGCGCACGCGCTCGTTCGTGCGCGCCAAGAAGAGATATCCGCCTCGGCGAAACCACACGTTGATCCGCATCTTTGTTGCGAAATCAGCGCATATCTCGATGGAGCGCTTCATCAATCGAATGTTGGCTTCACTCGACCACTGAGCGCGAACACCTCCGCCATTGCGGCCAGATGCTCCACTGCATAGGTAGCTCTTCTCGACGATGGCGATTCGCTTTTGGCCCTGGAGCGCCAAATTCCAAGCAATGGCGAGCCCCATGATCCCACCACCCACGATGACGACATCTGCGCGCTCGGGAAGTGAACGGGACGACCCTTGCAGAGGAGTTTCATTCATCTTCGTCCTCGAGAAGTCGAGCGAGATGCGCCAACTCGATCGGATGGAATGGTGGCCGTGGTGTGATCGGCACATCGGGCGTCTCTCGACCCACACTCCCGAGCAGACGCGCGCAAAGCGCGACACACTGTTTGCCTTGGCAATATCCAGTACCGAAACCTGTGTAGCGTTTGAGCGACTCCAAATCATGGTGTCCCGCGGATATCGCCCCTTCGATATCGTGCATCGTCACATCCTCGCACCGACACACGACGATTTTGTCGCTCATGCGCCAATCCCTTCTTTGTGCGCGGCACGTTCCGCTTGGGCGATCCCCTCCGAGACGGAGTGCACTCCAGAAGCCCGGCCCACGACGCGAACCCAAGGAACACGGGTCTCGCCGTCCTCTTTGGAGGCAACGATTTCGAAAGCCTCTTTGCGCCATACGACTTCAACGCCGGCTTGTTCGGCCAGCTCGTATACCGCGCTCGTACTCGGAGCGATGACGAGCGCATCGCACTCGAATCTTTCTATCTTTTGGTCGATTCGAATATCCACGGACGAAACTCCCACGCGTCCACGGGCTCCATCAATCGATGACAAATCGAATGGCCCGAACGTCTCGGCTCCTGCATCACGCAGCGCGTTCGAGAGCGCCTCGAGGCGCGCGGATTCTTCCACACACGCGCCGTGCTCCATCGCGAGCACGACACGTCGACCACAGAGCACACCACGCTCGAGAAGACGAAACGCCGCTTCACTCCCGATCACACCAGGCAAATCATTTCCAGCAAACGCATAGGCGCCCTCGTGCCGTCCTTGCGCGAGAACGAGCCTCTGGCCACGGAAGGCCATCGCACCTTCCTCTCGGTCGACGAGCGCGACGAACCTCGCGTCTTTTGTGTCTTCGCGCTCCGAGAAGATGCCCAGCGCGGAGGCTCGCGTGACCAGCGTCACTCCTCGCGCGTGCGCTTCTTCGATCAAAGGTCGTACTGCCGATGCCCCTGGTGTGTACACGAGGTGCCCTCCGAGACGCTCCTCTTCGTCGACGAGCACCACATCCAGACCGGCCCGGGCAGCGGACGCGGCCGCCGCCAATCCCGTGGGTCCCCCTCCAACCACGAGCACATCACAACTGCGCTCCTCGATCTCGAACGGCCTTCGAGGCTCGTCTGGCAACGTCCCGATGCCTGCGATACGACGCGCCACGGTCTGCATCGCGCGGTTGGCTGCCTTGGACCACGTAAACATCTCGTGATGATTCATCCCACTCGGGAAGAACCAATCCGCTGCGGCCAGGAGATCATGGTCCGCCGAGCCGAGCACATTCTGCGTTTCGATCTCCAACCCGTGAGCCGCGCGCACGCGGCACGTCATCCGCGAAGGCACACCATCGACACGCATCAAACATCCATCACAACGACCGCTATAACAGCTCGCGCCGCGTGGTCTGTGATACTTCACGCTCCGTCCAAGCACGAGCCGTCCCGCCGCGGTGAGCGACATCGCAACGGGCTCGCCTTCTTCGGCGAAGACATCCTCGCCATCGACACGCAACGTCACGAGCTTGCGTGGAGCTCCGATTCTCGAAGGTGGCATGCGCGCCCCGTTATAGCGCGTTTTGTATTCGTCCCATCGATCCGTGAAAGAGGACGGCATTTCCGTTCAGATTCTCCGTTTTCTGGATCTTCTCGGAGGTTTCTTGCGATGATTTTCGCTTGGTCCGTCGACGCACCCTACTCCTCGCGCTTTCTCTGGCGGTTCCGTCACTCGCTCGAGCCGACGTCACTGTGATCTATGCGCCTGCATCTCCATCTGCGCCCCTCGTGGCGCGTACGGTGATGCCATCCTCAGCCTCGCCTGCGCCACGACCATGCCCGACACCAGTCACGCTCATACGCACGATCGACGGTTCGAGTGAGAGCCGCACGTTGCCGCTCCTCGATTGCGAGGGCCGCCCCGATCCGGAAAGCCTCGCCGCGCTCAACATCCTTGCGCGGCCCCGTCCGGGGACGACTGAAATCACAAGACTCCACCCTGGACTGCTCGAACGATTGCGTGTCATCGCCGATCGGTTCCCCGGACATACGATCGAGATCGTCTCCGGATATCGTCCTGACGCGAGCTCCGGAAGTCGACATCATCATGGTCTCGCGCTCGATGTGCGGGTCATCGGTGTGAGCCTGGACGAAGTCCATCGCGTGGTTTCGCGTTTCGATCGTACGGGAGTGGGTTTGTATCGATCTGGCAATTTGATCCACATCGATGTGCGTGAACGTTCGTTCCACTGGACCGGCGAGGAGGATTCAGACGCCAGTCTGCGTGTCGTTCGGCACGAGACACGCCCCGAGTCGAGTCGGGAGCCAACCGAAGAGATCGAACTCGATGCAGATGCGATCGCGGATGAGGTCATGCGCAGTCTTCGGACCGTTCCGCTTCCGGTCACTCCTTCGCGATGATTTCACATCAGCGCGATGCCACGGACGCGGCGAGAATCCCACCCGCGGCGCTGATTCGTACCAAGGGATCACTATCGGTGAGCAATCCCCGCACATCGTCAGGCCTCCGCACCTCTCGCGCGAGCACCCGCGCAGCAGTCCGCCGAAGTGTCGGATCAGGTCGAGCGATGAAACTGTTCAACGTCGCGATGGCCTCTTCATCGCCGAGCGCCGCGAGCGTCGCTGCTGCTTGAAGTCCATTCATCGTGTCGTCGTCATGCATCAAGTTGCGAAGCACGGAACCAGCGCCTTCATCCGCACCAGCTTGACGAAGAAGCGCACGCGCGATCGCGAGGCGAGCGCCACGATCCGGCTCGTGAAGCAGCGCATTGCGCATCGCGTCGACCATCTCCGAAGCGTTCGGGATCGATACCAGAGCCACTCCGCTCTGGGCGCGCAGTGCGGGATCATTGGCCGTGAGCGCTTGAATCAAATAGGAGCGAGCGCCTGAATCAGAGGCGTGCTCTTCATCGCATCCCGCGAGAATCAATCGGGCAGCTTCGATCCCCTGCACGCTCGGAGGCACTTCGAAAAGTGATCCGAGCACGTTCTTCGCTTGCTCGTAATCGGCGCGAATCATCGCTTCGACTGCCGCCATGCGCACGCTCGCCATTGGGTCCGAGAGGCGTTCACGAAGCACGGAGCTCGCTGCAGGTCCATACGCACCAAGGGCACGCACCGCAGCCGCTCGTACACCCGCATCGGGATCGGATCGGCTCGCGCTCTCGAGCGCATCGCGCGCTTCGCCGTCCGGAGCCATACGGGCAAGAAGAGATGCTGCGTTCTCGCGCGCTTTGGCGAAAGGCCACGTCATCGCATCGAGCAAACTCTCACGTTCGGCGTCGATCTCCATACCAATCACCGATGCCGCGCGCGCCTCAGGATCGCTCGAATCCTCGAGTCCACGCAGATGTCGCCGCGCGTTGTCGTCCCCTCGTCGTGCGAGCACTTCGAGCGCCAGAAGAGATTCCGGCGCGTCGCGTCGAGCAAGCTCACGCAGCATCTGCTCGCCCGCCGTCCCCACCATCGCAAGCTCTGTGATCGCCGCCTTCCGGCTTTCGCGACTCTCACTCTGCGCCTCGCGTACGAGGACGCGCTCTGCGATCCGTGCCAACACCTCCGTGTCGGCGCCATCGGCGCTGCGCATTCGTTCGTACGCCACCATCGCCTCACCAAGCTCGCCGCGCTCGATCGCACTCATCACGCTGGCCCGTGTTCCTGCTCCACACCCCGAGAGGGAGGAAGCCAGCCAAAGCATGAGCAGAAGTCTCGCTACTCTCATGCGCGCATCCTACACGGGACGCGATCCTTATGCGGCCTTCACGAGACCACAGCTCAAGCCGAGATAGAACGCGCGATACACGTCTTCGACGTCACCACCGTTCGCAGCCTCACGCGCGACGATGCTGCCAAGCGTCATATCCCCCTGCACATCGAGCAATCGTTCCCACGATTGCGGCAAACCATAAGACGAAATCGGCGCTGATGGACGCGTCTCGCGCTCCAACACCTTCTCGCGATGAGGTGCCAAGGCCGACTCCATTTCCGTCGGATCGGCCGCCAAAGCCGCGTCGCGCAAGAGTTCGTTCGCGTTCTGTTCGAGCGGGAAGGTCTCCTCTTGGGAGCGAGCCCCCGAACGAAATGCCCATTGCCCACTTCGCCAACGGAAGATCTCCAAATAACGCTCACGCACCTGGCCCGAGACCGCGCGGAAGAGCTCGACTGGACGCAAGACTCCGAGCCCCACGAGCGCATCACCGAGCCGCCCGTCGTATTTCGGCAAGAGCGCAAGCGCCATGTCGACTTCCATCTGAAGGCAGACTTTTCGCGACACCAAGTATTCGCCGAGCATCTCGCTTCGCGCCGTCGAGGCGACGAAGTCCGGACGCCCATCGACGAAATACACCTTCTTCCGACGCCGTCCATCCCAGAGATGAAGGACGCCCGTCTCTCTTTCCGACGTGATGCGATGAACCAACGCCATCACGCTCCCGGGCGCGATGTCACCGTGACGATCCGCCTCGCGGATCTCGGCGCCATTCCAACGGAGCGCATTCGATGAGAGAAATCTCTGCAGCTCCGGGATCTCGCGGCTCGGAACGAGCTCACCCGAATCGCGAGCCACGAGCACGCTCTCATCGATCTCTCCTCCGATGATACGTCTCACGACCTCCGGAAACGTCAGCGGCCCAAGCACTCTTCCGTCAGGAAAGCGCACCTCCCAGGAGCTCGGGGTCTCGAGCGCGAGCTTCGCCAACATCGCTCGTGAGCCGACCGGCTCATTGGCGGTCAACGTCACCGATGTCGTCGCGCCTGCCGTGTCGACGAAAGCCGTCGGGCGCGCCCCAGGCTCATGCGCCGCTTCATCCTGCGCGCTCTTGGTCACGAGCTCCAAGCGATGGAGCAAGCGCGCGAGATCGTGCGAACCACGACCGCTCGCCCCACGACGACGCAAAAGCTCTTCGAGTTGCTCTGCGAACGCTCCCGCATCGGGCCTCTGCTCCGGCCTTCTCGAGAGCGCTGCGCCAAGCACCGCCCGAACGTCTTGCGGAATGGTGCGCCCTTTGCGGTCGAGAACACTGATGTCAGCGCTGCGAATCCGAAGCAACACATCGAGATCCGTGCCACTGCCGAAGAGAGGCTCACCGATCAGCATCTCGGCGATCACCGTCCCAAGCGTGAATACGTCGCTGCGACCTTCGACGGGGAGACCCGACACTTGCTCAGACGACATGTAGCCGAGCTTGCCCCGCACATGCCCATCATCCGTGCGGTGGTCGCTCTGTGCGCAACGAGCGATTCCGAAGTCACTGAGCTTGACGTGACCTCGTTTGGTCAAAAGCAAGTTGGCAGGGCTCACATCGCGATGGACGATGGAGAGAGGTTTGCCGTGATCATCACACGCATTGTGTGCGTACGCGAGCGCGCGCGCCGCCTCGGCACCGATATGGAGCGCCGAGGTCATCGGAACACCTTCACGGAGCATCGAGACGCTGCGCAAGAGCCGATTCACGTTCGTGCCGTCGACGAACTCCATCGCGAGGAAGAGAGAACCTTCGGCCTCGCCAAAATCAAAGACCTGCACAATCGACGGATGCTCGAGTTGTGCGGCCAAACGTGCTTCGTCGATGAACATCGAAACGAAGTCCGGATCACACGCGTGCTGCGGCAAAATGCACTTGAGCGCGAGGCGCTTCTGGAATCCATGGGGACCCAAGCGATGCGCAACGAACACCTCCGCCATCCCACCAGTCGCGAGGCGGCGCTCGATACGATAGGGACCGAGGGTTCGCGCCTTCATTTGCGCTCCTCCACCCACCCGATGCTGAAGGATATCCAGCATGACGCTCCGGGTGTACAGATCCAGAATACGGAAAACGCGATGGGTGGCAAGTCCCTTGACGATCCGACGGGATGGCGATCGGAGAGAACACGAGGATCGGTTTCGAAATTGTCCGGAAAAATTGAGCACCGAGCGCCATGCTGCGAAGATCACTCAGGTCACGACAAAAAGCGCTGCCGGCGCGCTCACAACCGGCGTTATCATCCGTTCGTTCAGGTTTCGTTCGTTTGCAGCCTTCATTTTCTGGAGCCTCGAGTCTTATGGGCACCACCCGTCAATCCTCTGCGCGCACTCAAAAAGACTCTCTCTTGGGGAAAGTCGTCGCTGGTCGTTATCGCTTGGAAGCACTCCTCGGCGAAGGCGGCATGGGTGTCGTCTATCGCGCGCGTCACGTTCTCATCGATCGCATCGTCGCGCTGAAATTGATTCGGCCCGACTTGCGTGGAGAAACCCATCTCCGCGCGTGGATGCTTCGTGAGGCACGCGCCGCCAATCGCGTCGATCACGCGCACATCGTCGAGATTCACGACGTGGGCGAGACCGAAGACGGCGAGCTTTATCTCGTGATGGAGTATCTCGTCGGGGCCGCGCTCTCGAGCGAGATCGGCAAAGGCCCCATGCCCCTCGCGCGTGCGGTCGACATTCTCGAGCAGATGTGCGCGGCGCTCGCTCGCGCACACGATCTCGGCGTAGTCCATCGCGATTTGAAGAGCGACAACATCATGCTCACCACCAAAGGTGGGCGGCGCGACTTCGTGAAGATCCTCGATTTCGGTCTCGCAGCGCTCGCTCGCGACCCACGGCTTGCTCCCAAAGGCGCGGTCTTTGGAACACCTGAATACATGTCGCCGGAGCAAGCCCGCGGCGACGACGCCGCGCCCGCGAGTGATCTCTACGCGCTCGGCATTCTCTTCTTCGAGATGATCACAGGGCAGCTGCCTTTCCGCAGCAACGATCGCGACACATTGCTCGAGATGCAACGCACGGGCACGCCACCGAGAGCACGCTCGCTCGCGAAGGAATGCCCCGAAGCCGCCGAAGCGATCATCCTCAAGTTGCTCGAGAAAGATCCGCGACGTCGTTTCCGCGACGGTCACCATCTCCAAGAAGAGCTCAAGGCGCTGCAGCGCACGCTCCCGAACACATGGGAAGTGCAACAAACCAATGAGCATGCACTGGCGCCCCAACCGCCTCCCCCGCCTCCCGCGCCGAGCCCGGGCGTGGTCGAGTGGTCACGACGTGCGGCTTATTTCTCTCGCATGGTGGCGCGTGCTTACCCGAACGGGCGTGTGCCCGACGATGTGCAGCACGCGATGGATCAGCTCTGGGAAGTGGCTGCGCGCGCGAGCAAGCTCGAAGGCGAGCTCGCCAGCCATCAGCGCAAACTCGACGCCATCGAGCGGCGCGGGCGTGCACTGCGCGCAGAGATCGGCCGTAAAGTCGAAGAGCTCGCAGAAGAAGAATCGCGCACGCTGCGCGATGCCGCGGCCGAACGAGAGCGCTTGTCGCGCGTGAAGGCAAAAATGGACGAAGCGAAGCGCGCGTGCGAGCGCGCTTCGATGCATGCGACCGAGCTCGAACGCGCCAGTGATTTGCGTCCATGGAAACTCGCATTCGAGGAGGCCACGAGCAGCCGCTCACGTGCAGAGGTGCTCGCCGAAGTGCTCGCCGATCACGAGCGGCGCGCGCAGCACAAAGAGAAGAACGCCGGTGATCTACGCCGCCAAATCGACGAACTGCGCGGTCAGCTCGCACGTTACGGCGATGCGCTCGAGAACGATCTCGCCGCCGGACGAGATCGCATCGCGACGCGGGTACGAGAAGCGCTTGCCTACGAAAAAACGTTCACCGATTCGTCTGCGCTTCTGATGAGCCACCTCAAGGGTCGACCCGAGGTCGGCGAACTCATGGAAGAGATGCGCCGCGAAGAAGCGCAATACACCGCACAATCGCAATATTCACCACGCAGCGAACAGACGAGTCAGTACAAAGCGGTGCCCTGATTTCATATCAACGGCAGTAAGGGCGGCCCGGATGTTGCGCGACGGACCATTCCGCGCGCTCCGCCAAAAACGCCGCCACGCGCGCGTGGATGCGGCCGGCGGCCTGCTGCGCTTGGCGACGCGTCACAGTGCGCGCTCGTCGGCTTCGAGGCGCTCGCGTCGCGAACACCGGTTCGATGCCCACCGCGCGAAGCTGGTCGCGACGCCAGGGATACATCGGTGGTGAATCGGCACAGCCCCCTTCCAAATCTTCTGCGCTACAAAAAAATCGCAGGTGAAAATGATCGTCGTGGGGATGGGATGGCTGACACGTGAGCGCTTCGAAACGCTCGCGAATCGGAGAAGGCGCCCGTACGCGCTCAGCCTGTCCAAGAAGGAGTGTTCGTACATGCTCGGCGATGAAAATACGCTGTAGCAGTGTTTCTTCGGCCCCCAGATCATGCTCGATCAACGCAGCAATGAACCGCCATGTGCGAGGAAGATCGATGTGCACCCGAACATCGTCACGGGGGTCGGACAGATCGCCGAAGTCCCAACCCCGACCACGCAAATCGACGGGCACTCCTTTCGCCGGCCATGGCTGCCCGTCGCGATCGAGATAATAGAAAAGCACATCGACGTCACGGCCCGCTTGATGGGAACCGTGATGTGGAATCGGTCCGCCTTCGGCGAAGCCGAGATCGTTGATGACAGCCTCGCTGCCAGGGAGCTCTTCATGAACGACGGCCGCGGCGCGCATGAGTGCCCGCACGAGCTCGACCGTGCCGAAGTGGGCAGTCGCGTTCGGCCTTCGCTCGTTGCTGCGAAATCCGGGCCCTATCTCCGGTAGAGAAACCGCGCCGCGGATGCTTCCATTCGACGGGCCGCCCATGGATGTGCTCAGCGAAGCGGACGAAAGGAGCACATCGAACGCGAGCCCTGCGCTCGCCTGTGGCTCGGCGGCTACCGCAGTTTCAGTCGTCACGACGGTCTCGTCCTCGGGCACCTCGACTCGCGCGATCTCCGAAACTTCCGGTTCGGTGTGATGCGCCGCGTTCGATTCCGTGCTGGCAGGCCCGGCGCCGCAACCGACGCAAACCGCGAGGTGGATCAACGAAAACGCCGCGGGTCTCCCCATCACGACCTAGGGTCAAACGAAGCGGCGCCTTCGTCAAGGAGAGGCCTACGAAACGATTCTCACTTACATAGCTCCGTGCATCGGCGGCGCTGAAGACGTCAGATGTTGCCAGGTCGGTACGTCGACGATCTGCTGTCTCCAGCCCGCGTGACACGACGTACATGTTTGGAGCGTCGCACCGAGTTCCATGAGCACGCGTGTGTGGTCTCGGTCGCGCGCCGCGATCGCGATTCGGTCTGCGGTGTGATGGAAGTCGAGAGCTTGCTCCGTGAAGCCCGGAGCTCCAGAGCCCATATGCGTGCACATCTGGCCCATCTGCTCCGAGAACCCGATGCGTCCCGCTGCACGCTCGATGCCCGGGAAATCATCCGACGCCAACCCAGCCACGATCTCCTGCACTGCGACGAGGTGATCTCGCATGCTCTGCTTCTGGTGATGGGCCATCACCGGCAGAAGCGGCACCGGAGCACGGGTATCTATCTGGTCGAACGCATCGGTCATCGGAGGTGATGGCGTTTCGTGCGAGCACGCACCGAGAGCAACGAAGAGGAAGACGGCAAGAAACGAGCGACTCATTCGAAGGTCCTTTCATCGGATGGCTCAACGGGTGGCGCTTCCAAAGCATCGACGAGAAGCTGGAGCGCGAGGATGACCTCCCCGCGATGCCTTTCTGAGATGCCGCTGAGAAGCGTCTCGAAACGTTCACGGCTGGATGACTCGACCTCTCGCGCAAGCTTGGCTCCGCGCAAGGTGAGGGAAACGAGCCGGCTGCGACCATCGCCCTCGCTCGGGCGTTGCCGGACGTGCCCAGCATCCGCCATCTTCGCGCAGAGCCGCGCGACGTTGCTCTTGTCAATGCACAACTCGGCGCCGAGCACCTGCTGAGAGAGCTCGCCGCGCGCAAGCAGCACCATCAGCGCATGCGCGTGGGCCATCGAGAGCGGCTTGCCGCAAGGCGTCTGCTCGTGTGCCAGCGCGCCGAAGCGACGAAAGAAGCGTTGTGCGACCCGACGTAGATCGTCGACTTGGGTTGTGTAGACAGAGCTGTGCTTCCGCATGACCCACACAAGGGTGCCGCTATTTGGTTGCGTGCGCAACCAGTTGTTCGAACGGCACGCAGCGCGTCGAATATGCGACATTCGCATCGCAAAACGGTATGAGTAGATGTGCTCGCTTGCACACGTGGTGCTCTGCGTGGCACATCGAAAAACTCCAATGCGGTCTGTTCCGAAAGCTGCGACACACCCTGATATCGCCACCACAGAGGTCGAGGCTTTGAATGGCCTTTCTTTGGAGTCGGGCGCGAACGGTTTGCCACGCAGATTTGGGCGCTATCAGCTCTTCGACCACATCGGACGCGGGGGGATGGCCGAGATTTTCTTGGCACGCTCGGTGACCGAGCTCGGAGCGGAACGGCTCGTGGTCGTGAAGCAAATCCACGAGGCCCTCTCATGCAACGCGATGTTCGCGCAGATGTTCATCGAGGAGGCCAAACTTTCGGCCAAGTTGCGCCACGCCAACGTGGTCCAAGTGCTCGATCTCGGACGCGAGGATGGGCTTCTCTACATGGCGATGGAGTACGTCGAAGGCTTCGACCTTCGTCAGCTGCTCTCCCGATGTAGCAAGGCGAAGCTCGTTTTACCCGCGGATTTTGCGATATTCATCGCGCGTGAAGTGCTCTCGGCACTCGATTACGCGCATCGAGCCGAAGACGGCGAAGGGCGCCCCCTCGGGATCGTGCACCGTGATGTGTCCCCCTCGAATGTGTTGATCTCGCTCGAGGGCGAAGTGAAGCTGTGTGACTTCGGCATCGCTCGCGCAGTGGGCGTGACCACGAACGAGGGTGACAGCAACGATGCGCGGGTGATCGGGAAGAGCGCGTACATGTCGCCCGAGCATGCGCGCGGAGAAGATCTCGACGCGCGCGCCGATGTGTTCGCCGCAGGCATTTTGCTTTTCGAGCTTTGCGCTGGAAAGCGTCTCTATCGCGGCACCGAAGAAGAGATGCTCGAGCTCGCGCGGAACGCGGACATTCCAGTATTGCCCGATCGCGGACTTCCCGAACAAGCGAAGCTTCAACAGGTGCTCGATCGAGCGCTCGCGAAGCATCGCGACGATCGCTTCAAGAACGCCGCTGAATTCCTGAAGGCGCTCGACGAATACGCGCTGAGCGCGCGCCTGTTTGCGTCGCAGATCCGATTTGGAACATTTCTTACTGATCAGTTCGCAGATGAACTCATCGCAGAGCGACGAGCGCGCGAACGGGGAGCGCATGCGGTCGATCCGGATTTGTCGAAGCCGAGCGAGCCGCCCGCCCACGAAGAACATTCACGCGTGGAGCGCGCGCCTGCCAATGATCGTGTGGAAGAGCATGGGAATGAGGGGACCCGCGCGGCCCCGGCCGTCGCCCATGAGTCCACGCCGGTGCTCGCCGAAAAACCACGGCGAGCACCCAAGATCGGAGTTGCGGTGGCGCTCATCACCGCATTGCTCGCCGCGGCTATCTTCGTTCTGACGCGTTGAGGAGCAATGAGGAACGTCGAGAAATCCTCCCATCGAAAGCACGAATAAGTAGATCTGGTTTCGATCAGCGGTACTCGATCCAGTCGATTCTGAACCCCTGTTCGGTCACGCTACTGTCGGTTCGAAAATCGATGCGAAGGGGAGGATTCGCGAAAATGTTCGTCATGAACTCACCAAGATCGCCTGAAAAAGACGCGAGCCGGGCCCCCGTTCGATCGTAGACGTTCACGACGTCGTAGTTCCGCTCGGTGCGAAACGATGCGAAGTGAATCCGTACCGCAGTCGCGCCTTGCGGGGAGATTGTCCAGCTTTGGGTGTGGTTGCTCGGATAGGGGGTTGGCGATTCGATGCTCGTCGCCATTCGCATCCATGAAATGGATGGTGCTGTCTCATTCACGCGGATGATGCGGTCCAACGCGAACCCCCAACGCGTCACCGATGCGTCGCTCGTCAGATGGAGCGTCGCACGGTTCCCAATGATCTCGGGAGTCACGGTCTCTCCTTGAGAGCCCGTGTACCGAGCCACGACGGCTCCACTGCTGTCTCGCACCTCGAGGAAGTCATAGTTCAGTTCCAAATCGATGCGCGAGAATTGCAACCTCATTCGAGAGGTTCCTTCGGGTGCATTCACTTCGAACGTTTCCGAGAGGTTGCTCGCATACGGATGTGCGGACTCGATCGCTGCGGGAGCCTCGGTCTCATTGCCCGCACCCGGATCCCCACACGCCGCGTTGCCGACGAGATACCAAGTTTGCTGGCCGCTATGCAGTGAGCGATACGCAGGACGCAGCGCCGGGCTGTCGTTCACGAGCGATACCTCGAGAACATGTCGTGTGGTCGTATCGGCACCGAAAGCGCATCCATCGAGCGCATGAACATTGGCGGTGTTCGGGAGCGGCGTGCCATCGAGTGCCCACCGAAAGCGGAACGTGGGTATCGGTGCGATCTCGACACGAAACTGCGTCGGTCCGTTGCCGATAGAAATGCTCCCGCCGTCTTCAGGTCGCGCCACAGGAGAGGCGGAAAAGAACCCGTTGGGGATTCGTCGCACGAGGCCTTCGTTGCAGATCGGACAAAACGTGCGGTGGTTCAGTGTGCGCATCACGCACGAGTTGTCGGTCGGGCGATATGCGGTGCTTCGGCTACAACCGAGAAAGCTGCCCACTTGGGGATCGAGCGGCGTCCAAACGCTCTCCCACAGCGCGGGAGTCTGCGCTGAGCAATTGATGCCGCCGCTGGCAACGAGCCCGTCCGTGTAGACGTACTCGTCGGCGAGATCGAAGAGATGACCGAGCTCATGGACGAACACCGGCTGGGCAGACGCGGAGCTCACGATCATGAGCCTGCTGCTCGAAAGAGCCGATGAGCGGCCTCCGAAACGGTCGTTCGCGACGATCACCGAAATGTTTGCGGAAGCGACGGAAGCGAGCGCGATTTGAGCCGCGTCATCGCGACGATCGCACCGCACCAAGTTCGAGACGTCCTCGATGCGGCACGCAAAGCGCGTGTCGCCCGCGATCGTCCTGTGGATGCCACTCGTGTTGGACGCAACGGGAATCATCCAGAAATTGAAGAACTCGGCGTATTCGCGAAATGGACTCGTGGTCTCGATCTCGGCGACGAGTCGTCGGGCTTGGGCTTCGAAGGCTGACATTTCGCTGGTCGTATAGCCGTCGGGGAGGAACACGATGTCCCAACGACTTTCACCGCTTCCGCGGACATCGAGCGCCACGGCCTCGGGAACGACCTCGTCGCTCTTGATTTCCATGTCGAGACGCGGCGGGTACTCGATGCGATTCTCGCCAAGAACGATCGCTGCAGCGCGCTCCGGCCATGGGAGCAGCACTTGAAGAGGCGCAGACCAATCGATGATTGCGGTGGCTGTGCTTTCTCCCTCGAGAGGAGGAGGAGCAATCACCTCGGGCGGCGGCACTTCGGCTCGCGCGAGAATCGCACCCTCATCGTCGACGACCAAGAGATCGCCCGTTTCACTCGGCGTCACGGTCTCATCGATCAAGAGGGCATCGGTGAGAACGGGACCACTCTCCGTTGGATAGAGCACCACTCGAACCGCGGTGCCAAAAGCGCCAGGAGCAGGGCGTCGTACGATTTGCTCGGGAAGACGATCGTTCGGCGCAGGTGTCGGCTCGATGCCTGTGCATCCGCCCGCGACGATCATGAGTGCGATCGTGGCCTGACATGGAGACCATGGATTTCTTCGCAAAGTACTCATACAGCCCGCTGCCTCGAGGTTCGGAGGTTCGAAACCTCTCCCTGAGGTCTAGCCCGAGCCAAATCAGCGGACAACCATCCGGGAAATAAGACATTGGATGGCAGGCAAGATGCCTGGGTCAGGCCGTTTGCTCGACTCGAAGCAGCTGCTGACCAAGGAACAGGTAGTCCCCATGCGCCATCTCGCGCTCGCCGCGGATGCGCAGATAAGTGCCGTTGCGAGAACCGAGATCATAAAGAACGTAGGTGCCGTCCGCCGAGAGCTCGACCTTCGCGTGTCGTCCCGACATGTAAATGTCTTCGGGGAAATTCATTTCGCTGTCCTCGCGACCGATCTGCACGCTGGTGTCGCGCGCGCAGTACACCATCGCTTCTGCACCCCCTCGGAGAACTTGCACCAAACGGAAGGGACTCGGACGTTTCGGAGAGGAATAAAAATAGGTCTGATCGGACCCAGGTCCCGCGCTGTCTTTCGGGGTCGATTCCAGTCGAAACACCTGCTCGCCACACAAGAACTGATCGCCCGGTTGAATCGGTTGGGGTTGCCGCACCCTCACATAGATGCCGTTGAGGCTTCCTTCATCGCGAACGACCAACTTTTCGCCGCGATAAATGAAATTCGCGTGGCGCTCGCTGATATAGGGGTCGGTAGGAAACGGGATCTGCGCATTCGTACGCCCTGCGACGTGCTCGGTTCCTTGGAGGAGATAGCTCAGCCCGTCAGCGTTGTCAGTTCCGCGAATCAGAATGAGGCGCGCCTTGCCCGGCGCCTGCATGGAGCTGAAAAACTCGACCTTTTTTTCGAGCAACTCGTCGGGAACCGTGGTTCCGCAAGCGCCACAAAACTTGTGCCCTGGGGGCACTGGCGACGAGCACTCCTTGCAAACGTAGTAACGGTTCTGCTCCATCGGATTCTCCTCACCGGACGTCGGCGTCTCTATGGCGGCTTGTGCGAAGGCGTCCACCGGAATGGCATCGGGGTGGCTCGCCGAAGATGCGGCATCAGAGTGAAACGAGAGATTGTTCCCGCAGGCAAAGCAGTGCGCCGCCCCCATCGGATGGAACGTGTCGCACCGGCCACACGCGATTCCGATGTCATATTCCATCGAACGTCGTTCACTCCGTGGAAAACCGAGGTTGTAGGCCACTTGGCCCAATCACGTCAACGATACGTCACGCCCCATCACAAAACATCGATGGGTTGCACGGACATCTTCCCTTTCCACCTCATCCTGAATCCTCCACTCCCGCGTCGAGATCGCTCGATGAAACGCATATTCCGTCGGACGAGCACAGTTCGAGCGGGCCACACGGCCTCTCTTCGCTACAGCGAGGAAAGCAGCGCCCCACCAAACAAACTTCGCTCGAAACACAAGCGCACGGAACCCCCGCATCATTCGTCCGAACGTTTGGCTCTCTGCACCCAGAGACGATTAGCGCTCCGAACAACGTGAGCGCCCAAAGAAACGCTTGCATCCCGCGCTGAGCCTATCACAGCGTTCGCAAGCCCTGGTCATGATGCGAAGAGGATGCGGATTCAGACAACCCCAGCTACCTTACGCGACCCATGTCCGAGCTTTTCATCGGGGCCGTGCTCGAGCGCGCGCCCAGCAATCGTTACTACGAACTTCTACGTTTCACCGAGATCGCACCGCGTCACCCGTTGCCGCGGCCCAAAGTGTTTTCCGGTTTTCGTAGCGCAGCACCCTCCGAGGCGCACTTCACGCTGCTTGCACCTCCGGATACGTGGAAGCACACGAGCGGCCCCTTCCGAGAGGATCCTCGCCAATCCGCAGGCGCAGAGTGGCTCGCGCGAACCCATGATGCGCTCGCTGCCGACGCGATCGTCCTCGTCACGGGTCCAACCCTCAGCCCGAGCGCTCGCGACCGCGAACACTTCGTGCGATGGGCCACTTGGCTCAAAGACACGAATCGCCGCCGTGTCGTATGGCAACCGGGCGGCGTGTGGGACTTCGAAGATGCCGCTGACTTCGCACGGAAGATCGGCGTGGTCTGCGCCTTCGATCCACTCGAAGAAGAGCCGCCGCCAGGAGAAATCGCCTACGCTCGAGTGCGTGCAATCGGCACGCGCTCACGCCTCGGTGAGGGGCTCTTGACCTCGATCCTCGACACCGTGACTGAAGCCGATGCCGACACGGTGTACCTGGCGATCGAGGCGGACGACGCCATCAAAAAGGCGCGCCGCGCAGTGCAATTGAACAGAAACCTCGTCGAAGGCGGTGGGGCTGTGCTGCGACGAACAGGAACGACCTCCCTCGAAGACCTCGAGGATGAGGACGACGATTTCGAAGACGAAGACGAGGACGACGATCTCGAGGACGACGACGATTTCGAAGACGAAGACGAAGGATGAGCACGCCGCTGGGGGAACTCCTCGGGAGTCGGATCCGACGCGTCGATGTACCAGACCCAAATCTATTGGTGCTCGGTTTGGCCCGAGGCCCCGTGCGTTCCGTGCTCGTTTTCTCTGTCGATCCTGTGCATCCAGGGTTCGGGTGTCTGCCCGAGCGCCCGCGCGGTCGACCCGCTCTGGGCGTTGCGAAACAACTCAGGAATTGGATCGAAGGAGCACGCATCGAACGCGCGCTCCTTCTCGGCAGTGGCGCGCTTGCTCTCGATTTGCGGCGCGGCACCGATGTGATCGGGCTCATTCACGAATCGCTTGGAGATCGTTCCAACGTCTTCGTGCTCGATGCGGAAGGTCGCATCGTGACAGCGCTCTGCCTCGGCCGACTCGATCCGCGCGCCCTGGCCCTCCACGCGCCTTGGTCACCTTTCGAAGGCGATGTCCCCGAGCTTCACGTACCAGACACCCTCTCGGATTTGCTCGCCCTCGGACAAGACCTCCTCGATGCCCGTCGCCACGAACATGTCCGCATGAAGCGACGAGCTCTGCAACGTGCGCTCACACGTGCACGACGACGAATCGAAAGACGGGCCACAGCGACACTCGAAGATCTCGAACGCGCAGCCGAAGCGCCGCGTTTACGTGAACACGCGTCGCTGCTCCTTGCGCATCTGAGGCACGTCCCGAATGGCGCGACCGAAGTCATGCTCCCTGATTACTCAGGCGATCCGCATGCCCTCGTCCGTGTGAAGCTCAATCCCGAGCTTGGAGCACGCGCCAACGCCGAAACGTACTTCGCACGGGCCCGCAAACTCGAAACCGGCGCCGTGATCGCGCAACGTCGTCATGACGAAGCGCGCGACATCGCGCAACGTCTCGAATCACTCGAACGCGAGCTCGAGACGGCAGAGGACGATGTCCTCGACACACTCGAAGCACGGGCTCTCGCGCTGGGCGCAAAGCTCGAGCCCGTCACGGAATCGAAACGCCATGTTCCCTCGACGCACTGTCCATTTCGGCAATATCGTGGAACTGGGAATCGCACGATTCTCGTCGGGAAAGGCGCACGCGACAACGACGCGCTCACCTTCGAATACGCATCGCCTCACGATCTATGGCTGCACGTTCGCGGCATGCCAGGCTCCCACGTGATCGTCCCGCTTTCACGTGGCGAAACATGCCCTGAAGCACTCTTCATCGATGCAGCCCATCTCGCAGCGCACTTTTCGAGTGTGCGCCACGAGCCGCGGATCGAAGTGCAAGCGACGCTTCGAAAGTACGTACGCAGAGCGCGTGGTGGCGCGCCGGGTGCGGTGACTATCTCGCACGAGAAGTCATTGCTCTTGCGGGTCGAACGCGCCCGACTCGAGCAGTTGCTCTCACCGAGACATGATCGAGACTGAGCGCACGCACCGCACAAACCAGAACGCCCTGACAGGGTTTAACCCCGTCAGGGCGCATGGCGCTCATCATGTCCGCGCTCGGAAAGGCGGACCAGAAGAACGCTTCCGGATTTCGATCCGAGCCAAGGGGTATCACCCACCTCGGGCCCATCACTCTGATATCCACGCCCCTCGGAGGGGCGTGGTCGGCGCATCAGCCGTTCAGGAGATTGGTCGAACCAGCTTCCATCGGGGTGGATTCGATGCTGGCCTTCTTGGTCGTGCGCTTCTTGGCGGCCTTCTTTGTGACCTTCTTGGCAGCCTTCTTGGCCGGCGCCTTCTTGGCGACCTTCTTTGCGCCCTTCTTGGCAGCCTTCTTGGCCGGCGCCTTCTTGGCGGCCTTCTTTGTGACCTTCTTGGCAGCCTTCTTTGCCGGCGCCTTCTTGGCAGCCTTCTTGGCGCCGCCCTTCTTCGCGGCCTTCTTGGCGCCGCCCTTCTTTGCAGCTTTCTTCGTAGCCATATCAGTCGACCTCCTTCGGGGTCATTTTTATCGGTGATCGGCGGAGCACCGACCTAGACGTACCGTATTGTCACGTCACTCAATGTGTCAAGCTCAATGCCACATAATTTATATCTAACTTAGTGAACACTGAGCACCCATTTTCAGATCAGTTTCGCATTTATGTGATTTTCCAAGGATTTTTTGCTGTTCTCCCAGATCCGGCCGGAACTAAGGGAAAAGCACCTGGTCACCTGCCCGAGCGATCTTTGACGTCTCGGATCCAGGCTCTCGACAGGGTTGCGATTGCCGCACAGCCATGAGTAAGGTCGCCAGCCACTGCAAGGAGCGAACAATGCGGGCCCGTTTCCAGATGATGCTCTCTCTCCTTTCATTGATGCTGATGCTGACACCCATGTTCGGCTGCGGAGGTCGAGACGAGCGCGACATCGCGCGGATCGGAGAGCTCGAAGCGCAACTTCAATCGAGCGCAAGCGAGCAAGAACAAATGCAGCGACGCATCTCCGAGCTCGAGCAACGCAACGCGGAGCTCGTCGCCCGATTGCAAGCACTCGGGGAAAACGTCGAAGCACTCGAAAGCGAACGCTCCACGCTTCAGGGCGATCTCAGCGACACCCAGCGAGCGCTCGAAGAGCTGCGTGAGCGCGAGCGTCAACAACAAGCTCGACTCGCCACTTTCCGACAAATGCTCGAACGTTTCCGAGCCATGATCGACGCGGGTCGTTTGCGCGTACGCATCTTCCGCAATCGCATGGTCGTCGAGCTCCCGGACAACGTCCTTTTCGATTCGGGAGATGCCGAGCTGAAAGAAGGCGGTCAACAGACGCTCCGAGAGGTCGCGCAGGTGCTTGCGAGCATCGAAGGTCGTCAGTTTCAGGTCGCGGGACACACCGACAACGTCCCCATCCGTTCGCGTCGATTCCCTTCGAACTGGCATCTCTCGACGACCCGCGCGGTCACGGTCGCTCGATTTCTCATCGAGCAAGGCGGGCTCGACAGCGAGCGCGTGAGCGCGGCGGGATACGCCGATACACAGCCTGTCGACACGAATGACACCGAGGAGGGCCGCGCACACAACCGACGGATCGAAATCCAGCTCGTACCCAATCTCGATGAGCTGCCGGATCTCTCGTCGTTGACGGGCGAGGGAGACCGTTCCTGAGCGAGTCTTTCCGAAATTGCGCGATCGACATCGGCACCAACACGCTTCTCGCGTTGGTGCTCGAGCGCACACCGGAGGGCGAGCTCCGCGTGCTCGCCGATCGTGAAAGGATCACTGGACTCGGCCGCGGAGTGGACCGAACGGGAGAGCTCGAGCCCGATGCCATGGATCGAGCTCTCCGGGCGCTCGAAGATGCCGTCGACGACGCTCGTTCGCTCTGCACCCATCACATCACGGCCGTCGGCACGAGTGCCCTGCGCGATGCTCGCAATCGAAGCGTGTTCATCGAACGTGCATTCGAACGTACGGGGGTTCGTATCGAGGTGATCTCGGGGACTCGAGAAGCCGCTCTCACGTTTCGCGGTGCGACCCCCGGAATCGAGCTCGAAGGCCCCATCACCGTGATCGACGTTGGCGGAGGAAGCACCGAAATCGTCCGCGGGCACGGCGAGCATGTGCTCTCGGCGCACAGTGTCGATGTGGGTTCGATTCGTCTCTTCGAACGTCACATGAAAACCGACCCGCCGACGGCCGAAGCACTCGCTGCCCTCGACGTCGACATCGATCGCGCCTTCGATCGAGCTGCGCTCATCATCGAGCCTCCGATCGTCGCGCTCGCAGGCACAGCGTGCACACTGGCTGCGATCGCACGAGCCAAAGATGGCATCCATGGCGAGACGGCCCTGCATGGAACGCGATTGCGGGCGAGCGAGCTTGGGGACATGAGCTCGAAGCTCGCACGCATGACCACCCAAGAACGTCGAGCGTTGCCTGGCATGATCGCAGGTCGTGCCGATGTGATCGCGGCGGGCGCCATGCTTCTCGCTCGCATCGTCGCGCGCGCAAACGCTACGGAGATCATCGTCTCGGATGGCGGAGTACGCTGGGGCCTCGCCCTTTCGCGGATGGACTCCCCACAATCCGTGCGTTAAAGCACGCTTCTCTTCGGGCCGCCGAGCAAACCGCTTCGATCTCTGAGAGAAGCTCACAGACCTCTTGGGTCATCATCTTCGTTCATAGGTCAATTTCTGATTGTCTAGATGCGTGCGGGCTTTCAAGTTCGGGCCACGCATCGAAAGCGTCGTTTTTGGAGGATCGAGCTCATGTCGTCGTTGCTCGTGGTCGGATCAGTTGCTCGCGACACCATTCACAATCATCTCGGCACGCACGAATACGTGCTGGGCGGCTCCGCGACGTTCGCGTCGCTCGCTGGATCGTTCTTTGCGCCCGTTCGCTTGGTGGGCGTCGTTGGGCGAGACTTCCCCGACGAGAACGTGCAGTTGTTGCGAGATCACGGCATCGACGTGCGTGGTCTCGAAGTCGTGCCCGGCAAGACGTTCTTCTGGGAGGGGCGCTATAGCCCTGACCTCACGAGCCGCGAATCGCTCGTGACCGAGCTGGGCGTCTTCGCTACGTTTCACCCGAAAATCCCCGCTGAACATCGACAAACGCCGTTCGTGATGCTCGGCAATATCGATCCCGATCTCCAAGTGGAAGTGCTCGATCAGATCCGGGAGCCGAAACTGGTCATCGCAGACACGATGAACTTCTGGATCTCGGGCAAGCCCCTCGAGCTCGCCAAGATGCTCAAGCGCGTCGATGTCTTGGTGATCAATGAAGAAGAAGCACGCCAGCTCGCCGCAGTGCACAACATCGCGAAAGCGGCCCGCGCGCTTTTGGCGATGGGGCCGCGTGTCGTCGTCATCAAGCGTGGTGAATATGGCGCTCTGCTCTTCGATGGCGAATCGACCTTCAGCGCGCCGGCCTTCCCTATCGAAGAAGTCCTCGACCCCACGGGCGCCGGCGACACGTTTGCAGGTGGGTTCCTTGGTTATCTTGCGAAAGAGAATCGCATCGATGCCTCCACGCTCAGACGCGCTGTGATCTATGGTTCCGTCTTGGCTTCGTTCTGCGTCGAAGGGATTTCGACGGAGCGTTTGGTGCGGGTGCAGTCTCACGAAATCGCTACTCGTTACGGAGCATTCGCGCGTCTTGCGCACTTCGCCACCACGACGGAGATGTCCGAGCTGGGCTGAATCAGCAGCTCAATCGAGCGCGAGAGTCGATGGAGTTCGGGAGGGTTGGATGATGAATCGGGTGTCTCTTTCTTCAGTTCTTTTCGCGCTTTCTGGGCTGATGTCGGTGGCCTGTTCGGGAGGGAATCCAGCGTCTACCGACGCTGGATTCGACGCACCGATGACGTGTCAGCCGATCGGGGAGCTGGCGGTTGCCGATGCAGGTCCACCGCCTGCCACCACCACGTGCACTTCACCTGACGGTGGTGTGCCGGGCATGGGTCCGTGCTGTTATTCCGATTCGCAGGCTGACTCTTTGGACGCTCCCGAGCTGCGGCTGCGTTATCTCGATATTCGAGCGCCGCGTGGTTCTGCACTGACGACCCCTTTCCTCCTCACGTTGCTCAACAATGCGTTCGAGGGGAACACGTTCTCGTGGCTCGTCCAACTCGAAGGGGCGGACCAGGACGGCGACGTCACCGTGACGAGCGGCTTTGGCCTGGTCAACGCCGATGGAACGTATTCGTTTCCAAGAGGGACCACGTCTCTTCCGTTCGATATGACACGCTACGCTCCGACCGTGATTCAGGGCACCTTTTCGGGGGAAGTCCTGCGAACGGAACGCCCGCTCGGTTCGATCATCGTTCCGGTCTTGAATGAGGAAGCCACAGAGGTGCAGCTCGAGCTCACGCTTCGGAGCGTTCGCATCGTGGAAGCCGTGTTCAGCAACGAGCGAAGTTGCGTTGGTTTTGCCACATCGCGAGGGCGATTCGCCACCGCGGGCGTGCTCGACGCCTTCGTGGAAGTCGAACCGGCCAAGACTGGAATCGTCGTGCTGCCGGGCGACGGCGCGACCACCATCTGCTCGACGATCGCAGGGGCGATATCAGTCCCGGACTACTGCGATAGGACCCCACAAGACGAGTGGAGAGTCCCTCCTGACTCGTTGTGCACGGCCGAGGGCTGCATGGAAAACGCCGATTGCGAAGAGACCGTGTGCGACCGTGGTGGGGATTCGGACAGCGGCCTGCCAGGCTGCAACGCATGGCATTTGGTCGCCAATTTCGCGGCCAACGGCGCGGAAATCACAGACTGACTTCGAGGTATCCATGAAACGCCTTGGCTCACTGGGTCGGCCTTTTTTGACCGCTCTATTCGTCTTCTCCGTATTCGCATGCAGTGGTGGAGGCGGAGGATGCAGTGGCTGCGATGGATGTGCCATCGCGCCGATTCCGGGCGGCTTCCCGATCGCAGAGCGGATCCCGAACGCGGCGCAAATTCGTCTCTCCGAGAGCGGGATCGAGTTCATCGAGAACAACATTCACACCATCGTCACGACCTTCCTCGATGAAGGCCTCAACTTCGATATTCCGAGCACCACGGGAGAAGAGCGAGGCGTCAGCTATACCGTTTGCCCCGAGAGCGATTGTCGGGCGCGCGGGCAAATCGAGAATCTCGATATCACGACGGCGCCTCCCAACCGCCTCAACGCCCATTTGCGCGTGAGGCTCGACAGTCGCAATCGCGCTGGAGAGCGCGCTTCCATTCCGCTTCACGCGGGCAGCGCAACCTGCTTCATCGATATCGACACGCAGCGAGGGAGCCGCCCTTACATCGGATTTTCGGCTCCGATCGCGTTCGAGAACGAAACGCGCCCTGCGCGTGCTGGATACACCCGCTTGAGCATTCGTGACGCCGCGCTCGTCAGCGGCGAAGACATCGAAAATGACGATCTCGAGATCAGCTCTCCGGATTGTGGGACTCTGGATTTTGGCTGCTGGCGCGATGCTGCCATCTGCAATGTGGCCAACACGGGATTCGTCAAAAACTTCATCATTGGACAACTCTCGGGTCAGGTCTCGAGTCTCATCGACGGCTCACTTGGCGAAGCGATGTGCACGACCCACGGCGACTTCGGATGTCCCGAGGGCACGTTCGATCGAGGAAACACGGCCCCCGACGCGGTCTGCTATTACGAGTCTTCACCCCCCGAATCCGGACCTGACCTTTGTGTTTCCGCGCTGCTCGGAGCCGATGGACGTGGTGATTTGGGAGCGCAGCTCCTCGGTGGGTTCTCTCCTGGAACGCGCGGAGCGGCTCAGTTCCTTCTGGCGTCCGGCGGCGATGGCGAGGCCGTGCAAAACGGAATGTCGCTCTTCATGCACGGCGGCTTCATGTCGATGGATCACACGTTCGAATCGTCTCCTGGGCACCATGCATGTGTGCCGCTCGTCGCTCCTCCTGCCCTGCCGAGTGTTCCGCGCGCCAATGCATTCCGCGGCAACGTCATTCCTGGCACGACGACGAAGACCCATATCGGAGTGGGTATCTCAGAAGACTATCTCAACTACGCGGGTTACGGGATGTTCGACAGCGGCATGCTCTGCATCGGAGCGGGCACGCGGCTAAGCCAGCAACTCTCGACGGGCCTGGTTTCCGGCATCGTGCCATCGCTCCGCAACCTCGCGTTTCCATTGAGCGCAGCGCCCTTGACATTGGCGATTCGTCCCCAGGAACCTCCCCATTTCGAGATCGGCACCGAGGCAGGAACTCCACTCATCGCGATCACGATGCCTCGGCTCAAGATCGATTGGTATGTGTGGAGCACAGAGCGCTACGTGCGCTTCATGACCTATCAAACCGACTTGACGATTCAACTCGATCTCACGATCGAAGGGGGCGAGCTCCTTCCTCGCATTGCAGGCATCAAAGCCGAAAACTCGAGCGTCACCGAGGCCCACCTCGTCACCGAAAACGAGACCTCGATCGCCAATGCAGTCCAGTCGATTCTGTCCGGTGTGGCGGATGTCGCCGCCGGTTCGATCGATCCGATTGCGTTGCCCGAGATCATGGGCTTCGAACTCGAAGTCCCCAACGACGGCGTGCGCGGCGTGACCGACGGAAGCGACCGTTTCCTTGGGATTTTCGCCAATTTGCGGGTGGCGGGCGCCCGTACGCTCGCAAGCCCAGTCGAGACTCGGCTCGAGCTCTCGGACCTCTCGATCGACCCTTCGAGCATGTCGCTCGAATCATGGGGACAGGGCGAGCGCAATCATGTGTGGCTCCACATGGGTGCGGAGGGCCCGATTGGGGTCGAATATGAATACAGCTATCGGATCAATCATGGGACTTGGTCCGAATGGACGAGAAGCCCACGGGTATTGGTCGATCGCGATGTGCTCTTGCTGCAAGCGAGACATACGATCGAGGCGCGTGCGCGTATCCGCGATCAGGCACGTACCGTGGACCGCACACCAGCGGCCCGCGAGCTCATCGTCGATGTGATGCCCCCCGATGTGCAGGCGTCTCGAGAAGGACTGCGTACGTTCGTCGTGCAGGCGTCGGATCTCATCTCGCCCGAATCAGCGCTCCGCTACCGATTCCGCTTTCCTGATGGCGATTGGAGCGAATGGCAGTCTTCGGCACGAATCGAAACCGACGAGCTCCTGCTCGACGGCGGTGAGCTCGGAATCGAGGTCATCGACGAAGCAGGCAATGTCGGCCGAGCCGCGTTCCCGCTTGTTCGGGGGGTACCGAATCCCGATGCGAATGGGGGCTGCGCTTGCAGCGCAGGTCCTGGCGCGGGAACGGCTTCACCTTCCCGATTCGGAATCCTTTTGGGGCTCGTATTGGCCTTCGCCGTCATCCGACGTCGAGGGAGCGGAGCATTTCTCTCAATCGCTCTGATGGTCTTTTGGACAGCAGGCTGCGAATGCGGCGGACGAATGAGCGTCCCTTGCAACGACTTGTGTTTTCCAGCCGTTCCGCCATCGACGACCGATGGTGAAATGTGCTGCGAATCCACCAACATGTGCGTCGCCTACGATGTCGATGCGCTGTGTATGTCTGGTTTCACATGTCCAATCGCCAATCTGGTGCTCGATTCCGCATGTGAGATTTCGTGTGATGAGTGTGTTCGTAAACCCCCTCTCGATCCGGGGATGCTCGCGACCGATCTCGACTTGGTGATCACGCGAGACGGTGACACCTACGTCTCTGGCTATAGCCCTGGTGTGCCTCCGAATACGCGGTATGGAGATCTCGTCGTCGGCGACGTCTCAGCGACGGGAGAGATCACTTGGGAGATCGTCGACGGATCCCCCACAGGACCTGTCACCAACGATCCGCAAAGCTGGCGCGCAGGCGTGAGCGCTCCAGGAGACGATGTTGGCCGTTGGACTTCGATGGCCGATTCTGGAGAGACCCTCTACATCGCGTACTACGACGTGACCCATCGCGCATTGCGCTTGGCCATGGGCGGCCCAGGCGCATGGACGGTGCAAACAGTGGACGACACGGCGGATTCGGGTCGTTATCCGTCACTCGTGCTCCTCGACGATGGCACGCCCATGATCGCATATCTGCGCATCGGCGCGGGGAGCGATGGTTCGGGACGGCTCGAGAGCAGTGTGCAGGTCGCGCTCGCACGAAGCGCGACGCCAGCCACCGCGGCTGACTGGACGATTCAAGAAGTCGCCAGTTCAGACATGGCGTGTCGACCCGAGTTTTGCGACGACGCCGCTCAAGTCTGTCTGAAGAGTGGCTCTTGCGTCGTTCCGACGACCGACTGCGCCGCACCATGCGATTCTGATGAAGCCTGTGTTCTCGGCGCATGCGTCGGCAGGCTCGAGACCGGACACGTCGATGATTTGCTGCCGGCGTATGGGCTTTATATCAATCTCGCCCGAACGACCACGGGACTGGCCCTCATCTACTATGACCGAGGACGCGGCAACTTGTGGGGTGCCGAGCTACCGAGCCTGGACGGAGTGTGGGGCACACCATTGTTGATCGATGGATATGCGCTGAACCAGCCCGAACACGGCGACAGTGGACTCGGCGCCTCGCTCTTCATCGACCCTTCAGGAAGATGGCACGTGGCGTACGTCGATGGCACCGAGGAAGCGCTGCGATACGTCTCGATCTCGAGCGGCGTGGTCGGAACTCCAGAAACCGTGGATCGTGGAGAAACCGACGGCACTGCACCGCATTCCGATACGCGCCACATGGTCGGCGATGATGCGTCGATCGTCGTCACCGATGGGGGAGAAATTCGCATCGTGTATCAGGACGCGACCTCTCAACGATTGATGCTCGCACGCCGCCCTTCGAGCGGCGGATCATGGGCCATTTCAGTGCTCGACAGGGAGGATGCCACCGGCTTCTGGGCCATTCAGAAGCTCGTCGGCACGACCTCACACATCGCCACATTCTGGCGGCGTGAGTCCCGCACAGGCTCCACCAACGGAGTCCGGGTTCTCACCGTCCCATAATCCGCCGGCTGGTGGGTGCTACGCAGCGTTGCGTGAAGACACGGCCGAAACGGCTTCGGTCTCGTTCTCCATGAACACACGTCGCGCGTCGCCCACGGCTCGCACGAGAGCATCACGGTCGACGAGACCTGCATCCATGAGCGCGCGCATGTAGCCATCGGCATAGCCGTGTGCGCGCATCAGCTTTGCGTGCGCACCACCTTCGAAGCGCGCGCGCGTCACATCGGCCACCAGCGTCTTCACCCGCTCCACGAGTTCGCTCTTGCCCATTGCTATCCCTCGTTCGCTAAGGAGCTCTTGCTCCGCTCACGATGGATGCATGACGACGGATCGAGCGTCAAAAAAAGCGAGCTCTTGTCGAGCTTGTCGTTTTTTTGCAGACGATCTCGTGATTGCTCACTCTGCTTTGTATGCCGTCACCCGAATTTCCGAAATCCATCGTCATTCTTGCGCTCGCTGAGTTCGAATCGCGTCGGAGTGAACAGGAACGACGCTGCGATCCGCGGCGCGCCGCGCTCGGCGATCGTCGTCTCCATGCGATGCGGGTGCTCCCAGCACTTTTGCGAGGTTGAGAAGCCGTCAAGAGCCGACTGCTCTGCCTTTTCGCCCTTGCTCCACCTCAGCCCAACCGCGCTTGACGTTGTCCGCGACCCACGACGCAACGAGCGCGTCGGCGCCGGGCTCGGTCGCGGCCGTTCGCAATGAGGTCTGGAGCGGCTCTTTTCGTCCGTGCGAATAATCGGTGAAGAACACCACGAAGGGCGGATGGGTGCCTTCGTGCTCCTTGTGCGTCTTGACGACGACGTACTTGCGGACTTGAACCAACCCCTTGGTTTCTTTGGTAAACACCCCCCGACGCACGATCTCCGCCGAGGCTCGTCGTGTCGAAGGCGTCGCTTCCTCCGTGCTCCCATCGAGATAGGCTGAGATCTGCGCCATACCGACCGAACCGAGATCGACCGTCTTGTCGGTGCGCTCGCGCAAGAACACAGGGTGCAACAGCACCGTCGTGCGCGTCTCACCGAGGGCCTTCCACCCCGCAGTCGGATCCCAAGACAGCGACATTCTCCGAATCGGAACATCCCAACCGTCACTCGCGAGAAAGTCCGAAACGCGCACCTCGACCACGATCTTTGGTTCAACGAAACGGCACAACGTGCCTTCGCGGTTGGCCAGCCGAAAGCTGCTCTTGGATTCGATGGCGCTGAGGCGCGCGTGCCAGCGCATGCGATCTTCATCAGAAAAACCATTGCCCACAGAGCCCACGAGCTGAAACGAACCATCCTCGCGAACGAGGCCGACTTGAAGCTCGCGCACCTGCTTTCCTTGCTCAGTCATGCGCTCGCCGAACGCGAGGACGACGAGATCGAGCGTCGTGGTGGGTTTGATTTTGTACGTAAGCCCACGTTCGCTGCGCGCGACCACCCCCTCGTACTTGTCCGATACGACCCACTCGCGATAGCGCCGCGAGACAAGAGTGGGTTCACCCCGCTGGGTATGCACGACCGTGCATCGCGCTCCGACTTCCTCCCCCAGGAGCGCGAGCAAGCGCTCGTGGCGATCTTCGTAACTCCTGAAGAGTGCATCCTGATGTTCGTCCAGGACGAGATCAAAAGCGTGAAAGGAAAGCGCTGTTTCGAGCTTTCCGTCGCTCATCGCCGTGCCCACGTGATGGCTTCGAGAGCGCTCGCTCCCGAGATTGGCCACGAGCTCACCCGCGATGACGAGCGAGCTCACCCCCTCGAGCCGCTCGAGGACTCCATCCAAACAAGAAATGCCATGCAGCACACGCCCGTTGTATGCGACGAGCGCGATGTCTCGTTCCTTCTTGACGAGGAACCAAAGCTCGCCATCGAGCTTCGGCGAAAAGAAGAGGGCTTCACCAGGCAGCGCTCGTTCGATGAGCTCTGGCTCGATCACCCGATAGCGTTTCGCGACCTGTCGCTTGTAGCGTATGAGCTGCTGAAGCAGCTCTTGATCCAAGAGCGCGCCAACACCTGCTTTTCGCCCTTTTCCGTACGTCTCACTCGCAAGCGCCCACGACGAAATGTCCCCGCTCATTCTGGCCCCGCATTTGATTGCGTCACCCCACGCAATTCGAGATTCGATAGGTGAAGAACGAGGCGATATCGTTCACCGTCCACACGCCCTTCGAGGAACCCCCGAAAGGGCGCGCCGTTGGTCTGAAACACAAGCGGGAGCTGAGACTTCGCACCCGCTCCGACCATGAGGAGCTTGCCTTCGCGTTCGAGATGGCTCGCCATCTCGTAGAGGAAATCGAATGTGAGCCCATTCGTGTGACGCAGCTGAACTTTACGCACGAACGCAAACCGACGGACCACATGATCCGTCGCCATCAAACGCCCCGACCACAAGAGCGGCGGCAATTCCTCACCGACGGTCGCTTCCACATCGACGAACTCTGTACGACTCTTTTCGGTTCCGTCCGGCCCCGTGACGACCTGAAGCGCGCGGGCGGTGTAAAGCACGTTGCCTTTGGGATCCACCCAGACACGCGTGGCGTGCTCGAGACGTCGTCCAACTTGTTCGATATCGATCTCTGGATCAGATTCGATGAGCGCCTTGGCCAGCTCTCCAGGCTCTTTGAAGCTCGCGCTCAACGTTTCGAAGGCGCTCTTGTCCGTGGTCTTGATGAGTCGCTCGAGCTTGAGAGAGAGGCCGCTCTCGCGATGCCGAAAGCGTATGGCGGACTTGCGGTTCGGAGAAACCAGCTCGACCTGCGCGTCGCGCATCTTGGCATCGGCGATGGATATCAGTCTCGACATGGATCCTCACATCATCGAGAAATCGAGATCTTCAAGGAGCGCATCGTCCTCCTCGAGCCCGGTCTCGATCGATTTCGAAGGCGCCGCGCGCTCCAGGAATCCGAACGCTGCATCGCGACCGATCAAAGCGAACACTCCTTGATCGTTCTGAAGCACGAACATCGTGTCATGCTCCAGACCTTCGCGATAACGGAAGGGCAGCTCGATGATGCTGCCGGCTTCGAGTTCCGCTGCGAGGCGCACGCCCAGGGATTCCGGCGTGAGCTGATAAACCGCCGAGACCTCGTGATCGAGCACGCGACTCGGCGTAGCGATGTAACCATCTTGCGGGACGCCCAGCGTGGACGGGAAGAGCTCGAGCGCTTGGCCCGAGGCATCCACGGCGACGCGTTCATCTTGCTCGACAGACGCCCCGTGCTCGTCGACCCACACGTGCGACGTCCCGCCCCCCATCACGAGCGCGGTTCCGTCTGCCGTGAGCCAGCCCGCCGAACATTCGCCGTCCTGCTCGTCCACCACCACACGACGCTTTTTTCCGTAGAGCTTCTCGCGATCCACTTTCACGAAGCCGAACGCGCTCTCTTCGCCCTCACGCCTGATCAAAATCTGTCGCGCCACCCTCGTCTCCGCATTGCATCAAAGCGGCGTGCAATCCACATCGCACGCCACGCCATCAGGCGGATCACATTCTTCGACCCCTTCGAGCACGTCTCCATCGCCGCAAAAGGGTCCCATGAGCGAGAGCTCGGCTTCGCAGGTTGCATCACAGTGCGTGCAGCTCGCCATTCCATAAGGACATTCGGTTTCGGTCGTCGTGTTGCCGTCATCACACGCCTCTTCACCGGCCTCGATCATCGAGTCGCCGCAGATCGGGCCAACGAGCGTCAACGTGGTCGAACACGTCGCGTCGCATCGAGTGCAATTGGCCATGCCGTACGGACACGCCGTCTCAGTGACTTCGTTTCCGTCGTCACACACTTCAGTTCCTTCGATCGTTCCATTGCCGCACTCCATACGGATGCCAGCATCGCGGCCCGCATCGACCGTCATGCCGGCGTCATGCACACCGGCGTCTTCCATCCCCCCATCCGACATGCTCGCATCGCTCGGCATCGCGGCATCGCTCGCCCCAGCGTCGATCATGCCAGCGTCGATCATGCCAGCATCGATCATTCCCGCGTCGATCACAGCCGCATCCATGACGCCTGCATCCGCCACACCGGCGTCATCGACAGCCGCATCCTCTTCTATCGCAGCATCCTCCCCCATCGCCGCATCCGTCATTCCGGCGTCGGAGAGACTCGCGTCCATGGTGCCGATTCGACTGCGATCGAAGTCAACGATCAACTGGCAGCCAGAACAAACAAGGATGCCGACGACACCACTCGCCACTCTGTTCATCGATCCACGAAATGAAAACATCACTGCATCCTCTGGCGAACAATCTTGAATGAACAAATACGTCGACTCAGAACTGCAGCGTCATCGCTGCGCCACCCCCGCTCGGTCCACCCCACGGAGCGACCGATACACGGACGCCATCTTCACCGTCTGCGGTCGTATCTGCCGCGGGCTCGGCCGGGCGGTCCGTTGCATAAAGCACGATCGCGGTGATCCCCGCCGCCACCGCGACGCCGAACGCAAGATCTGCAACGAGCGCAAACGTCTCACCACGATCCGCGATCTCGGCCGTGGGATTGACATCAAAATCACTCTGCGCAGAGAGCGCCAAGAATCCAAACACAGTGCCGGTCACGAGACCGACGCCGGCGACTCCCGTCGTCACCCATACTCCAGTGGAGGGCTCGCCACGGGTCGTCGCATTCGCCGCATTCTCATCGGCAGCGGCGTCCACAGCAGAGCTGTCCGTTTGCTCTCCGAATACGTCTGCCTCGCCCTCGACCCCGTCTTCCGACGAAGGTGCCGTCGACATCTGCGAAAGAGTGGGTGACCATTCGCCTGTTTCTCCGGAGACCGTGGAGATCGTCTCCGAGGTCGATTCATAGCCTTCGAGCGACAGAGTGAGCGTGTGCTCCCCAGGCGCAACGGTGAGCTCCGCCGGCGTCATCTGCCCCGTGGCTTGACCATCCAGACTGATCGCTGCGCCCTCCGGAGAACTCGTGACCCGAAGAGTCGATGCCGCAGGGCTCTCTTCTCGGGCTGTCGCACCGCTCGGATCGAGTGCCGTGATCCGCTCCGAGATCGCAGTCCGATCAGGCGCATCGACCCGTTGCCGCAAGTAACGGCGAAGGGTGCGGGCTGCATCGAGATTTCGGCCGAGTCTCTCTTCCGCGGAGGCGACACCCAAAAGCACGACCGGGTTGGGCACCTCGCGATATGCCGCTTCGAACGCAGCACGTGCTTCGTCGAAGCGCCCCGCATCGAAATGCGCCTGCCCTTCTGCATAAAGCTCGCGCGCACGCACGCGTTGAGCATCGGTTGGCGTCGCCCCGGTTTGCGCCGAAAGAGGCGCACTCGGCAACGACACCGAGACGATGCCCAGAAGTGCGGCGAGAACCGAGCTGCGACCGAAACGAATCCAACCCGACATAGTGTTCCCTCGGATGCGCTCGTATTCCATGTCCCCGAACCTAGGCGACCCATCGACCTCAGGTCAATCACATCACGGCGCAGACAAATCGACATCCAATGTAAAATGACCTCGGTTGGCGCGGGCGTAGCCATCCACGAACACGAAATACGTCCCCGGGTCGAGCACGACTTCGAGCATCGAGTGTCGGTTGTCCCCCGCGTCGTCGTTGCACGCGACCTCCGTCGTGATGTCCGTGCAATCGGTGCGCACATAGATCGCGCCATCGAAATCCTGCTGCTCGGAACTGATTCGTACGCGCTGACGACGACGCAGCTGGAGACGATAAACGAGGTCCGGACTTTGAGCATTGCCAGCACACGTGGCCTGGAAACGATCGGTGCTCGACGTGGTGTCACCCGTGATCTGGCGCCCTGGCCTGATCAGCGGCGCCGAGCGACACGATTGTTCGAGCGCGCCCATATCATCGAGTTGAAGTGCGACTTGCGCGCTTCCGAAGCTGTCAGCGGTCTGTCCGTCGAAGACGAGATAGTAAGTGCCCGCCGGCACCACCTGATCGATGGGGCCACTGCTCGCCGGGTCCACACAGAACACCTCGCTCGATTCCGTCCCACAAGCACTTTGCAGATAGACGATCGGCGCGAATTCGCGATCTGCGAAGTTGAGACGAACCCGAGTTCGCGAACGCAAATCGAGTCGATAGACCACATCAGGAGCGCCACGTCCTCCGCAGCTTCCTGCGAGATCATCTCCCGCATGGAATGTGTCGACCATGAGGTCCTGTCCGGGGGCGATGGCATTCGGATTCGCGCACGAATCGCCGACTCCTCCTGCTCCCGAGGCGGGCGCGAGATCGGCGAGCATGGAAAAATCACCGTTCGCCCCAGACGAATAGCCATCGGCAAACACGTAATAACGCCCGGGCTCCACCGTCGTGGTCACGAGCGAATGACGGGTGTCACGGAAATCGTCATTGCATGCGATTTCCGTGGCCGCGTTGGCGCACTCGCGTCGCACGTACAGCGCGCCATCGTGCGTGCTCTGCATGCGAACACGCAGCCGCGATCGTTGGGCGACATCGAGCGCATAGACACGATCGCCCGAGCGCGCTTGTCCAGCACAGGAGGCTTGGAATTGGTCCGGGGTGCCGCTCGTGGTGCCCGCCACGGGTTGTCCTGGTGTGAGCAGGGGCGCGCCACCGCAGACCTGCGCCAAGGATTGCATGGGCGTCGTGCTGAGGGTCACTTCATAGTCGCCGGCAGACATCCCAAAGCCATCGACCACGAGAAAGTAAACTCCGGGTTCGAGGGTCACCGCGACTTCGGAGCGAGAGGTCGAGGGCGCATCGTCATTGCACGCGATTTCGCTCCGGCTCTCACCACAGGCCCCGAGCAGATAGAGCGCGCCGTCGAACACCGAGTTCATGACGGCAGTGACCATCGAGCGCTGCTCGACCGTGAATGAATACACGTGTTCCGGAGCCGTGCCTCCGCCGATGCATGAACCGGAAACGACGGAATCTCCCTCGCTCGTGTTGCCGCGGACCGCCACGTTGGGTCGGAGCGGAAATGGCTGTTCGCACGTTCCAGGCCCTCCATGGGGCGTGCGCGCCATTTCACGCGAAGTGTCGCCTCCGGGGAAATCCCCCATCGGACCTCCGCGACCCGACCATGCCGTGGCGAGCCATCCCCCATTTCCGCTGGCCATGCGCACGATGATCTCGAAGCGACCCGAATAAGGGGGACAGAGGCGCGTCGCTGCTTGGGGATCTTGGCTGTGATCGCGCGCGATCTCATTGCCCGAAGGGTCTCGTACAATCACGTCGAGATCACGCACGCCATCGGATCCCAGCCCCACGATGGTGTAACACTCACCCGCACCCATGGGCATTTGAAGCGATACTTCGCCTCCTTCAGAGAGTGAACCCTGACTGATTTCGCCACTTTGGACGAGACCCGTCGCTGCCATGGCATTGTGGATCGCCACGTAACGCGCATCGATTGGAGGCGCTCCCGCGCCGCAACTCGCGATGGCGAGCAGTATCGCTCCCCGCACCACCGCACGAACCACCGTGCGTGCTTTCGATCCTGAGCGTGCCAGCATGGGCCCTCCGCGCACACCGTACCACGCAGCGAGCACGGCGTGATGTCGAAACAAAGGAAGTGGGATGTCGAAATCCGAAGAACAATATCAGCGCGGGGGCTCACGACGGCCTTGACTGGCTTCGGCAGGCGCACCGCAATGCGGACACGTGAGCAGTTCCATCGGGAAGGGTCCGGAGCAATATGCACAAAACACACGCCCCGCGATGCTGTTCGGATCGATCAAACGGAGCTCCGGATAGTGCTGCTCGAGCTCGGCCGTGCTCATGCGATCGTTTTCTGCAGCAGGCGACCAGATGACCTCGAGCGCCACCATGTGTGAGGCGGTCAGCGAGCCCCGATCGCTGAGAGCGTTGCGGATTTGATTCGCATCGGCGCTGGAAATCCCCTGCATGGGACGGCGTGTCGCAAGAATCAGTGTCACGACGACGGTCCCCTGCCCTTCATGCGCATGCGCCTTCATCTCGGGGTTTTGTTGCTCCGAAGTGTGTCCGAGATGAGCGCGAACGAGCTCGTGTTGAAAACGTGAGCGCGCTTCATTGGCCAGTTGCTGAAAGGTCGCTTGTGCCTGGGGCGGAGCCCCTGCGCCCGCATCACGATACGCAGCATAAAGCCAGCTCATCTCAGCACGCCGCAATGAGAGCACCGTCTCGCTGAGCAGATGTGCGAGTCCCGCGGGGCTTCGCGTATCCCCCGTGCGGGCGAGCTCTGCGAGCTTGGCTTGGAGCTGCGCGCGCGCACGCCAATCGAGGCCGATTTGAATCTGCGAAACATACATCGCATTGGACGGTGCAAATCCGCCCATGCCCATTCGCATCGGTGCTCCTCCAGACAGCGCCCGGCCACTTCGTCTGCTCATCATGGCGAGAACGACGAATCCGAAAAAAAACAGGAGAATACAGAAAAGGCCAGTGCAGCCCAGAGAACCGCCCGATCCGTCATAGGTGGTCGCTCCCCCACCCCAATCCGAACCACTGCTTCCCCCAAACCGACCGCAGGAACCACACAACCAACCCCCAACCCCCCCAAACAAACCCCCAACACCCCCCC
>CAYZTA010000031.1:0-68269 GCA_964481145.1 uncultured Sandaracinus sp.
ATGCGGGCCCTCGGCGCGCATCCCTATGAGGGCTGAGCTTCAGCCCTCTGCTTTCCTACCTTCGCCGTGCGCCTCGCCGAGGCGCGCGGCTCATTGCCTTTCATGGGTTCTGTTCGAGTGGGGTTGTGGGGACCCAATGGGCGAGCAGCACGGCTGGAGCCGCCGCGAAGAACGCGACTGTGAAATACGTCTCGTGCGAAACTGCATCGAACAGATGACCCGAGAACCCTCCTGCGATGGTTCGCGAAACCGCCGCGAGCGCTGTGAAGAACGCATAGTGGGAGGCTGAAAAATCGAGGCGAGATCGGCGCATCAACAACACGGTGAGCGCGGTTGCCGCCAAGTTGCCGGTGAACTGCTCGGTGATGACGAGCAGCGCGATCCCCCAAAAAGGGGGACGCCATATCGCAATCAGCAGATAGAACGGCAGCGCCATCAGGTACGTCAGGGGCACGAGCAGGCGCTCGAGCCCCACCCGGGCAATGAGCGCTCCGCCGAGGATCGAACCGCCGATCGTCGCAGTGAGACTCATCGCTCGAATTGCAGCGCGGGCCGTGAGATCGATTCCTAAATCGGCAAGCAAGGGCGAAGACATCGCAAACGTCAACGCGTCTGAGAGGCCGAACGTGACCACGAAGATGAGGACGAGCGCGGCCTTCGGCTGAGTCAAAAAGGTCGCGTATGAGGCCGTGATGCGAGCGAGAAGGGGGTGTTTGTCGGGTCCAACCCTTATAGCTCGATCGGATTCGGGTCGAGGCACCGCCCATGCGTTGAGTGCTCCCGTGACGCTCATGATGATACCGGCCGCGGTGAGCGCGCTGGGAAAGCCCGCGGTGGCGGCCATCATCACCAAACCCGAACCGCCGACGTACATGGCGACGCGGAACGCTGCGATGCGAGTGCCCGAATAGAGCGCTTGCTCCTGCGTGTCGAGCGAGAGCAGATAAAGCCCGTCGCAAGCGATGTCATGGACGGCATGGATGACGGCGAGCGCGCTGAGCACGAACCAGAAAGCGGTCGAACGGCTGCCGCTGAGATCTGGCAAAACGAGCGCGCCGACGAGGGCCATCATGAGACCCATCGCGAATTGCGTCACCAAGAGCCACCGGCGCTTGGTGCCCCAAAGATCGACGAACGGGCTCAAGAGCGGTTTGAGGGTGACCGGGAGGTGGAACCAGGACGTATAACCCACATGGGCCGCGGGAGCGCCTGCCGCCGTGAGGCACTCCATGATGAGCTGATGGAGAAACGACCACGGCAGCCCCTGTCCGAAATACGCAGTGCTCGTCCATACGAGAGGCCTCGCGGCTTTGTGCTTTTCATTCACGGGGTGCGAGCCGCAGGTGTACTCGATACCTTTTGTTTTTAGGAAACAAAGCGCGATCCATGGACGTTCGTGAACGTTCGTCGTATAGGCTCGAGAGCACGGAATTCGCGGATGGGTGATGCACCGAACACGCAAGGGGGGAGAGTGTCCGGTCCTGGGTCGAACCGGCGAAGGATCGTCTTTTTTACCATCACAGGCGCGCTTGCATTCGGGATTCTCTGGGTGTTTCGAGCCGTCTTGGCACCGTTCCTCATCGCCCTCGTGGTGGCGTATGTCTTCGCCCCGGTGGTCGAACGACTCGAACGGGTGACGCTGTTCGGACGCAAGACCCCGCGCTGGGCTGCAGTCCTCTTCCTCTATACTTCACTGCTCAGCACCATGGCGGGCGCGATTGCGGTGGGCGCCCCTCTCTTGGGCTCGGAAGTTCAACGGCTTTCACGTGAAATTCCCGTGGCCATCGAGACGGTGAGGACTGAGTGGTTGCCCCGCCTCGATGGTGCATTGCGGTCGGCGACCTCGACATGGAACGACGTGGACCCGAGGGCACCGGACGAATCGGTTGCGGAAGCATCGATGGAAGGCGCAGGTGTTGGGACTTCGAGCTCGAGCGGCATTCGCGTCGTTCCTCGCGAAGACGGTGGATACGAGATCGTTCTTCCCGAAACAGGGATCGAGCTGCATCACGATTCGGACGGGCACTACGTCATCGCCCCACGAAGAGAAGCCGAGCAAGCACCGAGGCGAGCCATCTCGGTTCAAATCACCGAAGCGCTGCGGAGCCAGCTTCGTGACAGCGAGCAAAGCGTCGCATCGGCGCTGCGCACGGCCCAATCGCTCATCGCAGCGGTGGTCGGCGGTGTGTTTCGTTTCTTCATCATGCTGATGCTCTCCGCCTATCTGCTCATCAGCGCGGAATCAATCCGTCGGTTTTTCAGGCAGCTCGTTCGTGCGGATCGACGTTCCGCTTTTGATACGCTGCTTCGGCGAATTGATCGTGGCCTGTCAGGAGTCGTGCGAGGCCAGCTCCTCATTTGCCTCGTCAACGGGGTGCTTTCGGGGATTGGCTTTTACTTCGCTGGGCTCGATTATTGGCCAATTCTTACGTTGATCGCGACAGTTCTCTCGATCATCCCCATCTTCGGCGCGATCCTCAGCTCCATCCCCGCCGTGGTCATTGGGCTTCAGGATGGCTTCGGGGTCGCGCTCTTCGTGCTCGCTTGGATCATCGGGATTCATCAGGTCGAAGCCAACCTATTGAATCCGAAGATCATGGGGGATGCCGCCAAGGTGCATCCAGTCCTCGTGGTTTTCGCGTTGCTCGCGGGAGAGCACTTTTTCGGGATCGTGGGCGCGCTCTTGGCGGTGCCGGTCCTCTCGATCGGTCAGAGCCTCTTCGTTCACTTCCGTGAAGTGGCCTTGGGAGTCCCAGCGAGTGAGAGTTCACCTGGGCTTTCCGCCTCAGCGCCAACGCTTTCTGCGAGCGATACCGTGGTGGGCTCGATCGAACCGATCCCTCCTGGACACGGTTGATTCAGGCGAGTTCGATCACGATGGCCGTGATGTTGTCGCGGCCACCTCGCTTATTGGCGAGCTCGATGAAATGCCGCGCGGCGACTCCGGGACCGAGCTCGATGATCGCTGGAATCTCGTGATCTTCGAGGTAACCGTGAAGCCCATCGGAGCAAATCAAGAACGCGTCGCCAGGCATCGTATCGACCACGTGGGTGTCGACCTGAACGTAGTCTCGGCTCCCCACAGCCCGGGTGATCACGTTTTTGTGAGGTGAACGTTCGGCTTCGGCCTCAGAAATGATTCCCTGTTTGACCTGCCATGCCACGAGGGTGTGATCTTCGGTCAGCCGGCTCACCTGGCCCGATCGAATCTGATACACACGGCTGTCACCGACTTGGCCGGTGATTCCAAGATTGTCGATCAGGAGCAACGTGGAGAGTGTGGTGCCCATTCCGCGCTGTTCGGGTTCGTTCTCGGCGATCGCGAACACCATATAGGTTGCGGCTTGAATCGCGCTCTCGATGACCCTTTGGACGCGGCGCACCGCATCGGGCGTGCGAACGCCTTGTTCGAGCGGAGCGATGGCGTCCCTTTGGCGCCGTACCATACCGATGACGGTATCGACCGCTTCGCGACTCGCCACCTCGCCGGCGGCATGGCCGCCCATGCCATCGGCAACGACGTAAAGCCCGAGCTCATCATCGAAGCCGAACGCATCTTCATTCGAGACGCGCCGTCGACCTACATCTGTGAGGCCGTAACTGACCTTGCGCACGCTTGAGACCCTCGGCTCAGACTATGAGGAGTCAACGTTTTCGGCAAGAGAGAACCGTGACTTCAGTGTGCGCTCTTGACACGATGCGTCACGACGCCCAGAGAGCATCTCCGCTGACGAGGTTTGCGATGACCAAAGCAGGACGCATTTTATTGCTCGAAAATATTCATCCCGATGCCAAAGCGAACCTCGAAGGCGCTGGTTTCGAGGTGGAGGTTCTCGTTGGGGCGCTTTCGGAAGATGAGCTCTGCGAGCGGATGAAAGGCCTCTTGGCGATCGGAATCCGCAGCAAAACCCAGATCACGGAGCGGGTGTTGACGAGCGCGGATTCACTCCGCGCGATCGGCGCGTTTTGCATTGGGACCAATCAGATCGCGCTCGATGCTGCCAATCGTTGCGGCATTCCCGCGTTCAACGCCCCCTTCTCGAACACGCGCAGCGTGGCGGAGATGATGATCTGCGAGATCCTCATGCTGGCGCGTCGATTCGGGGATCGAAATCGCGAGATGCACCGTGGGGTGTGGACGAAGTCAGCCGAAGGATCTCGCGAAATTCGCGGAAAAACGTTGGGAATCGTGGGGTATGGGCATATCGGGCGTCAGGTGGGCGTGCTCGCCGAATCGCTCGGGATGAACGTCATTTTTCACGATGTCGTCGCTCGATTGCCCATGGGCAACAACAAGAGCGCGGCGACATTGAACGAGCTGTTGGAGCGCTCAGATTTCGTCACATTGCATGTGCCAGAGACCCCTGGAACGCGTGATCTGATCGGGGCGGCCGAGCTTTCACGGATGAGACGCGGGGCGTACCTCATCAACGCCAGTCGCGGGACGGTCGTCGTGATTCCGGCGTTGGCAGAAGCGCTCCGCACGGGGCATCTCGGAGGTGCGGCTGTCGACGTTTTCCCGGTCGAGCCTGCTGGGAACGGTTCGAAGTTCGAGAGTGAATTGCAGGGATTGCCGAATGTCGTGCTGACCCCTCACATCGGCGGCTCGACGGCAGAGGCTCAAGTGGCGATCGGGCACGAAGTCTCCGGTGCGCTCATCAAGTTCTTGCGTTCCGGGACGACGCTGGGCGCCGTGAACTTTCCTCAGGCGGATTTGGGGCGACGCGAGGGGGTGCATCGATTTACCCATGTGCATCGAAACGTGCCGGGGGTGCTTCGCGATGTGAACCGCATCGTCTCCGAAGCCGAGGCGAACGTCGTGGGGCAGGTGCTCGCGACCGATGCCCATATTGGCTATTTGGTGATGGATGTCGCTGAAGATCGTCATCGACGGGTCGGTGAAGAGCTCTATACGCGGATGAATCAACTGCCGACGACCATCGCGACGCGCCTTCTAGGGTAGGTCGGATTCGACGGCGAACGATTCGATAAAGATCCCTGCCGGGTGTGCTACATCGGAACGACACGCGGAGGTTCGATGATGCAGAGGGCAGTTCGGCTCATGGGCGTGCTTTTGGGGATCTTGGCCTTGGCCGCATGTGGTGGCCGCGAAGAAAGAGGCGCTTCGAATGGAGCATCGGATCCCGCTCCGGCCCAGGGCAATGCTCTTGCTGGTGGCGGGAATGGCGATGCTTGTGGGGATCCCGCGCAAGCACGGGACGTCGCGGAGGATCCCTCTTTCGAGCTTCGTGCAACCGCGGCGGGGCCTTATGCTCCGAGTGAGGAGGGGCGCTTCGAAATCGTGCTTACTCCGCGGGGAAATTATCACGTGAACACACAGTATCCGCTGTCGATTCGACTCGATGCACCGGGAGGACTCACGGTGCCTGGCGAGGCGCTCGAAGTGGGAGATGCTGCGGAGTTTGGCGAGCCCCGAGCTCGATTTCAGGTGCCTTTCACTGCGACGAGCGCGGGACAACACCGCGTGACGGCCCGCGTCGATTTCGCGGTGTGCACACCCGAAGCGTGCATGCCGGAGTGCCGGACGCTCGCGCTCGTGTTGCCGGTGGAGGCTGCGCCGAGTCCCGAACCCCGGAGCCTGTGAGTGAGGAATACCGAGTTGGCCAACGACAACGAACTTGAGCAGGCGGATGCCAAAGTCTCCGCGGATATGACGCGCATCGCGGACTCGGTTCGTGAGCGTTACCAGTCGGAACGACGTGTTCTCTCGTTCAGCGAATTCTTGACGCTGTTTGGGCAGAGTCCATGGCGGCACAGCCGCGATGCGGCTCGCTATCTACGCGATTGTTTCGATTTTTGGGGCAAGGACACGCGGCAGATGCCGGATGGTCCAGTGACCCGATTTCGGCTTTTCGATCTTCCTTTCTTGCGCGAGGCCGATGGTCGTCGTCGTCACGATTACCTCGTGGGCCAGGAGGAAATCCAAGAGGCCGTGTATCGCGTGCTCGGCAACTTCGTGCGCGAAGGGCGCATCAACAAGCTGATGATGCTCCATGGCCCCAATGGCAGCGCGAAGTCGACGTTCGTGCATTGCATGATGAAAGGGCTCGAAGCGTATTCCGAGACTGAAGACGGGGCGCTGTATTATTTCTCGTGGATCTTCCCGCGCGGACGCGACGGCCGCACCATCGGGTTCGGCTCGACGGATGATTCGATGCCGAACGGCGATACTTACGCGCATCTGCCCGACTCCCAGATCGATCTACGGATGCCGAGCGAGCTTCGCGAAAATCCGCTCATGCTCTTGCCGACCGTGGAGCGACGTCGCCTCGTGCGAGAGGCTTACGAACGCGCACGCATCGAGGAGGCGCCTCCCGCGTTGGTGCTCGAGGGGCAGCTGGGCGCGAAGAACAAGAAGATCTTCGAGGCGCTGCTCACGGCTTATCGCGGAGATTTACGACGGGTGTTGGCGCACGTTCGGGTCGAGCGTCTCTATATTTCGGAGCGCTATCGGCAAGGGGCGGTCACGGTCGGCCCGCAGATGGCGGTGGATGCGCAGGAGCGACAGATCACGATGGATCGCTCGCTCGCGGCGCTGCCTGCTTCGCTCGCGTCGCTGACACTCTTCGAGACGCAGGGTGAGATCGTCGATGCCAGCAATGGCATCATCGAGTTCAGCGATTTGCTGAAGCGTCCGCTCGATGCATGGCGGTATCTGCTGCTCGCTGTCGAAGAGGGGGAGATCACGCTCTCGACGAGCGTGCTTCCGCTCAATACGATCTTTGCTGCGACTTCGAACGACATTCATCTGAAAGCGTTTCGCGAACATCACGAGTATCGTTCGTTCCGGGGTCGTCTCTCCCTCGTGCGGGTCCCGTACTTGCGTGACTACCGGCAAGAGCAGGGCATTTACGATGCGCAGATCGTTCCCCAGGTGCGCGCGCACGTCGCGCCGCATGCGACCTATGTGGCGGCGCTCTGGGCGGTGCTCACGCGTTTGCGTCGTGCTCAGGTCGAGAGCTACGAGACGAAGAAACTCGGTCAGCTCGCGGCGTCGCTCTCACCGCTCGAAAAGGCCGAGTACTATTCGGATTTGACGATTCCGAATCGCTTCTCGAACGAGGAGACGCAGCTCTTGCGTGCCGCCTTTGCTGCGGTGAAACACGAGACGGATATGTGGGCTCTCTACGAAGGTTCGACGGGTGCTTCGCCTCGTGAGATTCGTGTGCTCTTGTTGGATGCTGCGCAGGATCCCGAGTTCGCGTGTCTCTCGCCGTTGGCGGTCCTTCGGAAAATCGAAGAGCTCTGTGACGCAGACGATTACGATTTCCTGAAAGAAACGCCGGAGTCGGGCTATCACGATCATCGTGGTTTCGTCGATGTGGTGCGCGAGCGTTGGCTCGACCGAGTGGACGATGAGTTTCGACGAAGCACGGGGCTCGTTCTCGAGACGCAATACATTCAGCTCTTCGATCGCTACGTGACCCATGTTTCGAACTGGATGAAGAAAGAGCGCATCTACAATCCGATGACGGGCAAATACGAGGACCCCGACCCGAACCTCATGGAGAGTGTCGAGGCGATGCTCGGTGTCACTCGAAACAACGACACGTTCCGGCGTGATTTGATCAGCAACGTGGCTGCGCACGCGATCGACAATCCTGAGCAGAAGGTCGATTACCAACGACTTTTCCCGCGATATTTGCAACAAGTGCGCGAAGCCACCTATGGCAAGCGCAAGAAGCAGCTCGCCGAGATTTCCCGCGATGTGCTTGCGGTGTTGAACGATGACACGCACCCACTGGATGCGGAGCGTCTGTCACGTGCAAAGACGACGATTCAAGCGCTCGAGCGTGATTATGGATATGCAGCAGCATCGATTCGCGATGCGATCGGTGAGCTGATGCGGCAAAGGTATATTGCCTAGCGCGCGGACCCTAGACTGCGGAGGGATGCATGGCGGAAGGAACGGGACTCGCGCTTGCACGCATGCGTTACGAACGGGTGCAGCCTTCCGGCAGATTGATCGATGAGGTTTCGAAGCGCGCGAACCAGCATTGGAACATCATCGATGAGTCCCATGTAACGATCGCGCGCGCCGAGGTCTTCGAAGGCAGTGAGCAATGGGGCGTGCGTCTCTTCGACCGTGCGCCATCACTCGACGATTCGGACCTCCTTCGTGTGGTCGCACATTTGCTCGTGTGGCACGCGCAGTGCGCGACCGAAACCGTGGACGTCGTGCTCGGACGAACGCACGAGCATCACACGCTGGTGCGCGTGAGCGGCGATTACGTTTGAAGAACAGTGCCCCTGATGCAGCTTGCGATTCTCGGCTCTGGAACGGCGATCCCTCATCCGCGACGAGGCGCGAGCGGTTATGCACTCATGGCGCCTTCGGGAGAAGTTTTGTTGCTGGAATGCGGGCCGGGATCGACGCGGCGATGGCCTCGGTTCGGGATCACGTTCGAGCGCGCATGCACGATCGTGACGAGCCATTATCACGTCGATCATTGTGGCGATCTTCCTGCTGTGCTTTTTGGGCGCAACGTCATCGAGCCTTCACTGAGTAGGCCGCTTACGTTGTTTGGCCCCGTCGGACATCGCGCCCACATCGCTGGCATCGAAGCACTTTATGGACAAGCGGTAGGAGGCCATCGCGAGATCGTCGAGATGAGAGATCGAGACGTGCATACATGTGGTTCTTTTACGGTCGAAGCCCGCGAAGTGCTGCATGTCGCAGGGGCTCTCGGGTTTCGAATTCGATGTGGCGAACGGACGCTCGCGTTCAGCGGCGATAGCGGGATTTGTGATGCGCTCGTCGAACTTTGTCGCGGCGTGGATCTCGCGCTGCTCGAGTGCAGTTATCCGGCATCGAGGGAAACGTCCAAGCACTTGAATGCGCGGACCGCGGGGGAGGCGGCGGCCAGAGCGGGGCTCGAGCACGTCGTCCTGACGCATTTTTATCCCGTGTGCGATGGCGTGGATATCGAGGCGGAGGTCCGAGAGGCGGGGTATCGAGGCGAGCTCGTGCTCGCAGAAGACGACATGCTCATCGACGTGTGATCGACGTGGTAGGCTGCGCGCGATGGCGGTTCGATTGCATGTGAACGTGGATCACGTGGCGACGCTTCGGCAGGCACGTGGAACTGATTACCCCGATCCGGTGGAAGCTGCGATGCGCTGTGAATGGGCGGGCGCACACGGCATCACGGTGCATTTGCGTGAAGATAGGCGACATATTCAGTTGCGCGATGTCGAAGTGCTGCGGCGCACTGTGAAGACGATGTTGAATCTCGAGATGGCAGCGACCGACGAGATGGTGTCGATCGCGCTGACGGTGAGGCCGGATCTCGTGACGTTGGTGCCCGAACGGCGCGAAGAACGCACGACGGAAGGCGGACTCGATGTCGCCCGGCAGCTCGAAGGGATCAAGAGCATCTGCGCGCGGCTCGATGAGAATGGGATTCCGGTGAGTCTCTTCATCGATCCGGAGGACAAGCAGGTCGAGGCGTCCATCGAAGTCGGAGCGGCATCGATTGAGTTACACACCGGCGATTTTGCTGAGGCGGTGCGACATGGAGACGCGACGGACGAGCTCGATCGGCTTGCGCGCGCCGCGGCGTTTGCTCGAGCTCGAAGCGCTTCACTCCACGTTGCGGCGGGACACGGTCTCACGGTGCGAAACGTGGTTCCACTGATCGGTCGAGTGCCGGAGGTCGTCGAGCTCAATATCGGTCATGCGCTCATCTCCGATGCGGTGTTCGTGGGCCTCGATGCGTCCGTGGCTCGTTTTCTTCGTGCGATCGAGGAAGGTGAAGCTGTCCGAGGTGGGACGCGGTGAGAGCTCTCCTTGATCGAGCCGAAGCGCGTGCCGTCGATGGCCATGCCGTTCTCTGCGGAGTGCCGTCGATTGTGTTGATGGAGAACGCCGCGCGCGGCGCGTGCGATCTCCTGTGTGCGCACATGGGAGAACGTTTGCAGCGACCTCTCGTGGTGGGTGGGCTTGGGCAAAATGGTGGAGATGCGTGGGCACTTGCACGGCATCTGCTCGTGCGCGGCGTCCGGCCCGAGCTCGCGATCCTCGGCGAGCGCTCGAGTGTGCACGGCGATGCGAGAGTTCAACTCGATGCGCTCTCGGGGTTGGGAGTCGCAGTGCGGGACATTCACGAGGCGAATCTCGACGTGCTCGATTCGCTTGCTGCACGGGCCTCCGTGATGATCGACGGTGTGTTCGGTACCGGGCTCGATCGTCCGATCGAAGGGTTTCGCGCGGAAGCGATTCGTCGTCTCATTGCATCCGATGTGCCGAGCTTTGCGCTCGATGTGCCGAGCGGCATCGATGCGGACACCGGCATGGTGCTCGGCATCGCATGGCCGGCGAAGATGACGGCGACGTTCGCGGCGCATAAGCGCGGGCTTCATCAATTTCCTGGGGCGCAATTGGCGGGGGAGGTGATCTGCGTCGATATCGGAGTTCCTTCACCCAAGGACACGAAGTCTCGGCTGCTCGAGCCGAGTGATCTCAGAATGCTCGTGCCTCCACGTGCGATCGATGCGCACAAAGGCAGCGCCGGACACGTGATCGTCTTTGCGGGCTCGCCCGGCCGCACTGGCGCTGCGCTGCTTTCTGGAATGGGCGCGATGCGGGCGGGAGCGGGCCTTGTGACCTTGGCCCCCCGAGGCGCCGTGCGCGCGGCGCTCGATGCCAAAGTGATCGAGCTCATGACGACGGAGATCCCCGAAGCACTCGAAGCCGGGATTGGTGCGGCGCTCCGTGAATGTGAACACAAAGCCGCGGCGGTGCTCGGGCCGGGGCTCGGGCTCGATAGAACTGCGCAGGTGTACGCGATGCGTCTTGCGCTCGAAGCGCCGATCCCGATGGTGATCGACGCCGATGCGTTGACCGCTTTCGCGGGGGATCCGAGCGCCTTGCAGAAGGCGCGCGGCATGCGCGTATTGACGCCTCATCCCGGGGAAGCAGGTCGCTTGCTCCATCTCTCGAGCGAGGAGGTTCAACGCACGCGTTATGCGAGTGCCGAACGGCTCGCGGAGCGCACGGGGCAGGTGGTCGTGTTGAAGGGGGCGCGAACGATCATCGCCAGCCCTGGGCGGCTCGCGGTTTGTCCCTTGGGAACACCGGCGCTCGGTGTGGCGGGAACGGGAGACGTGCTTTCGGGCATCGTCGGGGCGATGCTCGCTTCACTTCCGCCATTTGAAGCCGCGTGTGCAGCGGTGCTGGTCCATGCGATGGCGGGGGAGACGGCAGCGTTGGCAGATCGCGGCCTCTTCGCACGAGAGGTGGCCGATGCTGTCCCTGCGGCCCTTTCGCAGGTCAGATAGGAAGCAACGCTCGTCTGGGGAAGATGTCGTTGCGACGACCGTAGAATCGGGCTGACCTTCGAGGAGGTTGGTCATGCCCATCTATGCAAAGCTTCTCCCCACTGTTTTTGGAGCTCTGATGATCGTCAGCGCCGTTTTGAATCTGCACATGTTCCTTGGCCATCGCCGCTTGCGCTGGATCGAGGTGGCCTTCGGTCGGACGGCGCTGCGTGTGATCGTCGGTGTGCTCGGTGCGATCGTGATCGCGGCGCCGTGGTTTGGTTGGTGAACGAGCCGAGCGTTGACACGCTGACACGAACGCGTGGCTCGACGCAGGACAAGCTGACATCGTCACCGTGCTTCGATGGTGTCGAAATTGCCTTGAATATATAAGAAAATAGGCCGATCCAAGGTTGGCGCGACGATTGCTCGGAAGGCCCTTCGAGGAGGTGCCTTTGACTCTCGAACAAGGTGTACGCGACCGTCCTGACTTCGACCATTTCGAGCGTGAGGTCTTGTCGTATCGAAATGAGTTGATCGGCGCAGGCATGCGCATGACGGGTTCGCGAAGCGATGCAGAAGACCTCGTGCAGGATGCAATCGTACGAGCATGGACGTTCTGGCATCGTTTCGAGCCAGGCACCTATGGTCGGGCGTGGATGCATCGCATCCTGCTCAATACGTTCATCAACGGATATCGACGTCGGAAGCGCGAACGCGAGATTTTGATGACGATGCACGCCCGAGAGTTGGGCGAAGAGGTTCGTTCAGTCGTGGCGAATGGGCTCGAAGATGGCCTCGGCGACGAGCTCAAGGCTGCGCTCGACGCGTTGCCCGAGGAGTTCCGCCAAGTCGTGGTGTTGGTCGACGTCGAAGATCATTCTTACCGAGATGCGGCCCATAAGATCGGCTGCCCGATCGGGACCGTGATGTCGCGTTTGCATCGCGCGCGACGCGCCATGAAGCGCAAGCTCGAGGGCATCGAGCAAGAGCCAGCGTTCGCAGAGGCCGCATAACCACCGTTCAGGGCGCGGGAATCATCGGCGCGCCCATCGCTGCCGATTCCAGAAAGCGGCGGACCCGACTCTGTGCGCTGCTGTTTTCGTAGATGGCAAAATGTCCATCATTCGCAAACTGCATGAGCCCTGCAGTCGCGCGACCCGAGGCGACGTTGTTTTGCGATCCGCCACTGACAGGGTCGATGTTCAAGAGCTCATATGCAGCGATGGGCTGTACGACGGGCGCGACGATCGGAATGCGCATCGAAATCGCGAGTGCTTCAATCCCTCCCGGAGGAGAGAACATGTCCATCAGACCTTCCGTCGATAGGACGCTTTTGGGCGCAAATCCCTCGCGCGGAGAAGCGAAGGCAAGATGCCCGAAATTCGAGCCATCGCTCGATTCGAGCCACGATTGGATCAGCGTGATCATGGGGTGTTCGTAGTTCATTCCCTCGGCTTCGAAGGCCTCATTGAGGTCCCCGCCACGGAGCTGCAATGCGAGACGAAACACGTCGGGGATCGAGATGGGCTCGACTTTCTCGAGGAGTGCATACGCCATGACGGCGCTCCCTGCGCTGATGACGGCGGCGCTTACACCATCATCGATTCCAAGGAATAACGGCGCGACCAGACCTCCTTGAGAGTGTCCGAAAAAGAACACGCGCGTGGGATCGAAGTGCACGGCCTCACCGTCACGAGACGTGACGTGCGTTGGGATCACGAGATTGGGGACGAGGCGCGCCAGCTGGACGAAATCGAGCGCGCTCTGGCGGTTGTTGTCTCGTGCCGCGTCAGGGTTGCGTAGATTGAAAAAGAGGATGTCCGGAGAGAGCGATGTGGGATTGCGATCTCCATGATGAATCATGTCGATGCCCACCGTGGCGATCCCGAGCGCGGCGAGGCCTGGACCGGTCCCATCGTAGATGAAGGAACGGAAATCGCCGCCTGTTCCATGAGCATAAAGCACGAGCGGATAGCCACCTTCCGGCATCGGGATGCTCGAAGGCGGCAATGTCAGTGCAAAGCGAGCTTGATACGAGTCGTGCACGATGGGCTGACCATTGGGGCCTGGCTCGATTGCGCCGCCCTCACTTTCATAAGGGATTTCTCCTTCTTGAAAGATCGGAACAGGCCCGTATTCGCCCCTGATCTCTTCGAATCCCACGCGATTCGTCTGCTGCCACGCATCCGCCACGGTCGGTTCGTCGTAGTTCGAGTGCATCCAATCGCGGTAGAGCGCGAGCTCGGCCACTGGATCTTGAGTCGTGAAAATTGCGATCGAAAGAATCTCTTCCTTGGGCACGCCAGCTTCGGCGAGCGCATCGAAAGCTTCTCGATGAAGCGTTCGCGCAGCGTCGACCACGTCGTCTCCGCTTCCGTCGATGAGCGCCTCGAGGTCGACATCGCGTCCGAACTCTCCACCCATCATGGGTCGCACGCCTCTCCTCACCACGACGGCGTAACGATGACCGCCCAGGAGTGGGATCCCATAGACTGGGCGTACGGCGAGCGTGTGGCCAGGCCAGAAAAGAGTCGCTCGCTCCTGGATCGTGATCACCGCAGGATGACGTTCGAGCCGAGTCTCGCTCGATGCTTCGAGATCGATGATGAAGACGCTCGCATCGTCCGCGAGCGTTTGGCTCGGGCTCGCAGGTATGCTCGAAGGATCGATATCGTGCGAGAAGCGAAAATAAATCGAGCCATTCGTGGCAAAGCCACGCAATCGTTCCGTCGCTGCGTTCGTGTAACGCCGAACGAGTCGGTTGTTGCGTGGGTTTGGAAAAGAGGTGAGGTCGATGGTCCCTTCGGAGGTGCGCCTTAAATCATTGGGCCACGGTAGGTTGAAGAAGGAGTCGCGTTGCTCACGGGGAAGTTCGAAGATCGCGCGGGGCGGGCCTGCATCGACAGGCCCTGCATCCGGAGTGGGGCTCGTGGTGTCGAGGGGCTCACAGCCGAAGCTGCACGCCGCGCACAAAAAAATCCATGCGTGCAAGAGCGCAAGAGGCGGTCTTGCGATGAGAAAAGGGCGAAGCATCGGGGCAGTCTAGCGAGCTGAAACGTTCGATGCGATGTGCCCCCTTCAATTCGTGCGCAGCTGATCTTCGAGCCAGTCGAGGACAGACTGGGTTTCTCGATAGCGTGTCGATGGATACATGAGAGATTCCGTTTGTTCGACCACTTTTCGGTTCGCTGCGGCATCGAGTCCGAGGGCAAGTCGTACGCACAGAGGAGCGAGCGCACCTTCGTTCATTCGAGGCAAAAGCATCGCGATGCGCCGCCGATAGACGGTCACCATGTCGGAGCGCCGAAGGCGGGTGATCATCATTTCGAGCGCCCTCGAATAAAATCCAGGGTTGGGTTCTTCTGCGAGCTTCAAGACCACCATCGCGAAACTGGTGCCGTGCCTCTGGGAATAAGCGCACTGTTCACGGACACGTTTGCGGAGATCACGCCCTTCGACGACGCGGGATTCCGTGCGCGGGCCTTCGACTGCCAACGCGAGAATATCCCGTAGATCTTCGAGTGAGAGAGTTCGACCGAGTTGCCTCGAGGCTGCGGCCAACCGTCGTGCGAATTGTTGTGCGAGCACCGGATCTCGTTTGAGATCGGAGATGTCTGCCTGCTCCCATGAATAAGGGAGATGTGCTGAATGCTTGGCGGCCTCGGTGACAGTGGTCATTCGATTGCTCGAGAGAATAGCCGAGAGGGGGGAGTCATTCTACCCATCAAGTTCGAGAATCGGTCTGCGCAAAATGGTCGACAGGACCGATGCCCTTCCCAATTCCTGGGGCGTTTCGCAACGCGAGCGTGAGCCAGTGTTTGGCTTGGCGGATGGCATCCTCCAGTGTGTGACCGGAAGCGAGTCCAGCCGTGATCGCGGCCGAATACGTGCAACCCGTGCCATGGGTGTGCAGAGTATCGACGCGCTCCGCTCGAATTTCGATGAGCGCGCTTTGGGTTGCGAGCACATCCACGGGGGGCCCTTCGATGTGTCCTCCTTTGAGCAGCACGGCGCGCGCGCCCATGCGAACGAGCGCTGTCGCGGCGGCTTTGGCTTCATTCAAGGTGCGCACTTCGTGGCCGAGTAGAGCTGCGGCTTCGTGTGCATTGGGTGTGAAAAGCGTCGCGGCAGGCATCAGCTCGCGCGCAACGGCATCTCTTGCATCCTCCTTCAAGAGCGGTGCGCCATGTTTGCTGATCATGACGGGATCGACCACGAGAGGAAACGCGAACGTCGCTGCACGAGCTGCCACGGTTCGAACGATGTCGGCCGAACCGAGCGCACCCGTTTTCGCGGCCCGCGGTGTGATGTCGTCCAGCAGCGTATCGAGCTGCGCGAGAACCGTTTCGGGGGTGCACGTCTCGACGCGCGTGACGCCTTGCGTGCTCTGGGCGGTGAGGAGCGAAATCACTGCCGTTCCATACACTCCGTGCTGATGGAATGTTTTGAGGTCGGCCTGGATTCCGGCGCCTCCAGAGGGATCGGAGCCCGCGATCGTCAGCGCAATGGGTCGCATATTTGCCGCAGATTGACCTGCATTCGCGCGATCGCAAAGGAGTTGCTATAGGAGGGGCCCATGCGGCATTGGCCGATGTACTTCGCCGCTTTGGCTGCGATCGTGCTCATTGCGATGGCCGCGTGTGGCGGTCCGGAGAGCACGCCTCAGCTCGACGCGGGTGGCCATTCGATCGAATCGGCTCCGACTGTGGCAACGGATCCGGCTCCAGAGCCGAGATTCGTCGAGCACACAGTGGGGGAGCGCGAAACGCTTTGGGATATTGCCCGAGCTTACGGCGTGAGCGTCGATGACATCATGCGCGCGAACGAGCTGCGACCGCGCGATGTGCGGCGCATTCGATCGGGCATGACATTGCGGATCCCAGGAGCGGAAACTCAAGCCGCCGTCGAGACGGCCGTTCATCGAGCCCAGGCCGCCGCCGCTCCGCTTCCCGAGATCGAAGGGGCGGCGTGGCATCGACTCACGGAAGGGCAAACGCTCTGGGAAGTTGCGAGCCTTTACGAGGTGACAGCCTCCGCGATCGTGGAGCAGAATGGGTTCGATGATGATACGGTTCGCATGCTCCGTCCTGGGCAAGCGATTCAAGTGCCGGGCATCACGGCACGCGATGTGGCACGGGTGACCGAACGTATCGCTCGTGATGCTCCGTCCAGGACGGCCCATCGTGGGTTTCGCCATACGCTTGCGCGGGGCGAGAGCATCTGGAGCTTGGCTGCCTCATTTGGTGTGAGCGTGAGCGAGATCATGGCCGCCAATCGCCTTTCGCCAGAGCAAGCGACTTCATTGCGCGAGGGAAGAACCCTGTTCATTCCAGGTGTCGAACGTGATTCTCGCGGACAAATGCGCCGGCAAATGACGGGCGCAGAGCGTGCTGCCATGGCGGTGGCGCGTCGGATCGGTCTTGGGACAGCCAGCGCGGCGAGAGCGCTTTTGCATGGTCGATTGCAGCCGAATTGGTTGAGAGAGGCCAATCGCGGCGGAAATCGGGATCGTTTGCCAGGGATGCTGCGATGGCCAGTCGCGCAAGGGTGGTTCGTGCGCGGCTATGGATCGGGCGAGGGGGGGTATCATCTCGCGACTGATATCATGGGTGAGATTGGCTGGAATGTGCGCGCCAGTGCGCCTGGAATCGTGGGGTATTCGGGGGACGAGATCCCGGGCTATGGCAACATCGTCTTGCTCGTGCATCCAGGGGGATGGATCACGATGTATGCGCATAATTCAGTAAATTTCGCGGTTGCTGGGCAACGTGTTCCTGCGGGGGCCATCATCGCCGAGCTGGGAAGCACGGGTATCAGTCGTGGTCCCCATGTGCACTTCGAGCTGATCTTCGAAGGGCAAAACTGTGATCCAGCAGCTCTTTGGAGACCGGGGATTCGCCATCGAGATGGTCATCTGACGCCGCTCGCGCCGTTGACGTGGGCAGAGCGAAATACACGGCCCGAAGGCATTCGATGCCATCGACGCATGCGCCATCCGCGTTCGCGTTGGGTCACGCATGAAGAGTTGTAGTCCGGAGCAAGGGACCCCTGAAACTTGCGCGCCCTGTCTTCGTCCTGCTAGAAGCGCCGTTCCGTTCCCCTGAACGCGGGTCCAGGAGCGCCGGCACCCGGGCCTTTTCGGTAGGAAAACGCCCATGCCGCAGACGCGCAGTCAGCTCTCTCTCTTCGATTCGTCCGCTGGAAATATCCCCGCGGCTCCCGGTCGTCCCCCACCTCCCCCAAATATGCAGATTCAGAACGCATCCCTCTCCGAAGAGACCCAAAAGCGGTATCTCAACTACGCGCTTTCGGTCGTCACCTCGCGCGCATTGCCCGACGTTCGTGACGGTCTCAAGCCGGTGCAACGACGCATTCTGTACGGGATGCATCGAGGCGGTGTTCGCTTCGACGGTCGTCACGTGAAGAGCGCGCGCGTCGTCGGTGACGTGATGGGTAAATACCATCCGCACGGCGATTCCTCGATCTACGAGGCGCTCGCACGCATGGCGCAGTCGTTCTCATTGCGTCTGCCGCTCATCGACGGTCAGGGAAATTTCGGCTCGCCCGATGGCGATGCGCCGGCCGCGATGCGTTACACCGAGTGCAAGCTTTCGCGCGCGGCGATGGAGCTCCTCTCCGAGCTGGACAAAGACACCGTCGATTTTCGCCCCAACTATGATGGTGTCGAGACCGAACCGGTCGTGCTGCCGGCGCGTTTTCCGAATCTTCTCGTCAATGGGAGCTCGGGCATCGCCGTCGGTATGGCGACCTCGATTCCTCCGCACAATTTCGGCGAAGTGATCGATGCGACGGTGGCGCTGATCGAAGATCCGAACCTCACGATCAAGCAGCTCATGAAGTCTCTTCGCGGCCCCGATTTTCCGACCGGCGGACAGCTCGTGTCGAGCAAACCGGAGATCGAAGATGTCTATACGACCGGCGGCGGTTCGCTCAAGCTCCGTGGCACATGGAAGCTCGAGGAACCCTCATCGAGCACGCGCGGCGGCGGCAATCCGCTCATCGTGATCACCTCGATTCCGTATTCGATCGAACGCAAGACGATCGTCGAAAAAATTGCGGAGATCATCGTCCAGAAGAAGCTCCCGATACTTCTCGACGTGCGCGATGAATCGACCGATGAAACGCGTGTCGTCTGCGAAATCAAAAAGGGCACCGATCCTCAGCTCGTGATGGCGTATCTCTACAAGCACACGCCGCTCGCGACGAACGTGCACGTCAACTTGACTTGTCTCGTGCCGATCATGAGCGGTGGCGCCGAGGTGTCGGTTCCGGAGCGTCTCGATCTGAAGTCAGTGCTGCGTCATTGGCTCGATTTCAGGATGCGCGTCGTCGTACGTCGACTCGGATTCGACCTCGCGGCCGTCAAGAGGCGCATTCACATCCTCGAAGGATTCGTCACGATCTTCGATGCACTCGATGAAACGATCCGCATCATCAGGCGCAGCCAAGGTCGTCAGGATGCCGCTGAAAAGTTGATGAAACGCTTCGAGCTCTCCGAAGAACAGACGACCGCGATCCTCGAGTTGCGTCTCTATCGGCTCGCGCAACTGGAGATCAATCTCATCCGCGAAGAGCTCGCAGAGAAACGCAAAGAAGAAAAGCGCCTTTCTCAACTTCTTTCGAGTGAAGACGCGCGCTGGAAGCTGATTCGTGCCGAGCTCCTCGAGCTCAAGACGACCTATGCCACGGGAGTCAAAGGCATGGGACGTGCGACGAAGATCATCGGGGAGGCGAATGAGCCCGAATACGATGCCGAGGCGTTCATCGTCGAAGAAGACTCGTTCGTTCTTTTGAGCCAGCAGGGATGGGTCAAGCGTCAAGGCAGCGTCAAAGATCTCGCCTCGACCCGGGTGCGCGATGGCGATGCCGTGCTCGACGTCGCCTTTGGAAGCACCAAAGCATCTGTCGCGTTTTTCTCGAATTTTGGTGCATGTTACGTATGTCGAATCGTCGATGTGCAAGCGACGACGGGCTACGGAAGCCCGATCCAGACGATGTTCAAGTTGGCGGACGGGGAGCGCATCTTGAAGATGATGAGCTTCGATCCTCGTCAGCTCGAAGTGCCCGTCGAACTGGAGAACGTCACTGAGCCACAGCCTCCTTTCGCGCTCGCGGTGACCAAAGGCGGGCTCGTGTCGCGGTTCTCACTTCGCTCGCATCGCGATCCTTCGACGCGCGCTGGACGCAAGTATGTCCGTCTCAACAGCGGTGATGAAGTCGTCTACGTCGATGTGTGCGCGGGAACCGAGAAGCTCGCGTGCGCCACGGCAGAAGGACATGCGCTCGTGTGCATGGCCGAGGAGGTGCCGATTCTCGCGGGGGCCGGCAAGGGCGTGAAGCTCATCAAGCTCGATGATGAATCGGACGTCGTGCTCGGCGCGCGTCTGATGCAGGATTCGAACACGCCTCTCGTCGTCGAGCATGAAAACGGCAAGACGTTCGAAGTGACGGTTTGGAAAGAGATCACATCGCGGGGCGGCAAAGGAACGGCGCTCTTCAAGCGCGGACGCGCCGTGCGGGTGCTTCTGTCCGAGCCCGTGGTCCCGACCGTGGGAGGTGAATCGTGAGTGTCACGAATGGTCGACCCGCCAGCCATCGCCCGCCGAAGTCGACGCCTCCGAAGGGTGATTACACCGCGGCGGATCTCGAGGTTCTCGAAGGCTTGCAGCCGGTGCGAAAGCGTCCGGCGATGTACATCGGCGACACCGCGAAGACGGGGTATCACCATCTCCTCTGGGAGATCCTCGACAACTCGGTCGATGAAGCGATCAACGGTCACGCCGATCGCATCGAGGTCGTGCTCGAGGCCGATCACAAGGGCGCGAGCGTCATCGACAACGGGCGCGGTGTTCCGCTCGAGGTCCATCCGAAGTTCAAAAAAACAGGCCTCGAGATCATCCTCACGATGCTGCATGCAGGCGGCAAATTCGAAGGAAAGAACTATCGCGTTTCGGGTGGTCTCCACGGGGTGGGTGCGTCGGTCGTCAATGCGCTCGCGGAGTCGCTCACGGCCACGGTGAGGCGTGGTGGCGAGGAATTCCAACAAACGTATTCGCGCGGGGCTGCCACCAGCAAACTTCAGAAGAAGGGCAAAACGAACAGGCGCGGGACAGCGATTCACTTCCGACCGGATCCACAGATCTTCGGGAAGAGCATCTCGTTCGATCTCGAGGTCATCAAAGCGCGTCTCGAGGCCAAGAGTTACCTGCACAAAGGGCTTCACGTCGTCCTAAAAGACGAAAAAAGCCAAGAAAAATGGGAGTTTCATCATCCCGGCGGCATTGTCGAGTACCTCGGCAAGCTGGCGAGCGAACGGAATATGCGTCCCATTCAACCGCAGGCGTTCGTGCTCGATCGTGAGGACGAACCGCGTTTGGAATTGGCGCTGACGTGGACCGAGTCGCCGGACGAGAAGATTCTTTCCTACGCCAACGGCATTCCCACGCCGAGCGGTGGAACGCATGAAAATGGGCTCAAGTCTGCGCTCAACAAAGCCGTTCGCGGCTTCATGGCGGCCAAGAAGATCGAGCCCAAAGGCGTCACGATCACGGCCGAAGACATCCGCGAAGGTGTCGCGGCGCTCCTGAGCGTGTATGTGCCAGAGCCGCAATTCCAGGGGCAAACGAAGGATCGTTTGAACAACCCCGAGGTGGCGGGTCAAGTCGAAGGCGCGGTGCGCACCGCGCTCGAACAATGGTTTCTGGATCACTCCTCGGTGGCCGAAACCATCGTTGCGCGCATCGTGCTCGCAGCACGTGCGCGCGAAGCGAGCCGCGCGGCGTCGGCGCAGGTCTCACGCAAAACAGCGGTCAATCATCGACTGAATTTGCCGGGCAAGCTTGCCGACTGTTCGAGCACGGATCCACGGAGCTCGGAGCTTTTCCTGGTCGAGGGAGATAGCGCCGGTGGTTCGGCCAAGAGCGGTCGTGACCGCAAAACGCAGGCGATTTTGCCCCTTCGAGGCAAGGTGCTCAATGCCGAGCGCGCGAACAACGCCGCTGTGCTCAACAACAAAGAGCTGCAGGACATCGTCTCGGCGCTCGGTTGTGGGCTCGGCAAAGATTTCGATCTGAACAAGCTCAGATACGGAAAAGTCTTTCTCCTCATGGATGCCGATTCCGATGGGCATCATATCGCGACGCTGCTGCTGACGTTTTTCTACCGCATGTTGCCCGGGCTCATTCGTGCGGGGCACGTGTATATCGCGCAACCTCCGCTGTACCGCGTGGATGCAGGAAAAGAAACGTATTGGGCGCTGGACGACACCGAGCGAGACAAGCTCCTCGCCGAGCTGCCGAAGAACGTGAAGCCGAAAATTGGTCGGTTCAAAGGCCTCGGTGAAATGAATCCCGAGCAGCTCAAGGTGACGACGCTCGATCCGAAGAAGAGAAGGGCGCTCCGCGTCGTCATCGACGAGGAACTCGAAACGGATCGGATTCTGAACGAGCTCATGGGCCGCGATGCATCTCAACGCTTCAAATTCATCATGGAGCACGCACCCAAAGCGGACACGGAAGCCCTCGACGTGTAACAGCTTCAACGGAAGCTTCGCGAAGGGCGGGAACTCCTATATGATGGAGAGCGTGCCTTCGCTCCGGCTTTCGCGCTTCGCCTTCGTGTGTTTGGCTGGGTTCGCACTTTCGCTCTCAGCAGCGAAAGCGCGAGCTGATGAGCCTGTTCTGCTGGGCGTGGAGGCAGGGCTCACAATCCCGCTCGCCGCACCACAAAGTGAGCGGTTTGGCCCAGGCGGGACGCTTGGCCTCGCGCTGCATACACCGATCAACGAATGGTTGATTCCGATCATTCGTTTGAGGGCGTTGCTGCTTTCCGATGGCGCGCCTCCCGCCGATTCGTCCATTCGCGATCCCGGCGTGGGCACTGCATTTGGCGGCTCGTTGGGTCTTCGATTGCGTCCATCTGGTTTTTGGGCGCCCGAAGAGCTGCAGCGAGCGAACGGGATTTGGGTTGAAATCAACGCAGGCGCTGCGCTGACCGGCGAGGTCATTCGCCCGGCGTTCGACGCTGCGCTTGGATATGATTTCGAGATCGATGATGTGCGCTTGGGTCCGATGGCGCGTTTTCATCATGTGCTGCACTACGATGATCCGATCGACTCACGCCCTGCGTATCTGATCACGCTCGGGATGGAGATCGTGTTTTTCGATCGTCAGAGCGAACCAACCCCCGAAGCGCCGCGTGAGAGCGATCGAGATGGCGATGGGATTTTGGATGAGCTCGACCAGTGTCCAGACGAACCAGAAGATCGCGATCATTTCGAAGATTCGGACGGTTGCCCCGACCCCGACAACGATCGTGATGGGGTGCTCGATCCAGACGATGGGTGTCCTCTCGAGCCAGAAGACCTCGACGGCTTCGAGGATTCGGATGGTTGTCCTGAGCTCGACAACGATCGCGATGGGTTCCTCGACGCGCAGGATCAGTGCCCGAACGAAGCCGAAGTGCTCAATGGCGTCGATGATGACGATGGCTGTCCGGATCAAGGGCTCATCCAAATGGTCGATGATCGCATCGTGCTGGAGGAGAGGGTGCTCTTCGATTTCGAGCGGGCGCGCGTCAAGCACGGAGCGCGTCCGGTCTTGCAGGCGATCGTCGAACTTTGGCGACAGCATCCGGAATGGGTGAGTGTGCGTGTCGAGGGGCACGCCGATTCGCGCGGTGTTCCGGAGTACAATCAGGAGCTGAGCGAGCGACGGGCACGCCAGGTGCGCAGTGCACTGATCGAGCTCGGGATGCCTGGCGAAATGATAGAATCCGTTGGATTCGGTGCGGATCGCCCTCGTGATGCGGGCGAATCCGAGGAGGCACATCAGCGCAACCGACGTGTCGAGTTCGTCGTGGTCCAACGCCGTGACTCGGCGGGAGGAGGGGAAGAGCCATGATCGCGTTCGAACGAGGGCTTCTCTTGTCTCTTGGTGGGATGTTGCTCGCAGGATGTGCCTCGGTCCTCGGCGCTGAATGTGCCGAGGGGTTTTCTCTGTGCGAGGGTCGATGCGTCGCTCGTGGGACTTGTGCGAGCGAGTGGGATGGCTCGTTCGATAGAATGGACGCGGGAGATGCATCGAGGCCTCGGGATGGCGCGATGTGGGGTGACGCCGACGATCCAGAGATTGAGCTCGACGGATCCAATGGGTGGCGACGGGATGCGGGGCGAACCCCCGATGCGCAGATGGGGGATGGAGGCGGAACCCTGCCAGGGTGCGAACTCGGGCAGGTTTCTTGTGAGGGCGTCTGTCAGGATGCCTTGAGCGATCCGCTGCATTGTGGTGGGTGCGGAGTCGAGTGCGCGAGCTCGGAAGTGTGCGCACGCGGCGTGTGTACGTTGACTTGCGATCCTCCGCTTTCGTCGTGTGCTGGCCGTTGCATCGACATGCAGAGTGATCCCGATCATTGCGGCTCATGTCGCAATCGATGTGTCTCGGGCATTTGCATCGATGGTGAATGTGCGGAGGCACTCGCAGGACATATCGTCGCGCTCGGGCATGATTATCAGGTGCAGCGTTCCGGCATGAATCGTCTTGCAGGCAACGCTCTTTTCCTTGCGCGAGGAAGTCCGGTACGGGTCCTCGTGTATGAGGGAGGATCATCTGCGGGATCGCGTGCTGGGATCCACGCCGCGATCAATCAGGTCGCAACATCGACAGGGCGCACTTGGATGGCCACTCCTGCGGGAGACGCCAGTGAGGTGCCCTACCAACTCTCGAACGCGGATGCGTTCATCATCTACGCACAGGCAGCGGCGTCTGACGGTGAATTGCGCGAGCTTGGAACGCTTTGGGGACGCTCTCTCGAGATGTTTCTACGTCGCGGAGGTGTCATCGTGATGTTCGAAACGATGAGCACGAACAACGCCGGCACGTGGCAGATTCTCGAGTCAGCGGGGCTCTTCTCGTGTTTGAGTCGCGCTGAAACGACAGGCACGCGAATCACCGTCAGCGATCCTGCCGATTCGGTCGCCTTACGGGTGCCCCTCGAATATGTCGGAGAGCGCACGACGGTTCGGTTCGACACGGCCGATGGAAATGTCGTTTGCCGCGACGAAACGGGCCCGGTCGTCGTGCACCGCACCTACGTTCCTTGAATCAAGAGCGGCCGTAGACGGGGACGAGAGCGCCTCGTGTGGCTTTGTTGTGGGGTGAAGCGAGAAAAACAATCGTGGATGCGAGGTCGTCGGTGCTCGGCCAGGCCTCGTGATCTGCGTTGGGCATCGCGGCGCGATTGGCGGGCGTATCGATGATCGAAGGCACGACCGCGTTGACCCAGATGTTCTCGGATTTGAGCTCTTCGGCGAGTGACTGCGTCAGTGCGGCGACGGCGGCTTTCGAAGCCGCGTAGGCCGAGACATTCGGAGCCGGCACGAGCACGGGTTTGGCAGAGACGTTGACGAGACGACCTCCAAATCCACGTTCGCGGATGCGTGCGACGGCCTCGCGACAGCACAAGAAGCAACTGATCGTGTTGGTGCTCAACATGCGTCGCAGCATGGTCGGCGTCGTCTCTGCCAAGGGAGCTGCCAGAAAGCCGCCTGCGATCTGAATCGATGCCCAGAGATGCGGCACGTGGGCATAAAAGTTTTCGACTTGCACATCATCGCTCAGATCGACACCGACTCGCACCGTGACGCGCGGGTCTTTGGCGAGTGCGAACCTCGAAGCTTCTTCCTCGTTCCACGCGGGCACATGCACGTGCGCTCCTGCTTCGATCAAACGTGTGGCGACCGCCGTCCCCAGCGCCCCAGCCCCGCCTGTGACGACGACATGTTGTCCTTCGAATTCGCTCATCGCCTCATCTTGTCATTTTTTTGATTTCCGCGCGCGCTTCCGGCATTGGACTCGTGGACGCGAAGGGCGCGTCCGACGAACGAAGAGGAGATGCGCGTGGTCGATACACCGCTCTCGATGTGCTCTGTGTGCGAGCGCTCGTTTCAGGTTCGGTTTCGCTACCAAATGCGCGAGGAGGAAGGCGTATTTCGGTATTTCTGCTCTCAAGCATGTCAGCAGACGAGTCTTGGCTATTCGTCGGTCGGCACCTCGGCCAGTGCGGCGAGCGCAGCGACTTGTGGGTGCGACGTATGTGGGAAGCAATTCGTGCTGGAGTTCCCATTCCAAGTGCAGGTGAAGGACGGAGCGCCTTCGCATTTCTGCACGATGGAGTGTCGCAACGCAGCGCGCGCCGGCGTTCTTCGGGTGAACCGGGCCGGCGCAGCGGTCCGCAGCGGTCCACGACGCATCGCGGTGTTCAATCACAAGGGCGGGACGGGGAAGACGACGACGGCCGTCAATCTCGCGGCAGGCCTCGCGGAAGCAGGCAATCGCGTTCTTCTCGTCGACGCCGATGGTCAAGGCAATGTCGGTGTGAGCCTCGGAATTCGAGGAGATAAAACCCTCTATCACGTGCTCGTTCATGGTGTGAACGCGGTCGACGCGGCAGTCCCGGTTCGAGACGATTTTCATGTGCTCACGTCGAACGAGTTGCTTGCGGCGGCAGAGCTCCATCTCGCGACGCGGCCCAATCGGGATCGGGTCATGCGCGAGCGTCTCGGGGATCGTGTGGTCGGATATGACGTCGTGGTGATCGACTGTGCGCCGGCGCTTTCTCTGATGAATCAAAACGCGCTCGTCTATGCAGACAGTGTCATCATTCCGGTCTCTTGCGACTATCTTTCGCTCGTCGGTGTCAAACAGGTGCTTCGCACCCTGAAGCACGTGCGCGACCTTTTGAAGCACGATGTGTCTCTGCTCGGTGTGCTCCCGACATTTTACGACGTGCGCAACAAAATCGCGCGCGACTCGGTTGCTGCGCTGCAAGATCATTTCGGGGAGCGCTGCTTGCCGCCGATTCGCGTCAACACGAAGCTTCGCGAAGCGCCGAGCGTGCGTAAGACGATCTTCGAATACGCGCCTGACAGTCACGGAGCGCTCGATTACATGGGGTTGGTCGATCACGTGCGGCGTCTTCGTGGAGATGCGCGGCTCATCGAGCGCGAAGGTGCGCCGGTGATGGCCGAAGTACAGATCGCAGCAGCGGGCTGAAGGAGTTGTGATGGCAGCCGATGGTGCACGCGCAGTTCGCGAGCTTTTCGATGATGGAGAAGTGCGCGACGTTCTTCGTGAGACGTTTTATCGAAGCGACTCTCCACTCATGCCGGTCGCGGCGACCGCACCCGAAGCCGAGAGCGGGAAAAAGCGACGTCGAGTCGCCAAGCCAAAGCCCGATCACTACGAGATCATTTGCATCTCGATGTACAAGGACGACCTGGGTCGCCTCGATCAGAAAGTGGCCGAGCTCAAGGCGCGCGGGCATCGGCGCATGACGCGCAGCGCGCTCATCCGGTGGGCGTTGGAGCAACTCGATTTGGATAGCGTGCCGCGCGGAATTTGAAGCTATGAGTCGGTCGGCTCCGGGGGGCCCTGAATCAAGGTGAAGACACCGCTCTCGAAGCCTTCGGGAACCTGCGCTTCCATATCAGGATCGGTGATCTCGGTCTCAGGATTCCGTACGATTCCAGACGCTGCGCGTTTGGGAACGCCGAGCTCTCCGCGGAACATCGCGTAGGTGTTGGGCGCTTCGATGGCGATCCATGCGCTCGCCTCGACGAATTCGAGAACGAGCGCGTCGCTGATCGTCGCGCCCGACTCGAGCATCTCCGTCACCGCACGATGCAACTCGACGTAATGGTCGAGGCGAGCCGGAAAATCTCCAAACGCGAGACGCTGCACCATGTGCTTTCCGAGCTTGACGAAACTTCCCGGTGGGCGGTCGCCAAACAAGCTCTCGAAGCACGCGACGTAGCTATCGTACGCGGCGACATAATCGATTTCATCCGTCTCGGACACAGACCCCAACCTTACCAGACGAACGTGCCATCTGCCGGCCTCTCGTCTGAGAGACGATCCAGCACCACCTCTCCTCCGATCGTCACGAGGCTTGCCTTCGCCCCGCCGAGCACATATCCCAACATCCGCGGGTCGTCATGATCGAAACAGGCAAGATCCGCCTTCATTCCAGGCAAGATCGTGCCCACATCAGAGAGACCGAGCGCGCGTGCCGCGTGGGTCGTGACTCCCAAGATGGCATCTTCGATGTTGACCCCCGCGTCGCGCACCGCGAGCGCCACGCAGAGCGGCAGGTCGGTGCACGGAGAGGTGCCGGGATTGCAGTCGGTCCCGATCGCGACCTTGACGCCAAAGGTACGCAGCCGCGCTGCGTCGGGCGCTTTCTGACGCAGGGTTCGCCACGCTCCGGGCAAGAGGACGCCGCAGACGTCGGCTTTGGCCATGGCCCGCAGGCCATCGTCGCTCACGTCTTCGAGGTGATCGCAGCTGAGCCCGCCAAGCTCGGCCACGAGCTCGGCGCCCTTCAAATCGCGAAACTGGCCGACATGCGCTTTGATGCGCAGTCGGGCGTCTTTTGCAGCCCGAAGCACGGCTTCGGCTTCGGCGCGAGTGAACGCGTTTTCATCGAGATACACATCGCAGGCATCGGCCAGACCACGGGTGGCTGCGCGAGGGATCATTTCGGAGATCACGTCCGACAAATAACCCGCACGATCATCGGCTCTCTCCTTCGGGACGGCATGTGCGCCGAGCAAGGTCGTCGTGGTTCGCACGATCCCTTCCTGCGCGAGTCGGCGCCCCACTTCGAGCAATCTCAGCTCGTGCTCGACGCTCAGTCCATAGCCGCTTTTCACTTCGACAGTGGTCGTGCCGCACGCGCGCATCGCGAACGCGCGCTGTTTGGCGAGCGCGAAGAGGAGATCATTTTCGGCATCGCGGGTGGCGCGTACGGTGCTCATGATGCCGCCACCGGATTGCGCGATTGCGCGATAATCTTCCCCTGCCATTTTTCGGGCAAATTCGTTTACGCGACTGCCCGCAAAGACGAGATGGGTGTGAGGATCGACGAGTCCGGGAAGCAACACGCGTCCTGCCAGATTGATTTCGCGTTTCGCGTCGCGAGGGCGATCTCCATCGCGCCCAACCCATTGGATGCGTCCCTCGGCCACCGCGACCGCGCCCTCATCGATGATCGCGAGCTGCTCTTGCGCGCTCTCACCGACACCTGCACAGGTCACCACGCGCGCGTTTCGGAGCACGAAATCGATAGAAGTCGCCATGGCCTTATCGTGTCCGGTGTGGAACGTGGACACCTTGGTGTTCGGCTGTGGACACCGCGAGGTCGTAGCCCGCATCGGCATGGCGGATGATGCCCATGCCAGGATCTGCTTTGAGCACGCGCTCGAGACGTGCATCGGCCTCTGTGGTTCCGTCGCACACGATGACCATTCCAGCGTGGAGTGATTGGCCAATGCCTACCCCGCCACCATGATGGAAACTCACCCATGTCGCCCCTGATGCCGTGTTGATCATCGCGTTCAAGAACGCCCAATCCGCGATGGCATCACTGCCATCGCGCATCGCTTCGGTCTCTCGATTGGGGCTGGCGACCGAGCCGCAATCGAGATGATCGCGGCCAATGACGATCGGCGCCTTGACCTTGCCGGTCCGCACGAGCTCGTTGAACTTCAGGCCCACACGATGGCGATCGCCGTACCCGAGCCAACAAATCCGCGCGGGCAACCCTTGATAGGCGACGCGCTCTTGGGCCATGTCGATCCAGCGATGGAGATGCTCATCGTGGGGGACGACTTCTTTGACTGCCGCATCGGTGATGCGAATGTCGTCGGGATCGCCGCTCAACGCGACCCAGCGGAAGGGCCCTTTGCCTTCGCAGAAGAGCGGACGCACGTAAGCGGGTACGAACCCGGGGATGTCGAACGCATGCTCGACGCCGACTTCTTTCGCGTACATGCGAATGTTGTTGCCGTAATCACACGCGAACGCGCCGCGTTCGACCATCGCCAACATGGCGGCAACCTCGAGCGCCATCCCTTGCTTGGCGCGCGCCACGTATTGCTTCGGATCGTCGCGTCGCAACGTGGTGGCTTGCTCGAGCGAGAGCCCTTGGGGGACGTAGCCGACGAGGGGATCGTGGGCCGCGGTTTGCTCGGTGACGAAGTCCGGTGTGATTCCGCGTTTCACGAGCTCGGGATAGACGTCGGCGGCGTTTGCGATCAGCGCCACACTGAGCGCATCGCCCGAGGCGCACGCTTCACGAATCCATGTGAGCGCTTCGTCGAGCGAGGACGTGATTCGATCGACGTATCGGTCGGCGCGTCTTTTTTCGGCACGGGCAGGGTCGACTTCGACGCCCAGAAAACACGCGCCCGCCATCGTGGCGGCGAGCGGTTGCGCGCCGCCCATGCCACCAAGGCCTGCGCTCAGGATCCATCGACCTTTCCACGACCCACCGAAATGCTGCGCGCCTGCGGCCACGAAGGTCTCGTAGGTGCCCTGGAGGATGCCTTGGGTGCCGATGTAGATCCATGAGCCGGCGGTCATCTGACCAAACATCGTGAGGCCGAGCGCTTCGAGCCTTCGGAACTCGTCCCAGTTCGCCCACGCTGGAACCAAAAGCGAGTTGGCGAGCAGCACGCGCGGTGCGCCTTCGTGCGTTTTGAATTTTCCGACGGCTTTGCCCGATTGAATGAGGAGTGTCTCGTCGTTTTCGAGTGACTCGAGCTCGCGCACGATCACGTCGAACGCCGCCCAGCTGCGCGCGGCTTTGCCGGTTCCACCGTAGACGACGAGGTCTCGAGGACGCTCGGCGACTTCGGGGTCGAGGTTGTTCATCAACATTCGAAGGGCCGCTTCTTGGAGCCACCCTTTGCAGCGCAGCGTGGTGCCGCGCGGCGCACGAATCATGCGAGCTTCGCTCATAGGGCCGAGGCTTACCACGCTTGTGCGCGTGAGCGAGACTGAGTTCCTTCACGGTATGCCTCTTGACGAGGCAATGAGCGAGATGCCAAAGACTCGTTTGGAGGAATCATGTCCAAGCGCGAGGTTTTCATCGTTTCGGCGGCCCGTACTCCGATTGGCTCGTTTCAGGGCGTTTTTTCGAGTGTTCCTGCCGTGCGACTCGGGGCGACTGCGATTTCGGCGGCGCTCTCACGTTCGGGCCTCGGTGCGGCTGACGTCGATGAAACCTTCATGGGCAATGTGCTCACGGCGGGGGAGGGGCAAGCACCGGCACGCCAGGCCGCTCGCTATGCGGGGATCCCCGATCGTGTTCCGGCGACCACGGTGGGCAAGGTGTGTGGCTCGGGGCTTCAAGCCGTGATTTTCGGGACGAAATCGATTTTGCTCGGCGATGCCGAGGTCGTCCTTGCGGGCGGTATGGAGTCGATGAGTCAAGCGCCTTATCTCTTGCCGCAGGCACGTTCGGGCTATCGCATGGGCGATGGTCAGATCATCGACTCGATGGTCCACGATGGGCTCTTTGACCCGTACAAGAAATGGCACATGGGCAACGCGGGCGAGCTTTGCGTGAAGGAGCATGGCTTTACCCGCGAGGCGCAGGACGCATTCGCGAAGCGTTCGTACGAGCGCGCACTTTCAGCGATGGAAAGCGGTGCGTTTACGAGTGAAATCGCGGAGGTGAAGATCGAGGCCAAAAAGGGTGAATCCACGAGCGTGACGGAAGACGAAGAGCCGCGTCGCGCCAAGCTCGACAAGATGGCTTCACTGCGGCCTGCCTTCGATAAAGAAGGCACGATCACTGCGGCCAATGCGTCCAAGATCAACGACGGCGCGGCGGCGGTGATCCTTGCGAGCGGTGAGACAGTGAAAAAGAAGGGGCTCGAGCCGTTGGCCCGCGTCGTGGGCTACGGTGGCCATGCACAAGCGCCCGAATGGTTCACGACGGCGCCTGTGGGGGCGATCGAGAATGTCCTTGCACGCACAGGATTGAAGGTTGGCGATATCGATCTCTTCGAGGTCAACGAGGCCTTCGCGGTCGTCGCGATGGTGACAGCACAGAAGACGGGCATCGATCCCGAGAGGATGAACGTGCACGGCGGCGCGGTGGCGCTCGGCCATCCGATCGGCGCGAGCGGCGCGAGGATTTTGACGACCCTCGTGTATGCGTTGAAGAGCCAGAACAAAAAGCGCGGCTTGGCGACGCTCTGCATCGGCGGCGGCGAAGCCGTCGCGATGATCGTCGAGGCTGTTTGAGCGATTTGATTGGAAGCTGAAGGCCGAAGGTCGAAATCCGATGGCCTGGCTTGTCCCGGGGGCTCGATTTGAGCCACCCTTCGGGCGTGGGAGCCATCTCGATCACCATTGGACCTCTTGCGGGTGTACGCGAGCTGTCGTCGATGCGGCGCGATGAGCTCTTCGCAATGGGCGAAGAAGCTTCTGATTTGGCGCGCATCGTCGATCTCGGTGTGCCTGTGGGGGCCGTTTGGATTGTCGGACTTTCCGATGATGCCGAAGGGCGTGTGATGGCGGTCGTGAGTGCCGCGTTGGCGCTCGATTTTGCGCATCCTGTGGTCGAGCTCAGGTCATTTTTTCGCAACTATGCGCTTGCTCAAAGGCTCCAGCGCCTTTTCCCGGAACCCATTGTTTTGCGTCGCGGAGACGACGTGCGGCGCAGCGTTCGCGAGCTCTTCAGGTCGCTCGATTCCAGTGAAATGATGATCGCCCTCGGCGGATTACGAACCGATGTCGGGGTGCGAATCACCGTTCGCGAGGACGGGGCCGTGGGCCAGGTCGCGAGTATCGATCCCAGAAATGGCGACCCTGAAGTCGTCACGGTTTGGTCGGATTCGCGATTTTTATGGAAACTCGATCGAAAAACGATGCGCGTGCTCGACGAGCCTCCACCCCAAGAGCATGGTGGACTGACCCACGATACGATCACGAAAGCGGCGGATCTTGCCGATCGCGCGCAGCTCGCGTTGGGGCGCCCGGTCGAGCTTTCTTTCGCACATGTGCGAGGTCGACTCGTCGTGCTGGGCGTTCGTCCCGTGAGCGTCGAGCCGTCCTTCAGCGATGCGACGTTTCGGCGGGTGGCTCTACTTTCCGCGGACGAAGGTGTCATCGCGCCGCTCGCCATCGATGCGCTCGATCGCGCGCTTCGCGCCTCGGATGCGTCCGTTGAGGAAGCCCGTGTGGCTCGGTTTTATGCGCGCGCTTATCGACGCGTCGACGCGATGCCGAGCGCCGTATCGACAGGGGCCATGGGGGTCGATGGGCCGCGCACGTTTTTCACGCGCATGGCACGCAAAAGCGCGCGCGTCGCCACAGATCTGACGCGACCGGTGGCTGCTGTTCGGGAGTTCGAGCGCTCGCTGACGATCCGATTTGCCGAATTCGATCGTCAAGACCGCGCGAGTGTCGATCGCGGCATGCTGCTCGGTACGACCAGAGATCGTATGCGCACAGCGGTCGAAGCTCTGTCGCTGCTCGAGAGTGCGCGTGTGGCGACGTTCTCGGCGATGACGACACTCGAAGCGATTGCGGGGCCACTTCCACAAGAATGCATTGACGCGCTCGCTGCGATTCGCCGCACTCGTGCGCGCCGTCACGCGGATGAACAATTGTTGCGTCTGGCCCATCATCTCGTCGATCAACTCGGTGAGATTCCAGAGACACATCGAATCCCACCAGCGCTCAGGCATCGTTGGGACGAAGTCCGACATACTCTCGGAGATTTGCGCCCACTCGGGGTCGATGTTCGTCCCCTTTCATATGGAAACGACGAACAGGTGTTACGAGCTGCGCTCGTCGATGCACTCCGGATTCCTCTCCATACAGAAGAAGACGCTCGCCGGGAAACGTTGCGTCGTTTGAGCGCCACGGTGCGCGCGCGGCCACTCGGCCGCGGGCGGGAGCTCCTCGTGAGTTCGATTGCGGTGGGGCTGGCGGAACTCGCAGAGATCAAAGGCCGCATCGGAGAAGCGCTGGCTGCATCGATGCTGAGGTTGCGTACGGGGGCGTGCCGTGTGGGCGCCCACCTCGTCGAGCTTGGGATGGTCGATGAGCCTGAAGATGCCCTTTATTTGGATCTGGCCGAGATCGAGGAGGCACTGGCCGGGGAACCAGGGGCTTATGCCTCACGGGTTCGATTGCGACGTGAGGCGGACGCGCGTTGGCGAAACTTTGAGCCACCGCGGCGACTTTTGGCGCGGATTTAGGAATTCCTGCGATCCGCTCGACAGTTTCCCGTAGCGCTGGTACGCCCAGCGCTCCTCATAGGTGGCGTGGAACTTTTGGAGGCGAAACAGTGTCGGAGATCAAGATCTTCGGGGTCATTGGTGCGGGTCAGATGGGCGCTGGGATTGCGCAAGTGGCTGCACAAACAGGCTTTTCGGTGAAACTTCTCGACGCGAGCCCCGAGCTTGCGAACAAAGGGCGTGATGGGATTGCAAAGCAACTCGCGCGTTCGGTCGAGAAAGGAAAGCTTCGGGAGGATGAAGCCTCAGCGACCATGGCACGGATCGCCGTGGCGGATGGCAATGGTGCGCTTTCGGAGTGCGACATCGTCGTTGAAGCCGCGACCGAACATCCGGAGCTGAAAAACCGAATCTTCGAATCTGCCGACGCCGCGATGAAGAAGGGCGCCATTCTCGCGAGCAACACCTCGAGCATTTCGATCACCAAGCTTGCCGCGAGGACGAAGCGTCCCGAAAACGTCATTGGCATGCATTTCATGAATCCGGTGCCGGTCATGAAGCTCGTCGAGGTCATTCGCGCACTCCAGACGAGCGACGAGACCTATTCGAAGGTGAAGTCTCTCGCCGAGCGCATGAACAAGACGGTGATCACCAGCAAGGACAGCCCTGGCTTCATCGTGAATCGAATGTTGATTCCGTTCCTCAATGAGGCGTGCTTTGCGCTCGCCGAATCACTCGGCACACCAGAAGACATCGATCAGGGAGCCAAGCTCGGTCTCAATCATCCGCTTGGACCGCTGGCATTGGCGGATCTCATCGGTCTCGATACCTGTCTTGCGATCGCTGAGGTCTTGCACCGCGAGCTCGGTGACGACAAGTATCGACCGGCCCCTATTTTGCGCAATTATGTCGCCGCAGGGTGGCTTGGGCGCAAAACGGGCCGCGGCTTTTACAACTACGCGGGGGCGTGATGAGCGTGCGCTCTTTTGTCCGACTCGAGGTTGAAGACTCGGTTGCGATCCTGACGATCGATCGTCAGGACAAACTCAATGCTCTGAATGCGCAGGTCCTCGCGGAGATCGCCGATGCGGCTCAGGAGGTGCGAATTTCGCAAAATGTGCGCTGCCTCGTCGTGACGGGAGCCGGGGAAAAGGCGTTCGTTGCGGGGGCCGATATCTCCGAGATGGAGTCGATGCGCCTCGATCAGGCGCTCGCCTTCGCACGCGCAGGGCATGCTGCGTTCGATGCGCTCGATGCCCTGCCTTTCCCAGTCATCGCTGCGGTGCAGGGATTTGCGCTCGGCGGGGGCACCGAGCTCGCTCTCGCGTGTGATTTCATTTATGCATCGGAGAAGGCCAAGTTCGGCCAGCCTGAGGTCAAGCTCGGTGTGATTCCGGGGTTTGGCGGCACTCAGCGCCTTTTGCGACGGGTTGGAAATGCCCATGCTCGCGAGCTCGTGTACTCGGGGACGATCATCGATGCCGCCGAGGCACTTCGGATAGGCCTCGTCAACCGCGTGTTTCCTCCCGCGGAGCTCATGAACGGAGTGCGAGCGACCGCGAAGAACATCGCGCAGATGGCTCCGTTGGCGGTCGCGGAGGCGAAGAAGGTCATGCGCGAGGGGGAAGGGCGTCTGCTCCATGACGCCAATCAGCTTGAAATCTGGGGATTTGCAGGCTGTTTCGAGACTGAAGACCAAAAAGAAGGCATGCGCGCTTTCATTGAGAAGCGCGCGGCTGCGTTCAAGGCCGAGTAGCTCTCAGCGAGCACCATAGCCGCATCGACTGACGAGAGTTCGAGGCAAATGCCATCCTCCGAGTTCGAGCTCGGAGGATGTCTCGAATGCGCGCGCGGCACGTGCGGAAAGAGATTCTTCGAAGCGCTCCCGCGCGAGGGTGCAATTTCCGCTTGCAGCATGGAGCTCTGATTCGAGCTCCAACGACTCTGGGAGCGGAGCGCCGAGCTCGATGGCGAGCTCGAGCTGGGCTCGAGCCAAGGCAAGATCATTTCGTTCGCGGGCTGCCCAAGCAGCGGCGAGCCAGGCATGATTATCCCAAGGATCGATGCGGAGGCGCCAGGTGATGGCGCTTTGATCGGCATATGGAATCTCGCTGGAATCGATGCGCGTGAATCGAACGATCGCAATCCCCAAGATCAAAATCGCAACGATGATGATTCCAGGCCATCTGTTCGAATGGGTGGAGATCTCCGGAGGTGCCTCAGGTTTTTCGATGCTGCGGCGGGACATGCGCGAAGCAACGAATGCGGCGAGGACACAGAATATCGCAGCAAGATGGTGTGCGAAGCCATTCGGGGTGTCGGTCCAATAAGGCCCAAGAGCGGTTCGGCCCAAGAACCATGCGAGTGCCATGGCTGCTGGCTCCACGAGCCAGGCCGACGAACTCTTCGCGAGCGCGCGGTGCATGGCGATGGGAGTGAGGCACGAGAGGGCCCACGAGACGATCGGACGAAGCCAAGCCTCTTCGATCGGGATCGGATCCATGTCAGTCCGAGAACGTGGCGATGACAGGGGCGTGATCCGAAGGTTGCTTTCCTTTTCGTTCGTCGCGATCGATCCGCACCTCGACGAGACGTTTTGCGAGCGGCTCGGTGACGTCGATATGATCGATCCTCACGCCGTCATTTTTCGGAAACGCGAGCTGTTGATAGTCCCAGTACGAGTAGAGATTGCCGTCATTGGGCCGCAAATGCCGTAACGAATCGGTGAATCCGAACGCGCGAATCTCGGCAAGCGCAGCCCTCACTTCGGGACGGCAGAGCACGGTGTCGGCCCACGCTTCGACATTGCGAACATCGAGATCGGTCGGCGCGACGTTGAAGTCGCCGCAGAGCGCGATCGGCTCAGCAGGCGAATGTTCGCGCATAAGTTTTCGTGCGAGGCGCCGCATCCACTCGAGCTTGTATTGATACTTCGGGGAACTCGGCTCGCCACCATTGGGGAAATAAGCTGAAAAGATGCGGATTCCGTCGATCCTTGCGGAGATCAGCCGCGCCTGCGGATCATCTTCTCCATCCGCGATCCCCCGCCGAACGTCTTCTGGTTCTTTTCGACTCAGGATCGCGACCCCATGATAAGCCTTCTGCCCCACACAGACGGCGTGGTAACCTGCATTCCGGATCGAGTCCCAGGGGAACTTTTCGTCCTCTACTTTGAGTTCTTGAAGACAAAGGACATCCGGTTCGTGTCGTGCGAGGAGAGCGAGCAAACGATCATGTCGAGCCCTGACGGAGTTCACGTTCCAAGTCACGATTTGGAGAGGCACGGTCGCGGATCTAGCGCGTCCTGCTGCGAAGGGAAAGCCGGTCTGAATGCATCTCGACCCACTTGCAACCGATGTTGAGGAGAACCAGAGAAATGCTGCTTTCTCGCATCGTTGACACCCTCTCCGGGCATTCGTATAGTCGCCGCACCTCGACGATGAGGAGGGGTCGAATGGGTGTCGGCAAAAGCGCGATGGCTGCGATACTGATGACAGCCTCGCTTGGCGGGATAGGCTACGGCGCCCGCAATTACGTTGCAGCCCAAGATGAGGCCGATCCAGAAGCCGAAGAAAGGCAGCCACCTCCCGCAGGTGAAATTTCTGCGAGGCGGCGTGCCGAGTTGACTCCGGAAGAGCAGATCGGTGAGGCTCAGCGCATCGAAGAGCGAGGAACTCAGCTCAGCCGACGAGTCACATCCATGCTCGACGAGGCTCGACGCGAAAGTGACGTCATTCGCGTCACGTGCTTGGATGACAAGCTGACGCAGATCAATGCGCACCGTCGTACTCTTTCTTCTCGCGCCGAAAGCTTGCGAGAAGCGACTCAGGTCGCCGACGAAGGACGCAGGAACCACGAATTCACAGTGATCTCGGTACTTTCTCAAAACCTGACTGAACTCGAGCGCGGTGCCAACGAATGCATCGGTCAGGATCTTTTCGAGACCGGAAATACACGGGTGACGACCACGATCGATCCACAAACTCCCGATGACGACCCGAGTGTGCTTGCCCAGCCGTCGGAGCCGGATGTTCCCTTCATCCCGCCGCCGCCCAGCGAGCCTGAAGGGCCCTGACCGGGCACGTTTGATCAATCGATTGTGCCCTAGGGGGATCCCGGTAGATGTTTCTTTCGAATTTATTTCGTAGCGTTCGAAGCGCTCTTGTTGTCGGCGTCGCATGTGCATTGCTTTGCGTCGCATATGGCTGGATAGGTGCCATTCCGGCCAAGGCGCAGGGGTGGCTTACAGACCGTACGCGCACCGAAGGTCCAGGAATTCGTCTCGGAGATTTCGAACTGCACCCAGGTATCGGAGTCGAGATTGGGTACGATTCGAATCTCTATTACACCTCCGATGAACCGCCCCCTGGGCTGCCATCTCGTGTGGACAGTGCGATCCTGCGGGTGACGCCGCACTTGCTCTTCAGCACGATTGGTGCTGAGCGTTCACGTGAAGGGGAAGGTCGAGCAGATCAACCGAACGTCATATTCCGAGGTGGTGTTTCGGCCTCATATTATGAGTTTTTTGCGGATGAGCGCCGGCGCAACGTGAGCGTGGATGCGGGATTGAATCTCACGCTTTTCCCCACAGGGCCGGTTTCGATCATTTTGTACAACGATTTCAGTCGTGGGATTCGACCGTTCACTGAAAATACGTTCGAAACTTCGACTGCCCGCGACCAAAACCGTGGTGGAATCAATTTCATCTTCTCGACCCCTGGAGACATTCTCCAGGTGCGTACGGGATATCGTTTCGGTCTCGACTACTTCGAGAGCCGCGCGTTTCAGTATGGCAATAACTTCCAGCATCGAGTCGAGTTGCAGGAGACCTTTCGGTTCTTTCCGCAGACCGCGATCGTTCACGAGACATCCGTTGAATTCAGGGATTATTTCGAATCGCGCATGGGGCCGACGGCAGTCTTCGACAACACGGTCGTCACCACGCAGCTTGGTCTGAATGGCGCGATCACACCGGAGATTTCGGTCCTGGCCATGGCTGGGTATGCGGCAGGGTTCTTCGATTCGAATATCGTCGGGTACGATCAGGATTTCGAATCATTCATTGCTCATGCACAGCTGACGTGGCGGATCGATCCCAATGCGAGATTGCTCGTGGGCTATCGACGAAGCTTCAATCCTTCGTTCATCGGTAATTTTTATAGTCAAGATCGAGGCTATGCCTCGTTCCAGATGACGCTCCTCGGGAGTCTTTTGTTGGGGCTCGAGGCAGGCGTGGCCTACTTGGATTTCGGACAACTCATCGCGCCAGACGGGTCTCTGCTTGGTTCGAGCACGGAACGCGAAGACATTCGTGTGGATGCTTCGATTTTTGCCGAATATCGCTTCACGAACTGGCTCGGAGTCAACGCGACGCTTTCGTATCTCGGAGATTTTACGGATTTCCAGTACAACGTGATGACCGCATCGAGTGCAATCCTCGATCCTGCGGGGTTCAACAAGTTTGAGGCATGGCTTGGCGTTCGTGTCTTCTATTGATTTGCTCCCCCTTGAACGAAGGAACGGTCCACGGCAACTTTCCGAGTCGATGATTGGACCAAATCGATGTTTGGGCTGAGGGGCACGGTTGTATCGTTCGTCCTTCTTCTCTCGATGGCGTACGGACTCTTCGCGGGGTGTGGCCCGAACGGCCGGATCGCGAGGCCCACGACCGTGCGGCAGAACGACACCTCGCTTGGAGTCGATGACGTCTTCGAAGTGCGAGTGTTCGGAGAAACTGAGCTCTCAGGGGCGTATCGAGTGGGTCAGGATGGAACGATCGACTTTCCGCTTGTCGGTGAGGTGAGCGTCCTGGGACAGGAGCCTCGTGCCGTGGCGGCACTCGTGGCGAGCCGGCTGCGCGAAAGCGGAGTGCTCGTTTCGCCGCAGGTTTCCGTGTTTGTTCGAGAGTACAATTCGAAACGTTTTTCTGTGCTGGGAGCGGTGGGCAATCCCGGAAATTTCGAAATGCGCAGCGGAATGACCGTCGTCCAAGCGATTGGGTTGGCGGGTGGGTTCAGCAGCTTGGCCAACCGCGATGGAACCTACGTGACACGGCAAGTGAACGGACAGGCGCAGCGCTTTTCTGTGCCCGTGGATCGGATCACATCGGGGCAAGAAGAGGATTTTCCGCTCCAGGCGCAAGATATCGTGTACGTGCCTGAGAGAATCTTCTGAGAGCTGAGCGATGCCGCGCAGGCGACGCCATAAGGGGGGACGAAGTGATGGTGGCGGCCGTGTCGTGGCCCTCATCACGTTGGGCGCTGTCGTCGTGTTCGCGCCACAATTGATGGCGGGAACCACCGCTCCCACCTCGATGGCCATCGCTGTCGTGGCACCCATCGCAGCCTTGATGGCGGCATGGGCATTTCATCGACACGCACCACGGCACCTGGATTTGCCGGTGATTGCGTTCGGGTTGGTTGCGGGGCTCGTGCTGATTCAAGCGTTGCCGCTACCGATTCGTTGGGTCGATGCGCTCTATCCCCAGGCTTCTGAGATGGTGCGCGATGTGTCGAGGCTCCTCGATGTCGAGGTGCCGAGCACGGCGTCGTTGAGCCTTGCGCCCCTTGCCACGCGTCGGGAGCTTGCCGAGGGGCTTGCGATACTCTCCGTGTTTTGGGCGGCATGGGCTGCATCACGCGCAGGAGATCGCGGGCACGTGGTGCGGATTTCCGGGCTCGCGATTCTCGGTGTTGCATTCGTTTCGCTCGCGCATGCCATCATCGATTTGCGTCGTCCATTCGGGATCATGCCCGAGCCCCATTGGAATCCTGCCTTTATCGGGCCGATTCTGAATCAGAATCAATTGGGCGGATTGCTCGCTGCGGGGGTTCCCGTCCTCATTGCATCGGGACTCGAAGAAGAGGCCCCGAGCCGTCGCGCGCCGTTCATGATTGCTGCGGCGGGGCTCGCGATCATGACGGTGTTTTGCCAGTCGCGAGGCGCAATTCTTTCGCTTGCGGTTGGGATTGGGGTGCTCGTCGTGCTCACGCGATGGCGTCGTCCGCGAGATCCGCGCATCACGCTGCTTTGGGTGGGGGCTGGCATCGCGGCGATGGTGGGAGGGGCGGCGTTTGCTGCAGTTGGTGACGCGATGATCGAGGAGACCGCGCGCGGTTTGCCCAAGCTCGAGCTCTTCCGCCAATCCCTCGATGTGATCGCGAACGCTCCATGGACAGGTGTTGGAAGGGGCGCGTTTTCGGCGGCGTTCGTGCGTTTGTATGGTTCTGATGAAAGACCCGAGCATCCGGAAAATTTACCGATCGAATGGGCGGCCGAGATCGGAGTTCCAGTGGCGCTCGCTGTGCTCGGTTTGTTGGCCGTTGCGTGGTTTCGAGCAGCGCGAAGCGCGCGATCTCCGGCACAGCTCGGAGCGCTCGCGGCTGTCTTTTCTTTGTGCGTTCATGATTTGTTCGATTTTGCGCTCGAGATGGTGGGCACGGCAGTGGTGGGTGCTTGCCTCTTGGGGGCGGCTCTCGCGCCTTCCAAAGAGCTCGACATTTCGAGCCCAGAGTCACGACGTATTTCGCCAGCGATGGTGGGTGTGGTTGCGTTCGTGATCTCGATCATCGTCGTGCATCCGGTGGTCGAACTCGCGGTGCCACGCTTGCGTGACGAGATGGTGGAAGCCCTGCGCACAGAAGACTGGGAGCGACTGGAAGAGCTCAACACACGTGCTGTTGCAGCGCATCCGTCCGAGCCTGTTTTTCCTTTGCTTTTCGGGCACGGCGCGGCCGCCCAAAATCGGCCGGATGCGCTGCGATGGCTCACCCGTGCGATGCACTTGGCGCCTGAGTGGTATCAACCACACGAATCTGCGGCGCGCTGGCTCTTGCGACGAGGTGCGTTGGAACAAGCGTTTTTGGAGGTGCGAGAAGTGCGGCGGCGCGCGTCAGGCAGAGCGTTTGGGGTCGGGTGTGCTGTGGCTGCACGGCCCGGGGCCGCGCGATTCGCGTTGCGCATTTTCGAACGAGACTTCGAGTTCTTGGAGTCGATCGTGTCCTGTGCGACGCCTTCCGATGCGAGCCTGCTCGACGAGTATTTGGCAGCGGCGGGCAGGGTGGGTCCTTTGGTCCGTCAAGCACGTGCGCACTTGGCTGCGCGTGATCCAGAAGCTGCACTTCGAGTGTTGGAGCGCGCAAGGGACGACGCACGTGTCGTGATGGTGCGGGCCGATGCGCTCGCAGCGGTTGGACGACATGAGGAGGCACTTTCGATCTTGGCAGCTCGCCTACAGAACGAACCAACGTCTGCTCTTCGCGAGCGCTTCGCGAGGGCACAAGTCGCGATGGGAGATGGTCCTGGAATGCGGCAAACACTCGAGGAAGTTCTTCAGCATGGCGATGGGTCGTCCGGTGCGATCGTGCGTCAGCGAATGCTCTTGGCGTCGCTCGAAGAGGCGCTCGGTGATCGAATGCGGGCACTCTCCGCGCTCGAGGATGCGCATACCATCGACCCGAATGGCCCGGCGCTGCGCGAAATCATTCGGCTCGCCACGGCGCTCGGAGACACCGCTCGGGTGCATCTTGGACGCGCGGAATTATGCAGGCGCGGGGAGGGCGAGGGGGCAGTGTGTCCTCGGCCAGGCGAATTTTTCGAGCTTCCGGCGCAACTACCATCCAACCCGTGATCAGCACAGCCTGTGCGTTCTCTGAAACCATTGCTTGACTGAAACCATGCCCCGTTCAACCCTCCGCCGTCCCGCATGAGTGTAACGTCCCAAAGGTCCGAGCCACGCGGAAGCGTGCGATCTGCCTTGGCGCAGGACACGCTCGGCGATTTCTTGCGCAGCCTCCGCACCTATTGGTGGCTAATCCTTCTGATTACGATCGGAGTTGCGGCAGCTGCCACCGCTTGGACGGTGCGCCAGCCGTTGATTTATGAGGCGGTTTGTGTAGTCGAGTTCGACCCGAACCCGACGCGTCCTCTCGGTGACCAGATTCAAGATGTCAGCGCATCATCTTCCAGCTTCTGGATGACGCGAGAATTCTTTGCGACTCAAGAACGCGTCATGCACAGCCGCATGATCGCCGAGCGTGTCGTTCAGCGGCTTGGACTACACACCCAGCGTTCGTTTTTGACGGATCCCACATCCGTGCCGAGTGACTGGGAAGGCATGTCGGTCGAAGCGGCGGCGACTCTTTTGCAGAGTCGGGTCACCATTGATGACCTTCAGGGCACGCGTCTCGTGGAGCTCCGTGTACGTGATACTGATCGCGAGCGCGCTGCGCAGATCGCAAACATGATCGTCGAGGTATATCTCGCGAAGCTCCACGACGATCGATTGGGATCGACGGTGCGTGCAGTGCGTTGGTTACGCGAGCAACTCGGGACGTTGAGTGGTCAGCTCGAGACTTCGGAGCTCGCGCTTCATCAATTCAAGCTCGAGCACAATGTTCTCTCGCTTTCGATGGAGGATCGGCAGAATCTGGTCGCGCAAGAGATCGAGCATTTCTCGACGGCTCTGACCGAGACACGGAGTGAGCGCATTGCGCTTCAGGCAAGGATGTCACGATTGCGTTCGATTCTCGAAACACCCGAGATCGAGACGCAGGCCTCTTCCCTCACCGATGTGCCGACGATTCAGGGATTGCGTGAGCAACTGCGGACGAAGCTTGCGGAGCAAGATGGCCTCTCACAACGTGCGGGGCCGAATCATCCGCGCATGCAGGAATTGCGTGGGCAGATCGAGGGGCTTCGCGGTCAGTTGCGCGAAGAGATCGCCGGTATGATGCGCGCTGCCGAGGCGGACGTGCGACAGGCTGGAGCGATGGAAACCGGTCTGCGGAATGCGCTTGAGCAGGCACAGATCGCAGGTCTCGATCTCAATATGCGCGAGATTGAGTACGAGCGATTGAGTCGGGCGCGCGACAACAACGTGAAGCTCTATGGAGTGCTCCTCGAACGGACGACCGAGGCCGATATCACGCAGATGTGGGAGACGAGCTTTGTGCGCATGGTCGATCGTGCGCTTCCGCCGCGTGAAGGGACGCATGTGAGCCCGCGCATGTCGATGAATGTTGGCGTGGCGAGCGCGATAGGTCTCGCGTTGGGCCTTCTCTTTGCGTTCGTGCTTGGGCGCATGGACACCCGCATTCGCTCGATCGCGGAGCTCGAGGAATACGGTGCGACCGTGCTCGGGGTGTTGCCGAGGATGGCGGACGAGCCCGGACAGAAGGCCACTCGGAGTCGGCGTCGTGTGCGTGATGTCGTCACCTCGTCGGCGCGCGATCTCATCGCACATCACGAGCCACTCTCGGCGGTAGCCGAAAATTTCCGCACCATTCGCACGAACTTGGTGTTCATGAGCGGAGAGAGCTCGCTTCACACAATCGCGGTGACGAGCGCCAATCCACGCGAAGGCAAGACGACGGTGGCGGCGAACCTCGCGATTTCGCTCGCTCAGAGTGGCAAGCGCGTGCTCATCATCGACACCGACTTGCGTCGTCCACGCATTCATCGCGCGTTTGGATTGGCGAATACGCGTGGTGTGACATCTGTCATCGCAGGCCAGTGCTCGCTCTCGGAAGCGGTGCAAGATTCCGAAGTCCCGAGCGTGGAGGTCTTGTCGTCAGGGCCGGTTCCGCCGAACCCTTCAGAACTTTTGCATCGCGAGTCGTTCCGCCAAATGATGGCTGAAGCACGTCGCCTCTATGACATCGTGATCTTCGATAGCCCGCCGCTCGGTGCGGTCATCGATGCGGCGGTTCTCGGACCGCAGGTCGACGGAGTCATTCTCGTCGTGCGTCCAGGTGAGACCACGCGTCAGTCGGTGCGTGCGATGATGAGGCAGCTCGCTGATGTGGGCGCGAAGCTTCTCGGCGCGATCGTGAATGGTGCCGATTCCAAGCGCGATCGCGGCTATTACGCCGGCGCGGGTTATTACTACTATCGTCGTGATGGTGCGTACTACTCGTCCGACGAGAGCGAAGTTGCGCATACGAATGGCAAGGGCGGAGAAGACCGCCCTCACGTGGATTCTTGAGCGATGTGCGGGATCGCTGGATTGTGGGACGAGAACGCGTCCGATCGAGGTTCGCTCGCCGCGACGTTGAAAGTCATGCGCGACGCGATCGCGCATCGAGGCCCCGATGATGCCGATTTGATGATCGATATCGATAGTGGCGTCGCACTCGCGCATCGACGGCTTGCCATCCTCGACCTTTCACCCGAGGGGCGTCAGCCGATGCGATCTCCATCGGGACGCTACACGATCGTGTTCAACGGCGAGGTGTATAACCATCGGGAGCTTCGTCACGAGCTGCCGACACAGGGATGGCGAGGGACTTCGGATACTGAGACGATGCTCGCTGCGATCGAGCATTGGGGGCTCGATCGCGCAGTCGAACGATTCGTCGGGATGTTTGGGTTTGCTCTGTGGGATCGGGCGGAGCGAGCGCTGCATCTCGTACGAGATCGGCTCGGCATCAAGCCAGTCTATTTCGGTAAGGTTGGAACGAGCGCGCTCGCGTTCGGCTCGGAGCTTCGCGTGTTGCGGGCACATCCTGGATTCGATCGCGAGATCGATCGCGCCGCGCTTGCCGCATATTTCGAAACGAGCGCGGTCCCTGCGCCCCTTTCGATTCACAAAAATGCGCGCAAGCTCGAGCCGGGGACGATTGCAACCTTTTACGACTCTCGTCAACCACCTGTCATACGACGCTTCTGGAGCGCTGCTGATCACGTCGAGCGGGGTATTCATGAGTGTCTTCATGGAAGCGACGCCACAGCACTCGAACGTGTCGAACAACTGCTCAAAGATGCTGTCCGGCTACGACTTTTGGCCGATGTTCCGGTGGGTGCGTTTCTGTCGGGTGGGATCGATTCGTCTCTGGTGGTCGCTCTCGCTCAGGAGGTTTCGAGTACTCCGATTCGCACATACTCAATCGGCAGCGCGGATTCGGCTTACGACGAATCGCAGTTCGCAGCGGAAGTTGCTCGTCATTTAGGGACGAACCACACGGCCCTCACGGTCACTGGGCAAGAAGCGCTTGCGGTCGTTCCAAAGCTCGGCGCGATGTATGACGAGCCGTTTGCCGATAGCTCACAAATCCCCACTTTCCTCGTTTCGAAGCTCGCGAGAGGCGAGGTCACGGTCGCGCTCTCAGGGGATGGGGGAGATGAGGTCTTCGGCGGGTACAATCGATACGTGTGGGCTCCACGCATGATGGCCGTGCAGGCGATCCCGTCGCTTGCTCGAAAGGTGATGGGAGCGGTCGTCGAGCGAATACCCGTAGGCGCATGGGATGAGCTCCATGCCAAGCTGAGCCCACCGCTTCCAGAGGCGCGACTTTTCGGAGACAAAGTTCATAAGGCGGGGCGAGCGTTCGCCACGGATTCGCTCGTCGCGATGCATGCGATGCTCCGTCGGCATTGGTGGCCGTCCCCTGTCATCGACCTGGAGGAGCCACACGATGGCCCGCTGCATCGACCGAGCCGTGAGCTCAGCGCTGCGCAAGCGCTCATGCTGCGCGACATGCTCGAGTACTTACCCGACGATATCCTCACGAAAGTCGATCGTGCGAGCATGGCGGTGGCACTCGAAGTACGAGTGCCTCTTCTTGACCATCGAGTGGTCGAACTCGCCGCGCGCCTTCCCATGCGAATGAAGATTCGTGGCGGACAAGGCAAATGGATATTGCGTGAGCTGCTCGCGCGTCGTTTGCCTCGCGGTGTATTCGAGCGTCCGAAAACAGGGTTCAGCGTACCTGTTGGACAATGGTTGCGCGGCCCACTTCGAGAATGGGCGGAGAGCCTGCTTGAGTATCGCGGGCTGGAAGACGCCGGACTCGATGCCAGTCGCATTCGCGCTTCATGGCGAGAACATCTCGCAGGCAGAGCCGACGCTGGATTGGCGATTTGGGATGTGATCGCATTTCGTGCCTGGGTGGAGGCATTGCGCGAACCACACGATGTGAGCCGAGGGGTGCGATCCGAGGCCGCTTTATGATTGGCGTCGTGCTCGTGCTCGTGCTCGGTGCTGCGAGCTTCTTCGTGCCTCGAGCCACACTGACTCCGTCACGCGAAAATACCCAGTTCGCGCTTTGGATGTTTCTTGGATTCGCGCTGCGAATGGCATCGCACGGAGTGATCCGGAACGTTCAGCTCTTCAGTCACGGCGGCTCATCGCAGGGAGATGCTGGTGGGTACGAGATGGGTGCGTGGATCGTGGCGCGCCTCTGGGAGTATCAGGGCTTCGGATGGTATGACGCCCATGAGATCGGCATGTTGGGCGTGAGCAACGCTCTTCTTTCGGTTCACCTCTATGCAATCGTCACGTTTTTGAACGGCGGCGAAATGACGACCTTGGGATGCACCGCGATCAATGCATTCATCGCGGTCCTCACGTGTCTTCAACTCGTGCGTCTCGGCTTGATGATCAAGGGCTCGGAGCGCGACTGTCGCATGGTTGCCTATGCGATGTACTTCAGCCCGGCGTACGTCTTCCATACGGCCGATCTGTTCAAAGATGGCTTGTCGGCCTTTCTCGTCGTGAGCGCCGTTGTCCTGTCCTTTCGGCTTTCGGAACGCTTCAATCCATGGGAAGCGGCGCTTGGCGTCGTGTGTCTCGTCTTGGTCTGGTACGTACGGTTTTATTTGGTGTTCCTCGTCAGCGCTCCACTCGTGATGAGTCTGCTCGGAGTACGCTCTGGTTCTGTCAGTCGTGTCGTGCTCGTGGGCGCGTTCGTCTTGGCTGGCGGCCTCGTGTTGATCGCGACTCAAGCCGCCGATGGCGCATTCGAATTCGGAATGCGCACGTTCGATGTCGCGACATCGGAGAATTCACTCGACTGGAATGCGCGCGGCGGCTCGGGGGTCGAGTTCAGTGGAAGCCCGTGGATCACCTTCCCTCAGAAGTTGATCTACACGCTGCTGTCTCCATTCCCGTGGGACTTCCGTTCGACGTCGATCGGATTCCAGGTAGGTAAGATCGATGCGATCATCTGGATGTTCTTCATGTTTCGGGGCATTCGTGGTGCGCGCCGAATGTGGCAAGACGATCGGGGTACGTTGCTGATGTTCTTGGTCGTATTGATTCCTCTGACCGTTGCCTATGCGACGACGATGGCGAACATCGGGCTGATACTCAGGCAGCGCTTTCCCATCGTGCTTTTGGGTTCTGTGCTCGCTGTTCGTGGCATGCCCAAGTCCCGTGAAGAGGAAAATACACCCGAGGTGATGGGCGACGCGCTCCCGATCCACAGACTCGCATCATGACTCGCCCTCGACTCGTGTTCCTCGTCAACGAGGACAAATTTTTCGTGTCTCATCGCTTCGAGATTGGCGTGGCTGCGCGCGATGCGGGCTTCGATGTGTTGGTGGCGGCGGGGGGAGGGGAGGAGCGGCAAACGATCGAAAGAGAAGGAATGCGCTTTGAGCTCATCCCTTTCGATCGCGGTGGCCGCTCTGTCGGACGCGATCTTCGCACCTTGGCCAGCATTCACGCTCTCTACGCACGTGAAAGACCGACCTTGGTTCATCACGTGACGATCAAGGCAGTTCTTTATGGGTCGATCGTGGCGCGAAGTCTGAGAGTCCCCGCGGTGGTCAATGCCGTGAGTGGTCTTGGATTCGTATTTCTGGATCCATCACGACGAGGCCGAGCGCTTCGATTCGGGATCGAGCACGTTTATCGCGCGGCTCTCGCTCACCCCAAGAGCACGACGATTTTCCAGAACACGGACGACCGACGTTTCTTCGTCGAACGCGGTCTCGTATCACCGAAGCGTGCGCGTCTCGTGCGAGGCTCCGGCGTGGACGTGGCTCGGTTTCCCAGCACACCACTTCCGTCCGGAGTGCCGATCGTCCTTCTCCCAGCGCGGCTTCTTTGGGACAAAGGTGTTCGTGAATTCGTCGATGCGGCGCGCATCTTGAGAGCGCATGGCGTCAGCGCACGATTCGTGGTGGTGGGCGGCGCCGATGGAACCAATCCTGCGAGCGTGCCTCGGCGGGAGGTGGAACGGTGGGTAGAAGACGGCACGATCGAATGGTGGGGACATCGAGCGGACATGCCCGAGGTGTATCGACAGGCACATCTCGTAGTATTGCCATCGTATCGCGAAGGATTCCCTTTGGCGCTTCTCGAAGCTGGTTCCAGTGGCCGTGCTTGTATCACGACTGACGTCCCTGGGTGTCGCGACGCCATTCGGGATGGCGCTACGGGATGGCTTGTCCCTGTCCGAAATCACACGGTACTGGCCGAGACAATCGAGCGCGCGGTGTTGGATCGTGCCGAACTATGCTCACGTGGTGATGCGGCAGCCGCATGGGTGCGTCGTGAATGCACGAGAGATGGGGTCGTCCAAGCGCACATGGCGATCTATCGGGAGCTCGCAGAACACGCATTTTTACAGCCTCCATTCGCTATGACCACTCCGGTCCGAGATTCTCTTGAGCTCTTTGCGAATTCGAGCGATCCTCCCGACCCCACGACTCCGACCGATGAATGGGCGAGGCCTCATCGGCAACTTCCTCAGTAGGACGCATGCAAATCAACACAGCGATCGCCGCCGCCACGGCGCTTCTCGTTGCGTTCGCGCTGACCCCAGGGGCTCGATGGATTGCGCGCAAGCTTGGCGCGGTGGACCGACCTGGTGGGCGACGAGTGCACATGCGAGAAACTCCCCGAATGGGTGGGCTTTCGATCGTCGTAGCGCACCTCTCCGCAATCGGTTCAGTATGGGCCTATACCGTTTGGACCGGAGAATCTCCTCCAGGCGAACCAGCTCCTCTGCTCGGCTTTCTCGGCGGTGGTCTGGCCATGGCTGCGGTGGGCGCGTGGGATGATATTCATGCCATTGGAGCGAAGAAGAAACTCGTCGGTCAGATCGCCGCCGCAAGTATCGCGTGGGCTGCGGGCGCACGCATCGAGACTTTCGACATTCCTTACGTGGGGAATTTCGAGTTCGGACCGATCACAAGCTACATCGCGACGATCGGGTGGATCGTCGCGTTCGTCAACGCGATCAATCTGATTGACGGTCTCGATGGGCTTGCGAGTGGCATCGTCCTCTTCGCCGCCATCACGAATACGGTGGTTGCGTTTGCTACAGGCAACGAGCTGGCAGCGATTCTCAATGCGGCCCTCGGTGGTGCCGTGCTCGGGTTCCTGTATTTCAATTTCAATCCCGCAACGATTTTCCTTGGGGATACGGGCAGTCTTTTCCTCGGATACTGCCTCGGCGCAGCCGCGTTACTAACAGGTCGTCAGAAAGAGTCGACGGTCGTCGCATTGCTCGTGCCTCTCATTGCTCTCGGTGTCCCACTCACCGACACCCTCTTTACGATGGTGCGTCGGTTCCTGGAGCGCCGGCCAATCTTCAGCGCGGACCGCGGTCATATCCATCATCGTCTGTTGGACTTGGGTCTCACGCACCGGCGGGTGGTGCTGTTTCTATACGGCGGTAGCGTTGTTACGTGCGTCGCAGCATTGGTTGCTGCCTTTGGGAAAGACTGGCAGGCGGGAGCCGCGATCGCGATGGCGATCATCGTGATTTTGAGTGGTGCGCAGTTGGCTGGCTATTTCCGGGCGCGAGTTCGCAACCAAGAATTTCCGAGTGCGACTCCAGAAGCGGAGATTGTCCGACGCGCGTTGCCGATTTTATTGAGAGATTCGTCTTCGGGCTTGGAACGCTTCTGCATCCGCCTTGAAGAAAGAGTGCTGAACCACGAAGCTTTCGTCGCGGCCGATCTCATGAGTGATGGTGGGCTCATTTGGCATTGCGGAGAGGATGGCGGTCGAGGTCCGTCAGACATTGAATATACATATAGCTGGAGTGTCGGAGAGGACTCACATCGGCTCCGCTTCGTCGTGCGTTCCATGAACGAGGGTCGTTCGGAGCGTCTCGATGCTCTGCTCCAAGTCGTCGCGGACATCGTTGCCGAGCGTGCTGGTCGCTCGCACGTCGTTGCGGCGCTTCACCAGTCTCTCGCCGAATCGGCCATCGGAGAATGAGCGCGCGGTTCCGAAGGGCGAAGTCTTAGGTTAAATATGTGTGGTATTTTTGGTGTTATCGCGCGCCCGCGGCGCTTCGAACGGGCAGACGTGTCGCGAGCCGTTCGAACGCTGAAGCATCGAGGGCCCGATGATTGTGGCGTCGAGCGAGTATTCGAATCCGACGCTTGGGAAGTTTGGTTTGGTCACACGCGCCTTTCGATTCTCGATTTGAGTCCGGACGCTCACCAACCGATGCGTGGATTCGGTGGATCCATCGTATTCAACGGTGAAATTTATGATCATCGGGCACGGCGGGACGAGCTGCGGGCAGATGGAATCACATTTTCGTCCCGCTCCGATACGGAGGTGCTGCTTGCAGGTCTCATGCACCATGGTCCGAAGTTCGTCGCGCATTGCAACGCGATGTTTGCATTTGGAGCGTGGCGGGATTCGGACCGAACACTGATTCTTGCTCGAGATCGACTCGGGAAAAAGCCTCTCTATGTCTATGAATCGAATGATATCATCGCATTCGCCTCCGAGCTGAAGGCCTTTCATGCGCTAGGTTTGCCGCTGACAGAAAATCCGGAAGCTTGGGCATATTTTCATTGGCTTCGGCACATTCCGGGGGAACGATGCATTTACCGCGAGTGTCGAAAGCTGCCTGCGGCGAGCTACACCACTTTGCCGCTGCCCGTGAGCGGAACGCTGCCACATGCGCAGTCTGTTCTCTATTGGGATCCATTGCGCGCGTGTGGTGAGCGATTCGATGGCTCTTACGACGACGCGATCGATGGCGTACTCGAGCTCGTCGATGATGCTACGAAGCTGCGGCTCGACGCAGATGTTCCGGTTGGCATTTTCTTGTCGGCAGGCGTGGACTCGAGTTTGGTTGCAGCGAGTGTCGCGCGCGTTCATTCGGGGCGGATCTCTGCCCATATCGTTCGAGCGGACGATCCGACCTTTGATGAATCCGAGGTCGCTGCTCGAACTGCCGCACATCTCGGGCTTCGAACGTGCGTTCTCGATTTGAGGCGACGAGATTACGATCGTCAGATCTCGCAAATCCCCTTTGCGTATGACGAGCCTTGTGCACCTCTTTCCCAGATCCCGACGATGGCCATCGCGGAAGCGGCACGCCGAGATGTCACGGTGGTGCTGACTGGTGATGGTGGTGATGAAGCATTCGTGGGGTATCCGTGGTTTGATTTTCCTGAGAAGTTGTTTCGCTACCGACGTCTGTTCGACCTTTTCCCAGGGGCTCGCCGCATTGCGAAGGGCATGCTTCCGACCCCACCAGGTCGAATCGCGCTCCGGACAGTGGCGCGCGCGCTTGGGCTCAACACGGCCGACTTGGCGACGAAAGAACGTCTCGCGGACGCGTTGCTCCGCGCCGCAACACCAGCAGAGCTTTATGACTTCTTCCAGGAATTGCGGCCTCGGCACACATTGCCACATGAGGAAATCGAACTCCTTGGTAGAGAAGGGGTGTTGGCGCGCGCGAAGCGCGATTATCCAAACTATTCGTGGGAAGCTGCAGAGTCGCGATCGCTCCCCGAGTTGTTGTCTGCCCTCGAGCTCGTGACTGGAATGCGCGATGAGATCTTGGTGAAGGTCGACCGCGGCACCATGGCATATTCGCTCGAGGCACGAAGTCCGCTGCTCGACTATCGAATCGTCGAGTTCGGTATGCGCCTTCCGCTCGCGTATAAGGTGCACGAGGGGGTGTACAAGCGGGTCTTGCGGGATGCGCTTGCGCGACGTGTGGATCGCGAGCTCGCGAATCGGAAGAAGAGTGGATTTGGGATTCCTTTGCCGGAGGGGCTACCACCAGGCCCGTCGGACGCGGAGCGATGGGCACGGGCCGTCGAAGAGAGATGGCAAGAAGCATCGGATCGTCACTTCATGCATCGTGAATCCCACGAAATCAGTTCTCCATATGGTATTGTCAACAGCGTATGCGCGGCCGGAACCTCGCAGGGCGCTCAGGAGGCAAAATGTCGAACTTAAGAGTGATAGTGACACTGGTGTGTGTCGCACTCGTTGCTTGTGGTACCGAAGATGTCGGTTTGTCGACTTGGGAACTCCCTGCAGGCAGTGATGCCGCGTACGTGTCGGATACGATCCCAACCGCGATGTATCCGGGCGAACGTCTCGATGTAAGTGTCACGATGACGAACACCGGAACGGGAGGCGCCACGAACACCTGGACAGCCTCTGCGCCCACTTACGCGCTCATCCGGCAGGGCGCCAACACGTTTCAGTTCAGTCAGGATATCGTCGAGTCCACCACGACGACGGGTTCGAACACCACCTTCCACTTCGTGCTCACTGCGCCGAGCACACCAGGAACGTATTCGTTCTCCGCGCGAATGGGCATTCCTGGAGATGGGGTTTTCGGCGCGCTTGTCACTGTGCCGAACATCGTGGTGAGCACAGGTACGCCACGGCGATGGGGATGTGAGTTCGTCAGCATGGGAAGCTCGGTGCCGACCACGCTTGCAACTGGGGAGACGCGGAACGTCACCATCGTGGTCCAGAACACTGGAACGTCGAGTTGGTCGCCTTCGACGTTTGGGTTGGTGTCGCTCGATACGCCCGCATCACGGTGGGGAAACACGGTCCGATACCTGACGAGCTCCGTTGCGCCTGGTGGTACTGCGACCTTTACTTTCCCGATCACGGCTCCTGCGACGCCGGGTACGTACCAGTTCCGCCGTCAGATGTCGCAACTGTCAGCGAACGGCGTGGGAGTGTTCAGCAACATGCCATGCCTTGATGCAGCGATCATCGTGGGCGGGGCAGCTCAATACGATTCGGCGATCGTTTTAAACACTCTTCCGTCGACGTTGGCTCCCAGTGAAGTCCGAAATGTTTCGGTCCAGATTCAAAATACGGGTGCAACGAACTGGCCTTCGGATGGAACGATCTACCTGTCTTCATTGAATACCCCGGCGAGTCTTTACGGCATCACCGTGGTGTATCCACCGACGATGACGGTCTCTGGTTCCACGGCGACTTTTACTTTCTCGATCACAGCGCCGTCCGCTCCGGGGATGTACAACCAAGTATGGCGAATGCGGAATACCGCGGGGGTCTTTGGCGCCACGCTATCGGTTCCGCTCGTGGTTGATGCGATGGCGATGCCGGCTTTGAACGCTGTGGTCGTTACGCAAAACATTCCTCCCATAGCCACAGCAGGTGAGGCTGTCACATTCACGGTCGAGATGCAGAACACAGGAACGTCCGCTTGGACTGGTTCGGCATTTTCGCTCAGCTCAACGAACTCACCCGCGAGCCTTTGGGGTGTGACCGCGCGCTCTCTGGGTGGCGCGGAGACCATCGCATCGGGTGCAACTCGCGTATTCACGTTTTCTGTCACCGCCCCTGTGACTCCGGGAACTTATGCAAGTCGTTGGCGGATGCGCCAAACACCTGGTGCGGGGTTCTTTGGTGCCGAAGCTGTGACCTCGCCGGTCACAGTAACGCTTTGTGGCAATGCCATCATCAATTCAGGTGAACAGTGTGATGATGACAATGTCATCTCGGGCGATGGATGCTCAAGCACCTGCCAGGTCGAGACGGAAACGGTCGATCTGATCACGGCCACCGACCGAACCCTCATAGGCACGACAGCAAACCGTCATTTCGCAAACGTCGAGATCGGCGATGTCACTGGTGATACGATTCCAGAGATTGTTGTTGGAGAAGCGGCCAATGTTGTGCCGACGAGCGGCCCCACCCGTGTGTTCGCAGGCATCGTGTATGGTCTCGCCGGCGGACCTGGGTTTTTCACGAACACCAGCGCTCCAGTGTCGGCTGCGACTGCGACTTTTCGGATTCTTGGAGCCTCGGCGAGTGATGGTCTTGGCGTGGCGACCGGAAGTCAGATCGTGATTGCCGATGTGACTGGGGATGGCATCAATGACCTGATTGTGTCGGCTCCTTACGCGGACGGAGACGGCGAGAGTCGAGCGGATGCAGGTGAAGTGTATGTTCTTGCTGGGGGAGCTGCGCTTAGTGGGGATATCGACCTTGGCGCGATGACTCCTCCTACAGCATTGACGGCACGCATCATTGGAGCTGGTGCTGGTGATCGACTGAGTGTCACGAGTGCTGGCGATGTCACGGGTGATGGCATCGCGGATGTGTTGGTGGGCGCTCCTTATGCTGACACGACGAACGGCACCGACACTGGCGCTGTGTACGTGATTCCGGGTGGCGCTGGTCTCACTGGGACGATCGACCTTTCGACTGCTTCCATCGTGACAATCATCGGTCCAAGCGCGAATGGCCGTATGGGTGCGGTGGTGGCAGTCGGTGATATTCTCGGTTCGTCTGCGGCCGAGTTGCTCATTGGAAACTCAACCTACACCGCACTTGGACGCAGTCGTTCTGGCGCAGTCTGGGGCATTGCCGCTCCGGTTGTATCCAACGTCGATCTGGCGACCGCTGTCGGTTCTCCTGGCGGACCTTCGTTTGCCTGGTTTGGTGCGACTCAGAATGACAATCTCGGCGCGTCCATCGCAATCGGTCATGTGTGTGGAAGCGCAGCATCGGATGTATTGCTGGGCGCAACACAACAACGCCGGGGCGCGGTCCAAGTGGGTGCGGTCACCGTCTGGAATGGCACCACGATCACGCTGGGGACCACGTTCGACCTTTTGGTGAACACCCCGACCGCCACCTTCTTGGGCGTGGAACAAGGAGATCTTACGGGCTCGTCCCTCACATTGGGCGATCTCAACGGTGATGGTGTGCTCGACATTCCGGTGGTATCGGCTGCAGCGGACGGACCGTCCAACGGGCGAACGAATGCAGGTGAGCTCGCGATGTACTTCGGCTCGGCTGCTCTTACTGGGACCATTGATATGTCGATCACCCCTGGACGCCTTCAAATCTATGGTGCGGACACCACCGATTATCTCGGTGGTGTGGTGGGCAGTTTGGCCATCGCCGACATCGATGGTGATGGCCTTGCGGACATCTGTGTTGGAAGTTACCTTGGCGGGCCCGGAAACGAAGGTCGTATTGATTGCGTCCAGAGCATTTTCTGATGTAAGTGCGGAGCCGGTGAGCTCTGTTCCCCGGCTCCGAGTCCTGCACCTGATCGACAGTCTTGGACGCGGTGGTGCAGAGCATCAGCTCTCACTCACGGCGCGATCTCTGGATCGCTCCCGAGTGGAGAGTATCGTCTGCCACTTGAGCTCGGACGCGCCGCTCGCGGGCTCGGTTCGTGCGGCTGGCATTCGCGTGGTCGATATGGGTGGCCACGGTAAAAAGCGTGAGCTTCCATGGCTGATTCAACGCGTTGCTGAAATCGCGAGGGAAGTCCGTCCCGACCTCATCCACACGAGCCTCTTTCAAGCTGACATCGTCGGCGGAGCGGTTGGGCGACTCTTGAACATTCCGGTGATTGGAACGATTTGTTCTGTCTCTGGTGAAGAGTTCGATTCGGACAATGTTCGGCAGCATCGACTGAAGCTCGCTCTCGAAGTGTCAATTTGGGGAGCAGCCCTCAGGAATCTGCACGTCCACTCGATCGCGATCTCTGAAGCCGTAAAAGAGAATGCGTCGATGGCGTTCGGGCTTTCGAGGGACCGCCTGACCGTGATCTACCGAGCCATCGAGGAGAAACGTTCGATCATCGACCGCTCTGCGACGCGCGCATCACTTGGTCTCACCGACGCCGATGTCATGATTTTGAACGCGGGGCGTTTGGTTCCACAGAAGGGGCAAATCTTTCTGGTGCGAGCGATGAAGCATGTGCTCCCGCATGCTCCCCACGCCAAGCTGTTCATCGCGGGGGATGGATGGTTGGGGCCAGAGCTCCAGGCCGAGGCCAGCCGCCTTGGCGTTGCGGATTCGATTCGTCTCCTCGGACGGCGCGACGATGTCCCGGCGTTGCTCGCGGCGTCCGATATGTTTGCGTTTCCCTCCCTTTGGGAGGGACTCGGTGTCGCTCTCATCGAGGCGGCGGGTGCCGGCTGTGCGTGTATTACGACCGCAGCTGCGCCGATGACCGAGGTGATCCAAGACGGCATTTCCGGACTCTGCGTGCCTCGCCGTGATCCAGAGCGCCTCGGACAGGCGATTGTCGAGCTGATTCGAGATCCTTCGCACCGTGCCAGATTTGGGCGCACGGCCGCCGAGCGGGTCAACACGCTCTGTGGACGCGAGAATGTCATGCGCTCCATCGAGGAAGTCTATCGAACGGTGCACGCCGAGCATCGTCGTACGGGGAACGCTCGTGATGATGTATGAACGTCTGAATCGCCTTTATAGCGGCATCCACCATCTTGGTGTGGGGCCTGCCATCCACTATCGCCTCCGGCGATTCCAGAATCAGCGCATCCCTGGCAAAGCGCCATTCGCGCTTCACAGTAGACGACTGCAATGGCCAGTTTATTGTCGACCGCAGACCACCGACATCGATGTGTTTTCGCAGATTTTCGTGCATCGCGAGTATCGGTGTCTCGATGGCGTGACGGATGTCAATCTCGTGATCGACTGTGGAGCGAATGTCGGTTATTCGAGCGCATATTTTCTCAGCGCGTTTCCGAAGGCGAAGGTGATTGCGGTGGAACCAGACCCCGCGAACTTTCATGCGCTGCTCCATAACCTCGCGCCTTATGGCGATCGTGTTCGCGCGATTCAATCCGCGGTTTGGTCGCATTCCACGGCACTCAAGCTGTCGACCGAAATTTTTCGTGATGGGCGTGAGTGGTCACGTACGGTGGTGCCCACGTCGGCCGATGATCCTGAGGCCATGAGCGCGGTCGATATCGGAACGCTCCTCGAAGAATCCGGACACGACCGAATTTCGATCTTGAAGATCGATATCGAGGGCGCGGAACGACAGGTGTTCGCCGAGAATTTCGAGTCTTGGATCAATCGCGTGGACAACCTCGTGATCGAGCTCCACGGCGATGACTGTGAGTCCACCTTTCGTACAGCGGTCGGCGACCGCGGATTTGAGCTTTCCGAGTGCGATGAGCTTAGTGTTTGTCAGCGGCCGAAATGATCATGTCAACTCTGCGAATATCGGTAGTCATTACCGCTTATAATCTCGAACGATTCATTGGCGAGGCGCTCTCTTCGGCGCTCGGACAGACGCGTCGTCCCGACGAGATCATCGTTGTGGACGATCACAGCACGGATCGAACGCCGGAGATCGTGGCTTCGTTTGGGTCCGATGTTCGTCTGATTCGGCACGAGGCGAACATTGGGGCTCTACGTAATACGCTCTCCGGGCTAGATGCGAGCACGGGCGATCTCGTGGCTTTCCTCGACGGGGATGATACGTGGCACCCCACGAAGCTCGAGAAGATCGAAGCGTTGTTCCGAGCTGATCCGCGCATGGTCATCGCTTCACATGATCACCGGCGAGTCGATGCACATGGAGTAGATCTTGGGATCGTCGATGACACGAATGCGAATATTCGTCGCGTCATGATGCTGGCGCCGTCCCTAAGGAGCGACGCTCTTCGCGATTCGATTTTGTTCAGACGAGGGTATTGGCTCGGAAGTGCATACGTGGTCCGTCGCGCGACTCTCGATCTCCCGAGATTCCATCGAATCATCGATGGCGCACCGGAACTGACTCAATGGTCGTACCTCGACCTCGTGTTTGGACCTTATGTCGTGGCTTCCAATCCCGAGGGAACGGTGGGCATGGTCGATGAGGTTCTGTTCGACTACCGAATTCACGATGCCGGGACGAGCGGAAGCACCGTGAACATCCAGCGCACGCGCAGTTCACTTCATCGTAGTCAATCTACGAACAAACTGACGAAGCTCGTGCTCGACTGCCTTCTGGCAGATCCGGAGATTCGGACCCGATATACGCGGATGGATGAGATTCACCAGCTCGCCCGGTATCAGTACGACGGCGAACGCGCCTTGGCGATCCGCCATTTCTTTCGAATTTTACGGCACCTTAGCGCCGATGGTCTGGTGCTGAAGGAGCTCGTCCGGCTTACCGCGACGACCGCGATTGGGATCGAAGGATTCCTCAAGGCCAAGAATCGGTTCGGTTCGTTGCGACAATCGTTGCGACCCTCTCGTTCGATGGAGAGCTCGCCGTCTCTTTAAGTCTCAGTGGAAGGTTGGTCGATGCACGCTTCGGTGCGAAAACTGGCGACAGATGTCCGTCGGAATGCGGTCTTCGGGCCGGTGTTGCGGTTGCCCTTCGTTCTCTGGCGACAGACTGGGATGCCGATTCCGCATCGCGTATATCAACATCTGTGGTTCGAGGGGGAGATCGACGTGAATCTTCCCACCCGCGAGACCTTTAGAATGCACTCCTATGGAGATGCGATCGAGAATGCGTTCTATTGGGCGGGGGTTGCCGGGCACGAAGGAGAGTGCGTCGAGCCATGGACGTATTTGGCGCGGACAGCACGCGTGGTGCTCGATATCGGGGCCAATACGGGCACGTATTCGCTCATGGCATGTGCGGCCAATCCGAATGTCCTCGTACACGCATTCGAGCCCGTGGCGCGGGTTGCTTCCAAGGCGCGTCGAAATGCAGCACTCAATCCGAGATTCCGCGCGAAGGTCCATGAGATGGCAGTTGGCGCTGCTTCGGGCACTGCGATGTTGAGCGATCCGGGCGGAGACAATTGCTACAGCGCGAGCCTGAATCCGGATTTCCTTTCGGGTGAGAAGAGCCACTACGAAGTCGCCGTCGTCACGGTGGATGATTTCGTGGCGCAAGAAGCGCTTCCTACGGTCGACCTCGTGAAGATCGATGTGGAGGGGTTCGAAGAGTTCGTGATCGATGGGATGGCACACACGATTCATCGTCATCGTCCTGCGTTGATGGTCGAATATCTTCCGAGGGCTCGCGAAGGACTTCGGAAGCGGATCGAAGCACTTTGCGAAAATGACTACGTGCTATTTCATCTGACACCCAGCGGGCCGCGCGTCGCGCCGGAAGTAGCGCCATCTCATTCATCGAAGAATGTCGTGCTAATGCCGCGCGATCGCATTCCTGCGCGCTGGGGTTGAGTTCATCGCGGTATCAGTCGACGAATGTTCGTTGCGAGGAACTGACGAGCAGAAGCGCGCTCATCTTCGTGAAGGGTTCCGCTCCACCAAAGGAGCGCAGGCCATACTACGAGCACTGCAATGAGGTTCGTAGGCAAACGAAGTGCAGGGGAGTGCTCGCGCATGATCCACATCCAAAGAGAGATTGGAATCGTCGTGAGGCCAAGCTTGAGCCATCGTCCGTATTCCCACGGGATAGGATGAAGGACATGGGCGAGTCCTCCATGTGCGGCCGCGAGCGTCGCATAGGAGATTGCCGTCACGATCGCGGCTGCAGAGGCTCCGTATCTCGGCACGAGAAACAAGTTCAACCCGAGAGTCCACACCGCGACAAGGACCGCGACCAGCGGCATCCATTGCGTCTTGCGTGAGTACCAAGTTCCGAGAGACCACACGAAATAGACGCCTTGAAAGGCGGCCCCGAGGATGACCCAAGGGATGTAGTCTATGGCATCTGCGTAGCTCTCTGGCGCAAGCCACGAAAGCGCATCGCGGGCGAATGCGAGTAGACCGAGCGCAACGAGCACGACACTCGCGATGGCGTATGTGCCAAGACGTGGAACGAGCGGGTCCTGTGGATTCTGGGAGAGTCGTCGCATCACCATGGGGTGAAGCGTCTGAGACATGGCGCCTCCCACCATGGCGAGCGCAAGGTTGAACAAATAAGCGAGAGAGTAGCGACCGATATCGGCAGGCGAAACGTAGCGTTCGAGCACCAGTCGATCCGCAAGTGAAAGAGCCCAATTGGTTAGATAGTGCGGCACCAATGGAAGTCCAAAGATCAGACTCTCTCGAAGCCATGGCAATCCTGGTTGGAGCTGGACGTATCGAGAGAGGATGAAGAGCGCAGCGAGGCCACTCGCGCCCTGACTCAGTAAGTTCGCTTCGAGGGCGCCTGCCGGACCACGGTGCAAAACGACCACGAAAGCGATCGTGAGAACGATCTGCGAGAGACTCGATAGCGTAGAAAAGACGCCATATGCAATGGGACGCTCGGCCGCCATGTAGAGCGTCGTGAGGGGGGCGGTGTAGAGGCTTGCGAAGCTCGTGAATAGGACGAGTTCGCCATAAGGGCGGAAGGGCAAAAGCTCGATGACTTCGAGCATTCCTGCGCGCCCCATGAACTCCAATGGCAATACGACTACGGTCGGGAGCACCACGAGCGCGATGAGTACCGAACCCATCAACGCGCGCCGTTCTGATTCGGACTTGCAGAGGGCATAGAGCCGGAGCAGGGAGCCGTGCAGCCCGAGACACAGCACCGCCGAGAGGCCAGTCGACACGGTGTTGGCTACGCCAACGATGGCATATTCATCGGGCGGCAGCGTCCGGGTGTAGATCGGCGTCATGAGTATCGAGACGCCACGTACGAGCACGGTCGGAAGGAGATAGAGCACGAGAGAGCGCAGCATTCGATGGGTATCGGACTGCGGAGAAGTAACCTGGGTCTTGTCGGTCATTGAGAGCCGTGCGCTCGGATGTGAGCGAATCCTTTGCTGACTCGCGTCCTCTCGGCAACACGAAATTCATTGGGGACACGAATGCTTGACGACCTTGCTCATGCGAACTAATGAAGGCCCGCTCATGGTGATGCGTGCGGCAGGGGGCCATGGCTGACGGCTCTCGCATTTTGTTCCTGACCTACGACGGTCTCGAAGATCACATCGCGCAGTCGCAGATTCTGCCCTACGTTGAAGGGTTGGCTGCACGCGGATGGAAGATGACCGTGGTTTCGCACGAGAAAGCGAACACTGCGAGCGTAGCTCTGGCTATGCGCTTGCGTACGGCAAAAATTCGCTGGATCCGTGAGCAGTATCATCGTGGCCATGTAGTGGCATCACTTCCACGGCACATTTCAGCAGCGGTGGCTGCAGGGGCACGTGAAGCGTTTCGTGAGGGGCGATTCGACATCGTGCATGCACGCTCGTATCTGCCCGGGATGACTGGGACGATCCTCGCGCGTTCGATGGGCGCACGATTTCTGTTTGATATGCGCGGCTTTTGGGTGGACGAAAAGATCGACGCAGGAAACTGGCAACGCGGCGCGATGTTCGCCGCGGGCAAGCGTGTGGAGCGCCATCTCTTCCGTCGTGCCGACGGGGTGATTTCACTGACGAATGCGGGGCGAGACGAGCTCATGCGCTGGCCCGAGATCGCGCATCGGGAGACTCCCATCGCCGTCATTCCGACGTGTGTCAATATGGAGCGCTTCGGGCCAGCCCGCGTGCCTAGGGAGAACCGTCCGTTTCGGCTTGGCTATGTGGGAAGCTTGGGTGAACGTTATCCCCTCGACGCGATGGCGCGTGTATTTTCGCGAATTCGCGCGGTTCGTCCAGACGCACGGTGGTCGATTCTGACGCACGCCGACGCGAAGATGGTTCGCGATGCATGCGTTCGTGTGGGCGTGCCATTCGATGCGGTCGACGTTACGATGGTTTCGTTCGAAGATGTTCCGCGCCATCTCGCTTCGATGGACATGACGATCAGCTTCGTGAAGCCGTCGTTCGCGACGCTCGCGACCTGTCCCACCAAGTTCGCTGAGTCGCTTGCGACAGGGCTCCCGGTGATCGTCAATGATGGCATCGGCGATTGCGCCTCGCTCGTTCGTGAGCATCGGGTCGGTGTGGTCACCGACCTGAGCATTGGTTCGCTCGAGCGCGTGGCTGACGAGGCGTTGGCGCTGTCGATGGATCCGGAGCTGCCCGCGCGCTGTCGCAAAGTCGCGCGTGAGCACTTCGACCTCGAAAGAGCCCTCGACCTCTACGAGAGGATGTATCGTCAGCTCACTCGATCGAACGTCAACGACGTTTCGCGCAACAGAGGTGGACGGTGAGCCGCGGCCGAATTCTTATTCTCTGCATCTACCCTCCGGGCAAAGCGCCAGGACAGCGCTTTCGGTTCGAGCAGTACATTCCGGCGCTGCGCGACGCGGGATACGAGGTGGATCAAATTCCGTTTTGGGATGACGCCACGATGTCGATCCTTTACACGCCCGGACATACCACACAGAAAGTTCGGGGGGTGCTGAGTGGGTTCATTCGACGAGCCCGATTGTTTTCGAAGATCGGGCGCTATGACCATGTCTATATCCACCTCGAGGCTGCACCGATCGGACCGCCCGTGTTCGAGCGGCTCCTTTTCGCCCTCGGTAAACGTGTCGTTTACGACATCGACGACGCGATCCACATCCCCAAGACGTCGAAGGTCAATCGACTCGCGTCTGGGTTGCGGTGGCGTTCGAAGGTTACGATGATCACACGCAAGAGCGCTCGAGTGAGCGTCGTGAACGAGTTCATGCGTGATTGGGCGCTCCAACACCGCGATGAGGCCGTCCTCATTCCGACGACCATCGACACCAACTATCATCGACGTTCGGGAGCGCGAGTCGCGTTGAATACACCCGTCCGATTGGGGTGGACTGGAACTCACTCCACGGCATATTTCCTCGAAATTATCCGCCCGGCGCTGGTGGCGCTTCAGAAGACACATTCGTTCACTTTCCGAGTCATCTGCGATGTCGATCCGGGTTTTCCCGAGCTCCAATCATACGAATTCGTGCGCTGGACCAAAGCGAACGAAATTGCGGATCTGGAATGCATCGATATTGGCGTGATGCCGGTCACTGACGAGGAATTCTCTCGTGGGAAGGTGGGCTTCAAGGCGATTCAATACGCCGCGCTCGAAATTCCCGCTGTGGCGTCAGATGTCGGCTCGGGACGCGGTGTCGTCGTCGATGGTCGAACTGGCTATCTCGTGAGGAATGAAATCGACGAATGGGTCGATCGCCTTCGACGGATGATCGACGACCCTATCCAAACCCTTGCCATGGGCAAGACTGCTTACGAGCACATCCGTGGCAAGTACACTGTGACCGCACAGACTCCAAACTATCTCGCTCTCTTCGATGAAGGTACCCATGTTGTTTGAGCCGACTCGTTCACGGATCTACATCGCTGGCTGCGGTGGAATGCTAGGCAAGGCCGTCTACGCGCGCTTTTCGAAGGCCGCGCAGGTGATGGCGACGGATATCGATGTGAACGAGCCTTGGCTCGAGCATGGCGATGTGCGTCAGTACGCTGAGATGCGTCGTCAGATCCTCGATTTTCGCCCGAATGCGATCATCAATCTTGCGGCTCTCACGGATCTCGAGCTCTGCGAGCGAGAGGTTGAGAACGCCTGGCTCACGAACGCACTCGGCGCTGAGAACTTGGGCCTCATCGCCAACGAGCTCGATGTTCCATATGTCTACATCTCTACCGCCGGTATTTTCGGAGGCGAGAAGGAATTCTATACCGATTTCGATGCTCCCAACCCGCTCGGCTATTACGCCAAGTCAAAGGCATACGGCGAACGCTGGGTGTGTAGCACGGTACGCAAACACTTCGTCTTTCGTGCTGGATGGATGATGGGGGGGGGGCCTGCGAAGGACAAGAAGTTCATCAACAAGCTCTACAAGCAGATTGCTGCCGGAGCGGACGTGCTGCACGTCGTGAGCGACAAGCTCGGTACGCCCACATACACGGTGGACTTCGCCAACGGTATTTACCGATTGCTCGAGAGCGAGATCTACGGACTCTACAATCAGGTCTGTGGTGGTTCGGGAAGTCGCCTCGACGTTGCGCGTGAGTTCGTGCGCTTGCTTGGGCTTGAGAATCGAGTGCGAGTCGACGAAGTCGATTCGGATTTCTTCAAGACCGAGTACTTCGCGCCACGGCCTGCGAGCGAGAAGCTTGTGAATGCGAAGCTGATTGCGCGAGGTCTCAACGTGATGCGCCCGTGGGAGATATGTCTTGCGGAGTACGCGACCGAGTTCGCTTCGAATCACGAAACGTGACTCGAGCATTTGATTTCTTCTCAGGCCTTCTACAAGGGATCAGGCGCTTGACGAGCCGACTTCTGCTAGGAAACCATCCGCCACCGATGAGCGTCAGCGCATCCTCACGTCGGGTGTGGTTTCCGCATTTGGATGCTCTGCGGACATGTGCGTTCTTAAGCGTGTTCCTTAGTCACACGGTGAATCATAGTTTGACGGAATCGGCCCGTGCTGCAGGTGGTCCGACGGTCCTCCACAGATTCGCAGATGTGTTTAGTAATGGCGCGTATGGAGTGTCGCTCTTTTTTGTCCTCAGCGGCTTTCTCATCACATTTCTTCTGCGGAATGAGCATCTAAGAACGGGAGGTATCCGGGTCGGAGCGTTTTACATGCGGCGTGTGTTGCGAATCTGGCCGCTGTACTTCGCCACGCTCGCGGTGGGGCTCATCCTCTATCCGCTCGTTCGCGCCACATTTGGGTATACCAATGACTTCGCGCACCATTGGCCGTGGTACGTCTTGTTTCTGTCGAATTTCGACATGCTTGAAGCTCATCGGAGCGGCGTCGCCGACCACACTCTGATGATGTTGGCAGTGACATGGTCTGTTGCCGTAGAAGAGCAATTCTATTTGGTATGGCCATGGCTGCTGAAGCTTAGCCAGCGATTACAGCCCGCTCTATTCAGTTCTATCGTTATCGGTTCAGCAATCTTTCGCCATTGGCACCGCGATGATACTCCAGCGCTTCTGTTCCACACGGCAGCCGTAGTTGGCGACCTTGCGATCGGGGCCCTGATGGCAGATCTCGCTTTCAAGCGGCCAGTCATAGTGAAGAACTTGGTGTCGTTCCAGGGATGGAAGGTGGCTCTCGTGTACTGCACTGGCATCCTTGTCTTGATGTACCAGGAGGAAGTATTGGGCCCCGCAGTGGGGCGCTTGGTGCAGTCGGTGTTTTTCGCATTTCTTGTTTTGGAACAGTCGTACGGACCCGAGACTCGTCCAAAAATAAGCAACATCAAGTGCTTTTCATCTGCCGGCCGCTATACGTACGGGCTGTACCTCCTCCATCCCATTGCGCTCACTGCGCTCGGAATCTTCCTGCCACGTGCACTTCCTGCGTGGCATGAGTATTCTCGCGCTATTGTAGCGTTACTCGTCGGACTTCCAATGTCACTGGGCCTGGCAATCATCAGTTTTCACTTCTTCGAACGCCCGTTCCTCACTGCGAAGGCGCGGTTCTCTCCAGTGGATGCTTCTTAGGCGAGTGCCAATCATTGTGAAGTGATTGAATAAATAATTGCGCTGGTTGTGCTGAAATAACTGAGCTAAGGAACCAAATGCCTGACGCGCGTGAGATTCGGGAAGCGGCGATCGATCATCATCATGACGTTCGCGACGTATTCGAGGCCTATTACCGGGACATGGCGGATAGCCGTTTCGCAAATGCCTTCACGTATGGTCGCGCGAAGGTGGATCGGATGCTCGATGATGTGTTTCGATCGTTACCCGCGGACGCGCGGGTGCTCGATGTCGGGTGTGGCACCGGAGTCTATCTCGCTCGAGCGGCTCGCATGGGACTCAACCCATGCGGTGTTGAACCAGCCGCAGCGATGCTCGAATCCGCACGGAAGAATGCGCCGGAGATCGAGATACTCGAAGGCGTGGCCACGAAGCTCCCGTTTCCCGATCAATCGTTCGACTTCGTGTTCGAAATCGAGGTGCTGCGCTATTTGCACCAGGGAGACATCGAGCTGGCCCTCCGCGAGGCGCGACGAGTTCTTCGTCCAGGTGGACGCATCTTGGTGACGCTCGTCAACCGGTATGCTCTCGACGGATTTTACGTGCACCAGAAGCTAAGGCAAAGGCTCAGGGGAACATCGTTTGACCGGAAGCATCCCCATTGCGAATTTCTGACTCCGCGTGAGGCGGAGACTGCACTCAGGAATGCAGGGTTCGTCGATGTGCGCACCGAGGGCTGCCTGTTTGCGCCATTTCGAATCATTTACAAAGCGAGTCCTGTGCTCGGGCGCCAACTGGCCGAACGTTTCGAGAGCGTTGATGACCAGATGCATGCCATGCCGTGGACGCGTGCATTCGCTGGTCATCTGGTGGCACATGGGTTCGTCAGGTGATGACGGATCGATGCGTCGTCATTTCCATCGATATGGAAATGCGCTGGGGAGTTTGCGATCACCTTCCTCTGCGACATGACGCGTATCTGCGCAATCTAGAAGGTGTAGAAGAGGTGGTGCCTGCCACTCTCGAGCTTTTTCGAGAGCTAGATATCGGTGCGACTTGGGCGATTGTGGGCGCGCTGGGATGTGAGGGCTGGGATGAGTATTCTGCTCGTGCACCGAGCCCACCGCGTTACGACGATGTCAGTTTGCGATTCTCGCCTGAGTATCGACGGATCGATCCTCGAGGCCGACTGCATTTTGCCCCCAAGCTGATTCGAGCGATCGCGGCGACACCTCAGCAAGAAGTCGCATCGCACACGTTTGGCCATATCTATCTCCGTGAGCCCGGTTGCACCGCGGACGATGTGAGAGCGGATGCTCGGGCCACAGCAACGGTGCTCGGGACGTTTTCTGGTGAAGCGATCTCGAGCTTAGTATTTCCTCGCAATCAAGTCGGGTACACGTCGGAGCTTCGTGCAGAGGGCATCGAACGATGGCGTGAGAATCCGCGATCGTTCTTTTGGCAGGCGAGCGCAAAACGCGAGCTATCACCTATCGTGAGGGGGCTTCGTTTGATCGATGCGTTTGTGCCTTTGGCGCACCGTGGAGCTTTGCGACGCGAAGTGCGTGCCTCGCATTTCGTACGCTTTGGCCTGCCTGGGGCTGCATGGAAGACGCACGTTGCGCGAATCGTCAGGGATGGGCGGCTGCTTGGGCCGGGAGGTGCACTACATCTTTGGTGGCATCCCCATAATTTAGGCGCCGATGTGAGGAGGTCCATCGATCGGCTTCACGAGCTTCTCGTTCACCTAGGCGATACCATGATAGGAGCGTCGTTCGTGTCTATGCGCGATGGTTCATGCTGAGGACGAGGATGCGCGAGTAAGAGTGCGTCTTGTCCATGCGAGCGCTTTCTTTTCGTATGCCCACCAGTAGCCGATCCCGGCAAGAAGGGAAACGGCGGCGAGCATCGTTATGCTCGTAATGTATCCAACATCTGGGCAGGTGCGTTGCACGATGCGCGACGTGAGGGCAATGACCGGGCTGTGCACGAGGTAGATCGCGTAGGAGGCCGCTCCCAGCGTGATGAGCGGGCGCGGTACTCGCAATCGCCAAGCGTGTGGTGATGCGGCGGCTGCGACCATGAGTGCGAACCCGAGCCCCACGATAATTCGGTTTGGATTCAGTTGAGCTGCTTGCGATGCGACGAAGGCGCATCCAAGCACGGCGGTGGTGAGGGCAAGCCAGGCGGGCATGGGCCACCGTCGAAGCTGGAAGACTCCGAGTCCAAGCAAGAAGCAGAGGTTCATTGGGCTCAGAAAATACCTCGCGGAAAGAGGGAGCTCGATGCCCACCGAAGCGATCCCGATGATCATCATCGCCCAAGCCACCATGAGCCCCCAGAACGCCCTGCGTGAGACGAAGAAGGTCGAGCAGAAGACGTAGAAGATCATCTCGTGGATCAAAGTCCACGCGACCGATAGAGCGGGCGGGCTGTTGGTCGGTAGGAGCGCAAACGAGCTGAGGATGCTCGGAGTGCGTTCTCCTGCGCTGAGCCCGGGGAGCAAGAGATAGAGAAAAAAAATGCCGATGCCGATGGGCAGGTACGGCACGTAAATACGGATGAGTCGTGCGCGCAAGTATTCGCGAACGCCTCCGCCTTTGGCCGCCAGACGATCGCTCGAGAACGCGATGATGAATCCCGAAAGGACGAAGAAGAAATCGACGCCGAGATGGCCGCTCGCGATCAGCGTGACGCCTGGCTCTCCTAAGAAGTGGCTGATCGACTGGTTCGCATGATGAAGGAGCACCCAAATCGCCGCGAAGCCACGCATGGCCTCGAGCCACTCGAGCTTGCGGTCGTTGGTTGGTTTGGAATCAGTGCTCACAACGCGACCGAGGCTAGGGCCTGTCTGCATATTCATGCCAGCCAAATTCGTACGGACGCGAAGAGGA
>CAYZTA010000032.1:0-66168 GCA_964481145.1 uncultured Sandaracinus sp.
GAAGCCGAAACAGAAGCCGAAACAGAAGCCGAAACAGAAGCCGAAACAGAAGCCGAAACAGAAGCCGGTCGCGGATACCGACTTTCGGGCGAGCTGTTCGAACGGCGGGGCCGCTCGCCAGCTCTCGCCCCGCTCCGGTGCTAGCGTGAGCGCTCGATGACACCCGCGACATTGCTCGCCACGCTCGCGGAAAAGATGGGATTGCTCGCGGCGGCAGCGCTGCTCGCCGTCCTTTTTCCGCCGCTCCGCAATCGCCTCTTGGGTGTCGGTCGGCGCGTGGACAAACTTGCGGCGGTCGGGCTTGGACTCGGGCTTTCGGTGTGGGGCGCGATGCTCGGTCTTCACGTCGCAGGAGAAGACATCAACGTTCGCGCCATCGGCATCTTGATCGCGGCCATTCTCGGCGGCTGGAAGGCCGGCCTCATGACAGGCATCGGAGGCGGCCTTTTCTACGCATTCCAAGTCGATGCCGAGACGGCGCCTTGGGTCCTGCTCGCGTCGATCGTCGATGGTGTGCTCGCGGGCATGCTTGCAGAGCAAAGACCCGAGTGGGTCGAGGGCCCACGGGTCTTCGTGACGGCCATTTCGATCCAAGCGATTCATTTGCTCGCAGTCGGAGTGGGCTTGTTGGTCGTGGGATCTGCGGAGCGCTACTTGCCAGCGTGGCCTGCGCACTTCGTGAAGCTCATCGTCAACGCCGCGGGAGTCACGCTCTTCGTGCTCGTCGCACGCCTCGTGATCTCGCGAGAAGAGCGCGGCGTCGCACTCGCACAACTGCGCGCCGCAGCAGATCACGCGGCACTCGATGCGCTCAGGCGTCGACTCGAGCCCCATTTCCTCTTCAATGCACTCACGGCCATTCGCGCCTCGATTCGCCGCGACCCCGAAGCCGCACGCGAGCTCGTCAGCGATCTCGCCGATCTCTATCGTTATCTGCTTTCGCATCCCGAAGATGCGCCGCTTCAGTCGGAGATCGATCACGCGAGCGCATATCTCGCGATCGAGCGTGCTCGGCTCGGAGAGGGGCGAATGCGCATCGAGATCGAAGTGCCTACCGAGCTCGGCTCGCATCGTGTCCCCGCGCTTCTGCTCCAACCGCTCGTCGAGAATGCGGTCCGCCATGGGATTGCGCGGCGAAGTGGCTCAGGAACAATTCGCATCACGGCTCGCGTGGAGAGCGAGATGTTGGTGATCGAAGTGCACGACGAATGCGAAGGGGTTCCGGTGCCCGCGAACGAGAAGGGGAGCGGAATCGCGCTCGCAACGTTGCGAGAGCGCCTCTCGCGTCATTACGGCGCCCGCGCGGGGATCGAGCTCGAAATCAAAGAGAACGGCGCGCGCGTTTGTGTTCGAGTGCCGTTCGGGGGGCTTCTCACCGTGGCTTCCCCACGCTTCCCACGTGAAACCGGAGCTCATCCATGAATGCACTGCGCACTTTGGTGGTCGATGATGAACCGCTCGCTCGCGACGAGCTCGTCTTCACGCTCGAGCAGCTCGAAGGGGTCGAGGTCGTGGGCCAAGCGGAGAGCAGTGCAAGAGCGCTTGCACTCTTGAACGAGCTCGAGCCCGATGTCGTTTTCGCGGATCTCCGGATGCCAGGGCCCGATGGATTGGCGCTCGCGGAGGCGATCATGGCGCGCCGTCCGAACACGGCGATTGTGATGATCTCGGCGCACGATGACGGCGCGCTGCGCGGCTTCGAAGTCGGCGTCGTCGATTATCTCCTCAAGCCTGCGCGTCTTGAGCGCGTGCGCAAAGCGGTCGAGCGCGCTCGCGCTCACGTGGCCGAAAAGGCGGTCCGTGGACGTAGCGACGCGCCACCATCCGAGGCGCCGCTCACGCGCCTTGCCGTGCGTCGCCGTGGCGCGTACGTCGTGGTCGATATCGCAGACGTGATCTGGCTCGAAGTGAAGGACGAACTCGTCTGGGCTGTCACGAATGAAGATCGTTTCGCGCTCGATCTCACGCTCGCGGCGCTCGAACAGCGGCTCCCAGCGGGCGTGTTCTTTCGCTCTCATCGCGGCTATCTCGTGCGCCTCGATCGCATCGCCGAGATTGAGCCGAGCGGCGCTGGAACGTTCGAGTTGATTTTGCTGCATCCGGAGAAGCCAAGGATTCCACTCGCACGCGAGCGCGCTCGATTGCTCCGCGATTTGATTCCGATCGCGGGGTGACTGCACTCACGTTTCCAGCTCCCGATTTCGTTCAGCGCAGATTTCGACCTGGTTGGGGAAATCGTAAAATGAAAGAGGCCGACCTCGTCGAGGTCGACCTCTTCATGTCGAACACACGCCTTCGTTCAACTCATTCCACAGCGCAACCCGAGCCTTCCGGGTAATCGTTGCGGAGCGGGCCCATGGTGATGATGGTCACACCATCTGCAAAGATCTGCGCTTCTTCACACGCGATCATGCGAAGTTCGCCGCCTGCTTCGGTGCGCGCCCAGATGGTTGCACGAATGGGCTCGGCATTCGGTGTTGCATTCGCCGCTGCGAAGCGACCGTCGTTGCTCGACGCGGTGCGCGATGGTGCGGGTGCTGGGCCCATGAAATAGCCAGTGAAATAATCTGTGCGACCCGAACCAGGCACGAGTTCCGTGTCACCTTGGAAGAATCGAACAATTGCGTTCTCGACGGGCATGTTTGCACAATCGACGACGCTGCCGGCAACGATCGAGGTTCCGGGAAGTCGCTGGCGATTGAAGAGCGTCGGGATCAGACCAACGGTCATCGATGACACGCTCGCAAGATTGTCCGTCCCGCCCGCCGCCGGTGTGACGCGATTATAGCCAACCGTCAGCACCTGCGCGGTGTTTGCCGCTGCGCGATAAGCAAACCAGCTACCAGCTGCAGCCATCGCCGTTGCATTCCCAGTCGTATCGGTCGTCAAATCCTGGCAGGTGCCAGTGCAATCTGCAGCGACAATATTGTCGGGGAAAATCTGGATATTGAGGCTCGGAACCATCGAAGCCGTTCCCATCTGGAAGTCGTGAACGTGTCCAGTGAAGGTCACGACTTCACCCGGCGTCGGCGCCGTCCGCGAGCCCACACACGAGAAATCCCCCGTTGCTACCGGTTGTTCGGTCATGCCCGAGTCCGAGCCGCTCGGGCCGCTATCGGTCGTGCCGTTGTCGTTGTTGCTGCCGCAAGCACCGAAAATTGTCAGTGCACAGGCCAAAATCGAAAGACGTTTGCGCATGTTCCTCCCCTTCAAGTATGCGAAGGTGCAGCGAGTCTGACATTTCCCGTTCGTAGCGCCAGAAATCGTCAAGAGCGTGTCTTCGATGCTCCTCGCTTGACGGACCCGCGAAGGCCCCACATACTCCGCCGACTTTCCGCTGAGGAAAGCAGCCGCCGCCAAAATCGGCCCTTTTCTGCGAGTATCCGAGAGATGGCTCTGAATCCCGAGCGCAAGACCGAAATCGTCCATCAGTTCCGTCAGCATGAAGGTGATACGGGTTCGCCCGAGGTCCAGATTGCGCTGCTCACCGAGCGCATCACCTACTTGACCGAGCATTTCAAGACGCACGCGAAAGATCATCATTCGCGTCGAGGCCTCCTGCAGCTCGTCAGCCAAAGGCGCCGTCTTCTCGACTATCTCCGTGGCAAGAGCGTCGACCGGTATCGCAAGATCATCGTGTCGCTCGGCATCCGTAAGTGATCAGCAGCGACCGTTGAGATCAATGCCCAAGAGCGAGACCCGAAGCCACCTTTCCTGGTGGTTGGTCTCGCTCTTTTGCATTCCGTCTCTTTTCCCTCATTTTCGTTTCAGTTTCTTTATCCGGCGCACGTTCGCGAACGCTGGGGTTGCATTCGGACTTCGTTTCGAGCGCTCGAAAGATGTTCGAGCTCTGGAACCGAGGACCGAGCACCCTTCGCGCACGTGACGCTCCAGTTGGAGTAATTCATGGCAACTCAGTTCATTCGTGAAAACGTCAAAATCGGTGACCGCATCGTCACCTTGGAAACGGGCCGCATCGCCAAGCAGGCGCAGGGCTCGTGTCTCGTCACTTGCGGCGAATCGATCGTGCTCGTCACGGCATGCGGAACGACCGAGCCGCGTCCCGGCATCGATTTCCTCCCGCTCAGCGTCGAATACATGGAGAAGACCTTCGCGGCCGGAAAAATCCCGGGCGGCTTCTTCAAGCGCGAAGGACGACTTCGGGACGCGGAGATCCTCACCTCGCGTCTCATCGATCGTCCCTGCCGTCCGCTTTTCCCAGACGGATATCGCAATGAGGTGCAGGTCATCGCGACCGTGCTCTCGTTCGATGGCGAGAACTCCACCGATGTGCTCTCGATGATCGGGGCGAGCGCAGCGCTTCACATGTCGCCGATTCCGTGGGCAGGTCCGATCGGTGGTCTTCGTGTGGGCCGCGTGGATGGCAAGTGGATCGCCAACCCGACGTATGCCGAGCTCGAGCAGAGTGATTGCGAGCTGGTGGTGGCGACCAGCAAAGATGCGATCGTGATGGTCGAAGGCGAGTGCTCAGAGATGAGCGAAGCCGAGCTCATCGAGGCGCTTTTCTTCGGCAAGCAAGCGGTTCAGCCGGCGATCGAGCTCATCGAGCAGATGCGGGAAGCGGCGGGCACCAAGAAGTGGGGCTTCGTGCCGCCACAAAAAACGGAAGGGCTCGCCGAGCGCGTCGCGCAAGTGGGCATCGATGGAGTGCGACAGGCGATCAATACCCCCGCCAAACACGAGCGCTACGACCTCTTCAAGAAGGTCAAAAAGCAGGTCGCGACCGCGTTGCTTGCAGAGTATGGCGCCGAAAAAGAGAAAGAGATCAAGGACGCATTCGAAGATCTCAAATACGTCTCGATGCGCGAACAGGTCCTGACCGACAAGCGCCGCGTCGACGGACGCAATTTCACGACGGTGCGTCCGATCTCCATCGAGATGGGCGTTCTGCCGCGTGTTCACGGCTCGACACTCTTCACGCGCGGAGAGACACAGGCGATCGTGACGAGCACGCTCGGAACCTCGACCGATGAGCAGCGCATCGATGCGCTCGAGGGCAACACGTGGAAGCGCTTCCTCCTGCACTACAACTTCCCCGCTTATTCGGTGGGCGAGGTGAAACCGGTGCGCGGTCCGGGTCGTCGTGAGATCGGCCACGGCAACCTCGCCGAGCGCGCCCTCGCGAAGATGATCCCGAGCAAGGATGAGTTCCCTTACACGATTCGCATCGTCAGCGAGATCACCGAGTCGAACGGTTCGAGCTCGATGGCCACGGTGTGCGGCGGCACGCTCGCGCTGCAGGACGCAGGCGTTCCGATCAAGGCGCCGGTCGCGGGTGTTGCGATGGGCCTCATCGCAGAGGGCGATCGTTTCGCCGTGCTCACGGATATCCTCGGCGACGAAGACCATCTCGGCGACATGGACTTCAAAGTCTGCGGAACCAAGAAGGGTGTGACCGCCATTCAGATGGACATCAAGATCGCAGGTTTGAGCCGCGCGATCATGGAGCAGGCGCTCGCCCAGGCGAAGGAAGCGCGCATGCACATCTTGGACAAGATGCTGACGGCCATGCCGACGCCGCGCCCCGAGCTCTCGAAGTACGCGCCGCGCATCACGACCATCAAGGTCAAGCCCGATCAGATCCGCCTCGTCATCGGACCGGGCGGCAAGACCATCAAGGGCATCGTCGAGCAAACAGGCGCTCAGGTCGACATCGAGGATGACGGCACGGTGCACGTCGCGTCGTCCGACCCGAAATCGGCTGAACGCGCCATCGCGATCATCCGTGGCCTCACGACCGAACCCGAGGTGGGCAAGACCTACAAAGGCACGGTCAAGCGCGTGGAACCTTACGGCGCGTTCCTCGAGATCATGCCGGGCACCGATGGCCTCTGTCACATCTCTGATTTCGCTTGGGATCGCGTCGAGAGGACCGAAGATGTGATGAACCTCGGCGACGAAATCGAAGTGATGGTCACCGATATCGATCAGACGGGCCGCATCCGACTTTCGCGCAAGGCGACGATGCCCAAGCCTGAAGGCTATGTGGAGCGCCCCGCGCGCGAGCGTGGTCCGGGAGGCGATCGTGAGCGAGGTGGGGATCGTGAGCGAGGTGGCCGTGATCGGGGTCCCGGTGGCGGTCGTGATCGTGGATTTTCGGGTGGTCGCGATCGCGGTGGCCCCGGTGGTGGACGCGATCGTGGGCGTGAAGATCGTCCCCGTGAAGATCGGCCGCGCGAAGATCGGCCGCGCGATGAGCACGCCCGCGAACGACCGGCGAACGAAGAGAGCGCCGAGTTTCGTCGTGAGCGGCGCAGTTCGGAAGATTGACGTCGTTCTATCGCGGAACAAAGGAAACGCCTCGAGTGCTTTTGCGTTCGAGGCGTTTCTCTCGTATGCGATCCTGAGTTCGGATGGATTCACTGCGCATCAAACGATTGAGGCCCGACGCGATCCTGCCGGCGTATGCCACTCACGGCGCCGCTGGGCTCGACCTGTCTGTGGCGACCGATACCCCGATCGAGATCGAGCCGGGAGGCATTCTTCGGGTCCCCACCGGGATCGCCGTCGCACTTCCCAAGGGATACGAAGGGCAAGTGCGGCCTCGCAGTGGGCTTGCTGCGCGTCACGGCATCACTCTGCTGAACTCTCCGGGCACCATCGATGAAGATTATCGTGGTGAGATTCAGGTGATCCTCGTTCATCACGGCAAAGAACGGCACGTGTTTCATCATGGCGATCGCATCGCGCAGCTGGTCATCGCGCCGGTGGCGCGTGTCTCCCTCGTAGAAGCCGAGGAGCTGGATGAAACCCCACGCGGGGCAGGTGGATTCGGGAGCACTGGCTTTGGCCCACAGAGGACGTAAGACAGCATCCCGATGGAGAACGACGGCACGCGCATGAACGGGGAGAAGCGCAGTCGAATCCCGCGACGACGATTCGAACACTATGAAGTGCTCGAACCTCTTGCGTCCGATTCGCTCGTCGCGACGTATCGCGGATGTGACCTTCGCGATCGAAGCTCAGTGTTGATTCGGCATATCGCTTCAGGGCTCCTTGGGGAAAAAGACGCGCGTCGAATGGTCGATCGTTTGCGTCCGATGATCGGCTGCGGTGGAGCCGCGCTCTCTGCGCTCAAAGACGTCGGTCGACAGGAATCGATTGTGTTTTCTGTCGAAGATTGGCCGAGAGGGACCTCCTTGGCCCAACTGTTTCGGACGCGCTCGTTCCAAGGACGAGCCGGGCTCGAGCCGAGCGAAGCTTTGTTCGTCCTCACGCAGCTTGCGGCTGCCCTCGCTGCGATTCCCGAAGGTTCGTGGCACGGTGATGTGCGGGCGGAGCGCGTGTGGATCGATGCCGATCGTGTGTTGCTGACCGGCGGCTTTTTGCTTGCTGCACTGCCCGGCGATGCCGTCGCCGCGGCCCTCACGTCCGCGCCGAGCGCCTTGTCCGGCTCGTTTGCACCGGAGGTTCGGGAGGGGCTGGGCGGAAGGGCTTCGGATCGTTGGGGAGTGGCGTCGATTCTTCGTGAGGCTCTTCTATCGAAAGCAGACGCGCCGAGGGGAGGCATCGTCGCGAAAGAGCTCTCACGCCTGTTCGATACAGATCCGTCCAACCGTCCTTCCACCCTCGAATCTCTCGCCATCGCGCTCGCGAACTCTGCAAACCTCCCTGCTCCCGAGTTGCCGCAGCCGTCCGCCACGTCGTCCAACGTCAACTCAGATGATCAAACCCAGATCATGGGAACCTCGCTGGCGTCCGATACGCTCCAGATTCCGTTTCGATTCGACGATGAGACCGCCCCTCAGAGCATTCCAATGCTCATCGAGGCGTCGCCGCACGAGGTGAACAGCGCAGAGTTCGAATTGCTCGACTCTGAGCTCGATGCGCAGGTTGCGCGTTCGAAAGATCTCGACCCCGCGTTGGTTCGGGCCGCGCTCGGCATCTCCTCGAGCGAGCCATCTCCTCGAAAAAATCATTCTCCCAGAAAAAATCCATCGTCCGTGCCGGTCATGCCCCCGTTGCCTGCCACGCCTGCATCCACCAGGGCACCTCCCAAGCCGAAAGCCAGCCGCCACCGGCGTTCACCCGAACCAGTGCCGCTTCCCACGGACATCAAACCGATCCCACGTCCACAACTCGCCGATGGCGAGGTCATGAGCGGCCCGGTGCTCTTCGATGCATCGAAACCCGTCGTGAATTCCGAGGCGCTTGCGAAGAAAGCGAAAAAAGCGCGCGTTGCGGCAGAACCAACGATGATTGTGCAGCGCCCCGCACCTCCAGCATCCAATTCACCCAGAGCACGTCCGCGCCGCAGATCAGCTTGGATTCTCGTTGTGTTGGCCCTCCTCATCGGGAGCCTCATCGTGTCTGCCGGCCTCTGGTACCGCAGCGCAAAAAATCGAGACGCCGAGCGCTACCAACGCATCGAGCAGCGGCTGCGTGAGTTGCGTGGGGAGTGAGCTGCGAGAGGGGCTAGGGCGTTACGATCAGGCCGACAGTCCGGTTTCGATCAGATTCTGAATGATGTTCTTCGGTGCGGCGCCTGTCTGGTGCGCGACGACCTTCCCGCCTTTGAAGACGTAGAGCGTCGGGACACCCCGAATCCCAAAACGGGCTGCGGTGCTCGGGGCTTCGTCGATGTCGAGCTTCACGACTTTGGCGCGACCTGCGTATTCGTCGGCGAGCTGATCGATGAACGGCGCAATCTGCCGGCACGGCCCGCACCAACTCGCCGTGAAATCGACGAGGACCGGTTGTTCAGAGCCCATCACTTCGGATTCGAAGCTCAGATCGTTCACTGAAACCACATTGTTGCCGGCCATGTTCGACTTACCTCCGAGACCTGCTGAACGTAGGGAAGCCCCGTTTCGGTGTCAATCGATGTTGCTGCTCGTCAATCCATCGCGCGAAGAACGACATAGAGCACACCGAGCATCACCCACACGATCGCGATGAATCGCGCCCCTATTTTCCATGCAGCCAGCGGGGTGACGAGCGGGAACAAGCTCCACCATTTCCATTTTCGCGATAGAAGCGTGGAGCGCAGCACGCGTGCGAGCGCCACGAGATGCGTCAAGAGCCACACGGCAAACGTGAGCATCCAGAATACGAGCAGCCAAGTTGCGGCAGGCACGGAGACGAGATTCCTATCACCCTTCCGTAGGGAAGGCCCATGGGCTATGTCAGGGCCCGTGACCAGAGCCATTCGAGTTGGGCTGTTGGGCTGTGGTGTGGTGGGGCAGGGCGTCGTGCGCACGATCGCGACTCGCCACGAGAGCCTCGTCCGTCGCTTGGGGGTGCCGATCGAGATTCGTCGGATCGCCGTTCGCGATCCTGAAAAGACGCGCGATGTTCACGTCTCTCGAGACCTCCTCACGCGCGAAGCGGAGGAAGTCATCACGGATCCCGATATCGATGTGGTGGTTGAGCTCATGGGTGGGCTCGAGCCAGCGGGGGCGCAGATTCTCCGCGCCATCGAGCACGGGAAGTCGATCGTGACAGCGAACAAATTCTTGCTCGCCGAGCGCGGCGGCGAGCTGTTCGCGCGTGCCGAGCAACACGGCGTGGATCTTCTGTTCGAAGCGGCCGTGTGCGGCGGTATTCCGGTCATTCGCGTCATCCGCGAAGCGCTCGTTGGCGACCATCTCGTTGCGATGACCGGCATCGTGAATGGGACGAGCAATTACATTTTGTCGCGCATGGGCGCCGAACGCGTTGATTTCGATGTGGCGCTCCGTGCGGCACAACGAGCGGGATATGCCGAGGCCGATCCTTCGCTCGACATCAACGGCGGTGATGCTGCGCACAAACTCGCCATCCTCGCGACGCTGGCTTTCGGCGCGAAGATCCTCCCATCACAGATTGCCTGTGAAGGAATCGAGGGGGTCTGCGCGATCGACATCGAGATGGCGGAGCGTTTTGGGTACGTCATCAAGCTTCTTGCGATTGGACGTCAACTCTCGGAACAGGGCGCGCTCGACTTGCGGGTACATCCAGCGCTCATTTCAAAGAAGAGCGTGCTCGCCAGCGTGTCTGGCGCGCTCAATGCGATCTCCATCGAGGGGGAAAGCTTGGGGCCTTGTCTCCTGAGTGGCCATGGTGCGGGTGCGATGCCCACGGCGATGAGCGTCGTCAGCGATATCGTCGATGCCGGTCGCAATCTCCTCATGGATGCGCGAGGTCGAGTGCCAGCGAAGCCGCTTCGCAGTACGGGGCTTCCACCGCGGCCCATTCGCGATCCCGGCGAGCATGTTGCGCCGTATTACCTTCGCTTGTCTGTGCTCGATCGTCCCGGCGTGCTCGCGGCGATCACGGGAGCGCTCGGCTCACTTGGCGTCTCGATCGAGAAGATGGTGCAGGAGGGACGCGCACATTCGACCCGCGATCCCGTGCACATCGTCATGATCACGCACGCGTCGAAGGACGCAAACGTGAGAACAGCGTTGCGAAACATCGAAGCCATGAACGACATCGTTCAGCACGCCTCCGCCATCCGCATCGAAGAGGAATCATGAGCCAGCGGGATCTCACTGGAATCGGCGAAATTCAGGCGCTTTTAGGCCCCGGCACCCGTTTTACGGGGAAGTTCACGTTCGATGGGCGTGTTCGCATCGACGGCACGCTCGAGGGCGAGATTTTTGGCGATGGTGTGCTCGTGATCGGCGATGGCGCTGATATTCGAGCGAACGTCGAGGTCGGAACTTTGATCGTGCGTGGTGGGACCCTGCGGGGGAACGTCGCAGCTCGACAACTCATCGAGATTCATCCTGAAGGCGCGGTGTACGGCGACATCCAAGCCCCGGAGATCGATATTTCGAAAGGCTGCGTTTTCGAGGGACGATGCACCATGGTGCCTGCCCCAGTTCCTTCAGACCAAGAGTCCGACGGGGATGAGTCCCTCAATCGGTAATGATTCGCAAAAGAAGCCGTTCGCGGCTACCGTTTCGCCATGCAGATGTCCTATCGTGGTCAAGGGGTAGGGCTCGTGCTCACGTTCGTGTTCATGCTCGGAGCGTGTCACGAAGCGAATGATGCAGGTGTGCGAGGCGATGCCTCGATCGACGCGCCGAACGAAGACATGGATGGAGCGCGGTCTGCGGACACTGGCCTCGTCGAGGTCGACGACGCAGCGCTCGAAGGGCGCGTCGAGATCCGCTCGCCCACGCCGATCGAAGGATTCGTGGGCGGTATCGTGCCAGAGGGAACCGTCTTCGCCGTCGTCGTCAGCGGGGATACGCTCCACGCTTCGGGTGAGGCGAGCGGCGGGCGCACACCCTACGACTATCGCTGGCTTTCGGATCGAGATGGTGTGCTCGGACTCGGCGCGGAGAGCGATCTCGCGCCGAGCGAGGGTGATCACATGCTCATGCTCGAGGCGGTGGACGCAGACGGAATCGTGCGCCTGAGCGAGCCATTGCCTCTTCACGTTCTGCCGCTCGTGTTCGACTGGAGCCACGTGCGGCGTCCGAGCGCGCCCCCCGCGGCTGGCAATTGGATGACCCCTGTCGATAGCCAGGGTGCGTGTGGCTCGTGCTGGGCGATGGCGTCCGTCGCTGCCGCGGAGGCGCAGCTCAACATCCAGGCTGGCGACCCGAATCTCGATATCGATCTCTCGCAGCAGGACGTGATCGACTGTGACTCGCGCTCGCTCGGCTGTCGGGGCGGCGGCACCGAGCAGGCGCTCGACGGCTATATGCGCGAGGTCGGCGTCCCCCTCGAGCGCTGTGTCCCCTTCGTCGGTCGCGACGACGTCTGTCGCGAGAGCTGCACGGATGGAAGCATGCCGATTCGCTACCGGGTGGCGGACACCGTGCATGCGCTCACGCCTCCGGGAACCACCGACCACTCGGGCGTGCGCACCTGGATGCAGTACCAGCTCGTCCATCACGGGCCGATCCCGCGATCGATCGTGAACATGCTCGGCTACGATCCAGTGACACACCGCTGCGAGGCTCGTGGTGGAGATCACTACGTCGTCGTCACCGGATACGATCACGCAGCAGGCCTCTGGATCCTCAAGAACAGTTGGGGACCGAGGTGGAACGGTGATGGCTACTTCGAGGTCGCCTACGATCACTGCGCGGTCGACACGTCTGCGACGATCATCGAGGCTGTGCTCGTGAGTCGGTGATCACCAGAGCGCGAAGCCGAGCAGGATCTCGATGCGGATGCCGCCATCGGTGCCGCTCACAGCGGCGAGCGCTGGATTCGTTGCGTTCGCGAAGTCGTGCCAATAGTTGACGTACGAGAACGAGACTCCGTACGTCATGCCGATGTTCCCGGCGAGCGCGATTCCCCCGCCGAGTGTGCCTCCGACGTCAAAGCCGATCGAGTCGCCATCGCGGCCATACTGAAAGAGGCGTCCGCGTCGAAGCACGGGGCGCGCCCCCACTTCGGCGCCGAGGACGAGGTACTCACGATAGAGCCGCATGCGAGCGCGCACCGCAGGTCGCAGATAGACATATTGAGCGCTTTCGAGCAGCGGATTGGTCGAGAGTCCGTATGTGTCCCAACCCGCTCCGAACTCGACGCCGAGATCGAGAATATCAGCGAGCGGAAAGAGAATGCCCGCCCCGAAATCGAGTCTCCAGAAACTCGTGTCGACCTCGCAGTTGCTGCCCGACCCCGGGTTGCATGCATCGATCTTCGACGAAAGTCCGACTGCATGAGCGAAGAAGCCGCGGGCATAAAGACCGCGAAGAATGGATGGATCTGCGTTGAAAGGGCGAATCTCGGCGCGAACTGCGAGCTCCGAATACCATGCGCTGTATCGCCCATGACGAGAGCTCTGGAATGTCACATCCGCATCGCGCGAGCGCGGGACGACGCCCACCTGCAGTTCGAGAAAGGGAGCCCGCATGTCCCACTCGGAAGGAGTTGCGTCCGATTCTTCTTCAGACTCATAGGAGGAGGCATCGGCGCGCGGCGCGAGTTCAGCGTCATCGGTCGCCTGGACCACCGAGGTGGAATGTTCCGCCGATCGATCGGAGCTGCCTGGCGAGAGTTGCGAGAGAGCCTCGTCCAGCACGGAGCGCACGGCCCGACCCACCCCAGGCCCGCGGGTCGCACCGTGGGCCGTCGCGATCTGCCGGCCACTCGGATCATAGGCATGAAGGCGAACGCGTTGACGTCGGCCTCTTCCCGTGACCTGGCCTCCAATGACGAGACTGGCTCCTAGCTCTTGGGCAACTGTTGCTGGATCCGAGCTGCGACCCGCCGAAGCGTCGGTGAGTGATTCGTCGATGACCACGACCCGGCTGTCATTTTCGAGCGCACGATTGACTTGTCGTCGCACCCCTCCAGCAGGGCCTTCCAAGGGGAGCACAGCCACGGGGACTTGCGCTCCTGCCTTCTGAATCTCTCCGAGGGTCGAGGAAATCAGGAGCAAACCCAAAATCGCTACCGCAAACGAAAGTCTTTGGATCGTCATCGCCCCTCAGCATAAACGGAAAAGACACCTATCTGTGAGTACGATCGCAGCAGGACTGGCCAGAAGCCCCCGCTGGCCCCAGCTTCGTCTTTGAAACTCCCTGTTTTTCGGGCGAGGCGATGGAGGGGGTCAACCTTCACCTCGCTTGACCGACCGGAACACCACTGCTACACACCGCGCGCCCGAGGCCCCCCGCAAAGAGCATGTGCTCGCGCTGATTTCGAGGTCACGAGGAAAGCATGCCGTCCACTCTCACGCCCGTTTTTCTTTCGGGCGGCGCCGTCATCGACGTAGACGGTTCGCTGCTCATCCAGCTCGCGATTTTTTTCATCGCGTTCGAGATGATGCGACGTCTCGTGTTTCGCCCGATGATCGCGCTCTTCGATGCGCGTGAGGCGTCGATCGATGGTGCGAAACGCGAAGCCCGACGGCTCGAAGGAGAGGCAGAAGAGAAGCTGCGCGCCTTCGAGACCGAAATGAAGAAGGTGCGCACCGAGGCGGGAGCAGAGCGCGACGTGATTCGTCAGGATGCGGCAAGACTCGAGCGCGAGCTCCTGAACAAGGCGCGCGAAGACGCCGACGCGATGATGAGCGAAGCCGAGGCCAAGCTGGACCGCGAGGCTTCGAAGATCCGCGCGGATTTGAAGGTGAATGTCCCTCTCCTCGCGGGACAGATCGCCACCAAGCTGCTCGGAAGGGAGGTCGCGTGATGGTTAGGCTCCCGCTCTCCTTGATCTTTGCCGTTGTGTTGACTCTCGGAGCGCCCGTCGCGCTCGCTCAACACGACGACCACGCAGCTCACGGCGAGCATGCGGCTCACGACGACCACACGGCTCACGCCCATCACGAAGCCACGTTCGCTGATATCAATCCGTCCGAGATGGCCGGATCGGTCGTCAATTTCGTGCTGTTGCTTGGTGTGCTCTTCCTTCTTCTACGGAAGTCGCTCCCTGAGTTCCTCGCGAACCGTCGAGCAGCGGTCGTCCAAGGAATGGAAGAAGCCAAGCGCCTGAAGATCGAAGCAGACGCCAAATACAAAGAGTATTCGGAGCGCATCGACAATCTGGACGCTGAGCTGGAACGATTGCGCGAGGAGCTGCGTCGTGCGGGCATGGAGGAACGCGATCGCATCGTGATCGAAGCCAATAAAAAGGCTTCGAAGATGCACGAAGAAGCGCGCTTCTTGATCGAACAGCGAATGAAGCAGCTCCGTCAGGATCTGACGCGTGAAGCCATCGACGCGGCGATGAAGGCGGCAGAAGAGGTGCTCACGAAGGGCACCACCCAACAAGACCAGGAGCGTCTCGCCAAAGAGTACCTCGGAACGATCCGTACGTCGGTCGCAAAGAGCGCTGATGGGGCGAAGAAGCTCGGGGAGAAGAGCCTGTGATCGCGTCTTCTGTCGCCAAGCGTTATGCGAAGGCTCTCTTCGAGCTCGCGGACGAACAAAACCAGATTGAAAAGGTCGGGGGTGCGCTCGAGACGATCGCGGGTGCGCTCGATTCGAGCGCTGAGCTCTGGGCTGTGGTCGAGAACCCGAAGTATCTGCCGGAGCTCAAGCGCAATGTGATCCGTGCGCTCGCCGAGCGCGCGTTTGCACCGCCCATGCTGATCAATGCGTTGATGATGCTCGTCAATCGCGGGCGGCTCAGGCACATCCGCGCGATCACGGATGCGTTCCAGAGAATGGCCGAAGAAAAGGCCGGCCGGGTTCGTGCTGAGGTCGTCAGCGCAAGCACTCTGCCCGAAGCATATTACCGCGAGCTCGAGACCGCCCTTGCCGAGGTGACCGGCAAGAAGATCACGCTCGTTCGTCGCACCGATCCCTCCCTCATCGGAGGCGTCGTCGCGTCGATCGGCGGCACCGTGTTCGATGGTTCCATTCGCAATCGATTGAAAGACATTCGCCACCAGCTCATGGTGGCCGCGCTCCATCCACAATCCGGCACCGCCGAGTCCTAAGCAACTCTCGGCCGCACTTTCCCATCGAGGTCAAACCACCATGCAGCTCCGCGCCGAAGAGATCTCGGAGATCATCAAGAAGCAGATCGCCTCCTATGACAAGGCGGTCGACGTCCTGGAGACGGGCACCGTCCTGTCTGTCGGCGACGGTATTGCACGCATCTATGGCCTCGAGAGCGCCATGGCTGGAGAGCTCGTCGAGTTCTCTGGAGGCCTTTCGGGCATGGTGCTGAACCTCGAAGAGGACAACGTGGGCGTCGCCATTCTCGGCGGCGGCACGGAAATCCGTGAGGGCGATACCGTCAAACGTTCAGGCCGCATTTTCGACGTGCCCGTGGGCCCTGCGCTCGTCGGTCGCGTCGTGAACTCGCTCGGCGAGCCGATCGATGGCAAAGGCCCGATCGAGAGCAAGCTTCGCCGTCGCGTCGAGATCAAGGCGCCCGGTATCGTGCAGCGTCAGCCGGTCAAAGAACCGATGCAGACCGGCATCAAGGCGATCGATGCCATGATTCCGATCGGCCGCGGACAGCGCGAGCTCATCATCGGCGATCGTCAGACCGGCAAGACGGCCGTCGCGATCGACGCGATCATCAACCAAAAGGGCCAGAACGTCTTCTGCATCTACGTCGCGATCGGCCAGAAGCAGTCGACCGTCGCCAACGTCGTCACGAAGCTGACCGAGGTCGGCGCGATGGAGTACACGACGGTCGTCGTGGCCGGCGCATCGGAATCGGCGCCCCTTCAGTTCATCGCGCCCTACTCAGGCGTCACGATGGGCGAATATTTCCGCGACAATGGTCAGCACGCGCTGCTCGTCTATGACGATCTCAGCAAGCAGGCCGTCGCATACCGTCAGCTCTCGCTTCTGCTTCGTCGCCCTCCGGGACGCGAAGCGTATCCGGGCGACGTCTTCTATGTTCACTCACGTCTCCTCGAGCGCGCCGCGAAGATGGCGGAAGAGTGGGTGTGCGTGAAGAAGGATCAAGAGCCCACGCGCAACATCACCGGTGTGCATGTGCACATGGGCGAAGAAGCGAAGAAGGAAGCCGAGAAGGAAGCCAAAGAAAAGGGCGGCGATTATGTCGCCAAGAAGATCCCCGATTCGGGCGGGTCGCTCACGGCGCTTCCGATCGTCGAAACGCAGGCAGGTGACGTCTCGGCCTACATCCCGACGAACGTCATCTCGATCACCGACGGTCAGATCTTCCTCGAGTCGGATCTCTTCTACTCGGGTGTTCGCCCCGCCATCAACGTCGGCATTTCGGTGTCGCGCGTCGGCGGCAGCGCGCAGACGAAGGCGATGAAGAAAGTTGCAGGTCCGCTGCGTCTCGAGCTCGCTCAGTATCGCGCCATGGCGGCGTTCGCTCAGTTCGCCTCCGATCTCGACAAAGCGTCGCAAAGGCAGCTCGCCCGAGGGGCGCGCCTGGTCGAGATCATGAAGCAGGATCAGTTCTCGCCGTTCTCGATGGAGAAGCAGGTCGTCTCGATCTTCGCAGCGACGAATGGTTACGTCGACGAACTCCCGACGAGCGAGGTGCGTCGTTACGAGCGCGAAATGCTGAGCTTCGTTGAAGGTTCGCATGGCTCGATCATCGAGACGTTGCGGAGCAAGCCCGAGCTCACCAAAGATCTCGAAGCGGGTCTCCACAAGGCTCTCAAAGAGTTCGCGACGATCTTCTCGGCTGACGCATCGGAGAAGAAGACCAAGAAGAAGGCCAAGAAGGACGACGCCGCTGAAGAAGCGGCGGAGTGAGCACCGAGAAAGGGTGATCGATGGCCAATCTCAAAATCATTCGTAAGCGGATCGGAAGCGTCAAGAACACGCAGAAGATCACGCGAGCGATGAAGATGGTCGCGGCGGCTCGTCTTCGACGTGCACAGCAGGCGATCACGGAGCTTCGTCCCTACGCCATCAAGACGATGGAGGTGCTGAGCTCCGTGGCGGCCCGTGCAGGTGAAGAAGAGGTGCATCCTCTGCTCGCCCGTCGCGAGAGGCGGAAGGTGCTCATCGTTGCGCTCACGAGCGATCGTGGGTTGGCTGGCGCATTCAACGCCAACATCAGCAAAGCGGCCTTCCGGAAATGGAAAGAGCTCGAAAGCCAAGGAATCGACGTCAGCTTTGCGGTGATCGGCCGCAAGGCGCGTGATTTCTTGCGTCGGCGTGGTGCGAAGATCGAATTCGAGTTCACGGGAGTCTTCGAAGACCTCACGGTGACGAAGGCGGGTGAGATCGGTCGAGCCATCGTCTCGGAATATAAGACGGACGGCTTCGACGAAGTCTTGCTGGCGTACAACGAATTCAAGAGCGCGATCTCGCAGAGTGTCGTGCTCGAGCCGCTTCTTCCGATCGTCCCTCAAGGGGGTACGAGTGACGGCGAGCATTCGGGCGATGCGTCGATCGACTTTATCTACGAGCCGAGCAAGGGCGCACTTCTCGATCGCCTCTTGCCGATGTATGTCGAGGTCGAGATCTTCCGCGCGCTTCTCGAGTCGGTCGCGTCCGAGCACGGTGCGCGAATGACTGCGATGGACAATGCGACGAAGAACGCGTCCGAGCTCGTGGGCAAACTGACTCTCGCCTATAACCGCGCTCGACAGGCCGCGATCACCACCGAGCTGATGGAGATCATCGGTGGCGCCGAGGCACTCAAGGGCTGAGCGCCTCGCGATCGTCGTCGCGATCCTGCTTTTGGGGATCGCGGCGTCATCGATTCCGTCGAGCGGTTTTCCATCCATTGCGAGCGCACAACAGGGTGGCGGCGGGTACGCGTGGGACGATCCAAACTGGCGTTTCGTTCTGCATTCGCGGCGAGTCAAAGTCGTGGTGCTCGCGGGCTCGATCGGCGCGTGGCGCGACGAGCCCTACGCACGTTTGATCCACAATTGGTGCGGCAACGCGGAAGTTCGGAACCTCTCTCGCGTCGGCTTCGGCGCCTCGCAGCTCTTTGGGCGATTCCAGCGCGAAGTGCTGACCAATCCGCGGGTGCCACTCAGGTCACAAGACAACGAAATGTGGCTCTTGTGGAATGGTGGCCTCAATAGCGCCTCTGCGGCACACCGAACGAATCACTACATCCGTCGTACGTTCCGGGAGGCACATCGGCGTGGGATGCGTGTCATCGGGCTCACGCTCACGCCGTGGGGGAGCCTCGATGACAGACGGCGTTGGGCAGGTGCTGCGGGTCTCGAGACCTATCAGAGCACCCGCCGCATCGTTGATTTCGTGATGGGGAGACTGTCTCCCCGCGCTGCGCTCGGTGCATACGTGAGTCAGCGCGATGATGAAGCCGATGCGCCATGGAATGAGCAAGAACTCGCCGATGTGCGGATCGATCTTTATGATTCCGTGCTTCGCGATCGCGAAGCACCCTTGCGTGACGTGAGTGAGATGCGACGTATGCTCGAGCGTGACGCGCGCATGAGGCGTGTGCTCGAGCCTCTCTCCGAGCAGGCGAGAGAGCTGCGCCTCGAGGCGAGCGCCCGCGAGCTTGCTGAGCTCCCTCGATGGTTTTTACGTGATGAATACCGCGGCTTTGACTCGGTGCATCCGAACCGAGAGGGACATCGCGCGATCGCAGAAGCGATTTGTCCACGGCTCCCCGCGAGCTTCGGATGTCAATGTCCGAATGCAGGAGAATGACGGCAACTCATCCAGTCTGTACAGTCTTGGGTCAAGCCGGGTATCGTAATTGACCATGGGGTCACGATTTCTCTTCGGTGATTCGGAGCCATTCGACGGCGGTTACGACTTCCTCGCAGCGCTCCGGAGATTCGTGCAGGCATCGAGTCGCGTCTGGGCCCTCTCCCATGTGGCCGACGAGCTCGAGCGCACGCTCGGTGATCGAGCACACGAGCACTTGCACGCGATCGACGCCCTTCAAGTTTTCTTCGACGGGCTCAACGATGCGATCACCGAGCGCGCTGCGCGCTCGGGGGCCTCGCAACTCGTGGGACCTTATGCGAGTCAGCTGCTCGAATATGTCGAAGCGTTGGCTGCCAAAGCACGCGCCTCACGCGCCAAAGATCTCGATGTCGATCAGGTCGCGGCCACTTCGAAGATTCAAGAGAAACGCGCTGAAATTCGAAGTGTGCTTGCGGAGTATTTGTTGGCGGATCCTTTGCCTGTGCTTTCGTGGGCACTCTCGCTTGGTCTATCGGGAACGGCACCCCACGGCACGGTGATCCTCGAGAATCCAGGAGAGCTGACGACGAGTTTTGCGCTCGATGTCGCGCGGGATGGAACGTGGGGACGTGCGCGCAAGATCGGCGAAATCTCGCCCGGGCTCACGCTCCAAGTCGGATACAAAAAAGCGTTTCTGCGCAGTTCCCTTCATCCCGATATCGTCACGCTCGATGAGATGGTGATCGCTTCTCTCGAACTCGGTCCGGATTCGATGGAGCTGCACCTTCGTCGTAGGCTCGATGCAACACGCGACAGCTTCGTGCTCACCATCGATCCCGATGAACAGACTGAGGCGAATGTCGTCAAGATCACGCGATTCGAAGAGCGCGGAAACACAGAAGCCCCTTTCGTGGCTCAAGGCGATGAAGCCGCTCGCGTCGAAGAGCTCGCGGCCATTCTCCGCCGCGAATGCAGCACATTGATCGCTCATAAGAAGCGTCTTCTTTCGGCCCAACTCGATGGGCACGACGTATTCGAGCGCAACCTTGTTTCGGTGTTGCTCCAGCGCATCTCCGATCGCCTCGCGCCCACCGCATTCGAGGTCTCTCGACGAAGCCCAAACCCTCACGAGCTCTCTCTCAAATACGAACGAGAGGATGGCCGACGCGAAGAGCTTTATCTCCGAAAGACGGAGCTGCTTCAGATGGTCGCGTCATTGCCACCTGAAGCGCTTCGCATGTATCAACATCTCGCGTTCCTGCCGCTGCCAGCTTCACGCGCGGACGTTCATCTTATGAAGGACGATGAACCCCAAAGGAATGAAGCGCCGGCCCGACCGAGCGTTCCACCTCCGCCGAAGCGGAAAATGTGAGATTTCAAAATGACGAGTTCGGTTCACGCAAGAACGCCTCTTCCTCCGGCGTCGTAGTTCGTCCCAAGATCGCGTTGCGATGCGGAAAGCGTCCGAAGCGCTCGACGATCTCGAGATGTCGGATCGCGAAGTCCAGATTGTTGCGGATGGTTGGCTGCGCTTCGGGAGGCGCTTCGTTCGCAAGCCTCTCGAAGAGTCGAACGCACTCTTTCTGCGCGTCGAGCTCTTCCGAATGCATCCACGGCATGTAGAGGAAAATACGACGATGAATGGGCAAAGCCGCGTCGAATCCGTGATGGACAGCGCGCTTCGCCATCATGAGCGCATGCTCGTCGGCTGCGAAGGAGCGCGGAGTCCCGCGATGGATGTTGCGCGAGAATTGGTCGAGTAAAATCACGAGCGCCAACGCGCCGGGCGCGTCGTTCGCCCAATCATCGAGTTCTCCTCGCACGCCTCGATCGAGGAGAGCCCCGAAGCGGTCGCGGAGCATCGCGTCGAAATCGGGATCTTTTTTCCACCATTGTGCGCGCACTGCCTCGCTCGGTACGTCCCCCTTCCCAAACCAGACCTCGAGAATTTCTTCAATTTTCTTACGTTCGTCGTTCGTCATTTCGACTCTCCCACTGTCACGATGGCTTCAAGATATCCCACTCGACAGCTACCGATATTGAATCGCACAATCCCTTTGCCTTGCACGACGTACCGCAAGGTGCGGCGATGTTGAGAGCCGCTGCTATGCGGGAAGAAGAGCGCCGTCGAACTGCTCCATAGCCCTTGTCCCCATCCCTCGAGATGTCCAATCGTTTGATGCGATGCAGCGGCGTCTTCGAGAGTGCAACCTTCGCTCGCCACGTCGACCCATAGGGGCTCGCAGTGCGGATAGGACTTCGCGTGTTGCATTCCGTAGGTCGGAAGATATCCGTGGTTTTCGATCGTGAGTGTGATTTGCGTGGCGTTGTCTCGTAACGGAGTCGCGACGAGCTCGGTGACGCGAACACGTGGCAAGAGAGCCGCGACTCTCATCATGAGCTGGCTCTGCGCTTCGCAAATCGCGGGCAACTCTTCATAGGATGGATTGAAGAGACCCACCCGGCGATCCATGCCGCCCACTTCGACCTCTCCGAGCTGAGGATGGGTCACGGCTTTCCACGGCTGGAAGATGCGACCTTGGTTGTGCTCCGTGTCCCAGCGCGCGAGCGCGATCCAGTCTTCACGACCAAGGCGCACGTAACGATCGACGAAGCGTGCTGTCCGCGCGACACCGATCTTCGCCATCAAATCCCAGAGCTCGCAGACATAGGCGAGCGCACCACGGTCTTCATATGCCCACTCACTCAATGCGCCATGAAGAGGCTTGTCTGCTTCGTAAAGAAACTCCGCAAATCCCGACACCATCGGATAGCCCGTGATGCTCTCTGCCCATTGACCGACCTGTCGATACACCGCGAGGTCGAACGGATTCATCTTCTCATCAGGGAGATGTCCCGGCGGGCGAATGAACACACCACCGAACGTATGCAGATTGAGCCACGCAAAGATCGTCGGAGTGCGCGTGACGAACTCGATGATCGCGCGCGATTCAGGTTCGGAGCCAGGATGGGTCCCTGCGCCGATTTGCTTGGGATCGGGGGCAAAGTGAAAAGGAAAATTGCGATTCAGATCGGGATGGCTGTCATCGAGAAAACCAGGCGTCGGAACGGACCTGCCATCGAAGTTCTCGATGCGACCTTCTGGATAGAGCTTGTAGTAAGGAGGCGCATCGTCGATGGTGCGCGGCACCAAGAGACCGCGCATCCCGGCGATCTCGACGAAATCTCCCGCGGGATCTTCCTTACGCATATAGAGCGCACGACCGTCGCCATCGATGTCTTCACTCACCCAACGTGGATGCGCGCGATTGGGCCTCTCGTCACGCGGCACCGATCGTACATAGCGCCCCGTCGTTCGCACCGCCTCGGCCCCATCGGGCGACATTCGCGGCACGATATGAAAGAGCGTCTCTTTCACGATGGCGCGCACGTGATGAGGCACGCACGAGCGTGGCTCTTGCCCCACGTGCAGAGCGATCACGTCTTCAGCGATCGCGAGCGCCACACTCGAGCCCGAGAGCTCCACCGCATGCATGTTTGCGTCGATGAGAACCGAAGGGCGAACTCGCTCGGGTTCGTGACCGATCGTGAGAAGCCAGATCTCTCGCCCTTCGGGCGTCAGCCCAAGCGACTCGAGCCGCACGAAATCGGCAAAAGCATCTGCCCACGCGCGAAGCTGCGCTGTGATCTCTGCATGGTCGAGGTAGTGTTCACGAAAACCGAGAGATAGTTCTGAGAGACGCATCCGCATTCCGCTCGTGGCATACGCGAGTCGCTTGTCAATCGCCAAAAATGTTAGAACGCTCTGGATGAATCGTTTCCGATATTTCTTGTTCGCGGTGATTTTGTTTTCAGCGTGCGGCATAGCAAGCCCCTTGCTGACACCCGTTTCGCTCCCACCTCTTCCAACCCCAAGTGGGTCGCAGTCACGCCCAATCGTCCTTCGCGCAGCGCGCTTGCTCGATGTGCGCCACGGAACATTCATCGAAGACGCTTCGGTCGTGATCCGAGGTGCCCGCATCGAAGCGATCGAGAGCAACTTCGAAGACTCCAGCGCCTGCACGATCGATCTCGGCGATGTCACGTTGATGCCTGGCCTCGTCGATGCGCACTCACATTTGCTTCATCAGGTCGATCCGCTCGCTCCGAACGATCTTCACGATCTCACGGAGATGTCCGTTGCCCACAGGGCACTACTCGGTGCAGCGAATGCGCGCTCCATGTTGAATACTGGATTCACGACTGTGCGAGATCTCGGAAACGCAGGGCATGGTGGCGATATCGCGCTACGTGACGCCATCTCGCGCGGCTGGGTGGAAGGTCCGCGAATGGTTGTCGCGACTCGCGCGCTTGCTGGTCGCGGCGGGCAGTACGGTCGGCTGAGCGAAGCGGCGCGACCTCTCGTCGAGCTCGAGTATGCAACGGTCGATGGACCTTCGAGCGCGCGAGCTCTGGTTCGTTCTGCGATCGTCGAAGGCGCCGATGGCATCAAAGTCATCGTGGGTTCGGAGACGGCGATCACCCTCAGTCTCGAAGAGGTGCGTGCCATCGTCGACGAAGCCCATCGCGCAGGTCGTTGGGTTGCGGCACACGCGACGGACGATGTGGCAGCGCGCATTGCCGTCGATGCTGGTGTCGATTCCGTCGAGCATGGCTACGGCATTTCGGACGAAACCCTCGCGCTCATGGCGGAGCGCAACATCGTCTATGTTCCGACTGATTTCCCTGATGAGCTCTATCAGGGCCTGATTCATGATTCACACGCGATCCCTGAGGAGGATCGCGCGCTCTACGAGAGCGCGGTCGCGGCGCAACTGACGACCTCCCGCGACGGAATTCGCCGCGCTGTGGCTGCCCATGTACGTATCGTGACAGGCTCCGATACTTATTTCGGCTGGGGTGAACGTTCGCGCGGCGAAGTGAGCGTCTTGATGTTCCGTGCACATGCCGCGCTCGGCATCCCGCCCATCGAGATCATCCGCAGCGCGACGATGCACGCGGCTGCATTGCTTCGCGTGAGCGATCGTATCGGCGAGCTCACTCCCAATCACATCGCCGATATCATCGCGGTCCCTCGCGATCCTCTCGCCGACATCACGGTCCTTGAACGCGTCTCATTCGTCCTTCATGAAGGACGAGTCATTCGGAACAGCGTGGGCGGCGAGACGTGTGAAAGATGAGGTCAACTGCGATCGAGCGCGTCCAGCAGCGCAGCAAACGACGTGAAGCGCGGCTTTGCGAGCGGAGTTACGCGTGCGCGATCCGCGCACGCTTCTGCACCCAACGCGAGCAGCGCGTCTTGATCGAACGCGACGATCGCACAATCTCCGTTCGCATCTCGCGATTGCAAATCGAGGCAGAGCGGACCTCGATCGTCGGCGTCATCACCGAGCGCGATATAGCCGGCGCGCTCGAGTGGCGACCACTCATCGAGCGCGCTCTCCAGATCGCGCAAAGGCGCATCCGACCAAAGCGCGGGCAATCGCAGCTCAGACGTTTCGATCGGTCCGAGCGAACACGTCGAGAGCCACGCATGAACGAGCGGCGGAAGTGGCGCGCCGATCCTCGCCTCGATGCGCGCGACGTCTTCGCTCAAAACCCGTGGCTCGACCGCTCGCCAGCGCACCCAACCGGAAGGGTCAGGCTCACCATCCCACATGGCCGGAGGAACACCACCATCGTCCGGATCGAAAGGTGGCTCCTTGGCGATATAGACATTGCGTCCGCCTGCAATCCATCGATCAATCAGCGCGCGAATGCGCTCGCTGTGGACCTTTTCGACGCTTCCGGTTTGTCGCACGTGTTCCTCCGCTCGAGACGTGAATCAACCCGCGAACCGCACGTATTCCCAATCGAAAGGCTTTCCGTCGACGCCTTGCTTCGGCGGAGCGATCCAGTTCGCGATCTTTCCCTTCTCGTGAACCGGCTGCATCAGTGATCGCACATATGCGCGATCTTCTTCCGTCGGAAGCCACTTGCTGCGATTCGCCTCGAACTGCTCACGGCTGATCGGTTCACCGCTCGGTGAATACGCATGAGCCGAATACATGCCCATCGTACGATTGAATCGGCGACTCGGGATATGGAGCTCTGTGCCGAGACCTGCCTTCTTGATCGTGTGATTCCACTTGCGGCATGCGCGCTCGCAATCGGCGATATATTCGTCGCGCAAGACTTCGTTCAGCGCATTGCGCAGCGGTACCTCGCGGGTGCCGAGGCGGCCATCGTCGGCCGGTACCACCATCGAATACACGCCCTCGAGCGCTTTGTGGTCTTGGTATTTTTCGCGCTCGCGGAAACGGCCTTTGAGGCCCGTCGCGAAATAGTCTGCTGCGTTGCTCGAAATCTCTCCGCCAAACAGCTCGACTGCGCTCGAGAACCAGAAGTTGATCCACTTCTGGATGGTCCCGAGATCGATGCCGCCCTGTGCCCGAGCTTCACCGTTCGGATCCATCTTCTGGAGCTCGGCCGCGCGTTGTACGACGCGCTCGATGCCCGTCTCTCCCGTGAAGAGATGAAAGCTCTCTTCGGTGAGCATGAACTGCGTCGCGCGCGCGAGCGGATCGAAGCCACTCTCACTGAGGGCGGCGAGCTGATACTTCCCATCACGATCCGTGAACATCGTGAACATGAAGAACGAGAGCCAATCGTCGGTCGTCTCGTTGAATGTCTGCAAGATGCGTGGTGAATCGGGATTGCCGCTGCGGCGCTGCAAGAGCGCTTCGGCTTCTTCGCGCCCATCACGGCCGAAATATTGATGCAGCAGGTGCACCATCGCCCAAAGGTGCCGACCTTCTTCGACGTTGACCTGAAACAAGCTGCGCAGATCGTAGATGGACGGCGCGGTCTTTCCGAGCCGCCGTTGCTGCTCGACGCTCGCGGGTTCCGTGTCGGCCTGCGTCACGATGATCCTTCGAAGGATCGAGCGAAGCTCGCCTGGAACTTCGTTCCACGACTTCTGCCCGAGATTGTCTCCGAAGCCGATGGTGCGCTCTTCTTCGCGAGGCGTAAGGAAGATGCCCCAGCGATAATCGGGCATCTTCACGTACTCGTAATTGGCCCATCCTTTGGGATCGACGGCAATGGCGGTGCGCAGATAAATGTCGTCCTTCTGGAACCCATCAGGACCCATTTCGAGCCACCACTTCAAGAAGTCCGGCTGCCACTTCTCGAGTGCGCGCAGGAGCTTCTTGTCTGAGCCGAGATCAACGTTGTTCGGAATCGAGTCGGTAAGGGACATGATGTTGCTGATCCGAGAATAGAACTCGCAAGAATGCACAGGTCGTGCGCTGCCTCACTTCCGGCTGATCCCCGTGCGGTGCCTCACCCAGCTGATTTTTTTTCGAGGCCCCTCGTTTCGAGAGAACTAGCAACGAGTCCAGCTGAACGTCGGCCGCTCTGGCTGACCGTATTTCGTGAGCGCACCTTGGGGCCCCACCGCATTCGGTCGTTGAAAGATCCAGTTTTGCCAAGCAGAAAGACGCGCGAAGATCTTCGTCTCCATCGTTTCGGGACCCGCGAAACGCAGGCTCGCCTCCATCCCCGTGAGCGCGTCCGGCGACAGACTGACGCGCTCCTCGATGGCGATCCGCACATCGTCATCCCAATCGATCTCGTCCGGCGCCAACGTCACGAGGCCGAGTGCCACAGCCTGTTCGGTCGAGAGCGCCCCCTCGCTCTCGAGCACTCGAGTCACGCGCGCGGGGGTATCGAGGAAACGCACTGCGAGCCGTGAGATTCCACTCGAAGTCGGCATGCTCCCCGCATTTGCAGGGGAGATCGCGATCGAGACCTCTTCATCGTCATCGGCGAGCATGTAGATGCGATCGGCTGCGAGCGCGAGCTCGAAGAGCGAACCCGCGAACGCCGAACCTTTGTCGATCAGCGCGAATATCGAGCGAGACGTCAAATCCAATCGTCGGAGCACCCGCGCCTGAAGCCGCAGGATCTCATTGGCGAGCCAATGATCTCGGAGTGCATGCAATGCGCGATCGGCCGCCACGACCTTCGCAGGATCACCCTTCGTCCGAAGCACCAGCATCCCGATCTCCACATGATCGATCCGGAGCCGCAACATCGCGTCATCGATCTCACGGAAACAACGCAGCGACCATTGGGAAGCGCCTGCCTTCATGAGCGCATCGACGCTCTCTGGAATCTCTGCTTCGGGGCCATTGACCGTCAGCGTCGCCATGCGGCTGCCGTCATCGATCGCGAGATTCACGAAGCGATATCGATAGTTCGTGCCTGTGCCTTCGTTCTCGATGGTGGGCGCGAGCGCATCGAGCTCGATCCCCGGTCCCTCTTTGGATCGCGCTGCGGTCGCCTTCTTCGCGAGAGCCGCGGCACGCTCTTTGACGGCATCGGCGAAGCGGCTTCGCGGTGCGATCGCATCGACCACACCCCACTCGAGAGCGCGCTTGCCGCGCACTCCTTCGCTCGTCGTACAGAACACATCGGCGAGATCGCGGCGCACCTTGCGCTTGTCGACCAAACGCGTGAGTCCGCCCGTGCCCGGAAGAACACCGAGCAGCGGCACTTCGGGAAGGCTGACGGCGCTCGAATTGTCGTCGATCAAGAGGATCTCATCACACGCGAGCGCGAGCTCGTAGCCACCGCCCGCACAGGCTCCATTGACGGCACACAAAAACTTGATGCCGCTATGGGTCGACGCATCTTCGAGATACAGCCGCGTTTCATTCGTGAATTTACAAAAATTCACTTTCCACGCGTGAGTGGACGACCCGAGCATGTAGATGTTCGCCCCCGAGCAGAACACGCGATCGGTGCCGCTCGTGACCACCACGCATCGAACACCGGGATGCTCGAAACGCAGCCTCTGAATCGCATCGGCGAGCTCGATATCGACGCCGAGATCGTAGGAGTTGAGCTTCAGCTCATAGCCTTCCTTGAGCCCTCCGTGCGGATCGATTTGCATCGCGAGGGTCGCGATTTCTCCGTCGATCGTGAGCTTCCAGTGTTTGTAGCGGGTCGGGTGCGTGTCGAACGAGATGGCCATCACTGCGCCACGATACGTGAGGTGGAAGTCGTGCGTCGGAAGCATCGTGCGGATTCGCACTGCTCCCGGTCGTCTGCTCGGCTGGCATATTGGGGCGATAGGCCCCAGGATGAGGGAGCCATTCTCACGTTTTTTGGAGACCCTGCGAGTTGAAGCAGCATTTTTCGATTCTCGGCATTCCGGTGCGGGTGCACCCTTTCTTTTGGCTTTCCGCTGTCTTGCTCGGTTCGTTTCGTTATGCAGGCGCGCCGATCGGTTTTTTGTGGTGGATCCCGATCGTGTTCCTCGCGATTCTCCTGCACGAGCTCGGACACGCGTTCGCGGCGCGACACTTCGGGAATCATCCCGAGGTGCATCTCGTCGCGATGGGCGGACTGACTGTCTTTCCGGCCGGTCGATTGACCCACGGCCAGAACATCATGGTCAGCTTCGCGGGGCCTCTGGTCGGTTTGATCATCGGCGGAGCGGCGTGGGCGTTCAGTATCTTTGGGCCGAGTGTGCCGCTGTTTGTCTCCGTGATTCTCCGAGACGTCATCTTCACCAATTTTGGATGGGCCATTTTCAATCTCATCCCGATCGTCCCGCTCGACGGAGGACAGATCATGCGCGCGGCCCTCGAGCGTTTCTTCGGCATGCGAGGTCAACGCTGGGCGCGCCTGATTTCGATCGTGGTCGCGTGCGCCATTGTCGCGCTCGGGCTGGCATTCCAGCAGTTTTTCATCGTCCTCTTCATCGGTATGCTCGCGATTGAAAACTATCGCGCATGGCAGATGGAGTCGCATTGGCTCGAAGGCAAAGTCACTCCGCGGCCGAGGGCTCCCGCTGCGGAACCAGAGCCCATCGATGTCTTGCTTCGCGACGCATGGACCGCGCTCGAAGATGGCGATGCCAAACGCGTTCGTCGCATTGCAGAGCCCCTCATGGCCCGCGCTCTCACCGATGACGAACGTTACGAAGTGGGACATTTGCTTGCGTGGGGGAGGGTGCTCACCGGCTCGCCTGAGCTCGCGGCGCATGCTCTGCAAATGTTGCCTCGCGGCCGTCTGCCCGATGCGCTCCTCGAAGGGACGGTGCTGCTCGAACTCGGGCGACGGCGCGAAGCCGTGCGCCCGTTGGCGGAGGCCATCATCGATCGCCCTGATGATTTCGTGGCATCGCGGCTCGCGCGGGCCACTTCTGGGAGCGCTCGTTACGACGAAGTGATCGCGCTCCTCTCGGAGGAGGGGAAGAGCCATCGAATCGGAGCACGCTCGCTTCAAATCGTGGCGAACGAAGCGTTCCAGGCGGGGCACTACGACGCTGCTGCACGCATGTTCCAGCTTCTCTTCGAACGCTTCGGAGAGGCCAACGATGCGTTCAACACAGCGTGTGCATTCGGTCAGCTCGGACGCTCTTTCGAAGGCATCGAGTGGCTCGAAAGGGCGCTCGATGTCGGGCTCACGGACCCGAGCGTGCTCGATACCGATCGAGATCTCGAGCCGCTTCGAGCGCTCCCCGCATATCAAGGGTTGCGAGAAAGAGCCGGTCTTTCTGGCTAAATAGCAATGCTTGCGTTCATGCGCATCTTTGCATACAAATAGGGAGTGGATGCGGCGAGCTCGATATCGACGGCGCGTTGGGAGCTCTATCGGGTTCTCGGGGAGCCTTTTCGCCTGCGTCTTTTGGGGCTGGCTGCCGAGGACGAGCTCTCCGTGGGGGAGCTCGCCGAGCTTCTGCACGAGTCCCAGCCCAATGTCAGCAAGCACGTGACCGCGCTTCGGCGGGCGGGGCTCCTCAGTGATCGGAAGCAAGGCACCCGTGTCTTCGTACGCCTGGCTGAGGGAGCGGCTGCGGATGCGGTCGTGGCCGATGCGCTTCACGCGGGGCGACTGCTCTGCGAAGAAGATGGCAGCCTCGGGCGGGTCGCACAGGTGTTGCGAATGCGCGATCATGCGGCGCGCGAGTTGTTTGCTGGGCTCTCAGGCGAGGATGAGCTCGAAAAGGGCGAGCTCCCCTCGGAGTTGCCGGCTTATCTCGTGGCGCTCGCTCCGCTCTTTTCCAATCGTGCCCTTGCGGTCGATGCAGGCACGGGCGATGGGAGATTGCTCGATGTGCTTGCGCCCATCTTCGAGCGCGTCGTCGGAGTCGATCGAAGCAGCGCGCGTCTCGCGCGCGCGGCGGAGCGCATCGCGCAGCGTGGTTTCTCGCACGTCGAGCTCTTCGAAGGGGAGGTCGACGAGGAAGCGATTCGGTGTCGCGTCTCTGAGCTCGGCGGAGCCGATCTCGTGTTCGCGTCGCGCATCCTCCACCATGCGCCGCAGCCCAAGAAGCTCCTCGCCAATCTCGCGATTCTGGCGCGGCCAGGGGGCGCAATCGTCGTGCTCGATTATCAATCGCACGAAGACGAGCGTCTCCGCGAGCAGCAGGCTGATCTGTGGCTTGGTTTTGCGGAGCATGAGCTCTTGAAGATGGCGAACGACGCTGGGCTCGTTTGCGCGAACGTGTGCGTGGTGCCGCCAGGGTTACGAGGCAAAGGGCCCGATGCGCACGTCGGCTGGCAGGTCTTGGTCGCGCGCCGCCCCGAGGATGATCGATCGCGCGTTCACGCGTGATGTGGATTGGAGAACGAAAGAAATGCAGATGCAGGTACAGGGAACGACGAAGAACACGAAGCCGAATCAGACCGCGAAGTACAAGGTCGCCGATATTTCGCTCGCCGAGTTTGGTCGTAAGGAGATCGCGATCGCAGAGACTGAGATGCCCGGTCTCATGGCGATTCGTGCCGAGTACGGCCCGCAGAAGCCGCTCAAGGGCGCGCGTATCGCGGGGTGCTTGCACATGACCATTCAGACGGCGGTCTTGATCGAGACGCTCGTCGAGCTCGGCGCCGAGGTGACCTGGACGAGCTGCAATATCTTCTCGACGCAGGATCATGCCGCGGCGGCGATCGCGGCGACGGGCGTGCCTGTCTTCGCGTGGAAGGGCGAGACGGAAGAAGAGTATTGGTGGTGCATCGATCAGCAGCTCGCCTGCTTCGAGACCGGCAATGGCCCGAACATGTTGCTCGACGACGGCGGCGACATGACGATCGTCGTTCACGAGAAGCGCCGCGACTTGCTCCCGCAGATCATCGGCCTCTCGGAGGAGACGACGACGGGCGTGCATCGCCTCTACGAGATGGCGAAGAAGGGCGCGCTCGCCGTCCCGGCCATCAACGTCAATGACTCGGTGACGAAGTCGAAGTTCGATAACCTCTACGGCTGTCGTCATTCGCTCGTCGACGCGATCATGCGCGCCACCGACGTGATGCTCTCGGGCAAGGTGGCGGTCGTGTGCGGCTTCGGCGACGTGGGCAAGGGCTCGGCGCAGTCGCTTCGTTCGCAGGGCGCGCGTGTCATGATCACGGAGATCGATCCCATCTGCGCTTTGCAGGCGTCGATGGAGGGATATCAGGTCGTCACGATGGACGACGTCGCGGACAAGGGCGACATCTTCGTGACCGCGACCGGGTGCGCGGACGTCATCACGTTCGAGCACATGAAGCGCATGAAGAACAACGCCATCGTGTGCAACATTGGGCACTTCGACAGCGAGATTCAGGTCGCGGCGCTCACGGAGGCGAAGAACGGCGTGCGCGAAGAGAACATCAAGCCGCAGGTCGATCACTTCATCTTCCCCGATGGCAAGAAGATCATCGTGCTCGCGCGTGGCCGTTTGGTGAACCTCGGCTGCGCCACGGGACACCCGAGCTTCGTGATGAGCGCCAGCTTTACGAATCAGGTGCTCGCTCAAATCGCGCTCTTCACCACGCCGAACAAGTTCGAGAAGGGCAAGGTCTACGTGCTCCCGAAGGAGCTCGATGAGAAGGTCGCGCGCCTTCATCTGGACAAGCTCGGCGTGAAGCTCACGAAGCTCACGAAGACGCAAGCCGACTACCTCGGCATCCCGGTCGACGGCCCGTTCAAGGCTGAGCAGTACCGCTATTGATGTGAGAAGAACCCGGGCTCGCGAATGCGAGTCTGGGTTCTTCAGCTCGCCGCTGAGACCATGTTCTTCAAACGGACGAGCGCGAGCTCGAGTGAAGCGGTTGGCGGACCAAACGAGAAGCGCGCGTGGTGTTGAAAGCGGCTCAGCCTCGTGCCGCGGCGTTTTCCAGGATCGACATCGAAGAAGACTCCCGGCACGGTGATGACTTTTTGATCGAGCGCCGCGTGGAAGAACTGCTCACCAGTGCGGAGCGACGGCGGCAAGTCTCGCAAATCCCCCCAACAATAGAAGGTTCCCTCTGGCTCGAGATCGAAGCGCACGCCGAGCTGCTTTAACCCTTGCACCATGAGCTGCCTCTTCGGTGCGAAGGCCGAATGAATGGCGCGCGTCTCGGCGAGCGTGTGCTCTTCATCCAAGAGCTCGATGGCGGCGCGTTGCATCGGCCGTGAAGGGCCCCCATCGAGGAACGAGCCTGCGCTCGAGATCGCTTGAATGACGTGCTTGGGGCCGATCGTCCAACAGATGCGCCAACCTGGGTAACGCCAGTTCTTCGTCAGGCCATCGAAGAGCACGATGGGATCCGCGTTCACGTCTTCGACGTACTGTGCTGCGCTCGAGATGCGCGCGCCGTCCTTCCACACGTAGTGCGAATAAAACTCGTCCATCAAGAGCGCACATTCGAGCTCCCGTGCGAGCGCGACCCAAGCATGTAGCGCATGATCCGAGATCACTTTGCCCGTCGGGTTGCACGGGTTGCTGAGCAAGAGCGCGCCGAGCCCGCGGCCCATGATTTCGCGCCGCAACTGCTGCACGTCGAAATCGTAGCCAGACTCGGGATCGAGCAGGATCGGGATGGGAGTGAAGCGTCGAAAGACATCGAGGAGCTCTTCGTACGCGGTGTAATCAGGGAGGAAATGCCCGACGTGAATGGCGCCGACAGCTGCGCAGGCGCGCATCATCGAGACGCGCCCGCCGCCGCCGATCGCGACGTTCTCTGCTGTGTATTGCGATGGCAATCCGCGACGGAAGAGGCGGTTGTAGAGCGCGGCGACGGCTTCACGAAGATCGGTGAGACCTGCGACCGGAGAATACTCTTGATCGCTCGGATCGATATCCATCCGAGCGACGCGCGATGGTGCACCGGGCAAAGGCCCCGTTTCCGGCTGCCCTTGTCCAAGGTTGCACCATTCGGGATCGTCCTGCCGATAGCCCCGCTGCACCGCCTGCGTGGTGGCGTAAATGACGCCGGTCCGAGGAACGGAACGAAACGCGCTCAGCGTTGGCGGCACGTCGGAACGACTCGACATGGCGGCGGATATAGCAGAGGCGGTAGGTGCGCTCACCCGTATTGCGTTCGAGAACTTCGACTCCGAGCGTTCCGCACGCCCCGCAGCAATTGGATCTGCTACCCAAGCGTCCCAACTCCGAACACGGGCAAGCAGGACACCTTTCCGGGTTCGAGGTTGCAGGTCTGTGTGAGCAGGATGAGGTCCATCATCTGCCCTCGGTCTCGGCCTATCTAAAGGATCGAGGTCCCATTTCGGTACAGGTGAATGCTGTGCACGTCACATGCGGTAGGAGCCTATGTCCAATCGCTTCTTTTTACCTTTGGTTTACTCAATCACAATGATTTTGCCGTTCTCCGTTGCAGCGCCTGGATGCGCGCCGATGGGAGCCGCTGGATCGCGGGCCACGATCACTCGAACGGCGCAGTTTCAGCTGCCACGGCTTCAAAATCCGTTTCCACGCCCCGAAGAGATCGAGCGAATCCGTCAGTCAGCGCCACCTCTCACGGCTGCCGCCACGAGGCGCGGGCCGATCGCGGACGTGGATGCTTGGGATGTCGAATCCACTCCGCGCCCTGGTGATCCGAGCTACGAACCGAGCGGAGCCGTCGAGCAGCTCCTGAGCGAGCTCGCCATCGAGCAAGGAGCATCGATCCGGCGCTCCGATTCACTTCGTTGTTTCGCCTCCGAAGTTGGACGCTTCGCGTTGCGTCATGCGGCCGCGCCCTCGCGTGATCTCGAGCAACATCTCTTGAGAGCATGTGGCTCTTCGATCGCCGAAGCAGGGCACTATCGACTCGGGGCATCGGGGCGCTCGGTGCGCGAACAGGACCTCGTGAGAGAAGCGCGAGCGCGCATCCGCGAATCCCTCGCACCCGCGCTACGACAAGCGAGCATCATCGGGGCCGCGCTCGAGCACGATTCGAACGGATGGGTCTTGGTCGTCGCGTTTGGTTCACCGCGCGCATCTCTGAATTGGACGACGCCCGATGCTCAACATCGCGTCCAGCTGCAAGGGGTCGCGCCCTCGGCTCTTTCACAGGTCGCTGCGATGATCACGCGCGGCGACACCGGATTTGCCTATTGCGACAAGGACATCAGCACGAGCTCGAATGGGTTCGCGTTTTCGTGCTCGCTCGACCCAAACGATGCGAGTGCGCTCGTGCAGGTCGTCGCAACTCCCGAAGGCGGTGTGAGCCATACGGAGCTCGGCATGGCGTTGGTGCAACGCGACCCAACACGAGCGGCATCTTACACACGACCTTCGGGCGGAGGTGAGGTGGGGGTGGAGTCGTTCATCGCGTTGATCAACGAGCGACGCATGTCGGCGGGGATGGGACCTCTGACGCTGGCCGCCGCGCAATCGGCGGAGCTCGAGAGGAACGTGGACGCGCTCATTGCGCTCACGCTCGAGTCGCCAAGGGCGAACGTCACCGATGAGCTCGCCATCGGGCTCGCGTCAGGATGGGAAGTGCAAGGCGGGACCATTCGCGACGCGGGGATCGTCTGGGCTTATGACCGTGGCTCTTCGTCGATCGCGCGGCTCTTGTCTCGCATGAGCGTGACACCGAGCGGCCGAGTGACACTCTTCTCGCCCGAAGCACAACAAATCGCGATTGGCCTGACGACAGATGGCGGCGCGGGGGCGGTCATCACGACCTACCGACTCTTCGACGATGACGACGCGCGCGCCGATGCACACATGATTCGAGCGCGCATCGAACGCGATCGCGCGGCGCTCGGGCTCGCGCCGCCGGCTTGGATTGGCGAACTCACCGCATTCGAAGCGCGAGGTCCTGCGATTGCATCAGGGGCGATCACCCCTGAGCTCGCGTTGCCTGCGGCGCTCGACGAAGAAGGCGCCCGACGTGGAGTGCAGCTCGAGTTCGTCGCGCTATCCACGCTCTCGATACAAGAAGCTCCCCTTCCCGAGGGGCTCGTTCGAGCGCCGCAGCTTCGTTTGGGTGTTGCCGTCGTGCACCTGCCCTTTGCCGAAGGGCGCTGGGGCTATTCCATCGTGTGTTTGGTCCGCGAGCATCCGGCCGGCAATTGAACGAACGATGAGGTCACCAGCGTATAAGACATCCGAAATGGGAAAAGCGTAGTCGTGGCTGGAGCGTGGTTTGGCCCTATCGAGTCCGAAGAGACGATTCGGTGGGTGCTAAGGACTTCCGAATGGGTGAACGGTCATCACGTGGTCTGAGTATTGGTCACGACGCGAAGCGATGCGGAGCCGAATCCGAAGGAAACCTCGGCGTGAGCGTCGAGCAATCGTCTTCGGTCGTCGATCCGACGCTGAAGTTGTCGTCTCCGCGTGTTGGCAGCTGGCAAATTCGAGCCTCCGATTGTCACGAGCACGATCCCGCCGATCGCGTCTTCACAGTTCCCACAACGGAATTCGTCCCATGCGCGCACCCACCTCATCAGCAAAACGCGCCCGTTCGGGGCATGCAGATGGAGCTTCGTAATCGAGGCGAACCCGCGAGTCCTGCGCGTGCGCTCGCTTCATTCCTGAAATGCTCGACACGAGCAAGAACGAAAGCACAGCACATCCAAACCCAAGCGACCGTACAGCACCTCCGACTTGTCATGCTTTTTATTGGGAGCTCACGCCGACGGACTGTATCCGCTTTTCCAAATCCCGTGAGGATTCACACGCGCACGGCGCGGGCTCTTGCTCTCAGTGATCGAGCGCCATCTCGAGGCGCCTCGTAGATCACGTTGGTGCGCATCCTTCGTGGCGGATCTTGTGCCGGAAATCGGTCGGATGGCGTTGCGTGGATGCTGGTGCAGGTGCGAACGAAGACAGGCTCAGCTTCTTCTTGGAATGCAGCGAGCGCTTCCACGAGCGGGGAAGGTGCGGACGCTGGCAGCGACACGCTCGCTTGAGAGCCGTCCAGAGGCCGACTTCAACGGGCTGTGGACCGGTGTGTTGCCCCGTCGCGGCGTGCGATCCGCCCGCGAACTTGCTCGATTCCCATTTGCAGGGCGTCGGTCGATTCATCCTCCCCCGCAAGTTCGATGGCGCGCTGAAGACATTCGATGGTTCTCGGATAGTCGTAGAGTTCCTGATATGCGAATCCCAGAGTAGTCCAGGTGTGTCTGTCGCGCGGATCGAGCCTCTGCCGCGCGCGCTCGATCGCCCCCGCAAGCTCGTCGCGATCTAGACTTGCCAAAGCGTCGAGATACGTATCCCACGCAACGTAGTCTCGGGGACTCGTCTCCACTTCCTGTCGCAATCGCGGGAGCTCCGCGATTGCATTCTCGAGTTCCTCGATCGCTTCTCTCGCTTCCTCGCGACTGAACTCGAGTTCGTCAGAGCCAGGTAACCTCAGCACACTGCGATACGCACGAATCGAGTCTTGAGGCTCCCCAGCATCGCGATGGCCTTCCGCAATCACGAGCCACGCTTCGTGCGAATCTGACGGCAGTGCTTGTCGAGCTTGCGCCACCGTTTCGCTCAATCGCTCCGGTGCCACCTCTCGGATCGTGAAGAGCAGTGACCGCCATGCAGCAGGTGACCGCGGATCAGCATGTTCACGCGTCACCCTCGATGAATGTCAGAAATCGCTCGAGCGCCTCTCCGAACGCTGCCGGCGCGTCGAGGTTCACGCAATGGCCCGCGTCGGGGATCACCACGTCATTTCGGCAAAGCGGTTCGCGCGCCGCCCAGGCTGGAGCTTGCTTGGCGATCGAGCCCGCGCGGCTCTCTGCCCCACGAATTATCACGAAGGGCCTTGGGATCCGATAGTCCGGCTCCTCACGGACCAGGCTGAGGGTCTCGCGCATCACAGTGAGCATCGTATTCCGATCGAGGCGACGCATCGCCTCGAGACAATAGGCCTGTACCTCCGGGCGCCGCGAGATCGACCGTGCCGAGTGTTGGAGGAGCGCCTCGTAAGGATAGAGGGCGAGCATCGCCGGGACGAGACGAACGCCAACTCGCTCGAGCAGCGTCAGCGGCGCGCTGTTGCACGCGCAGTCCACCAGCACGAGGGCTCGCACCCGATGGGGCGCCCGGCGCACCAGGGCTTGCGCGAGGTTCCCACCCATGCTCTGACCGAGCACGATCGCCCGCTCACAGCCCACCTCATCCAAGAGGGACAAGAGATCGTCCAGCACCCGCTCGATGGTGAAGGGCACGCTCATCGGCCGCGAACCGCCGTGACCTCGGACGTCGCAGACCAACGCCCGATGACGCCGGGTGAGCACCGCCTCCTGCGCCGCCCAGAGCCGATGATCGAGACCCGCGCCGTGGACACAGAGCACCGTGGGCGCCTCCGCCATCCCGTGGACGCCGTAACGCAAAACGCATCCCTCTCGAACGAGCTCCCGAGTCGCATCCATCGCTCAGAGCGTAGCGCGATGTTTCTCGACTGTCCGAAGTGCCACCGCTTGTGCGCCTCCGTACCCATTCCATCAACGCCGCGAGATCGCGGAGCTCGTGAGTCCCGTACGTGTAATGAGCGCCTTCGCTCAAACCATGCCCAATGATTCGAGCCCACACCGTGACAGATGACGACTGAGGCTTTCTCGCTTCGGGCGGGCGCTGGGATGAACCAAGCGTGTATCCGAATGTTGTCCGATGTGATGACCTCGAAAGGTTCGGAAGGAAGCCCAAACTCATCGGGCGGCGGTGTGCCATCGGGGGGCGAACCCGCTCCAGGATTCATGAGACTGTCGGCAACGCGCCTGGTGTCATCAAGAAGAACAGCGCCAAGCCGAGCAAGGTGATCCCAACCATGCTTGCGAGAGACACGCGTATGGGAATGCGGCCAGCGATCGAAGTCATCGCTGTTCCTAGAATGCCGCGATCCCGGCCAGAGTCACGCCTTCATATTCGTTCGCCTCATCTGACTTCGTGGTGTGTTGCAAACAAGTGACTACGGAGAGAAGGGCTCAAACGATACTGAGGCCAATCCTGTACAGGATCGGGAAGGATTCGTACGATGCATCCTCGACACACCACCTCATCAACAACACCGGCGGCCTGGCCACGCGAGATTGGCTGCCAAGCGGAGAAGAGCAATGAGTTTTTGGAGCGACATTTACGTTGGCAATGCAGACAACATCGCTCGGGCGCTCGAGGAAGGAGATTTGCCAGAAGCCGAATCTTTTGTCGCGCACCTGAATCTGCCCGGGATTCTTCCAAGCGACGAAGAGGAAGTGCCAAATTCGCCCAACCTGCTGACCATGATTGCTTGCGACGTGATGCGTGAAGCAAATGTGTCGTTCAGCGATTCGATTGCGCAGCATCTGGCCGGTGATCCGGATCAACGCACGGCTACTTACGGCGTTTATCGAATGGCGTCTGAATGGGTTGGCCTCTTCGCCCGACTCAGCGAGGCTCAGATCTCGGCGATCGGCGAGGAGTGGGCCAAACGCGTCGATGCGCCCGGTAACGGCTCGCTGTCCAAGGTCGTGAAGGATATTGTCGAGATCTGCCGGGTTGCGACGCAGCGCAATGCAGCACTGGTTTACTCCTGGACTCTGTAACCGACGACCGGGAACGAAAGTGCATACGCCGCACGAGCCACCGATGGAACGCGTGCCTCGGACCAACATTCGAGTGCACGACAGAATGCATCATCGAGCTCCGCGCGATGCATCAGCCTCCAACACGGAGGCGGGTCGCGGTCGCGCTCAATGTGTTCAACAACAAACGCCAACGTCCATCTCGTACGCACCAGCGCGGATCGGCTCAACATGGAAACAACTCTCGATCACTGAACCACAATATCCGATGAACGGATGCTATGGAGAGCAGTGGAGAGCCCCTCGAAGCCCTCCATATGATTCGTGGAATCGCAACGTGCGACCGGTTCGATCGATGTTCGTCAGCACCGCTTCGGTGACGGCGACCCGTCTGGTGTCGACCGGGAAGGAATAGCGATCAATCCTGAGCAATTCGTCGATCCTCTCGCACCCTCGCGCGTCCGCCATTCGGCTTGCTCGGCGTCGAGCGCGCTTGGTTCGCCACCCGACCCGCTGAGCTCAGGACGAGGCCGAATCCGGCTTTCTCGCAAGGAGCGGCGATGAGAAGACTGCGGTGAATACGGCGGAACAACGAGGTGCGCATGAATTTCTCCTCCGTTGTAGGGGAGCGACCAGCAACCCTCATGCCACTCGCTCGAATGCCCACAAGTGCCGATTTTCTACAATTCACACCGCCGTTCTGACCGCGCCCGGCCAGAGCGGGAGCCACCACAACGTCAGTCAAAGGCCTCTCCGGCAATTCGGTAAAGGAAACAGGAGCCAAGCACCTTCAAAGCTGGCGACGACGAGGTCCTCTCATGACGAAGCGGTTTTTTGCTTATTTTTCAACACTTTTCTGCGTTTTCGCCATCGCGTGCACGCCGACGCCGCTCACCTGGCGCAACTCCACGCCGTGCCCGTCAAGCGCGGCCTCCATCGAAACATGGTGCGACGATCTTGGAACCTGCGAATATCGCGTCACGACAGGACACTCTTTCCGATGTAGTGCGGGTGATAGCGAGGGATGCACGCGCGCGTTGAGCGAAGCTTCCGCTGCGTGTCAATCCGGTGGAGTTCCGGATGGTGGTGTCTTGATCCCCTCGGCGTGCGATATCGACGTGCCCTGCGTCGATGATGGTCAGTGCACGGCCATTGCTGGAACGTCGTGCAACACGAACACCAGGCGTTGCCAAACCGTCCTCTGCGGCACGAACGGGGTGTCTTGCTCAAATGAAACGCATTGCGCCCACGGGCTCACGTGCGTCAACGGACGTTGCGCCGAACGAACCTACACCTATTTCATCGCATCGTTGTCGATTCCCGAGCCCACCGGTGCTCCGAACCCGCGAGCGTTCGGCTTCAATCTCGATCGGTTGAACTCGACTGGCGAATGTACATCGCTTGGTTGTGTTGCAACCTGCGTGGACCTCGTGCCCGATTACGTCTCGGCAACCGACTTCCACGAAGAAGGTATCGACAACGCGTTCGCCACGCTCGTTCCCACGTTCGATTCGTTATCCGCCACTTCATTGGATGAAGTCTTGACTCGACAGATCTCCTCGGGTGAGTTCGTGATTCTGCTCGACGTCACGGGAGTCGATCGTGAAGCCGAAGATTCCGAGGTATTCATCCAGCTCTACGCAGGTTCCGTTCCAGCGGGCCAAATACTCGAGAGTCGAGTCTTCGATGTCACCCCGCTCGGCTCTTCGATCAGAGGCAGCATCACCAACAGACAACTGCGTTTCAGCGTGCCCGAACTTTCGCTTCCGATCCTGGTCGGAACGGACGATTCCATGCTTCGCATTCGCGGGACTGAATGGCGCGCCGACATTGCACAAGGACAGTTGACGAACGGCATCATCGGTGGGGCGATCAATGTGCTCGAGCTCGCCCAAACCATGGCCGTCGAATATCCTGGCCTCGAAGAGACTTTCGTAGAAGTGTTCGGGAGCAACGCCGATCTCATGCCATCGCCCAGCGATCCAACACAGTGTGAATCGATCTCGATCGGGATGACTTTTCTCGCACTTCCCGCCGAAATATCCGGGCGGTAATTATTGCCCCAAAGTTCACAAGCGCCAGAAAGGCGGTGGCTACGAAATGTCGCTCTACCGCGTTCGCTCCTCATAGAGCGACATTTCTCTTCAAGAAGGCTCCGCTGCTCGAGCGATCTGCTGCAGCGATCATGTCTTCGAACGCTGAGCCGAGGCTCCCGTGCGCGCGGCGCAGCGCACCTGCATGGGCGAGCATGGCGGCGACGTCTTCACCGCGCCATACGCGATGGACGAAGCCTTGGAGTCAGCGCTTCGAGTGCGAGCGCGACTTTCGCGCGAATGGCAGTCACGTTTCCAAACGCCAGCGATGCAGCGAGGAGGCCGACCACCTCGCGATCGGCCGCGCTTCGATATCGATGGACGAACGAGACGGGATCCGTATCGCGCCGCGCTCGGAAGTCGGTCCGCTCGGAGAGCTCGTCGAGCCGAGCGTGTATGAGCGAGTTTTTGTAAAATTCATTCGAGCTATATTTTCGACGAGGCGTGCTGGTATGGTGTGGACGAGAGTCGCGTGTGTTGCAATTGGGTTGGTGATGGCGTGTGTGCCAGCTGCGACCCGGGTACCGTCCGGTCCTTTGTCAACGTGCGCAGTTTCGGATGCTGACAGCGCTTGGATCCATCGTGCAATCCACGCATGGCGGTTTGCTTCCCGAGAGATCACGGATGCCGGTGTTGCATATGACTTCCAAGCCATTTTCTTCGATGCCGAATGTGTGCTCATGAGTTGAACACCGGCGACCATCACGCGGCGGCATGGACCGCGGTGCCCCATCAGGGGAGGGTTCAATTGCCAAATGGGACGGACATCCCAGCGAGCATCACGTCGTTCACAAGAGTCGATGAGCGAGGCGCGTTCTTCCTGATGTCCACCCCCAGCGTATGGCGAGATGCTGGGATGACCAATGATGGCCTCGGACTCGAGACGATGATGGTCGCGGTGCTGTTGCACGAGGGCTCACACGTCATGCAGCGCTAATGACTTCCGAATAGGTGAAACGGTCATCGAGGCTGGAGCGCGCACTCACGGCCACGGATGCAATTGCTCGAGGAGCCGCTGTGTATGGCTTCACTCGAGGAGAAGAGGCGATTCGGCGGGCCCCGTTCTTCTCAACCCCTCGCGTCATCTCTGGGAAATGTCCTTCATGACCGTCCTGTCAATCTCGGATAGTGCCATTTTGTGGCCTCTTCTCGTGGTCACCATCGGATCAGCGCATGAGCGGTTCCGTGGAGCGGCGACTGCTGCTCCGATTCAAGGTCCTCTTCACGAGGCGGGTCGCGGTCGCGCTCAATGTGTTCAACAACAAACGCCAACGTCCATCTCGTACGCACCAGCGCGGATCGGCTCAACATGGAAACAACTCTCGATCACTGAACCACAATATCCGATGAACGGATGCTATGGAGAGCAGTGGAGAGCCCCTCGAAGCCCTCCATATGATTCGTGGAATCGCAACGTGCGACCGGTTCGATCGATGTTCGTCAGCACCGCTTCGGTGACGGCGACCCGTCTGGTGTCGACCGGGAAGGAATAGCGATCAATCCTGAGCAATTCGTCGATCCTCTCGCACCCTCGCGCGTCCGCCATTCGGCTTGCTCGGCGTCGAGCGCGCTTGGTTCGCCACCCGACCCGCTGAGCTCAGGACGAGGCCGAATCCGGCTTTCTCGCAAGGACTTGATACGAATTGCCAGACTGCTCTTCGCGAAGGATCTCGAAGCCTGCCCTGACGATGCGCCCTCGAATATCCTCCCGCCTATAGGGTGTATGCAATATGCCTTTGCGAATGCCCCAGTCATTGATCGTTCGCGCGATCTGCGCGCGGAGGCCAGCCCCTCTCGGTGAGAGCAATACGTTCGCCGCGATCGTCCCACCTGGCTCGAGCACTCTATGAATCTCCAAGAGCGCCTCGTCTACCCGCGCAAAACAGTGGATCGCATTCGCGACGTTCACCGTATCGAACGTTCCGTCATCGAAGGGGAGCCTAGTGATATCCCCCAGCAAAAACGACATGTTCGTGCTCCGAGAGAAGCGACGCCGCGCGCCCTCGAGCATGGAATTAGCGTAATCCACACCCACGATCTCGACTTCGGGCAAGCCTTTCCACCGCCGCCATCGGAGGAGCAATTCGAGGAGTGTCCCGGTGCCACAAGCGGCTTCGAGATGTCTCTTGCCGAAATGCGGACCAAAGCAATTCATCTGAACAGAGAGAGTGCTGCAATATGCGAAAGACAATATGAAGAAGCCTCTCAAATCGTACCACCATGGCTCGGAGGAATATGCCTCTGCAACGCTGTTGCTGCTCATCGCGCTGTTCTCCCCTGTCTGCTCGTGATTCATGGTTCCTCGCCAATCGTTGAGAGTGAAATCAAAGAGAGCCGATATCAGACGATGGATGTTCTCTTTCGACCTTGCTCGTGGACTCCAGGAGGCCCGACACATGGGCTTGGAGACGCCGACGCAACATCGCTGTTCGCACTCGCTGCCACGGGTTGCGATATCCGAACGTGACGTGCGTGTGCACCCATCGCCCGAGATAGGGGTCGAATTGATGACACCACGGCGCGGGCCGAACCTTGCCGCGGTCGAGCAATAATTTGGTGGCCTCGGTCCCGGCCACCGATGCCGCGAGCTGGATCCCGACCGGTGACGAAGAGACTCGCCTCGCCCGGAGATCCATACGACTTGGATCGACGAGATAGCTCTCATGCAATGATCGAGGCACGAGGCCAGCAGCGAATCTCACGAGCTCTATTTCGTCATCCTCTCCTCTCGCTCCGAAATAGTCCTGATAGCTCATGCCACTCGAAGAAAAAATCACGTAGGAAGTCCCCATTCCCAACGGGGCGGCGGTGATCGCGGGGATACGGAGCTCTGCGCAGCGCCGGAAGATCTCGAATCGGATCCCCTGACAGAAAAAGTCGAGCCCATCGACGAAGAGATCGACCCCACTCAGAAATGCATCGATATTCGATTTCGTGATTCCTTCATTGAACTTCGATATCCGGAGCTCGGGATTGATATCAGATGCCATCTCGGCCATGACATCGACCTTGTGCCGTCCCAGAGTGCGTATCGTTGCGCCCACTTGGCGATTGAAATTCGGGAGCTCGAATCGATCGAAGTCCGCGAGATGAAAACCTCCTATGCCCATGCGGGTCAACATCATCAAGTGCGCTCCGCCCACGCCTCCTGTGCCAGCGATCGCCACGGTCTTGCCTCGCAAACGAAGCAATTCATCCTCCGTGACGAATCCGATGTTGCGGTCGAATGCAGTGAGATAATCAAAATATCCGTCGAACATCATCGGGACCTCCAAAGAGCGAAGATGTGATTGTGATGAACGAACACCACAGGTCCGTGGAAGCGAGTCCTCCGACGAATCAATGCCGTTCAATCTTTTTTGTACTCTTAATAAGTGGCGCGCCGTAAACGAAGCGCGCCATTGCCAGGATGGATATCGATGGCGTAAACGGCGCGGAAGCGACGAGACAGCGCCGACTCGTAGAGGTCTGTGAGAGCCGACGCAGTACCGATGGCGATCGACTCATGCGTCAGAAGGACGCCGGCCCTCGAGTATTCGAGGACTTGGAGCTCGCCATTGGGAGAAAAGGCGTCCGCCTGAACCAACAACACCGCATGGAGACACGAGGTCCATAGGAATTGAGTGATGCGCTCGTGATTGGGGGTCGACACCGTGCGGCTCATTTGGACGGTCCGCGCGGCATCGATCGTCGCCAAGAAATACGAACCCGAATCACTCGATGAAAGAGGTCCCGCTCCGAGATCGATCTCGCCCACGAAAGAGCCGCCCAATCCGATCCCATGCTCTGTCGCCCGCGCGTGAAGCCCAGTCATATGCGCCGCAAAGGCGCGCAGATCGACCGTGGAACCATCGCCTTCTGCCAGCGACAAGAGCCAACCATTCGCGCCGCTCAAGGTGCGATCACCCAAGCGCGCTTCGCCATTCGCGAAGCCAGAAATGACGATCGTTCCCGACGCCGAGTCCCGCGTCATTCGAGAGCCCGAAGAAGCGACGCCTTCGAGTTGCGTCACCCAACGCACACCGCGGCGGGCTTCATCGATCGCGAACACGAGCTCCCCTCCTCCTGTGGGAAGTCGTACCTGTGTGCCGCCGAGATCGAGAATGGATCCTTGGCTCCTTGCGCGGACCACGGGGACGCCAGCTCCTGTCAGGATGATGTCCCGGACGTTTTCGTCCGCTCCTTGCTCTCCAATCACGAGCTCGAATACGAGCGCACCGCTCGAGTCGAGGTGCACGAGATACATCTCGTTGCTCGCCTCCTCATATTCGATCGTGGGCGCGAGAGAGAATCGACCTCGGAACGAGCCGCCCATCCAAACACCGCCTCGTCCGTCAGGGGTGAGCGCGGACACGCTCGCGGTCGCTGGCAGAGCGTCTGGGAGAGGAGCGGCGAGGTCTCGCAATACGGGCTGCCACGCATACCGAACCGTGAGATTCGGGGCGAACGCGATGAGGAATGGATTGCAATTGCGATAGGTGCCGGCAATGGGATCTCCCGATGTGAGTGGAACTCCTCCGAAGGTGGCCGACCCATCGCAAATGACCCCTGCGACATAGAGGTTCTCCTCTTCGTCGACCGCGACATGCCCTTGATAGAATCGAACGCCAAAATGACCCGCTCGATTCGTGCCGTCCCAAAGCAATGAAGTGGCTTCGAGCAGCCAATCCGAGCCAGGGGGAGGAGGCAGCGGAGCGCAATCCTCAAACCAATCGGGGCTACACGCGGGTTCGTCGATTTCTCCATCGCAATCGTTGTCGATCCCATCGTCACAAAGCTCTCGTTGAGGAACGCACCCGCACCCTTCGTCCGTGAGGCCATCACAGTCATTGTCGATCCCGTCGCCACACATCTCGGGAGCGGGCCCGATGGCGCCTTCGCAGCCGGTCCACGAGTCTGCTCGGCACATTTGGACGCCAGCCATGCATGGCGCGGTCGAAAATTCGAGCCCGCAAGGGCGGCTCTCTCCCGCCGTGCACGAGCAACCTTCATCGACGGCCCCATCGCAATCGTCGTCCCGTCCATCACAGCTCTCCGCCTGTGGGACCTGGTCGTGAGTGCACGGAAACTCGCCCCAATCCCCGAATTCGACGCCTCCGAATAGATCGCATCGCTGAATTCCATCTGTACAGATCCCAACTCCACGACTCGGGTAATCACCGGAGAAGCAGCGTTGCACTTCACCGGCGGCGCAAAAACAACCGTCGTCGATCCTCCCGTCGTGGTCGTCGTCCATCCCATTGCCACAGGATTCGAATCGAACGGTAGAGGCATCGATCGAGCCGCGGCCGTAGTTCTCTCCGACGAATCCTGCGCTGATGCTCGAACAGCCCACCAGCATGCATCCGGCGATCGCGCTCATTGAATACGAGAGCCACTGAGTCGAACGCATCGCCAGCCTCCAGCCGTAACTGGCCGCACCTCGAACGCTTTATGAATTTTATTTTGCGATTCGTCTGGTGCTCGCGTGACGCGTTCAATCACACGATCGATGGTTGGCAGTTGCACAGCGATCGTAGCGGATCTCGAAACAGCTGCACCGACAAGTATTCACCATGAATGGGTGCACGGGAACGCTTCTATGGAGAATTCAATAGCTCATCGAGCCTCGCGCGATGTGCTGATGTAGGGAAAGCTCGCTCGAAGCGCCTTCGAGCGGCCTCGGCTTCGGCTCGGTCGCCCATCGTCCATAAGAGCTCGACACGGAGCGCTTCTCGCTCTTCGCGCAATGTTCCGTCGGGATAGAGGCGCTCGTGGGTATCGAGCGAGTTACGAGCGTGAGATCTACGGCTGCGAAGCGCCTGGCGCGCCGCGAGGATCAATTGATATTCAGATGGCATGGATGCCAATGGTTGAACCGGCTCGGGCGAGGGTGGAGCCGCATCTGGAACCGCAGCTCGCGTGCGAGGGGCGCGCGGTGAACGCGACGATTCTGCCGTCGGTGACATCGGAGGAGGATTCGGTGTATCAGAGCCCGTCTCGTAGGGCGGAGACTCGTGGGGCGGAGAGTGATCCTCGAGGGATTGAGGCATCGCCAGCGAGGGAGATATCTCGAGCGCGCCTGTCTCAGGAGTGGGCTCGGTGGGGCCAGCAGGGGAAGGTGCGCGGAAGATCATCGCCCCGCCAACAGCGAGGCCGACAACGACCAGCCCCATCCCCCATGTCCACGGCTTCATCCAAAGCGGCCGCGCCATGAGGCGCGCTCGCACTTCGGAGAGCCGCACTTCGGGCACGCCGCGCCCCGCACGGAAGAGAGCACCCAGCTCGTCTTCTTCGTCCTCGATCAGCCGAGGCGGATCCTGCTCGGCGCTCATCGGAGCTCCTCGTCTGCGCGGCGGCGAGTCAGCGCTGCGCGAAGCTCGCGGTGGGCCGCATGGAGCCGATAGTATGCCGTTTGCAAAGGGCAACCGAGAGTATCAGCGATCTCTCGCATCGATAGACCTTCGATTTCGTAGAGCATGACCACGCTCCTCTTATCGTCATCGAGCTTGAGCAGAAGGCTCGTCAGGAGCTCCCTTTGACGATTGCGAACCAACTCGCGCTCGGGTCCTTCGTCCCCCGATTGCGGGTCGTCATTCGGCAGCCCGAGCACCTCACGTCGCCTGCCGATGGACCGCCTGTACGTCGATGCGACCCTCCAAGCGATTTCGTAGAGCCATGTCGTCGCCGCTCCGCGTGAGGCATCGAGCTCCTTCTGGCGACGCTGCGCCACCATGAACACCTCTTGGCACGCGTCCTCGAGATCACGGTCCGGAACGCCGTGATGTCGAAGCACGCGCCAGACGAAGGCAGAATGGCCGTTGAAAAGATCGCCAATCGACCGCTGAGCAGCTCCCTCCGCAGGGTCGGTCGGCGCGGCCTGCATCATGTCGAGTGTAACTGGCCGGCCCTCGCTCTCTTTATGGAACTTTATGGAAAAAGCCGGAGGCCGAGCAGGACGCCTGCGACGGCGTCGAGCTCGGATGCTTGATACATAGTGATGTAGGCCTCGTCGCGATAGTAGAAAGCCGGACGTACGATGGTTCCGCCCACCCGCGCCACGAGGGTCAAAAACCACGGCGAAGCGAACATCAAGCGAGCCCTGATCGCACCGCCCGCGAACACCCACGGTACGAGCGCCGTGGTTTCGAAATCGAGGTTCCGCCCGCTGCCAGCGACGCTCCCCGCTCCCACCTCGGCACATGCTTCGAGCGCGTGCCCACCCTCGAACGCGAGCCGTGGACAGATGCCGAGCACCCCCGCGACTCCCGTGAGCTCGATGCGCACCGCATCAAGCGGTACATCCGCATAGGGCGCCATCAGCACTTCGGTATACACCGCGAGCCAAGGCCACGGCACAAAGGACACGCTCACGAACCCAAGCGCCTGCGGCGTGGGTCCGAGCGCCAGCTGAGCCCCTGCACCCACTGCCAACCCAAACTCGAACGGCGCATGATGATCCTCGGCAGGTGCTTCCGCCGGCATGTGCAATATCGCATCTCGTCTTGAGAGATCGACGAGCATGGCCGTCACGAGCGAGAGCGAGGGCAGCATGGCCGCGCACGATCCCTGACCCTCCAGCGTCCGTGTACCGAGGGGCTCTTCCCTGCCCACGCGATGGAGCGTGATGAGCGCCCGAGTTGGATCCGAAGTCACGACCACGTCGAGTCGATGAGTCGGCTCCCCTGCATCGAAAGCATCACGCTCCAGAATCGCGCTCACCTGAGCTCGCAATATGTGCTCATTGGGACATCCCCCCTGCGCCCGATACCTCAGCTCGACACGAGCTCCTTCGTGACTTTCGTGCTCCTCTGCGAAGCTGCCCTCTTGCGCCCTTACGGGCGCGATCCAAGCCCCAACGATCAGAACCCCAAGGCACGCCGCGACGCTTCGTGTCATCGTGATCGCGAGGCCCGCCTGGGAGTGTATTTTCGGGCCTCTCGAATCAGCTCATCGCGCGATGGGAGAGGCGGCGCGCTTGCCCGGCTGCATGACGGAGCGTCTACGAGAGCGGCGGTGCGAAGATCACACCACAGGGCGAGCGGTCTGGCTCCAGAGGATGATTCGTGCATCGGGTTCCGACCAACGACAGGCGCCGATTCGCGAGGTTGCGGCGATGTCGTTCTCGCCATGACCATCTCAGAAGAGCTGCATCGCGACAGCCGAGTCGTCAGCTGCCGTACATCGATTCGGCGATCTTGTACGCGCTCAGCTCGAGCGATTGGAGCGCCTCGCGGATCGCGATGGCGTCTCCTGCGTCGAGCGTTTCTTTGAGCGTGAGTACGTCGTTTTTCACGAGCTCGATGATCTCGGGGGGCACGAGGTCGGCGCATTCGACGACGGCTTTTTCGCTCGTGTAGAGCAGCGCAGCGGCGCTGTTTTTGAGCTCGGCGAGCTCTTTGCGCTTGGCGTCGCTCTCTTTGTATTTTCCCGCATCGCTCACGATGCCGTCGATCTGATCTTGAGTCAGGCCGCTCGATGCCACGACGCGCACTTTCTGTTCGCGCCCAGTGCGAAGATCTTTGGCCGACACATGCACGATGCCATCGACGTCGATCTCGAACCGCACTTCGATCTCAGGGACGCCGCGCGGCGCTGGAGGCAAGGGCGCGAGCTCGAACTTGGCGAGTGAACGATTGTCGACGGCCATCTCGCGCTCACCCTGGAGGACGTGAATCGGGACGAAGGGCTGGTTGTCGATGCTCGTGGTGAAGGTTTCTTGTGCGCTCGATGGGATCGTCGTGTTGCGCGGGATGAGCCGATGAAACACGCCACCGCCCACTTCGACACCGAGCGAAAGCGGCGTGACGTCGAGGAGGAGGACCTCCTCCATCTGACCCTCCATCGACGCTGCTTGAATCGCTGCGCCGACGGCCACGACCTCATCGGGATTGACGCCCTTGTGGGGTGTGCGTCCAAAGAATTCCGAAACCTTCCTCGCAACGATCGGCATTCGAGTCATGCCGCCCACGAGGATGACTTCGTCGATGTCTTTCGTGGTGAGCTTCGCGTCGTCGAGCGCCTGCTGACAAGGGATGAGGGTGCGTTCGACCAAATCGCCGACGAGGATTTCGAGCTCACTCCGCCGCAAGGAGGATACGAGATGCTTGGGCCCGGTCGCATCCGCTGCGATGAAGGGAAGGTTGATCTCGGTTTCGAGCGCCGTGCTCAGCTCGTGTTTCGCCTTTTCCGCTTGCTCCTTCAGGCGTTGGAGCGCGGCGCGATCTCTTCGCAGGTCGAGCCCGCCATGTTCGTGCACGAAGGAATCAGCGAAATGATCGACGAGGACGTGATCGAAGTCCTCACCGCCAAGAAGCGTGTCTCCATTGGTGGAGAGCACGCGGAAGACGCCATTGGCGATCTCCAAGATCGAGATGTCGAAGGTTCCTCCTCCGAGATCGTAGACAGCGATGCGTCCGCTGGCTTTTTTCTCGAGGCCATACGCGAGCGCAGCGGCGGTCGGCTCGTTGATGATGCGCTTGATTTCGAGCCCAGCGATTTTTCCGGCATCGCGCGTGGCCTGGCGCTGAGCATCGTCGAAATACGCCGGCACCGTGACCACGGCCCCATCGACGGGGGTTCCGAGATAGGCCTCCGCGATCTCCTTCATCTTTTGGAGAACGGCAGCTGACACTTCAGGAGGCGAGAGCTGACGATCCCCAATCGCGACCCACGCGTCGCCGTTCGCCGCCGCCGTGACACGATAAGGCACGGCTTGGGCGTGTCTCTGCGCTTCGGGTGAATCGAGACGCCGTCCCATCAGGCGTTTGACCGCGAAGATCGTGTGCTCCGGGTTCGTGACGGCCTGGCGCCGTGCGACGCTGCCCACACGGCGCTCACCCTCTTTCGTGAAAGCCACGACAGAGGGTGTGGTTCTCGAACCTTCCCCGTTCGGAATGACGACGGACTCGCCGCCTTCCACGATCGCAACACAGGAGTTGGTCGTACCCAGATCGATGCCGATGACTTTACTCATGATCGAGCCGAGAACCGCATCCTATACCTTGTTCTCATCGCCGCGAACCCCCGAAATCACGGAGTGGGTGCCGACTCATTCAAGCGCTCGCGCTCGGTTTGCGCGAAACGACGACCATCGCCGGCCGCAGGAGGCGTTCGCCAAAACGGTATCCAGGGACCACTTCGGTGATCACCACGCCGGGAGGATGGTCTGCCGTTTCTTGCTGCTGGATGGCGTCGTGAATGGCGGGGTCGAATCGCTCGCCCACCGAGGGGACCCGCGAGATGCCGATTCGTTGGGTATGGTCTTCGAAGAGCTTCATGACCATCTTCAACCCATCGACGATCGCAGCTGTGTCCGTGGCGTTCGTGGCGTTCGTGCCGGCTGTCACCGCACGCTCGAGATTGTCGAACACCGGAAGCATTTCGCGGATCGTGTCCTCTCGACCGCGCTTTTCTGCGTCTTCCAGCTCTTTGCGCGAGCGCTTTCGGAAATTATCGAAATCTGCTGCGGTCCGTAAGAGCTGATCTTTCAAGCGATCGCGCTCTTCTCGCAGTTGCACCAACGGGTCCACGACCGGCGTGACCTCTTCTGAGGCTTCGGTGTCGATCGGCGTCTCCGTATTTTCATCGATTTCGTCTCCGCTCACGTCTCAAGGCTCCTCTCGAAAATTTTCGACACGACACGTTCCCGTTCGGCGAGGCGACTGTAAACACGCTTGCTCCGCGGCTCAAGTGCCGTCGGGCTCGCTCTCGACATCATGATCTTCGTCAAGCATCTCGCCATCGAGAACGTCGCTCGTGACTTGGGCTGCAAAGCTCACGAGAGGCATGAGCTTCGCGTAATCCATGCGGGTAGGGCCAATGATCCCGAGACTTCCGGAACGCACACCGCCTGTTCGATAGTGGGTCGAAATCAAACCCACATCGGGTACATCGAGAATATTGGCTTCCGATCCAACGAGGACTTGAATGCCGCCCGCCGCGAGGGTGCGATCGAGCAGGTCGAGCAACCGTTCCTTTTCTTCGAAAGCTCGGAGAAACCCTCGGATTTTCTCAGCATCGACGAATTCCGGGCGATCGAAGAGGACCCCCTGTCCTTCGATGATCACGTTGCCATCCCGAACTTGTCCTGCGGCCGCCGCCGCATCGACCATCTGCTTGGCGCGACGGCGCAGGCGATCGTATTCGCCGCGATCGGTGGCCATCATCCGGGCGAGCTCTGTGCGCACTTCGTCGAGCGTTCGATCCGAGGTCAGCTCGGCGAGTAGATTGTGAACGTGCTCGAGCTCGGCAGGGGCGAGCGCGTCGGGGACTTTCACGATTCGGTTTTGAATCGTCCCACTCCGCGTCACGATGACCGCCAGAACGTTCCCTTCCTGGAGAGGGATGAAGCGAATCTGAGCGAGCGGTTCCACCTCCGTGCGCGGCCGGGTGACCAACGCAGCCGCTCCTGTGAGTGAAGCAAGGAGCCGCCCCGCTTCTCGCAGAACGTCGTCCACTCCGGGGCGGAGCTGACGCATCCGCGCCAGAATCGCGGCTCGATCTTCTGCTGGAACTTCGCGCATTTGCGCCAAAGCGTCGATGAAGACGCGAAAGCCAAGCTCGGTGGGAATGCGCCCCGCGCTGTGATGTGGCTGCGCGAGACATCCTGTTTCTTCTAGATCCGAGAGCTCGTTGCGGATCGTTGCGGGAGAGAGATTGATGCCATAGCGCTTGGAAATCCGCCTCGAACCGACCGGTTCTCCTGTCGTGATGTACTCAGAAACCACGGCATAAAGAATCCGCCGTGCCCGGTATGTGAGCTCGGGTTTTCTGAGCATGGTGGCAGGGCTGGGGAAGAGCGCGGAAGACATCGTCTCCTCTGGATTTTAGCGCATCCGCTCCATTCGATGGAATTCTAGCTCTCTTTTCCTTGGGCGGAAGAGCCAAATTGGGAAGTGGCAGAATGCCACCTATGACTTTTGCTAGGGAGCGCCCTCGGAACCTTGTGGACACGGCGATTCGCCGCTATCCTGAATCTATGTTTCCACTCGGATGCTCTGAGGGGAAGCATAGAGAGCACAGCGGATGGGCAACCAAAAAGCCCCGCAATGGTGCGAAATTCGAGGAAGCCGAAAGGGCTCTGGGGCCCTTTGGTCTTTCGAGAAATCCTGCTGTGAATTACGAGGGGGCGAGCGGGGATCGACATGGGGTGAGGATCACCTCGAGCCCCCCCGCCATGGAACGTCTCGACGTGAGCGCGGCCATCTGTAGTCGCAGCCCGGAGGCGCCGGCACTGCCGGGGAGGAGAGCCAGTGGATAGTACCAAGTGTTTCTCGAAGCTCGTGTGTGCACTCTTGTTGGAGGTTCGTTCGAGCTGACCTTGTCCTCCTCGAAGAGTCGAAGGGGCGGTGGGCCTTGGCAGCCTGCCGCCCTTTCCTTTTTCGATGCTGGAATTCGAGGCTCGATCTCGCGCATGATCGGCTCATCGTGAACGACCCGTCGGATCTTTTCTCTGTGCGCGAGTCGCGGGCTGCCATTCCGCAAATCACGAAAATTCCCAAAACAAAAGAGGAAATCCGAAAGCAGCGGCTCGTTCGAGTGGCCATCTTCGTGGGCGTCGTGACGGCGGTTGCGCTCGTGATCGGGCTTGGGATTCACCTGCATCATCGTGCTGCGATCGAAGATGCTCGCATCGAAGTCGAACGCAGCGGACGACCTTCCGCGATGGAGGCCGCTCTGTCGTTGCTTGCACATCCATCGGATCCTGGGGACGTGGCGTTGGCGGCGCGGTTGCACGCAACAGCAGCTCTCGAGGGGATCGAAGGGCATCGGGAGGAGGCGGTCCGGTGGCTCGAAGATCATGATCCTGCGGGTGAAGGGGCGTCGGATCATCGTATCGCGCGCACCTACCTCGCCCTTGCCGAAGGAGATGCCAATGGCGCGGCCATGCATGCATCAGGGCTCGTGATCGCAGGGCCCAGGGCGGCCGAAGCTGGGTATGCACGGGCGCTCGCGGCGCTCGCGATCGGCAATATCGAGATGGCGCTCGGTGCGGCGCAGGCGCTGAGGGGCGCGCTTGCCGATGCTCCGCGTCACGACGCTCTCCTTGCGAGAATCGAGGCGCGAGCAGGCGAGACGAACCCGGTTTCTGGGGAGGCGATCCCAGTTCGACTCGCGCGGAGCCTTATCCAATGGGATGCGGGCACGGAGCGCGATCGCATCGGCGAGACCATCTCGGAGTTGATCGAAGCGCCCGAGGCCACACCCAAAGAACGCAGTTGGGCGCGGCTTCTCGTGGGACTGTCTGCGATCGATCGCGGGGACACCGAAGAAGCGCTTTCCATCGTGGGCGAAGTGGCCGCTTTCCCATCGCCTCCAGGCGATGAACTCTTTCAGGTGCAGCTCGCCGAGGCTTGGCTCGCGCTCGGACGCCTCGAGGATGCTCGTACGATCATGAGCGCGCTCTCGAGCGGTGTGTCGACCGATGCTGGTCGACGCGCGCAGGTCATGGCCGAAATCCATATCGCATTGGGTGAAATCGACGTCGCCGAAGCCTTGCTTGCGAGTGCTCCACCTACGGCGCGGACGATCTTGGCGCGCGCGAGAATCGCCGATGTGCGCGGACAAATGGAGAGCGCGCGAGGTTTATACGAAGAGGCGGCGCGTGGAGCTGCGGAGCACATCGCTGCCACAGTGGCGCTCGGCTCACTCCTTTCGCGGAACGGACAATCCTCTGCGGCGATTGCTCTCATTACGCCCTTGCTCGAGTCGCGTGCGACGCATCCGATCATCGCATCGGTGGTGGCAAGTGCCCATGGAGAGCAAGGAGAGCATGCGCGTGGTCTTGCGATCGTAAACAGGGCGTTGAGCGCTCATCCGCGGGAGCCAAGCCTGCTCGCGACCAAAGCGCGGCTGCACCTCGCGATGAGTCAATGGCAAGAAGCGCTCGATGCGTTGAGGGTGGCGATCGAGGTGAGGCCCGAGGATGCACGACTACACACAGAACGCGGGCGTGCCGCGCGTGGGTTGGGGCAACTCGATGAGGCGCGCGCAGCATTCGAAGCGGCGATTGCTCATGACGCTCGAAATGTCGAAGCGCTCCGTTCGCTCTTGGCGGTTCAGCTCGAGACACGAGATTTCGACGGTATGCCCGCGACCTTCGCGCGCATCGATGACGCGAGCGCGTCCAATCTCGAAGTCGAACACACACGGGCTCGATTTTTCGTCGAAACGAATGCTGGGGCGGCAGGGGTCGATCCTGTGCGTCGGGCTCGACGCGAAGCACGTCGCGACAAAGTGCTCGCGTATTTCCTGGCGCGACTGTATTTGCAAGCGGAGCGTTTTTACGACGCGATCGAGGCATTCGAAGAAGCCTTGCCCCCCGAGGGGCTCACCGAACGCCGCAATATTCTTCTCTTTCGTATGTTCGCATTCGCTCGCGCGAGGCGAGGCAGCACGGTGGAGCATTTGGCGGAACAGCTTCGGGACGGCGCGACGACGAATCCATTCACACCCGAAGAGGAAGCGCGGCTTCTGATCGCAGAAGCGTGGGCTGCTCGACACGATGATGCATTCGGGCGCGCCATGCCGCTCTTGCGTCGCGCGCTCGTTCTTCATCCGAACAATCCTGATGCGCTCCATTTGCTCGGCGTTATCGATGAAATTCAGCGTCGAGATCCTGCGGCTCGTTGGCGCGCGGCGATGAGCGCCACCCCTCCAAGCGTCGAAGCGATGGGGCGTCTATCGCTCCTCGGCGAGATGGATGAGGAACATTGCGCATGGGGCCAGCGATATCTTCGGATGGCGCCTGAAGGTGGGATTGCGAGCGCGGTGCGCGAGCGAGTGCGCTCGTCTTGTTCTCGCCCGTGAAGGGACGATCGAGCGACGCGCGTGTTCACGCGCGGCTCGATCATGTGTTTGTCATCGTGTTGCGAGGAGCGGAGCGTCTGCGGGTGGGTTCGATGAACCGTAGAGACGGGTGACTTCATCCGCCATCTTTCCGCGGAGAGCCATTCCGAGCATCTTGAAATCGGCTTGCAGCGACCAGAGCGGATAATCGAAGGTGGCAGGTCTGTTGTTCTCGATGAGGAAATGTCCGATCCACGCCGGTCCGTACCCCACGATGGGGGTGAGAATGAGCCAGGCCGGGTTCAAGGTCGTGATCGCCGCGCTCACCGTCCCGATCGCCATCGACGTGCCTACGTAGTGAAGGCTGCGGTTCAGTGGGCTGCGGTGTTCACCTACGTAATAAGGCCAAAACTCTTCGAAGGATTCGAGTCTGCGAACTTCGGGTGATTCCACCGTGGGTCCCGTCGATTTTCCGTTCGTGCTTTGGGGGTCCATCGCATCAGCATTCATTCTCGTGCTCCCTCCTTTGGCGTCCAGAGTATGCCTCGAACTTTGGCATGCTACACCCTGAACTACGCATGTCCTTCTTCTCGCTCAATGCCCCACTTCGTGGCGAGACTCCGGTGATGGTCGAGGTTCCGCACGCGGGGCTTGCGATCCCCGAGGGTGTTGCGAGTTCATTGGCGGTTCCGCGCGATGTGGTGCTCCGCGATTCCGATTTGTATGTCGATCGCATTTGGGAGCGCGCCCCCGAGTACGGGGCGACGCTTCTTAGCGCGCAAATATCGCGCTATGTGATCGATCTCAATCGTGCCGCAGATGACATCGATCGTGACACCGTGGCGGACCACCCGGCGCCTCGACCTACCCAGGCGCGCGGTGTCGTCTGGAGAGTGACGACCGAGGGGCGTCCCGCGCTTCGAGAACCACTTCGATATGCGGAGCTGCGTGATCGGCTGAGAACGTTCCACGAGCCTTATCACGAGGTGCTCGCGCGAGAGCTCCGCCGCAAAAGAGCTCGTTTCGGATGGGCCATTCTGGTGGCGGCTCACTCCATGCCTTCGAGATCAAGAGATTCTGCGATGCGTCGCGCAGATATCGTGCCGGGGACGCGAGGCAGAACCACGGCCGATCCACGAGTGATCGATCTCGTCGATCGCCATTTTCGAGGAGCGGGCCTCAGCGTGAGGCACGACGACCCCTATCGAGGGGGATTCACCACAGGGCATTACGGACGGCCCGACGAATCGATCCATGCGATCCAAATCGAGCTCAACCGAGCTCTCTACGCGGACGAATCCACCAGTCGCCCCAAAGACGACGCATTGTCGATGCTGGGTGATTTGTGTGGGGGATTGCTCGATCGGCTCGCCCGACTCGACCTGGGGCCTTGATGTTCTTAGCCAATTAGTTAGCGGACGGCCGGGGCTTCCATGGCAGAGCGTTCGCTCGAGCGGATCTCCAGCCGGTAGCGGCTATTGGCGGTCTGGATGTAGTAGACCTCACGGCCGCAAATGCGAAGCACGCGCTTCACAGGAGTGGTGACGTACTCGTGCAGACCATCGGGAAATTCGATGACCAACACGCTGCCCTTGCGCGGCGGCCGCAACAACCGGCCGATCACCGCTCGGCCGGGCTTGCGTCCCACCTTCCGCAAGACGACGTCCACGAGCCCAAGTTAGCACGAGACGATGGCCCAGCAAAAGTCTTTGGGCTCTCTTCCAAAACATTGATTGTGAGGTTGCGCGGACGGTCTTGGCTCGCTAGAGGGCGCGCACATGCACGTCATGCACGGCGCTATCGGTTGGATCGAGGTGATCTGCGGGCCGATGTTCAGCGGAAAAAGCGAGGAATTGATTCGCCGCCTGAAGCGCGCAGTGATCGCACGGCAAACCGTGCAGATCTTCAAACCCCGCATTGATGATCGATATCACGGGACGAAGATCGTGTCGCACTCCGAACATTCGATCGAGGCGATCGCTGTTGGGAGCGCGCAGGACATTGCGCGGGCCGTCGTTCCGGAGACGCGGGTCGTAGGAATCGACGAGGTGCAGTTTTTCGACGGAGAAATCGTGGAGCTCGCCGAGAGGCTGGCGAGCTCGGGGGTGCGGGTGATCTGCGCGGGGTTGGATCAGGACTATACCGGTAAGCCGTTCGATCCCATGCCCGCACTTTTGTGTGTGGCGGAGTATGTGACCAAGACGCTTGCGATCTGTAGTCGTTGTGGACAGCCCGCGGGGCGTTCGCAGCGGATGAGCGGAGGTGAGGAGCGTGTGCAAGTGGGAGCGGCGGATGCTTACGAGCCGCGATGTCGTGGTTGTCATTCACCACGCGCCTTGCCCAGCACGCGATCGATGTTTTGAGAAATCAAAGGTCGCGTGTCGCGAAACGGAACGACACGACGAGGTGAGAAGAGCCCATGGTTTGGCGAATGGTCTGAAGCGAGGGCGTCAGGCACGAGACCACGAAAGCTGGATCGAGGCGGGTGACGTCATTCGCGAATCGATCGCGCGCACGGATCTCAGGGGCCGCATGCGCGGATGTGAAGTCGAGGACGAGATCGGCTTCGCCGATTGTATTTGCGGGTAATTCGCATGAGGTGAGCGTGTCGATCGCTGTCCATACGGCTTGTTCGAGTGCTTCATCGCGCGGACACGGAACAGGACCACGGCGCTGGGGGACGCCTTCGCATCGGAGGTAGGCCACACGGCCATGGGTGATGTGGGGGGTGGAGGTGGGAGCGGAGGCGGAGGCAGAGGCGGGAGCGGAGGCGGGAGCGGGAGCGGAGGCGGAGGCGGGAGCGGAGGCGGAGGCGGGAGCGGAGGCGGAGGCGGGAGCGGGGGCGGAGGAGGGAGCGGAAGCGGAGGCGGGGGCGGATGTGGCTTCCGTGACGTGCGGCCGATACATTCCCCACTGGGCAAGCCCAACACCCAAACCTCCGCACACCACCGCGATCGCTGCGAGGGTTTGCCATTGTGGCCGATCGTCGGCAGTGCTCGGCTCTCGAACCTGAATCGACATGAAACGCCCCTGCATGCCACGCGGTGGCGGATCGTTCCAGAGCTGGGTGTGCAGCTTTTATTGATGTCTGTCCGCCAACACCGTATTCTCGTCAGTTCAAGGGGAGAGCCATCGGAATGTTCCGCGTCAGGTTCTGGGGAGTTCGCGGAAGTATCCCCGTGCCGGGGCCTGAAACGGCGGGCATCGGCGGAAATACGAGCTGCGTCGAGGTCCGAGCGGGCGAGGCACGCCTCATTTTCGACGGAGGTACCGGGCTACGGTTGCTTGGGAATGCATGGCTGAAAGAAATGCCGCTCACAGCGCATCTCTTCTTCAGTCATGTGCACTGGGATCATATCCAAGGGTTCCCTTTCTTTGCGCCCGCGTTCGTGCCCGGCAACACGATTCACATGTACGGCGCGGCCAACGTGACGGGCACCGTCGAGACCGCGCTCGCTGGGCAAATGGAGATGCCAAACTTTCCAGTGCATCTCAATACGTTGCCCGCCAGGCTCATCTTCCATGATCTCCGGGAAGGAGAAGTCGTCGAGATCGGCGATGGTGTTCGTGTGACGAACGCAGCGGGGAATCACCCCGGCGGTGTGTTCGCGTATCGTGTCGATTACAAGAATCGATCGGTCGTGTACGCAACCGATACTGAACACTATTCGATTCCCGATCCCAAGCTCGTCGCGCTCTCGAAGAACGCCGATGTGCTGATCTACGACACGATGTACACGCCCGAAGAGTATGCGGGCCAGGCCGGTTCGGGGCCGAAGACGGGATGGGGCCACTCGCACTTCGAGGCGGGGGTCGAGATGGTGAAGGCAGCAGGTGTTCGCCGCTATGTGCTCTTCCATCATGATCCGGTGCAATCGGATGCGATGGTGCGAGAAAAAGAACGCCGCGCCCGTGAGCTTTTTCCCGAGTCCATGGCGGCGTATGAAGGCCTGACGCTCGACCTTTGAGCCGAGCTGCCGCGGCAAGCTGCCGCGGCGGTCAGTTTGCCTACGCACCAGGTTTTGTAGAGCCAGCATATTCCTGCGTTTTCGCACGGGTTTCGAATCCCGACTTGGGCACGGCGAGTGCACTCCGGCGAGCTGTCGACACGCGCGAACGGAGGTCCCGATGCCGCTCCAAAGCACCACGTCTCAACTCGATCGTTACCGGCATGATCTTCGTGATATCGAACAACTCGATCCGGAGGTCGAGCGCGAGCTCGCCTATCGTTGGGCTGGCGGAGACGAGGCGGCAGGCACGGCGCTCGTGGAGGCGAGCTTGCCCTTCGTGATTCGCATCGCGAAGGAGTACCGCCGCTGGGGAGTGCCGCTCGAAGACCTCATTCAGCAGGGAAACCTCGGGTTGCTTCGCGCCGCGGCGAAATACGATCCAAGCAAAGAGTGCCGGCTCGTGACGTACGCGGTGTATTGGATTCGCGCCGAGATTCGTGAATATGTGATTCGCTCGTACCGCATCGTGCGGCTCGGCACCACACGGACAGAGCGACGCGCGCTTCGTAGTTTTCGTCGTACGGGTGTCGAGACGGTCGAAGAGCTCGCGCAATCGTCGGGCATGCCCATCGCACGCTGTCAGATGCTTTGGCCGCTGCTTTCGCAAGGAGATGTGTCGCTCGATTCGACGTTCGATGACCAATCGCCTGCCATCGAGCGCATGCCCGCGACGAGTGAATCCCCGGAGGACGAGGTGGCGCGCGCTCGTGAGATTCATGGTGTTCGAGAGGCGCTCGGCACAGCTCTCGCGGCACTCGGTGTGCGCGAGCGTCGCATCATCGAAGCACGCATGCTTGCGGATGAGCCGATCACGCTCGAAGAGCTCGGCAGCGAGATGGGCGTGAGCAAGGAACGCGTTCGCCAGCTCGAAGTGCGGGCGCGTGAACGTCTGCGGGTTGCACTTTCGGCGTATGAACCGATCGCGGCTTGAGGGCTCGATCAGGCCCTCACTTCGGCGGTCAGCCGATCGAAGAGTGCTGCGAGACGAAACGCAGGGCCGTGACGCCATTCGCCGTTCCACATCGCGATGCGTCGTGTGAAAGGCATGCCGATCGCGAGTTGGATTTCGAGTGCAGGTTTGGGCTCGTCGGGGAGTCCTTGCGTTCGTAGAGGTCCGTTGAGCCAGATGCCAGACCAAGCGAGTGCTTCGAGCAGCGCTTGCATCTGCATCTCTGGGATGCGCGTGCGGCAGGTCGACGGCACGGCTTCTCCTGCGGGGCGGTGTGTGACGATGCGATCGCCATTGCCGAAGATTTCGACGCGTGTCGAGCCATGGATTGGCGAATCGAGGGGCGTCCAGGTCAACACGAAGTTGCCGCGTCGATCGGGTTGATGAACGAGCTGTTCGAGCATCGTGACGAAGGGCAGATGCTCGGGTGAGGGATCTTTCCTAAGTCGAAACTCGAGCCAATCGCGAGCGAACTCGAGTGCAGTGCTCGCATGAGGAAGCTCGTCGTGCGTGATGCGGATGGCTTCGAGGCCGTGAAGACCGAGCAACTCGAGTGCATCGAGCGCTTTCCAACCGAGAATCGAATCGGCGCCGGGCATCAGCACACGCGCAAATCGGCGCGCCGCAAACAACGCGCCGGCTTGTCCGAGTTGCTTCAGTCGGTTTACCGTTTCGGGGTCGTTTCTTAGAAGCATCGAGTCGAGCTCCGCTTCGATACGATCGTCGACGCCCGCTTCGCGAAGTGATCGCGCGCGCGAAACCATGAGATGGGCGAGACCTGTCTGGATTGGAGTCGGTGTGGCGAAGGCCCGCAGTCCAGCTGCAGCGCGGACGGGCTCGTAAGCAAAAGCGATGGGCCACGATCCTGCGCCTCGGCGATCGAAAGCAAACGACAGGTCGAGCAACGTGCTCACGGTCTCATTCGGCATGACGCGAAGAAATGCGTCTGGGGGATGGAGCACATTGACGTCTCCCCAGGAGACGCGGATGTACGGACGATCCGGTTTGGGTGGTGAGACCCGAAGGCTGCGTGGATATCCATCCTTGAAACCGAAAAGCCAGATCGGCGTCGGACCAAGATTTTCGCACAAGAGCGGAAGAGCGATGGTGCCTCCGGCTTCGAGCGCGTTCGACGGTTCACGAAGCGCAAAGCGCAGATTCTGAAGAGGCTCACCCCATTTCACATCGGTCATGCTCGATGCTCCCATCGTGCTCGTCCGCGCGAGATTATCAGTTTCCCGGCGTGGCGGTTGGCCCCTCGAATTTCTTCTCAGCGCTGAGCAAGAAAGCCCCGGTTTGGTGGAGATGGGTCGTGGTTATGGATCCAATCGACATGGGCGGGTCGTATGGGACTCGAAAAATATAGGCAGAAGCGCGATTTTTCGCGGACATCCGAACCCTCCGGGAAAGTTCAAAGGAAAAAGGGATGGTCGTTCGTGGTGCAAAAACACGCTGCGTCTCGATTGCACTATGATTTTCGACTCGAGCTCGATGGGTTGCTCAAGAGTTGGTCGATTCCGAAAGGGCCGAGCGCGGATTCGAGCGTCAAGCGCCTTGCCGTCGAAACCGAGGATCATCCTGTCGAATACGGTTCGTTCGAGGGGATCATCCCCCAAGGTGAATATGGGGGTGGGACGGTACTTCTTTGGGATCGTGGGACGTGGACGCCGGTGGGTGATCCGCAAACGGGGCTTCGAAAAGGAAAGCTCGATTTCGAACTGCACGGTGAGCGTCTGTCGGGCCTTTACACGCTCGTGCGCATGAATGCTCGCGAAGGCGCGCGTGAGCGCGTGAACTGGCTCTTGTGGAAGAGGCGCGATGGACTCGAACACACGGATGAAGCGTCGCTGACCGAGCTTCATACGACGAGCGTCGAGAGCGGACGGACCCTCGAGGAGATCGCGAGCGCAGTGGGGCAGGCGAAAAAAATATGGGAGAGCGGACGCGTCCGGTCCGCCGAAGGGAAGGGAACACTCCAAGCGCGCATCCGTGCGGCCAAAGAAGAAGGCGAGCGGCGTCGTGGCGAGAAGCGCGCAAAGGGGGCGCGTGATCCACGTCGTGTTCCGGTGGCTGGAATCGGGATCAGCCATGGTGAACGGGTGATCGATCCGGGCTCCAAGACGACCAAGTTGGAGCTCGTTCGATTTTACGAACAGGTCGCGCCGCTCTGTTTGGTGCACGCGGCCAGACGTCCTCTCGCGCTCGTTCGTTGTCCGGAGGGGGTTGCGGGGCAGTGCTTTTTTCAGAAGCACAGCCATCGCGGGATGAGTTCCGAGATTCATGTCGATCTCGACGTCGAGGGAGACGAAATCCTTTCTGTCGTGGGCGTGCCGGGAGTGGTGGCGCTCGCTCAGTGGGGAGTCGTCGAGCTCCATGGATGGGGTTCGCGTTTGGACCGACTCGAATCTCCTGATTGGATCGTGCTCGATCTCGATCCTTCGCCAGAGATTCCATGGAGTGGACTGGTGGAAGGCGCGCGTTTGATTCGCGAGCGCCTCTCCGAACTCGGTTTCGTGCCGTTCGTGAAGACCACGGGCGGCAAGGGGCTGCATCTCGTCGTGCCACTCGTTCGACGACACGATTGGGATATGGTGAAGAGTTTTTCAAAAGCGCTCGCGCTCGACATCGCGATGCGTGAACCGACGCGCTTCACTCACAACATGGCCAAACACGCACGCCATGGGCGAATTTTCGTCGATCACCTGAGGAACGTCCGCGGCAGCACGGCTGTTTTGCCGTATTCAGTGCGTGCTCGCGACGGGCTGCCCGTTGCGATGCCCATCGAGTGGTCTGAGCTCGATGCGATCGAACCGAGGACGTTGACTGTCTCGAGTGTCCCCAACTGGCTCGCGAAGCGTCATCGGGACCCGTGGTTGGAACTACGCTCTTCTGCAAAAGCGATCACGCGCAACATGCTCGACGCCCTCGCCCCATGAGTCTCTTCTCGGATGGGGGCGTGACGCGTGGTGCCCCAGCGCTCGAGCGGTTGGTGCGTCGCGTCACGTGAATCGCAGAGTGATTCATCGGGCGCGGCATGCTGCCGTGGGCGCGTGCGTTGCAATCGCTCACCCTCATGGTCTTCATTGTCGTCCCCAATCTCCAGGCGCTTCGTCACTGGCTCTTGCGACTCGATGCGCGGCTCGTGACGTCGGATCTCCAGTCGCGCTGGCTCGAGCGTGAGAAGCAGGCGGAGGTGGAACGCCAGGAAGTGGATGTCGCCATGGGTGAGCTCCGGACTGTGGGTTCCGTGCGGGCCCTGGGTGGGGAGGCGTAGGGCGTGTCTGCCGACGCCCTCATCTCAGTCTTCTTCTCGACGGGGATCGTTTTGATTGGTCGAGATGACCTCGATGGCGTCGAGCCTCACTTTCCGCGCTTGATGTTGAATGCGTGATTTGGGGAGCCGGATCAGCAAGGGGCGGATGGCCCGAGGAACCGTTTGTGCAGAGTCGGCCCCTTTGGGGTCGGTGGGCGCTCTGTCATCCGTCTTACTCATGCTCCCGCTTACGATCTTCGGTCGAAACTCCCTTCTTCTTGAGCGTGAGCGTATCTTTCGAGGATGGGACTCGAGCAATGGATCAGCAGCACGGCGGCTGCGCTCTTTCTTGCGCTGGGTGTGCTCGTGCTCGCGCGAGGGGCGAGAAACTCTCTCTCATCCCCATTCGCCTTCCTTTGCATCGCTATTTTTGCGTACGACACCGTCGAGGTCGTTCGCCATTTCGCAGCTGAACCGTTCTGGGATTGGCTCGATGGGGCGTTGGCCGCGCTCATCGCGCCTCCAGCGCTTCATTTGATCGCAGCTTTCGTCGGGAAAAGCCGAGTGCTTCGGGTCGCACTTCATGTCGCGACATCGTATTTCGTTCTCCTCGCGTTGGCGTGTCTTTTTCCGATCGTGTGGCCGGCCTTTCGTTGGTTTCCGGGGAGCGAGGCTTGGGCGCGCGCGATGCTGGTGGGCATGCTTCCGACCTTCGGTGCCGCACCGTTTTTATTGTGGCGCCATCTGCGTCGGGCAGGTCCTGAAGAGCGCGCCCGGACTCAGCTCTTTGCGGTCGCGCTCCTTCTCGGTGTCGGAGGTGTAAGCGCTGATTTGCTTGCGCTCTCTGGGGCCAGTGCGCCGCGCATCGCGGCGCCCGGCATTGCGCTCAGCGTCGTTCTGCTTGGCGTTCTTGCGCTTCGCACGCGCGTGGTCGAGCGCATCACGGGGCTTTGGGCCGTCAATGCATTCGCGCTCGCGGCGCTCGCGGTGTTTGCGCATCTGATGGTGCTCGCGTGGTTTGGTGATCGAACGCTCCTTTTGATGTTCGGGACGGTGGCCGTGACGCTTGCGCTTCTGGCGGTGGTGCGTCCGCTCGTTGCGTGGCTGACTGAAGAACGCGAACGGGCGCGTCACCTTGCGACGCTGGGGCGGTTCTCGGCGCAGATGGCGCATGATCTCAAAAACCCTCTCGCGGCGATTGCCGGTGCGGCGCAATACCTTGCCGAAGAGACGCGGCAGGGGCGTTCTCTGGATCCTCAAGCGCATTTCATCGATCTGATTCTCGAGCAAGCAAGCCGCCTCGGGCGTGTGGTCGACGGTTATCAGCGGCTTGGTCGTGTGGAGGCGGCTCGTGTGCGTGTCGATCTTCAACAGCTTTTGGAGAACGTTGTTGCAGCGCAGAAGGTCGTGGCGCAGGGGGAAGGAATCGAGCTGCGGTTCGAGGCGCACGGAGAGCCCTTGCCCGACATGTTCGTGGACCCCGACCTGATCCAGGTCGCGCTCGAGAATCTCGTGCGCAATGCGCGCGAAGCGCTGTCTGCGGGAGGTCAGGTGCGTGTGATCGTTCTATGGGACGAGCACGAGGTGCGACTTCGTGTCGAGGACAATGGGCCTGGCATGGACGCGCGCACGCGTGAGCACGCGTTCGATGAGTTTTATACGACGAAGACGAGTGGCTCGGGCCTTGGGCTCGCGTACGTCGCGCGAGTGGCGGAAGCGCATGACGGACGTGCGCGCATTGTGAGCGACGCGCGATACGGCACCCGTGTGGAGATCATGATGCCAATCATCAAACGTTGAACACCACGCCTCGCTGTTCATGCGCGGCGCTTCGATAAAGCTCGACGGCCCGTGCGAAAAAACGCCAGGTGTAATCGAAATCCTCGTCGTCCAGGTCGCCGTAATCCTGTGTGGGAATGCGGTTGTAACCCTTGCGCAACCGAGCGCGATCCCATGTCGCGAGGGCCTCGGCGATCGCCAAGACTTCGTCGGGGGCCTTTGCGGTCACGATGCGATCCGCTCCTTCCAAGAGGCGATGTCCTCCGAGGATCACGAGCGAGAGTGGCGCGGTTCCGTTGTCGAAGGACAGCCGTCCATCGGTGAGTGAACGGTGGATCGCGTCCCACGACTTTTCGAGCTCGCAGGCATGCTCGGGATCCCACCGTTCTTCGATTTCATCGATGATGGCGAGCACTTCGGCATCGTCTCGCGCATCTCCGAGTTTGGCGAGAACATCGTCTTCCACCGCGAAAAGTACACCTCGTCCACTCATGGCACGCGGATGTTAGGCACTCCTGTGAAAGAAGTCGAACGCTCGACATCTCAGAACTCACCAGGATCGCGTAGCGCGATCCTTGGTTAGTCGCGCCCCCGCCCGCGCTGGGCGGATCATTCAAGGGTGAAACCTCGA
>CAYZTA010000033.1:0-65336 GCA_964481145.1 uncultured Sandaracinus sp.
CGTCGCCGCAGTTCAGACAGAACTCGCATCATCACAAGCACGTGTGTTGGAGTTGAAAAAGGAGCGCGATATTCTCCGTCTCTCTCACGAACGGCTTCGTCTCGAGCTGGAGTTGCTCAAGAAGCGCATGCGAGCTCCCTTCAGGCTTCAATCGAACGACAAAATGCTTCCGATTCACCGCTGCTACCCGTTTTCCCAGTTCAAATGTCCTATCCGCTCCTCGCGCATCTGGATTCGGCGAGAGCTTCTCCGAGCGTCTCCTCCGAGCGCTGAGTTCGCAGGAGGTTCAATGTCGCAGGGCTCAGCTCCGAGAGCAGATTCGTTTGGACGGTGAAGATCGAGCGAAAGACCTCGCGCGGCATTTTGAACCGCGGCCACTCGTCTCCGGCGATGTCCTCGGGGAGCTCGAGCTGAGCGGGCGGCTTCGCCCCAAAAGCGTATTCCATCGGCACGAGCCCACGCGTCCTCCATCGATAGCACCGCTTGAAGTGCGCCTGTACCGCGGATCGTTCGTGCACGAGCCCGATCACGGGCGCTTCGAGCTCTGCGTGGTGGCGTGCATCTCCGAATGAATGAAAGTCCCATATGGCGCGATAAAAATCCTCCGCTTTGGGATGCACTCCGACGATGTGATGAGTGCTCCCATGGATCAGAAATCCGACGCGGGCCGCCGCCATACCAAGAATCAGCATCAAGCCCGAATGCCATCGTCTCCGCACGATCGCGAGTGATCCAACTTCGGAGAGCTGCGCACCAGAACGCCGCATCGCTGTGAGCTCCGCGCCATAGTCCTTGTCGAGTGGCAACCCCGCCGGGGAGTCCTTCGTCACCGAAATGGTCCCCACGAGCTGATCTCCTTCGTAGGCAACCAACACCACAGCCTCGCTGAGGACATGCTGCTCGGTGATCCTCAAATCGATCCGCTTGAGTGGCTCGATCCCCTGATAGGCATACGCCAAATGAATGAGGCGGAACGCGTCTTCGTACTCCTTCACGCTCCGAGCGAGCCGAAGCCGAAAGCGCCCGAGATCGATCGAATCAAAGCGTGCTTTTCTCCGAATCCACGGATCAACGACGAACGAGGGCATCTTCATAGGGCCTCCGCATGAGCCAGTGTTGTAGATTGACAATCAAAGCCACGTACAAACCACACAAACTGCCGCGTATCGGCGCAGACAACACCGCGACATACAGACTCTACACAGGCGAATTCGGAAACAGAAACTGGAGAGCTCTCCAGTCTCGCCGAGCATCGTCCGAGAGCGACGGTACATCTTGCCATGCCGCGCTGACACCGCTGACACCTGTGACACCCGTTGGAGGAGAGACTGGCACTTCGTGAATTTGATAAAGGCGCATCCATCGTGACAACCAGTGATGAGCATCGAGCCCCGCATCATGGAATCGACTCTTGATCTCATCGAAGGCATACGAGGCGATCAGCGAATTCGTTGAATCGCGATTGAATATCGGGTGCGAATGGGGAGTAAACAAACGGGGAAATTCCTTCGGAGTCTCGGGATGTCGGGGTCGGGCAAAATCGAAAACCCATACGGCGCATCCGGTCCTCGCGCGAATGTCTCGGATCTGCTCCAGACAGCAGAGCAGATCATCCATGGCAGGCAAATGATGAAGCGAAAACACGCTGCTGACGCAGTCCACATGGAAGTCGATATCGTGAGAGAAAGACGTCATGTCACCGAGCCTCAGCTCCACACGAGACGACACTCCGCGTTGGCGCAAAAACTCCTGACCCATGCTGACCATCGATGGCGCCAGCTCGAGCCCTACGATTCGCAAGTCAGGGCGCCTCGCCGCGAGGTACGCGAGAAACTGTCCCGATCCAGAACCAAGATCCACCACAGTTCCGCCGACCGGGACCCATCGACTCACCGCGAGCGCATTGAAATGATAGATCGGGATCAACGTCGAGGCGCCCTCTTCGTGAAAGGCCGTGGCCTGATCGACATCATCCATCCAATGCGTCGGCTCTGGACGCCGCTCGAGCACCGCTCGAGTCATCGACTCACGCAACACCATCAACGTGATTTTCATCAAACGCTCGAGCGAATTTTCGGAGCTCCTCTTTCCCCTCTTTCTATTTTCCATTTTCACCTCGCTTCATGGAGCTCGTCAGGGAAGGTTATATCGCCCAGGGGCGATGATATCGTCCGGATCCAATGCTTGTTTGAGGGCTCGAACGTGGGGCCAATACGAGCCATCTGCGGTCACGACTTTGCCCATCATGTCCGCTCTGGCTCGATACACTTCGAGCCCTCTCTGACGAATGTATGCATAGAGCGCATCGGCGCATTTGTGCGCGCGGTCGGTCTCCTCAGCAGAGGCTCGATCGAAGAGAATATTGACCACCGCCACGAGCGAGAGGGCGGTCTCGATGTTGATCGTCGTATAGAGCTCGTGATGATATCGAGCCGCTGTCTTCTTCATTCCTGTGATGACGTCAGCGGCCAATGCGCCGTCGAGCGGCATGGCGGGGCTGATGAACAAGAGCCCACAGCGAGATTGGTCGAGCTCGCGCGGGAGTTGATTCGCGTGGCCGAACTGGAAGAGGAGGTTCTCGACGCCAAGGTCCGTGGGCACACCGAGCGCCAAGTCGTAAAGTGGCCACGCTGCCGTGATCGCGGCGGCAGCTCTCCTCATCCACGGCAGAGCTCGCAGCCGATGCGTGATGGCGAGCCCTAGCCCCAGCTTCTTTGTATCGACGACCGAGAGCCGCGCGAGCTTGTTCGTCCGAGCTCGGATCTCTCGGAGAGCTCCCCTCACCTGCTCGCGGTTGCCGGTGATCGACGCGACGCCCGTCCACTCCCCCGACGCGACGAGATCCATCGCGCGCTCTGCTTGCCGTCGTGCGTCCTCGCGATCGAGACCACACTCCCGCTCGAGATAGCGAATCGCGCCATGACGAAGCGATGAACGCGCCCGCACACGGTTTCCTACGTGCGCGACTGAGGTCAGGAGCCCATCGCGCTTGAGCCGCGCCAGCTCATCGATGAGCGACGGTAGGGCGCTCTCGGAGCGGACCGCGAGCGAGATGGTGAGGCGCTCGGGGCGCTTGGGGTGGAGCCTCAAACAGGCGCTCGTCACGATACCGAAGTTGCCCTGATAAAAGAGCCCATCCAACATCGGACCAAGGCCATACGGATGGCTGTGCACGAGAGGTGATTCGTCGCCGAGTCGTCGAAAGCCCGTGTGTAGGACTTCGCCCGTTCCAGTCACGATCTCGAGGCCAAATAGGTCTTCGACACGCGGCCCTTGATAACCCACGCCACGGTCGAGCCCATTTCCGAGGATGCTCGTGTCTCGTCCAGCGCCGGTCACATTAAAAGTGAGCTCCGGACAATGGGCCTCCAGGAACTCGTAGAGCTGGATCTGCGTCACCCCCGGCTCGATGAGCGCTACGGGATGATCGATGGAGATGGAGGACGCGTTGACGATCCGATTCATCCCTTCGAGATTGACCAGCACGCAATCGTTCGTGACTGGCGTCTGTGAGCCATATCCCCAATTGAAACCCGTTGAAATCGGGTAGAGCGGCGTTCCCGAGATCCGCGCCGATCGAACCAGGGCGATCACGTCTTCGATACTTTTTGGACGATATACGGCTGATACGGACTTCACATGACCCGTCACGCCACCTATTCGCAGAGGCCCCTCAGATCCCTCAGATACCTTTGGGATGTGCCGCACCGCGCCTCCAGCCTCGTCGTCGCGAAGATGTGCGATGTCCTGCGGAACATCTCGCGCTTGAAGTTCCATTTGTCCTCCGAGAAGCGCCCTTCAGACGCCCCCAATCGCCTCGTTCGACGCCTGCCTTGCTAGGCCTGCCAATTCGAGCTGTCCGGAAAATCCGGAAATTCTCACGCGCTCAAATCATTCGAGATGATTCGAGACGATCGTGTCACTCGAAGGCGAGGCGAGCAGCGCTGAATTGACCCCACACCACCGCCTGCTCTCCAGTCCACGTCCATATGGCGTAACCATCCGTGACGCTGCGGAATTCGGGCAGAGCCGTCCATGTATTCGATACGAGATCGAATCGATAGCTGTGATAAATCAGCTCCGGCCACGCATCACGCAAGAAATGGTTATCGATGAATAGGTAATCGCAGCCCGTCCAAAACGTCACTACGCCACTGGGGCTCGTGCGATAACTGCCATCTAGATTGGAAGGCCCAGTGAAGGTCGATGACCAAGACCAGGTATCGAAGTCGAAGAAGGCGCCGTCTTTCAAATACTCCGCAGGCCATGGGCCGGAATCAGAGCCGCCATACACAAGCATCCCAGCCTCATAGACAACGACTCGGCTCTGCTCACGTGCCACAAGGGGGGCCTCGGGCAACCGAATCCATCCAGAGTCGTCATCATAGACAAAGGCCACGTTCGCGAGATTGGATTCGTAATGGCTCCCCGTCGTGCCCCACACGAAGAGGCGACCGCGCGCCCATCCGCCCTGCACCTCCGTCATCTCGGGCCCGAGCGAGCGAAAGAGCCGCCACTGGCCCGTGCTCGGATCGTAGAAGGCGCCATCCCGCATTCGGTTGCTCAGATTTCCATCGTGACCACCAAAGATCACGACCTCGGTCCCAGTCCATCCAACCAAAGCATCCGCTCGACCTCGGGGCGCTCGCGAAAGATCAGGCGCGCGAGGAACCGAACGCCACGAATCCGTCACCGGATCGTAAAGCCCGCCGTCGTCGAAGAGGGTGAGCTGACCACCCACGGCCGGACTGTCATAGCCGCCCCACACGAAGAGCTCGACGCCGGTCCACTGATAAAGGGCGTAGGTGCGCGCGGAGGGCGCCCCGCGAGCGCTCATCGGACGCCATGCATCGGCACGTGGGTCATAGCGACGACCATGTTCGCCTCCGAGGGAGGCCTGGTTTCGTGACGTAACCCCGCCCCAATACAAGATCTCACTCCCAGTCCACACCGCGACATCGGTCCAAAGTCGAGTGGAGTCCGCGCCGCCCGAGATCGTCCTCCACGTCCGCGCGCTGCAACCGCAGCTCACCTCCGGAGAGCACTCCGATATCCCACCATCGCGCAAAAAATCTGGATCGCATGCGGGCTCGTCGATGACGCCATCGCAGTCGTTGTCGATCCCATCCCCGCAGACCTCGCGCATCGGGATGCATCCGCAACCCACGTCGATCCTCCCATCGCAATCGTTATCGAGCCCATCGCAGATATCGGGGCTCGGTCCGATCGCGCCTTCACACTCTCCCCACATGCCCGTCGAGCGGCACGTTTGCATTCCAGACATGCACGGCGCCATCGAGAACGAGCCCCCGCACTCACGCGACTCTCCCAAGGTACACGGGCAATCCTCGTCGCGCGCGCCGTCGCAGTCGCGATCCATCCCATCGCATTGCTCGCTCGACGGCAGAACGGCGCCCTCACAAGACGAGTTCCCCCAGTCGCCCCACTCGGAGCCTGGCGTCGTACGACACACCTGGACACCATCACGACAAAGCCCCACCCGTCGATTGCCAAGCTCCCCTGGAAAACAAGATTGCATCTCGCCAGGACCACACGGACATCCATCGTCGATGCTTCCATTTCTGTCATCGTCGATGCCATTTCCACAGACATCGAGTCGCACATATCCGCTATCGGGTCTCCCGGAGCTGGCAGCGTCTCGATCGTCCCATCCGAGATCCATCGCGCAAGAGCAGCCCACGGACAGCGCACCCAGAAGAGCCAGCCACGCGGAGCGACATGGTGAGCAGCGATGCATCCTGCACTCCTCTTCGTTCATCCCGTTCACACACATGTTCAGGGGGCGAGCACGCTCCGAGCTCGATCGGCATAAGGAGAAGTCGGATCTCGAGTCAATAAACGTCGCGCTCGTCCGCGAGCCTCCTCGTCTCGCCCGAGCGCGCGCAGCGCATCGATGGCGATCGCATCGCGCTCCGATGCCAAACGTCCATTGGGAAACCGGGTTTCGTGTTCGCGGATGGCCGCCAACGCAGCTTCCGGGTCGCGGTGACCCAGAAAGCGTCGAGCTCGGAGAAGCAAAGTTCCCTCGGCCAGCGCAGCAGAAGCCACGGCCTCCGGGTGGGCCTCATTCGAGGCGACGTCTTCGGGCGAGCCACGCGAAGAGCGTGTTCGTTCGGCCGGAGATTCATATCCTCTTCGCGGCCTTCGTGTGGGCTCACGTATCGTTTCGTCCTCCGTTCGAGATGCGGCCTCCATCCCATCGTCCGATCGCGATGTGGTTGCCGCTGGCTCTGCCATGCTCGGTGCACTGGCGGGCACGCTCCGATCAGGAATCACTTCCATATGGGGCGCACGATTCGTCCATTCGCGGAACCAAAGCGCACCGGCCAAAAGCGCCGCTCCGATGACACACGCGCCCGCGATTCGTGTCGCGACGCCCGCGCCGCTCATGCCTTCGGGCGATGCGAGCGAGGTCTTTCGAGCAGCATCTGCAATGAAATCGAGATCGACCGGCACCGTGTCGCGGTGCGCGAGCGCAAACATCTCTCGCAGGCGCGGATCCGCCGTGGGATCTTCGCGCAAAGGGACGAGGTCGGGCACGTTCTCGTCACTCATGTGGGCTCTCCTTGATCCAGGCCTCGACGAAGCGCGTTTCGTGCCTCTTCGAGGCGGCGGTACACTGTGGCGAGGGAAAGCCCGAGTGTTTGAGCGATCGCCTTCATCGAGACGCCCTCAATCTCAAAGAGTACCAGAGCGTCGCGCTGTTCATCCGGGAGCGCATCGAGCAGCTGGAGGAGTCGAGTGCGCGTCTGCCGCTCCATCGCGATCACTTCAGGTCCGCGTCCATCCGTAGGCTCAGGCACCTCGATGCCTTTGACGATCGGTGAGCGACGTTTTCCACGCCGTCGATTGCGAGCGACATTCACGGCAACGCCCCTCAGCCATCCAGCGACGCGTTCGGGCTCTTCGAGAGAGCCCAGTCGACGGTACGCCACGACAAATACTTCTTGTAAAGCATCGTCGATGTCTCCCATGGGGACGCCCAGATATCGCAGGGTGCGTGCGAGCCCTGGCCCATGCTGATGAACGAGCGCGCGAAAGCGCGAGCTCTCGTCGAGCTGAGCCTCCGGTTCACGATTCGATGGCGATACGTTCCTCAGCGCTCGCTCCGTTGTCTATCCCTGTCCGCAAACGGCGCACTTTCTCAGGCTCTTCCCATCAATCGAACCTCGCCTCGATCCCGAGGCTCCCTTCGGGGATCACGAGCGCGACCTCATGAATCACGTGCTCCCCCATTTCCGTACGAAACATCGAGCGTGGCCTGATGAGGGGAACGGCCGCACCGAGCGCGAGACGCGCCCACATGCGATCCACGATTCGGAGTCGAATCAATGCATCAAGGCCGAGATCCAGAAGGAACCCCTCCGAGCTGGCTGGTATCGAGAGGCCGATGCCATCACCACGCAGCAGCGTTCCGCTCATGGCGAGGCATCCTCCCAGTTCCAACCCATCCACGACACCGCTCGCGTAGCATCCCCCGAGGCTCGCCGACATCGCGACGAAGCGTCCGCCCACCCCATCGGTGATCGCGCTGACCTCGGGCCACCCTGCAAGACCGAGCATCAAAGAGAGACCCATGGGGGCGCGCACTTCGACTTCGAGCCCGAGCGCTCCTGCGAGCCCCGGCATCGCGTCGATTCGGGCGAGGCCCGCGATACGCACGATCGCCATCCACGAGGGGCCTTCCGCGCGCGGCGGGACCGCGAGGCTCGCGGGCTCCTGTACGCTCCGCACCTCGTCGACCAAGAGAGCTGTCACGACGCCGATCGCATCATCGAAATGATGACAGCTCTCGTCCTCGCTCGTGAGGACGCGCGAGCGCGCTTCACCACGCTCGCTCGACACCCGGAGATCAGCGCGCCACGCACGTGCGCGGCCGACGATCTCCCCATCGATCGTCACATCGGAGGGGATCTCTTCATTGAGCGCGCTTTCGACCAAGACACGAAGCCCTTCTTGGTCCAAGCAACCCGCCGCCGCGCTCCACTCTGCACGCCCGACATTCGCCCAGGCAAACGCCCATACAAATGTCCATGCAACCACAGAAGAGACCGGAACGATGATCCGCACCCTCGATCCAGGCTTCCGAAACGGAGCGACCCGTCGCATCTTCGCGGCTCCAATCTACCCCAACTCGGCTCCGAAAAGGTCGCCTTGCATGATAGGTCCTGTCGAGGAGGCGCACGAGATGTGTGATCTATGCGATGGTGGCTGGGTCAGTCGTCCACAACCTCATCGCCTCGAACGTGCTCGTCGCGTTGGGCTCGGTCCTGCGCGGTAAGCCGTGCCGCGCCTTCAACTCCGACATGCTGGTGCGCATCCGCCGATGCCGATGGCACACGTTTCTATTATCCCGACGCGACGGTGGTGTGCCGATCGAACCCTGCAACCGAGTCGTACAAAGACGAGCCCATCATCATCGTCGAGGTGCTTTTCGTTCGCACGCGCCGCACTGACGAGGACGAGAAACGTCGCGCATACTTCAACATTCCCAGCCTCGCGACCTTGGTGCACTTCGAGCAAGAGAGCCGCGCTGCGATCGTGTACCCGTCGAGGGCACCGGCTCGATCTCGCTCCCTGCGATCGGAGTTTCGCTTTCGCTGGATGACGTGTATGGCCGACGTACACTGAGGCCCTCGTGGGGTATCACCGTTGGACTTCACGGGGCTTGATGCTCGTTGATCCTCGGCGTTCGTTCGGCCTCGTTCCGACGCGAGCTCTCTTCAGGCTTCAATTCAAATGTCCTATCCAAACGTCACCAAGAGCGCGCGGCCTTCGACGCTCGCGCCTTCGGTCACATGCACTTCCTGAACTGTGGCGGCGGCGGTGGCGCGGAGCTCGTTCTCCATCTTCATCGCCTCCACCACGACCACTGGCTGCCCCGCGTGCACACTATCCCCAGCCGCGCAGAGCACCCGAACGACCCGTCCGGGCATCGGCGCCCGAAGCTCTTTGGCGCTCGCCCCCGACCGCTTTCCCGAGCGAGCACGTTCGGCACGCATCCTCTCACTCAAAACTTGCGCGACGGTTCGCGCATCGTGGGCCGCCAACGAAAGCTCGTCATCCGCGCCGAGAGCCACCATCACGTCGTGTACACGCGATCCGATTTTCAGGCTCACCCCGCCGGGGACGGGCCGAATTTCGGCGTCGATGGGCGTGCCATCGAGCGTCACCGAGATCGCTCCACTTGGGGCGATCATCACGTCCACCTCACGCTCGCGACCTTCGATCGTGACCCGGTACCTCATGCGGATGCGGACCCTAAATGCGCGGAGCAAAGTTGTCGACCCTCGCGCGGCTCGTGATGGCGATCACAGGCAAGACTTGGCACGGGCCCGCGGCTCCCCCACCATCGCCCGACTGTGGATATTCTCCTGATCGTCGGAAGTGAGTCGGGCAACGCCGAAATGGTTGGCGATTGTGTCAAAGACGCCCTCGAAAACTTGGATCACCAGGTCGAGCTATTTCGTGAAGGCGGGCTCTCGAACATCGATTTCTCCAAACGCAAGCTGGTGCTGCTCGTGAGCTCGAGCACCGGAATTGGAGATATTCCGCAAAATATCGAGCCGCTCTACCAGGACCTCTCCACCGAACGTCCAGACCTCTCCCATATCCACTACGGTCTCGTGGGTTTGGGAGACCGAAACTACAAGGAGAGCTTCTTGGGCGGCCCCAAGAAGTGGGATGCGCTCCTGACCGAGTTGGGCGCCAAACGCCTCGGCGATCGTCTCGAGCTCGATGCCACCGATCATCCCTGTCCCGACGAAGATGCCGTCGTATGGGTTCGGGAATGGATCAAGACCGTGTAAGGAATAGCCTTGAGGGACGCATCCGTTCGCCGTCTATCGATTATGAATACTGCCCAACTCCCCCTTCGTCTTCTCGCGACCGCCTTGCTCGTCAGTCTTCTGAACGCATGTGCAGCACGCATGATCCCCAATACCGACGTCGAAGACAACTCGGACAACCGGCGGGTCGTGGAATTCGTCGAGCAATACCGACATGCGATGGAAGCCCGGAATGCCGCTCAGATCCTGCGCCTCGTGTCGGAAGACTACTACGACGACAACGGAACGCCGTCGACGGCTGACGACATCGATTACAGCATGTTGCAAGAGCGACTCGGCGCGCTCGACGAAGAGCTCGTCGAAGTGCACTACGAGATGCGCTACCGACGTGTGGTTTTCCGCGATGATCGCGTGCTCGTCGACTTCACGTACACCGGTCGCTTCAAGGTCCGCGCCCCCGATGGCGATCGATGGGCGAGACGCCTCGCGGACAATCGCCTCGAACTGGTTCGCGATGGAGACGATGGTTTCCGAATCATCAGCGGGCTGTGAACCTGCCGAGGAGCATCAAAATCATCGAATGATTGCAATCTCGTTGTGGGCACGCAGCCAGCCCAGGTAGGATCTGTCCCGCGGGCGCATGTCGGGCGGCGACGAGAAAAAGAAGCTCGGGAAAATCCTTCTCCGGCAGAGGCTGGTGACGCCTCTCGAGCTGGATGATTTGCTCGAAGACCAGCGATCACAGCCCGGTCATCGGCTCGCGACCACTGCGATGCGCGTCGGAATGGTGAAGGAGATCGATCTCCTCGGCGCGCTCAGTGAACAGCACGAAATCCCAGGGCTGGATCTCTCGGAGATCATCATCCCCACGGCGAATCTGCGCCTCATCCCGGTCGATGTGGCCAAGCAATATCTGCTTCTCCCCGTCGAAGTGAAGGAGCACGAAATTCTCCTCGCCATGGCCGACCCAGGAGATCGTCGGATCATCGAGGAGATCGAGTTCGTCACGGGCCGCGCGGTCCGGCCTCACGTGTCGCTCCACGGCCATCTCAAGCGGGTGCTCGAAACGGCCTACGAGCTCTTGGAGCGTGGCGAATCTCACTACATCGGCCCCAACGTTCCGGCGGAATCACTCGAGCTCTTGGGGTTGCGGGTGCAATCTCAACACCCCTCGGTGTCCGAAGAAAAAGAAATCAGTGTGGAATCGACCCCGCGTCGTTCCGAACGTCCCAGCGACACACGCAAAATCCTCATCGTCGATGACGAAGACGATATTCGCCGCATGCTCCGGCGCGTTCTTCAAGAACGTGGATATCAAATCTTCGAAGCAGCCAATGGTACGGACGCGCTGCGACTCTTACGAGAGCACAGTCCCGATTTGATTCTCCTCGACGCGATGCTGCCGGATATCCACGGGCTCGATGTGTGCCGCCGGATCAAGACGAGCAAAGCGTTCGGACATGTCCCCATCATCATGCTGAGCGCGATCTACCGCGGGTGGCGGTTCGCAGAGGATCTGCGGGAGTCCTACGGTGTCCCCGTGTTTCTTGAAAAACCTTTCAAAATCTCCGAAGTCACCCGGCTCATCGAGCACACCCTCGCAGGGCATGCGGAGCTTCGAGAAGAAGATGAAGAGCTCTCGCCCTCGGCATCTGCAGCGCTTACATCCGGTATCGATGCCTACAAAGCCGGAAATATCGACCAAGCCATCACACACCTCAAACGTGGTGTAGGAGTCGATGGTCTCTCGTTCCGTCTCCACTACCACCTCGGTTTGCTGTACGGTCGACGGGACAATCTCTTTGATGCAATCCACGAGATGGAAACCGCGGTGAATCTCGCACCGCGCAACTTCGCAGCCTTAAAAAACTTGGCCGTGCTTTATCAACGTGCGGGTTTCAAGCACCGCGCGATCGAGATCTGGGAGCGAGCCATTGGCAATGCGCCCGATGAAGAAACCAAAGGTGGCATCAAAGAATTGCTCGTGAGTTTGCTCTGATGGTTCTCCTGCCTTCGATCTACGACATAAAATCTGTTTTCTGCCCTCACGCCTGTTTGTCTACGTCGAGATGAGCCGACAACGTGCCCAACCTCGAAATAGTTGGAGCGCCCACGGATGAAGTTCCTCTGCCCTAGCTGCAAAGCGAAGTATCAGATCGCCGACGAAAAGGTCGCCGGTCGCACGCTCAAGATGGACTGCCGTCGATGCGGCCACGCCATCATGTTGCGTGGTGATCAGCCCGCATCCGACGAGAACAGAGCCACCAAGCCACCGGCTGTGGTGGCCCCCGCACGGCCGGCCCCTCGACCGGTGGCGACCGGAAGGCTCCCGGTTCCAGGTCAGGCAGGGCCGCCGCGACGGCCCGCCGCACCGCCATCCTCGGCTTCGAAGCCCGGAACACTCGCGCGCTCGGCGCTTTCTGCAGATTTCCGGCGCAGCGCTGGCGCGCCGCCGCCCATCGCTCCCGAGACACGAACCACCGCGCTCGACCAATGGCACATCGCCATTCACGACGTGCCCGTCGGCCCGATCAAGAGAGAAGAAATCAGCCGAAAGATCGCGACTGGGGCCGTCCATGGAGACTCTCTCGCATGGCGAGAGGGCTTCGATGATTGGCGTCCGCTCCGGGATATTCCAGAGCTCGCTGCTCTGCTGCGAAAAAACGAGCCGATCCAGAGCAGCGAGCGCCCAGCGACGCGCTCCAGCGCAGGTCGGCCGGCTCCTCCGCCCTCCCGGGTTCGCGAGCCTGGCGTGGGCGCCTCACGGCCTGGCATGGCACGTCCAACCGGAGTGCCAGCTCCGGCTGCCGCATCACGTACCGGAGCCCCTGGTGGGCGGTCGAACGTGGTCGCGATCGGAGGGCGGCTCGGGGCAGCGGCTGCCCCTGCCCTCGAAGAGGCGATCGGCGAAGACGCAAATGAGGAGCTCGATGGAGATCCCACGCGTGTCGCGAGCATGTTCGATCTCCCCTTCGAAGAACCCCCCATTGCGACTCAAGCCTCGGCGACCAGTAAACTATCCGAGAAATCGGCAGACTACGGGCTGCCGAGCGAGATCCCGGCCCCCCCTTCGGTCGTCCCTGTCACAGCGAGCGCACCGAGGAGCGAAGCACCCAAAAAAGAATCTGCACGTCGCGGGTTGCCCGTCGGAGCGTGGATCGGCATCGCTGGTGCGGCTTCGTTCGGCGTCGCGATGGCGGTGATGATCGCGCCGCGTCTCCTCGGGCCGGTCGAAACAGTCGCTCCCACCGTGGCGACCACACCGGCCACCGCCCCGACAGGACCGCGCGAAGCCACCGTCGAAACGGTCGTGCCAACGCCAGTCGAAGCACCACCCGTCGCAGCGCCTGCAGCCACGGCTGAACCCGCACCAGAAGCAGAACGAACTGCACGCACGCCGACCAAACGCTCGACCGCGAGTTCCGCAGAGAGCACGCCGAGCGTCGGGGCCGCTGCAAGCACAAAACAGACAGACCCTGCATTCGCTCGATTCGCCGATGAAGGACGCTCGACGTTGGCACCGATCGCGCAGCGCTCGCAATCCACCGACAGCCAGCGTGGCACGGGTTCGGGCGAGGGACTCAATGCGGATCAGATCCGCACGGTCGTCGCCCGTGAACAACGAGGGTTACAAGCCTGTTGGGAGGTCGCGATCCGCGGATTACGAACCGTCCCCACGACGCGCATGGACGTCGACGTGACGATTGGTCAGTCAGGTTCGGTCACGCAAGCCACGGCGCGTGGAGTGAGCGTCGGCAACCTGTCGGACTGTCTCGAGCGAAACGTTCGCCGTTGGCGTTTCCCCGCTTCGGGCGATACGAGCCGAACGAGCTTTCCAGTCGTGTTCCAAGGGACATCGTAATCCCCGCTCATCGGGGGATGCGATCTTCGTCGTCGAGCTCGGCGCGCAAGTGAAGATGATCGCGCGTGCCGGGCGTCGTCCACAAACGAAAATCCGAATCGATGATCACGGCCTCGACGCGTTCGGGCATGCGAGAGAGCATCTCCAAACAGCGCTCAGCACCGAGCACGAAGCAGCCGGTGTCGAGGCCATCGGCGAGCAACCCTGTCGGCGCGAGGATCGTAACCGACATGGAGCGCGTCGATGGCAGGCCGGTCGAGAGATCGATGATGTGATGCCAACGGCTGCCATCTTCGGCGGTGAAAGCGTGTTCGTAGTCGCCCGAGGTCGCGATGGACGCGTCGGTGATTTCGACGAAGCCGATATAGTCCGAGCGGCGCGGATGCTGGATGCCCACCCGCCATCCACGATCGCCGCGTCGGCCGTGCACGAGCACCTGTCCGCCGCCGAAGATCATGAAATCGGAGAAGCCGTGCTCAAGCACGATCGCGCCCGCGCGATCGACCGCCCAACCCTTGGCAATGCCGCCGAGGCCTATCGCCATCCCCTGACGACGCAAAAACACCGTGCTCGCGTCTTCATCGACGATGACATCGCGATAATTCACGAGCGGTAGCCGGGCACGGACGGCATCCATGTTCGGCGCGCGCGCGGGCCCTGGTTGGAACAGATAAAAATCGCGAAGCGCAGCCCAGGTGATGTCGTATGCGCCATCGGTCCATTCCGCGATTTGGAGCGACTCGCGAACATTCGTCATCGTGTCATGCCCCACCCGAACAGGCGTGTGTCCAGCCGCCGCATTGATCGCGGAGACTTCGCTGCTGGGACGCCATTCGGAGAGCACCTGCTCGAGGCGCTCGACTTCGGCGAAGGCGGCATCGATCGCAGCACGTGCGCGCGCTTCGTCATCGCCCACGATCGTGATCTGATACACGGTGCTCATGATGGAGCGGTCGCCACGCACGAGAGGGATTTCGGATGCGGGTGCGGGAGTCACATGCTCCACACGTCGAGGCTCGCGTCTTTGGGAGTCGTCTTCGCGTCCGCCACAGCTGACGATCGGAAGCAAAAGGCAGATTCCGATGAGAACGCCGCGATGCATGAGGCGTGTTATACGATCGGCCCGGCGTCCTGACGAATATGAAGTACTCGAACAAGGTCATGCGAGATTCCGCCATCACGAGGAGTGCGCTCACGCTTTCGGTCGCGCTCGTCGTGGCTGCGCTCGCACCGCGTGGTGTGAGCGCGCTCGGAGACTCGTCACTCCTCGATGTCCGAACGATCGACTACACGGGTGGCAATCCGCATCCCCGCGAAAGCGCGCCGCGTCGCCTCGCCTGGGAAGTCCGCAAGCGGACCAGCATCGAGACGAGGCTCGAACCTACGCGAGTGCGCCTCGATGATCCGTCGATCTTCGAAACTCCTTTTCTTTATTGGTCTGGAGACGCAGCGTTCGATCCGCTCTCGGAGACGGAAATCGCTGGGTTGAGGCGCTTTTTGGGGTTCGGCGGATTCATTCTTGCCGATGATGCCGCGCTGGAAGAGGGCGGCTTCGACGCATCGCTCCGGCGCGAGCTCGCCCGTGCGATGCCGAGCGCTCCGCTCTCACGCATCCACAACGGACACACGATCTACCGCTCGTTTTATCTTCTCAGCCGACCCGAGGGACGCATCGCAGGCCCGGATCATCTCGAAGGGATCACCTTGGGAGATCGCGTCGCGCTCGTGTATTCACGTCACGATCTCGGCGGCGCGTGGGCACGAGACAACCTCGGGACATACGAGCACTCGGTCACCCCCGGCGGAGAGGCCCAGCGCGAGCGCGCGATACGCCTCGGCGTCAACATCATCATGTACGCGCTCTGCCTCGACTACAAAGATGATCAAGTCCACGCGCCGTTCATCATGCGACGACGCGGAGCTGCGATTCCGTGACCGATCTCCGTTTCGCTCTCGAGATCCCCGGAGGCGCATTCAGTGCGACGGCGCTCGCCATTGCGATGCTCGCCGTCGTCGCGCTCGGCATACGAAGCATCGTGATCGCGCATCCGACACGTCGGCGCACACTCATCGCACTGCGGATCGCGACGGGAATCGTCGCGCTCCTCGTCGCGGTTCAACCCACGTGGTCAGGGGAAGAGCTCGAGCGGCGCCCCGGTCGTTTGGCGGTTCTCTTCGATGCATCGCGAAGCGGTCTCGTGCGTGCCGACAGCGAAAGCACACGCACCGACCAAGCGCGCGCGCTCGCGCAACGTTGGTCGGAACGAGAACAATCGGATCATGCAGACTTTTACACCTTCGGAGCCGCGCTACGGCCGACACGGCTTGCCGCTGTCGCGCGAGAACTCGCGCCCATCGAAGACGATACGCGCCTGGCCGACGCGTTGAATGAAGCTGCGATGGAGGCCTCGGGGGGGGAGCTCGGCGCGGTGCTCGTGATCTCCGATGGCACGGATCTCCAAGGAGGCGCGCTCAGCGCCGCACGCGAAGAAGGTGTGCGCGTGCATGCCATCGCGCTGGGCGCGGGAGTCACGCTCGAAGACGACGCCATCGCGGAGGTGCGCGCCGATCGCGTGGGCTTTTTACGAAGGCCCGCGGTGGTCCGCGCCACATTGAGGCGCCTCGGAAGAAGCGCAGGCCCCATCACCGTGGCGCTCATGCGGGGCGAAGAGACCTTGCGCGAAGCCACCGTCGTCGTTCCTGAAGATGGCCAAGCGACCGTGGAGATCCCGTTCACTCCGGATCGATTGGGGCGAAGCCTCTATCGGCTGAGGATTCCGACCGCAGCCGACGATGCCGTGCCCGAGAACAATCAACGTTCGTTTCTCGTACGCGTGATGCGCGACAACTTGCGAGTGCTCCTCGTCGCTGGGCAGCCGAGCTTCGATCAGCGATTCCTTCGCGCATTTCTGGCGCGAGATCCCACGACGGATCTCATCTCGTTTTTCATTTTGCGCAACACATCGGACATGACGATGGCCGGGCCCGATGAGCTCGCGCTCATTCCGTTTCCCACCGACGAGCTCTTTCATGAGCACCTCGGCAGCTTCGACGTCGTCTTCTTTCAGAACTTCGAATATGCGCCGTATCAAATGGCGGGATATCTGCCGCGCATTCGCGATTACGTCATGCGCGGCGGCTCTTTTGTGATGATCGGAGGTCCGCTTTCGTTTTCGACCGCAGGCTATGCCGAGACGCCGATCGCCGAGATCATGCCCGTGGGGATTTTGCCGCGAGGCACGGATTCGAATCACGCAATCACGACGGACCGGTTTCATCCTATGATCGCACAAGACGCGGCCCGTCATCCGATCCTCGCGCTCTCGCCGGATCCTCGCGCCAACGCGGAGGCGTGGAGCCGTCTCGTTCCGCTCGAAGGGTTGAATGTCACGACCGGCGTCCACGCGACAGGACAAGTGTTGCTTCATCACCCTACCCGCCACGATCGAAGCGGCGGCCCACTTCCCACGCTCGTCACAGGATCCGCGGGGCGTGGGCGCGTCGTGGCTTTGATGACCGATACTTCATGGCGATGGGGCATGACGACAGGCGGCCAACGCGGGGATGCATCGGCATACGAGCGCTTCTGGGACCGTACACTGCGCTGGCTCGCCCGTGATCCAGCGCTCGAACCCGCTCGCATCGAGACGGATCGCGAGAGCTATGGTCCAGGTGCACCGCTTCGCGTCCGCGCAAATCTTTCGGATGAACGATATGTGCCTCTCGCGAATCGTGAGCTCGTGCTCACGATCATGGGGGACGCCGAACAAGAAATCGCGACACATCGATTCCGCACCGACGCGGAGGGCCACGCCGAATTGACACTCGAAGCGCCCAATGACCCCGGCGGTCATCGCATGGTCGTGAGGCTCGATGGGGCTCATGACGCGATCGCCGAAGAAGTCTTCATCGTCGAGACCGGAGGTCATGAGCTCGCCGATCCGAGACCGAATTCGGAGTTGCTTCGCGAGCTCGCCGAACAAACGAACGGTGAGTTCTATGCAAACCCGAATGAGGCCCCGGATTTGAATACGCTCGACGCGACACGGGTGCGCTCGCTGGGCGTCACGACGGCGCGGCCATTCGCCAACGTGTGGGCGTTCATGGTGCTCATTGGCCTCTTTGGTGTGGAGTGGATTCTGCGAAGGAGATGGGGAGCGCGGTAGCTTTTGATTCGTTCAGAAGCTGCCCTGAACGCCCACGATGCCGCCGCCCTGAAACCCCGTTGCCATCGGCGCCACGCGGGGGCTGGTCGCGGATTCGCCACTGGCATCCGCAGAGTCCTCACCCCGCGCCTGCAGACGATCGCGAAGCTCTTCGTAGGCCGACCAACGTCGCTCGGCTTCGGTCGAGCTGAGCAACGTGATGACGCCGCTGATCGCCGAAATCCCTGCGCCGATCAGCACGAACCAATCGAATGTGTTCACGATCTCGAAATTGTTCGGACCGAGATAAATCGGAATGATCGCAAGCCCCACGGCCACATTCAGCGAGCCATCGAGGATGCGTGACAGGCGCGAACGATCGGCCAGTGAAGCGAGCTCCCGTTCGCCATATTCGAGACGGGCACGCACCTCGTGCATGTTCGTCATCGGCATATGTGAATACGCGATCGCCGCGCTGGACGGGTTGGTCATGAGCACCAAGCTCAACACGCCACGCACAACGCTCGCGCCGCCAAACGTGAAGAGATAGGGCGACATGTTCAGCCCGCCCACACTCGATGGCTCGTCGAGCAACAACACACCGAGCGTCACTGCGAGTCCCCCCGTCAGGATGCCGAGGATCCCATCGACGAGGCTCCCTCCTCCGCGGGCCGCAAGCACCTGGAAGTCACTGTCGAGCGCGCGCAGACGCGTCGCGATTCCACTCGGGATGCGAACACCCGCATCGGTTGTCATCACCCGGGGACGCGGACGCTCTTCCCCAGGGTAGCGGATCCCCGAGGGCTCACTGCCAGGAGGGGCCGGCACGTCGACGCCCTCGTAACTGCTTGGAGGAGGCGTCGGCGGAGCTTCCGATTCGGTCCGCTCCTCGGACGATTGCCCCACTGGCGAGCCTAGCTCGCGAGCCTGAGCTTCGGTTTTTGGCGGATGAACGACGAAAACGAACGTCGTCAGCGCCAGCGTCCACAACATCGCTCTCGCCACGCAGGGCAGTATAGTGCCCAACACGATTCCAAGCGAGACCCGCAACGTGGTCTTCATTCGCCCGAGAACACACGTCATGAGCAAGGCTTCGAGCAAAGAGAAAACTGTTTTTTCCTGCAAAACGTGTGGCGCTGCGAGCCCACGTTGGGTGGGCCGCTGCGCAACGTGCGGAGAGTGGAACACGATGGTGGAGGAACGCGCACCCGCCCGTTCGCGCAGTACGAGCACCAATATCGCGGGAGAGCACCTCGCGCAACCGACCCCGATCGGAGAAGTTCCGCCCGATGGCGCGCGGCGCATCCGCACCGGCTCGAACGAGCTCGATCGTGTGCTCGGCGGAGGTGCCGTGCTCGGGGGGGTCGTGCTGCTCGGAGGGGATCCCGGCATCGGAAAATCCACGCTGCTCATGCAAGTGCTCGCAGGCATCGCACACGACGGAACGAAGGCGCTCTACGTGACGGGCGAGGAGTCCTCGGCGCAGGTCGCGATGCGCGCAACGCGGCTGGGACTGCCTGGAATGGATCGTGTGCTCGTGCAAGCAACGACCGAGCTCGAAGATGTCGAACGCGCCGTGAGCGAACTTTCACCGGCGGTCATCGTGGTCGATTCGATTCAAACCGTGCGCTCGGCCTCACTCGACAGCAGCGCAGGGAGCGTCGCGCAGCTGCGTGAGGTCGCTGCGCGATTGGTCGAGCTCGCCAAGAAGCGCAGCATCGCGCTCTTTCTGATTGGTCACGTCACCAAAGATGGGGCGCTCGCGGGGCCCAAGGTGCTCGAACACCTCGTGGACACCGTACTCTCGTTCGAGGGTCAGGCAGGTCAGGACTATCGCGTGGTTCGCGCCAGCAAGAATCGCTTTGGTCCTGCGCACGAGATGGCCGTCTTCGAAATGGTGCGCGAGGGGTTGCGCGAAGTGCGGGATCCGAGCGCGCTCTTTCTCGCGGAGCGTCCCGAACGCGCTCCGGGCTCGATCGTGTTGCCGAGCGCCGAAGGGACGCGCCCTGTGCTCGTCGAATTGCAAGCGTTGGTCGCGCCTGCGCGCATGGGCCCACCGCGCCGGGTCTCGACCGGCATCGAGAACAGTCGACTCGCGATTTTGCTCGCGGTGCTCGATCGGAAGGCCGAGGTGCATGTGCTCGATTGCGACGTGTTCGCGAGCGTGGCTGGTGGCGCGAGGGTCGATGAACGCGCAGCAGATCTCGCCATCGCGATTGCGGTCGTCTCGAGTCTGCGCGACCGCGCAATCGCCCCCGATCTCGCAGTCTTCGGAGAGGTCGGTCTCGCGGGTGAGCTGCGCGCGGTGCCTCGCGCCGGCAGTCGATTGCAGGAAGCACGAAAGATGGGGTTTGCAAAGGTCATCCTTCCTCGCGGAAATCTTTCGGAAACGACCGCTGAAGAACGAATGGGGCTCGAGCTCATCGGCGCGCCAACACTGACCGACGCGTTGATCGCGGCCTTCGAGTGAGGCGGTCCGCTCGCATCTGGGCGGCGAATGCGGTAAGCGAGGGCCGTGCGTTGGAACTTCGACCCGATCATCACGCAACTCGGCCCACTCGAGCTGCGGTATTATGGCTTGCTCTTCGCGACGGGGCTTCTGCTTTGTGCGTGGGCTGGGCCTCGTTATTTCCAGCTCTGGGGCTTGCCCAAACAGCACGCCGAGCGGCTGACCCTATGGGTCCCCGTCGGGATGTTGCTCGGCGCGCACTATATCCATCTGATTTTTTACGAGTGGGAAGGGCTCTTCGATTTCCCACGATGGACCGAAGACGGCCGCTTCGTTCTTGGACGCTTTTTCTCGCTTGGTTCAGGCCTCGCGAGCCATGGAGGTGGGCTCGGGTGCGTGCTCGCGCTCGGCCTCTTTTGGTGGCGTCATGGCAAGCCCCTCGATATCCCATTTCATCGTTACGCAGACGCCGTGATGATGAGCGCCATTTGGGTATTCCCCTTCGTGCGCTTGGGCAACTTCGCCAATAGCGAAATCCTTGGACGTGTCACGGACGGCCCTTGGGGCGTCATCTTCGAGCGTGTGGGCGAGACGCTTCCTCGTCACCCCGTCGTGCTCTACGAAGCGGCGCTTTATTTCGCCGAGCTCGCGTTTGCGGTGCTGTGGTTCCAGCCGCGTTTCGCGCGAAAGCTGCGCGCAGGCGCGACCTTCTACTTCTTCTTGATGGTGCACTTCTCGCTCCGCTTCATCGCAGAGTTCGCCAAAGAGTCCTATCACGGGGTGGATGAGGGCTGGACGCTCAACATGGGGCACTTGCTCAGCTTGCCCATCGTGCTCGGGTGCGCATTCATGATCTTTGGAACGAAGCGCTTCAATATTTTGAAGCCGCTCACAGCCGAAGAAGCGGCGGACATCGAAGACACTGCCCGACGCTCCGCGGCCTACGAGAAAGCGCTCGAGGGAGGCGTGGTAGATGATCCGAGCGCTGCCAAGAGCGAGACCTCCAAGTCTGGTGCGTCGAAACCAAAACACAAAAAGCCAGCCCGAAGCGGCGCCAATAAGGAACGCGGGGTCGATGCATGAACGGACCCGGCATCGATCCGAGCCGGGAATTCGTCCCGGTTTCGATCGCGATCTTGACTGTCTCCGATACGCGCACCGAAGAGACCGACCATGCAGGTCGCGCGTTGGCATCGCGAATCGAGGAGGCGGGACATCGCGTGGCGACGAAGCTCATCCTCGCCGATGATCGCGACCTGATCGAAGCGCAATTGCAGGCATGGATCGCACATCCCTCAATCGATGTCGTGATCATCACGGGCGGCACTGGAATCGCAGAACGTGGCGTCACCCCTGATGCGATGTTCTCCGTGTGTGAAAAAGACTTGCCCGGGTTCGGCGAAACCTTCCGCGCGATCCTCGCGAGATCGGTCGGGCTCGCGGCGATTCACTCGCGCGCCATGGCGGGCGTTGCAAACGGCACGTTCCTCTTCGCGCTGCCCGAGTCGATTTCGGCCTGTCGTGAGGCGTGGGACGAGATCTTGAAATGGCAGCTCGATAGCCGCTATCGACCGAGCAATCTCGTCGAGCTCATCCCACGCCTTTACACGGACACGCCCTAATCATCAGCCGACGGTGGGTTCGTCGTAGCGCACGATGGGGTTCCACGGGCCCGAGTTCGCGCGGGGCTGCCAGTTGTGCCAAAGCTCGGCGCCCTTGCCGAAATAGAAGAGCTCGAGGCGTCCGTCTTGGTTTTGTCCGACACCGAGATCTGTTGCGTCTTCGCCAAGGATCTCCTGATCGGTGCCCCAGTCGCCGTTCGGATGAACCTGCCAATGGTTGCGGATGCGCTGCGTTTCGTCGATGTAGAAGACCTCGAGACGACCATCGCGATTTTGAGCGACGTCGAGCCGCTTGGCCTTCACATCAAGGCTCTCTTGGCCGTGCCAATCGCCATTGGGCTCGAGCTGCCAGTCGTGCCAAACGACGTCGAGTTCATCACGCCAAAACGCTTCGAGGCGACCATCGGCGTTGCTGCCGACCACAATCTCGCGCGCCTTGCCTTGGAGTGCCTCGGCGCCGTACCAATCACCGTTGGGCTCCTTCTGCCAATCATGCATGACGGCGCCATCATTGCCGACATAAAAAACCTCGAGACGACCGTCGGCATTGCGCCCAACCGCAACCGCACTCGCGGTGTGCGCCAAACGCTCATGCCCATTCCAATCGCCATTGGGCTCGAGTTGCCAGTCATGAAGCAATTCCCCGTTCGTCCCGACGTAAAAAACCTCGAGACGACCATCGGCATTGCTCGCCACCGCGAGCGTCCTCGCCTTCGCGCCGAGCCCCTCCGCTCCGTTCCACGCGCCTCCAGGCGAAAGCTGCCAGTCGTGCTTGAGCTCCCCGTCCGGCGCGATCCAGAAAGCCTCGAGGCGCCCGTCTGCGTTCACCCCACACGCGACCTCCACCGCCGGCTGCTTGAGCGACGATTCTCCTTGCCAGAGGCCGTTCGCACGCGACTGCCAATTATGCCGCAGCTCGCCATCTTTTCCGATCGAAAAGACCTCCAATCGACCGTCACGGTTCCGCCCAATGGCGATCTTTCTTTCGCGATGCACATCACGCGTCGTCATCATGTGAAAACTCCTCGTTTACTCAAAAAATACCCCCTTTCCATCGCACCCGCGCACAGGAATAGCAAGACCCTACGGCTTCGATGTCGTTCGGGATGAATTGAATTTGATTTCATGGGCATGAGATCGTTGGCGAGCTTCGCCCGTCCATTCCGCGAAGACGAAAAAATCTCGGAGCCGTGGTCACAAGACGCGAGGACCTTGCCACATGAACGACAAGATGAGCTGGGCCATGCCACAACACCCTCCGGAACCATCGGATCCGATCCTGCGTTCGATCCAAGCGGGTGCCTATCGAGAAGCCATCGCGCTCTCTGCCCGTGAGCACGGAGCCTCCCTTGGGAGGATGTGCATGGCGATGCTCGGCAGCCAAGCCGAGGCCGAGGAATGTGTGCAGGAGATTCTCCTCGCCGCACACGACGCGTTTCCTTCGTTTCGCCATGAAGCCAGCGTGCGCGCCTTCTTGTTCGGCATCGCACGGCGCATGTGTGCGCGACGCCTCGAAACGAGAGGGCGGCAAGAACGACGGTTGCGACTCGTTCATGATCGGGAGAGCGACGGCGCAACCCCCGAATCACTGCTTCACGCAAGACGCAATGCGGAGAAGGTACGTGAAGCACTCACACGCCTCAAACCGAGCGAACGAGATGCTGTCGTGATGCGCTACCAAGCCGAGCTCGAATACGCAGAAATCGGTGCGGCATGCGGCATCGACGAGGCGGCTGCGCGCAAACGCGTAAGCCGAGGTCTTTCACGAATGCGAGAGCTTCTTTCGGAGGTCGAGCGATGAACCGCACGGAAAAAATGGAGAGACTGCTCGATGACCTCGCGCCTCTGGTCGATGGGGATCGCGAGGCGCAGAATCGCCACGCCGATCTTCTCGCAGAGGACGACGAAGCGCGCGACATCAAACACGAGGCGAGAGAGATCGCTGAGCAGATCGCAAAGGCCGGTGCGGATTACGCGCCTCCTGCCGACTTCGAAACGAGGCTGATGGCTGCGCTCGATGGGCGAGGCGAGCGTCGCGTCGCGCCGACGGAAACGATGCCATCCGCTCCTCGTCCCAGCGCCTCCACACGCACACCGGAGACCAAAGCACCTTCGACGCCGACCGCGAAGAAGGGTGGGCGCCTCGTCTTTCTTGGTTTGATCGGTGTGGCGGCCGCCGCCGCATTCTTCGTGATGTTCACGCCATCAGAACAAGTCGAGCCACGCTCGACCCAGAACGGCGACATGCAAACGCCGGTGATTGCGAACGCGACGTCGGCGCGCATCACCACCATCGCGCGTGCATCGTCCGATGCGAGCTCCACGGGCATCGAGATCCGCAATGCCAGCGGCAGTTGGCAAAGCGCGAATGCCGACACGATCGTGAACGCGGGCGAGAGCATTCGCACCGATGCACGCACGCGGGTGCGCCTCGTGCTCTCGGATGACTCGGAGATGGTGCTCAACCATTCGACGGAGCTTCGCTTCGATCGAGAACAGCCGAGGCGCTTCGAATTGCCGGAAGGCGAAGTGCTCGCGGATGTCGCGCATCTCGATGTAGGACCAAACCTCACGATCACCGTGCCCACCGGGCGCGTCGAAGTGATCGGCACGAAATTCGTGCTCTCCGCGATGCCTGATGCGGCGAGCGTGCGTGTCACGCGGGGCGCGGTTCGTGTGCACGGATCGGCGGGGCAGAGTCGCGAGGTCAAAGAAGGAGAGGAAGGTGTTCTGCGACGTGAGAGTGCACCTCAAGTGGCCCCCGTCATGGAGCTCGCGCGCGCCCTTGCTTGGGCAGACCTCGAAAATCACGGAGTGATGCAAGACCAGTCCGAGGCCACATTGCCTGGGATCGGATCACTTCGCGCCCGTCGCCCGGGTGAGCGCGAAGATCGCGAACGGCCGCTTGGCCTTGCGCGTCACGACGTTCGTGTGCGGATCGTGGGCAACGTCGCACGCACCGAAATCGAAGAGGTCTTTCGTAACGATTCGGATCAGGTGCTCGAAGGTATCTATCGATTTCCGCTGCCGAGCGATGCCCAAATCGCGCGCCTCGCGCTCGACGTCGACGGAGCCATGGTCGAAGGCGCGTTCGTCGCGCGTGAACGAGCGCAACGCATCTGGCGCGGCGTCATCCGCAACGCGACCGCCGTGAACGAACGGAGGCCCAACGAAGAGTTCATCTGGGTTCCGGGACCGTGGCGGGATCCGGCGCTGCTCGAATGGCAACGAGGCGGACAGTTCGAGCTGCGCATCTTCCCGATCCCAGCGCATGGCGAGCGACGGGTCGTCATCGCCTATACACAAGTGATCTCACCACGCACCGAAGGTCGTCGCTACGTCTATCCGCTCGCGCACTCGAATGACGACAGCCTGCGCGTGGGTGAGTTCTCGGTCGATGTGCGCGTCGCGAATGCAGAACGTGCGGTCGCGAATGGATACGAGCTCGCGACGACGCCTGAAGGCGATGCGACACGGCTGCGCCTCTCCGAGCGAGGCTTTCGCCCGAATGGCGATCTGGTGATCGACTACAAGCTCTCAGATGGCGAGCGCGAGCTCTCGTTCTGGACCTACCAAGGCGCGGCTGCAGCCGCCCCTGCGGCTCAAAGCCGCGACCAAGACCGCGAAGTCATCGACCTCCAAAGGCGGATCGCGAGCGATGATCGAGGCTATGTCGCATTCGCGTTGCGACCACGGCTCCCTCCTCGCAGTCAGGGGCAGAGCCGCGACTACGTCATCACCCTCGACTCGAGTCAATCGATGGTGGGAGAGCGCTGGGAGCGCGCCCTTCGGCTCGCCCTCGGCATCATCTCCGAAATGGATCGTCGCGATCGGTTCACTGTGCTCGCGTGCGACTACGAGTGTCGTTCGATGGAGGGCACGGCCGAAGGTGCGCGGATGCGCACGCCGAGCGCAACCGAAGTGCAAGCCGTGGGGAGTTGGCTCGAGCGGATCGAACCCGCAGGAGCTTCGGATTTGATCGCCACGATGCGGGCCGTGGCGCGACGCTCGCGTGACAGCGCCCGGCAAGCGCACGTGCTCTACATCGGGGACGGAATCGCGTCGGTGGGCCATCGAGCAGCGGGCGCGCTCGCGGCCGAGGCCGGCCGGATCACGGAGCGTGAGCGAGTCAGTTTCACCACCGTCGGCATCGGCAGCGACGCAGACTCAGTGACGCTTTCAGCCATCGCGCGCGCAGGCGGAGGACATTACGTTCCCTTCGTCCCCGGACAGCGCGCTGCCCTCGCTGCATTGAGCGTGCTCGAGACCACGTACGGAGTGTCCTTGCGGGATGCACGGCTCACCTTGCCAGATGGTTTGGTCGAGGTGGCGCCGGCGACATTGCCGACCATTCGCGCCGGCGAAGAAGTGATTGTCACGGCGAGAATGGCGCGCTCGGAAGTGGACGGTGAAGTCGTGCTGCGTGGCACGGTGGGTGGCGAGGCGTTCGAGCAACGTTATCCCGTTCGCCTCGTTCCGAGCACGAATGCGGGCAATCTCTTCGTGCCGACGCTCTGGGCCGCGCGCACCATCGAACAGCTCGAACTCGACAATCGCGGCGAGAACGAGGCGCGTGTGGTGGCGCTCAGCAAAGCGTATTCGGTGATGTCGCGCGCGACCTCGCTCCTCGTGCTCGAGAGCGAAGCGATGTTCCGCGCGTTTGGCATCGACCGAGTTGAACAAGTCGCGCAGTGGACGGGCGAAGAGGACATCGAGAGCGGCGGCACTGAAGGCTCGATCGGAGATGCGGACATGATCGCGGGAGCCGCAGAGGCAGCCCAAATGGGCATTGGCTCTGGCTCCGGCATGGAAAGCATGCGCTCGATGGGCGGAGCGGCAGCCCCGCGTGAATCAGCGGCGGCCCCGCGCGCGCGAGCAGAGACCGCAGCCCCTCTACGCCGCACGAGAGCGGCTGCACCCGCGGCTGCGCCACCTGTCGAGCAGCCGTCCGCTGATATGTCGCGCGATGACTTCGAGGCTCAATGGTCACGTCCCTCACCAGTCACCACACCTCCTCAGCCTCGACCGGGGCAATGGATGCGTCGCGTCTGGGTTCGCGTCGGCGAAATCCGCACCGATGGCACGCCCAGTTTCCGCGAGCAAGAACAAGCGCGGATCGCAGAAGAGAGCTTGCGCCAACAACCTGACAGTCGCGATCGCACCCGCGCGGCCGTGCGTGCTCTCTCACGTGCAGGAAACCTCGAACGCGCGCTCGAATTGGCGGAAGCATGGTTCGCACGCGATCGATTGGACGTCGATGCGCTCGTGGCTCGAGCTGATTTGCTCGCACGCCTCGGTCGTTCGAGCGAAGCGCTGCGCCTCTTGACGGGTGTCGTGGATTTGCGTCCCGACGACGTGGCACTGCAAACACGGCTCGCCAGCGCCTTCGAACGCTCGGGAGACGAAGCACGCGCCTGTGCACACCGCGTCGCGCTCGCCGAGATCCGAAAAGAAGACGCGGCGACCGTGGCGAATGCCGTGCGCTGCGAGAGGGGGCTCGCACATCGTGAGCTCGCCGATCTCCTCCTCGGATCAGTGCGTGAAGAGCGTGTACGGAGCCGTGCGTCCTCTCTCGCGAATGCACCTGCCGAGTCTCGAACACCGCGAGGAGAGCTGATGATCGAGGCGAGTTGGCCGGGTGGCGACGACATCGATGTGGCCCTCATCGCACCCGATGGCTCTCGTCTGTCGTGGATGGGTGGCCGCACGACGATCGTCGGAAGCGACGTGCGTTCTTCGGGGCGCGAGACGCTCGGCCTTCGCACGGCAAGTGCCGGCCAATACCTCGTCGAAGTCACACGTACGACGCCGAACGCAGAAGGGACCTTGCGCGGAACCCTCCGCATCCGTGCCTTGGACGAGACACGGACCATTCCTTTCGTCATCGGGGACGAAGAGCACCAAAGCGTGGCGCGGGTGGTGGTTCGCCGCGAGAGCCGTCTCGAACCCGTGCGATGACAGGAATTTTATAGATCGATCACATCGCGAAATCACAGCTCAATCATCGTCAACGACGATATGAGGCAACCGTGTCAGAAAAATCTGGAGGCTCGAGCTCTCTCGCGAGCCCGTCGCAAATCGCCGGATCGATATCGCGCGCAGGCTCGATCATGATCGCAATCCCCGCAACGGCTCCAGAACGACGACGCAGCATCAACGATCGATACCGAGAATCGTGGGTGGTCACACCACTTTGGGTGCGCACGGCCTCGCGCAATTGCTCTATCGTCACGGGCGACTCCCCTTCCCCTCGAGAGGCTTCGAGCGAAACGCGATCGCCCCGCACGAAGTAAAGATGCCCAGCTTGGGCGCCCGTCGCCTGAATCAAAATCTCGAGCGCGCGCGCAACTCGCTCGACACGATGATGACAACCCGCAAGCAGCTCATGCTGGGTTGCGACGTCGGCCATCGTCGCCTCCCCGCCGCTTTCATTGACGCTGGGCGCCACGGAAAGCCTCGTTCCCTCGATGAGCTCAGCAAGACGGCTCGCACTCGCGATCAAAGCTGGGTTTCCCGTGGGCATGAACCAGTGCTTCGTGCGCTCCAAATGGTATCGAGCACCCACCAAGTCCTCCGCGGTGTGGGCCACTCGCGCACGCGCCTCGTGCAGAGATCCACAAAGCATCGGACTTGCGATCCGAGCAGCCTCTTCGATCGCCTCGTCGAGGCGTTCCGCAGCGCGTTCGGTCTCGCCATCGGCGGCCTCTGCGAGAGCGAGCGCCCGTTGGCTTCGAAAAAGCGCAATCGTTTGTCCGAAATCAGGATCACTCGCTGCCGCAATGCCTTCGGTCGCGACACGCCGTGCCTCTCGCGGATTTCCGTTCGCGAGATGCGCCTCCGCCAAGGCTGCGAGCGCGGGCAATCGCACGAGATGATTGTCCTCGGAGAGCGAGAGCGCTCGCTCGATATCGACGATCGCATGGGCCGCGTCTCCCGTCTCTCGACGATATTCGCCACTGGCCAACGCGAGCGCTGGCTCGAATTTACATCCTTCCCGAATCAATCGTTCGAGTTGTTCGATCGCACCACGGAGTCCCACCACGTCGCGCGTCATCGCGTACGCGAAACTCGAAGCAATCGCGAGCCAAGCTTCCATTTGCCAAACAGATCCGAGTCGAACGAGCAAGAGCTCGGCCTGCTTCTGGTATTCGAGTGCCCGTGATTCTTCCCCACGGCTGCGGTGATATGCGATGCGGGCCTGCAGATCTCCAAGTTCGAAAAACTTGAGCTCGAGTCGCCTGACCTCCCGAAGTGCGTCCTCGAAGGTGGGGTTTTGCTCGGCGACTCGGTCGAGCACATCCATGAAACGCGCAGCCCCTTCGGCTGCGCGCATGTCCATCTCATCGACAGGGATGGGAGCGAGTCGCCATCTCCCCGACTCGAGAATGCGCAAGATGTCGCGCACATCGCGGCGCAAGGCTCCGAAATTTCCGCTCGCGAGCCACACCATGCAGCGAGTCAAAAGATGCGTTGCTCTCAGAATGCCTTTCTCAATCACAGAGAGGGGCGTGAGGATCGTGAGCACTCGCTTGAGCTCACGGAGGTCCCACGACGTCGCATGGATGCCTGCCGCGAAGGCCACGGCCAAGAAGAGTTGAGCGATGGCCGCGAAAGGAGAAGGGCCTCGTCGTCCACGAGGCGCAAAAAGCCACGCAACCATTGCAACCGAGATCCCGATGGCGAGCGCGAACGGACGTCCGATCACAGAGAGGCGTTCGGCTATCGCGAGCCCCGAATAAAGTCGCAAGGATTGAAGAGCCGGCTCTTCATAGCGGAGCGCGAGTTCACGCTCTGACATGAGGCCCACGAAAAGAAGCATCTGACAAATCTCCGCTCGCCGTCGCGCATCGCGCGGATGCGAATACGCCTCGAGGGCCGCTTCGAGGGGAGTTCGTGCTTCCCGAAATGCATGCGCCTGGTAGAGCTCTTTTCCCGCCGCCTCGAGCAGCGGCGCGGCCGCGGCCAAATCGCCACCACGCAGCAAATGCCAGCCCACCTGGGCGCGAAGGGCTGGGGGCACCACGCCCTTGGGCGCGAGATGTTTTGCGATTCGCAAATGAAGCTCGCGCGCGCGCTCTTGACCAATCCCGCGGAGCACCGCCTCACGATAACCATCGTGCCGAAACCGATAGCTCCCCGTCCCCGACACGATCACTTCGCTTTGTCCGAGCTCATCGAGTGCGACGAAGATCGAATCGAGCTCATCATTGTCCGCCAGCTCGACACAATCCCGCAAACCGAGCGGATTCCCCACCATGGCGAGCACCTCGGAGATCGCCCGTGCCGCAGGCGACAATGCCGCGATTCGCTCGTTCAGCGTTTCAGCGAGGTCCGCGGGCAATGCGATCTCGGCCCCTGGATCGATCGCCCACATTCCATCGATGTATCGGACAGCTCCACGCCGAACCATCTCCTTCGCAAACTCGACGCAAAGAAGAGGGCTCCCGCTCGCGCGGTTCGCGAGTTTCTGTGCGAGTCGCTGTGTGTTGGGGACTTCACCGAATAGTGCCGTGACGAGCCCCTCGACCTCTCCCACTTCGAGCCCGCGGAGCCGAAGAAGCTCGGATGCTGCTTTGAGCGTCGCGATCGCATCCGTCGCGCGCACCGGTTCATCGGTGCGTAAAGTGCTCACCAAAAGCAGGCGAAAATCGTGTGCATCATGCGCAACCGACGCAAGGACCGCCGCCGATGCATCATCACAACGCTGCAGGTCCTCCACGAGCAGAACGAGCCAAAGCCGACGTGTGGTCGCCGTCATCCATGCGTGCAGGGCTGCCTGAATGCGCATACGACGTTCGGCCGGGTCACGACCAAGGTGCGCGGATTGAACATTTCCGAAACGCTCTCGAATCAACGTAGGAAGCGCACGGACGAGAATCGAAGCATAGGGACGCGCGGCTTCGATGGCGTGCGATCCACCGATGTCGAAGAGAGCGCGCGCAAGCACATTGATCGTTCCATAGGGCCGCGCATCATCGTCGTGTCGTTCAGCTGCGACGACGGTGGCTCCTGCCACTTGCGCGCGCACCGAGATTTCTCGAAGCAGTCGACTCTTGCCCATTCCCGATGGCGCTTCGATGAGCAAGGCGGCTCCTTCTCCACGCGCCGACTGATGAATCGCGTGATCCGCCTTTGCCAGCTCCTCATCGCGACCCAAGAGGACACCGCTGGCCAAATACCCATGAACGGCTTCACTCGCAGGCAAAGCCGGCAGGTTGCCGGCAATCGTGAGTCGTTCGATGATCTCGGCCGCGGATGGTCGCGCCAAAGGGTCGAGACTGAGAAGAGCGAACACGAGATCTTCGATGGCCCGTGGCACCTCGACGCCGAGGGCGCCAAAGGAAGGCAATGGACGTTTCCACAACGCCTCGAGTTCATGAATCGTATGGGCGCGGTAGGCGGAACGTCCCGAGAGCAACCGATACGCGAGGGCACCGAAACCAAAAAGATCCACGCGATGATCGAGCGGGAGACCACGCAACACCTCGGGCGCGATATACGAAGGTGTTCCTGCGATATCGCCGGCGACTCCCGGTGTTGCGAGGATCCCGAAATCGATCAGTTTGGCGCGACCATCGGCCGTCCGGCGTACGTTGCGTGGCGCGAGATCTCGATGGAGCAGCCCTCGTACGTGAAGAAATGCCAGCGCGCTCGCGACATCACGCAAAATGCTTGCGGCTTCGGCGATCGGTAGCCGCCCGGCGTCGTAGAGATCGGCGCCGTCGAGAAGCTCCATCGTGTAGTACGGGCCGATCGAATCCACACCAAAATCGTGAACAGACACGATGCGTGGATGCCTGAGCCCAGAGAGGGTATGGAACTCTCTACGAAAACGCAGGCGTGCATTCTCATCCAGGGGGTCGGCGGCACTGCCTCCGAGCCGTTTGAGCGCGAGAAGGGCGCCGTTGGTCTGGTCGAGAACACGATACACACGCGCCATTCCCCCCGAGCCCAAGAGGCGCTCGATTCGGTAGCGCCCTGCGATCGTGGCGCCGACGTTTTCATCGTGACTCTGCGCGCGTGCCTTCACGTCCTCGAATCATCGTACGAGATCGCCCCGTCACACGTCATCCTCGTCCTGCATAGAGAAACGGGTGACGGTCCCGGACTGGGCGTCACCCGTTGTCTCACATGGGCTCTCTCACGATTGGCGTCGCTGCCGCCGTACGATCACCAAGCCCAAGAGGCCGATGAGAGCCAACGCCCCCACCCCGCTTTGGCCGGGAGCGCCTGCCGCACGGCAACTACAGCCTCCACCCGCAACCGCCGGGCCCCTACGCATCCCACTGTCTGCTGTCGTCGATGCATCCTCTTCCACGTCATTTCCTGCATCCCTTGGAGGACTGCCTGCATCGACCTCCTGCTCGCCCGCATCGACATCGATGCCAGCGTCGTCCAAGACATCACCAGCGTCGACATCACCCGCATCGACATCGACCCCCCCGTCGGCGAATCCGCCGTCAGAGTCGACGGTTCCCGCATCCGCGATGACTTCTTCGGCACACGTCGCATCACATCCATCCCCAGCGTCGGTGTTCCCATCATCGCACGTCTCGCCGTGCTCCACATCGGGATGGCCATCTCCGCAAAAGGGCCCCGTCAAGCTCAACGACATGCTGCAATCGCTGTTGCACGCCATACACGTGGCCATTCCGTACGGACACATCGTCTCCGTCAGAACGTTGCCATCGTCACACACCTCTTCGCCCCCCACCACTCCGTTTCCGCAACCGGTCCGTGCGACCACGACGTCATCGAGCGCGATCTCATCACGACTCCCGCTCCCCCCTGCGACGTCATCCAAAGCGAACACGACAATCAAGTTCTCGTCTTCCGGAATCGCAACGGTGCTGAGATCGATCGTCGCGGTCCGCACCTCCGAAACCCACGAAGGCTCTTCCGCAGCGGCCAGGGGCGTCATCATGTCGAGGTCAGGAACGGCGATCTCCGCTCCATCCGATTCACGTACGACGCGGACCGTATGTTGGATGGAACGCCCACCATCGTTTCGATAGAGAAACGTATAAGAGAGCTCGATCACACTGAGCGCTTCTCCCGTAGAGTTTCGCACCCGGAGCTGTAGCGTCCCAGGGGTGAAATCATCACCGCCCGGCTGCACTCCGAGCGAGGGATTGGCGCCGTGATCAAACGCGTACACACCGCCCGTCGTCACGCCACCAGGGCTCATCCCCCTCGCGTAATCACCTCCGATCGCAGTGCCGCCGAAGTCGAAACTCGGGTCGCTCGCGCCGGTTGCGATCCATTCGTTCGAGTCGAGCTGACCGGCATCCGGAGTTGGAGAAAACCCCGCCCCCGTAAAGCCCGAAAAATCGTAGCGGATGCTCGTCACGGTTTCGTCCAAAGCCTGCTGGGCAGCCACGGGTCGAGCCATGAGCGCAACTGCGCAACACAGGCTGGCGAGGACAATTTTCTTCATCTTCGTTAAGCTCCATTCCGTTTCACGCGAACCAACCGCTTTATTGCCGCGTTTCTCTCAAAGATCCAGAGGTTCTCGTAGATACTCAAGCTCGAAGGCACATCACACGAAAGATCGCATATGGAAGGCATGAGCACACGAGACCTGAACGAGGCCAAGCCCGATTCCGTCGTGGATCGCCGATACGTGATCCGACGCGAAATCGCGCGAGGTGGAATGGGCCGTGTGTTCGAAGCCGAGCACCTGGTCACGCACGGCAAAGTCGCGTTGAAGACGCTTGCACGTCCTGCGCTCGACAATCCATCGGCGCATACCCGGTTGCTCCGCGAAGCACGCGTTCTCGGCAGAATCCGACATCCCAATGTCATCCTCGTACAAGACGCCGGCACCTGTCCTGAGTACGGGCCTTTCGTCGCACTTCAGATGATCGAAGGCCGTCCTCTCGACGGCGTGCTCCTTTCGCGCCGCACGTTGCCGGTGCCTCAAGCCGTGGCGGTCGTCGTGCAACTCTGCCAAGCACTCACGGCAGTCCATCAGTTTGGGATCGTGCACCGCGATGTGAAGCCTTCCAATCTGCTCGTTGCGCACTCTCCTCTCGGCAATCACCTCGAGCTCATCGATTTTGGCGTCGCAAAGATGGGCGCCGAAGAGACCCTCGAAACCAAATTGACGCGCTCAGGAGAACTGCTCGGAACGGTCGAATACATGTCGCCCGAGCAGATCACTGGACGTGGTGTCATCGACGAACGCAGTGACATTTATGCGGCTGGAGTCGTTCTCTATGAATGTCTGACGGGTGAAGTGCCCTTCAGCGGAAGTCCCACGGCCGTCATCACGAGCCTCGTCAGCGGTGCGCGTCCCCCTGGAATCCGAGAACGCCGAGGCGATGTTCCGCTCGCCCTCGAAGCCGTCGCTCGCAGAGCCCTCGAAGTCGATTTGGAACGTCGTTACACCTCGGCCCGAGAGTTCGCCAACGCATGCATCGAGTCCATCGCTGGGCAGATTGCACCACTCGAGCTCCTCGAAGCGCGCGACGATCGAAATGAGAGAGAGATTCCAACGCAAGCCCCGCGTGCTCCTTCGGTGCCTCTCGACAGCCCACAAAGACGACGTCAATTCGTCCGCGCACCTTATGTCACACCGGTACGCGTCGTCCTTCCGAATGGCACGTGTGACGGTCGCACCGAAGACATCTCCGAAGGCGGTGTGCTCGTCATCGCCGAGGCCGATTGCGCGAGCAATGAAAAGGTCAAAGTGCGGCTTCCCTTGCCGGCAACGGGACGCGTCGTCACGCTCGAAGCGATCACCCGTTGGGTCAAAACGAATCGCGCTCAACGAGCGCTCGGCCTCGAGTTCACGAATGCAAGCGACGACGTGAAGAAAGAAATCCGCGCCTACGCTGCTCTCATGACCGGAGCGAAGATCGATCCCGAGAATCTCCGCTAAGCCGTCTAAAGACCATGCTGCTTTCGAGACCGTGCTAGCGTGAGTGCATGGGCGAGCTCGTGATCAAGAAGCATTTCAACACGGCGGGTCCTTGTAACCCCGAGTGGCACTACATGGTGCCTCCGCTGCCGCGGGTGCCGGAGGCCCACGGACTGGTGATGGGTGGAGCCTACTTCGTGCTGCACGCTCCGCGGCAGACCGGCAAGACCACGTTCTTGCGTGCGTTCGCCGAGCAGCTCACGAGCGAAGGCATCGTCACCGCGCTCTACGTCAGCTGTGAGGCGGCGAGCGCCAAAGGAAACGACGATGTGGCAGCTCAAAGCACGCTCGTCTCGCGCATCATCTCCCAGGCAGAGCTCCAACTGCCCGAGGCCCTGCGTCCTGCGCCCTTCGTGCCGCCCAACCCAGAGACTTTGTTCATCGATTTTCTGCGGCATTGGTCAGAGAGTTCTCCGCGCAAGCTGGTGCTTCTCATGGACGAGATCGATTCTCTGATCGGTCAGAGTCTGATCTCGATTCTCCGCCAGCTGCGCGATGGCTTTGCCGAGCGTCCTGACCACGCCCCCTGGTCAGTGATCTTGTGCGGAATGCGCGATGTGCGCGACTACAAGATGGCGAGCGGAGGAGACCCTGCACGCCTCGGGACCGCGAGCCCTTTCAACGTGAAAATCGAGTCGCTGCGGCTCGGCGATTTTGATGAGGGGGATGTCCGAGAGCTGCTCGGACAGCACACCACGGCCACAGGGCAAGTCTTTGACGAAGAAGCCACCACGCGTCTCATCGAGCTCGCGGGAGGTCAGCCTTGGCTCGTCAACTCATTGGCCCGTGAGGTCGTCGACAAGATGAAAGTGGAGGGAACGATCCATCGTTCCCACATCGACAAAGCCAAAGAGCGTCTCATCCTCGCGCGCGCCACCCATCTCGACTCACTCGTCAGCAAGCTCAACGAGCCCCGGGTGCGAAGGGTCATCGAGCCCTTGCTCGCAGGCGAGCTTCCACAAGTCGACGAGATATTCAACGATGATGTCTCCTATGTCGTCGATCTGGGGCTCGTGAAATCGCAGCCGCTACGCATGGCCAACCCGATCTATACCGAGGTCGTCGCGCGCGTGCTCGCCGCACCCGCACAAGAAACGGTGACCGCGGATCCTCGCTCCTTCGTGCGCGCCGATGGACGCTTCGATCTCGATGTGCTTCTTCGCGAGTTCGCTTCGTTTTGGATCGAACAAGGAGACACGCTGACAGAGTCGATCACCTACCGCGAAGCCGGCGCGCAACTCGTCTTGATGGCGTTCCTTCAGCGCATCGTCAATGGCGGAGGGACCGTATCGCGCGAGTACGGCATCGGCAGTCGGCGCATCGATTTGCTTTTGACCTGGCCGTACACCGATGCCGCAGGCAAGCGACACGTTCAGCGCGAAGCCATCGAGCTCAAAGTCTGGCGAGACGGAAGAAAAGATCCACTCACCGAAGGGCTACTCCAGATCGAGCGCTACCTCGACAAAGTCGGGCTCGACCATGGGGTGCTCATCCTGTTCGATCGACGCGCGGATGCCGCGCCTCTCGAGGAACGCACCCACGAAGAGGCCGCCACCACCGCCAAGGGGCGCCCCATCCGCGTCCTGCGCGCGTGAGCGCGCAACACTCTGTGCTTTGATCATTGCATGCGCATCGAGAAGCTTGCGCCATCGTGCATCCTCGGCGATCAAGAGCCCCGTTCGGATTCCGTGAATCATCGAAGAGACTCCACCAGCGAAGCGAGTGAACCCATGTCGGGATGACGCTCTGGCCGACCGACACAACGCTCGAAATCCCGAGCCACGAGTGAAAGACTGCGACGTCGCGCGCCTCCCTCGGCCTGCTCGGCAACGATCCGCGCCGGATCGATCTGCATCTGCCATGAGTCGAACTCGATTGCGCGCGCGAAATCGTTCGCTTGCGTCGGCCCAAGCGCCTGGATCGCGTGTAAAAACATCTCGATCAAGAGCTCTTCGGCCAAGCCGAGCTTCTCGCGCATGTACGCGAACGTCTCGTCCGGGCTCATCTCTTTGACGAGATCGAGGTGCAGATTGGCGAGAAGTGAAGGGATCGGCGGCAACGTCACGTGCACCGCGCGCGGCTCGTCATGGACGCGCTTGGCCCACTCGGACAAGAGCTTCTGCGCGCGGAACGTCAATGTCGCATAGCCCTTGGCCACCTCCACGAAACGCGCGTGTTCCTCAGGCGGGAGCTTCCAGAGTTGCTTGAAGAAATACTGACACACGAACGCCCAATAATTGAAATCGTCCCAATAGACCTTCGCCGCCATCACGCGCGGCTCCCCATAACAAGGCGCGGCTTTTCGATAGATCTCACAAGCCACATCGAAGAAGCGCAAATAGAACGAGTCGTATTCATCGACACGAGAGACATAGTCCTCGCCCGCCAAGTCCATGCGCACGAGCTCGGCCGCGAAGCAATTGCTGAGCGCGATGAAATCCGAACCAGGCGAATAAAAAGGATCGGCGAAGGAGCCCGCTTCCCCCACACACGCCCATCGCTCCTTCGAAAACACTTTGGTCGTGTCGTGGCTGTAGTGCCTCAGACAAAGAAAATCTTTGGCTTCGCGATCGGCGATTTGCTCCCAAATCCGCGGCTCGTGATGCGCGATCCACGCCTTCGTCTTTTCGAGCGTATGGATCGTATCGAAAGGATGCACTTCATCGTGAACGACGACACCGATGCTCGTGTGGCCCGTCGAGAGCGGAATGAGCCAAAGCCAATATCCAGTCCCCATGAAATGCACGGTGGAGAGCCACCGAATGCGATCGGGATCACGGGCATGCCACGCGCGCTCGCTCTCGGGCACGAAGTCGCCCATGTCGATCTTTCCATCGACCCGATACCACGATGCATTCGCTCGATGTCCACTCGGGCGTGTGAGCCCGAGCTTCTTTCGAAGAAGCCCTGCCCGACCCGCCGCATCGATCACCCAACGTGCGCGAACCGTGCGCGGCTCCCCTTGCGAGCCCTCCGAAACGACCACTTCGTGTTCATCCTCACCTTCGCCAAAGCGAATCTCACGGACCGAATACCCCTCCATCAACCTCACACCATCAGCCTCACACATCGCACGAAGATCCGTTTCGAATCGGCCTCGATCGAGCTGGAACGATGGCACTTTCGGGAGCTCGGGAGGCCCAATTTCCGTACGCTCGTGAAGCGCATGGGTACGGCCACCTCCTGGAAAAAACCGAAGCCCATTCTTGATGAGGTGACGCTCTCGCAGATAACCACCAAGCCCAAGAACGGTCCCGAAATAATGAGAGCCGAGCTCGACGCTCGATTCACCCACTTTATGTGCCGCATCCGGCAATGGGCGACGCTGCCGCTCGACGATCACCACCGACGCGCGCGGCACCTCCCGCCGCAGCTGCCGTGCGAGCGTCAACCCACTGAGCCCACCACCGCAAATCACCACATCACACGAGATTACGTCAGTCTGCATTTCGATTCTCTGTTCAGCCCACGAACGATCGGGAGCTCATCGACGCGCTTTACGGGACAGCTCACGCCGCTCGCTCTCGCTCGATTCCACATCGAAATCGTCCGAATCATGCTCGTCGATGTCGACCCGAACTCGAGGCGGGCGCGATGCCTCGGCACGCGACTCTTCACGCGCGCTCGGCGCTCGCTGTTGCTTCCGTTCGACGTACCGATTGAACTCCGTATCCGGAACGGGACCTCTTGGCGCCCGTCGGGTCGCCTCGTCGACTTTGCGCGCCACTGTCATGAGTGCGTCGACGCCCGCTTCGACCGCCCGCTCGAATTCCATGGGGGGCCAATCGCCTTTCCCACGCCGCCGACGCGCCTCGCGCTCCCGCTGCCTTTGCTCGCGTCGCCGCTCCGCCTCGCGCTTGCGCCTCTCACGACGGGTCACCCGTTCGACTTGGGCCGCCGTCGGTGCGCGATACGCAGACACACCATGAAGTGCGACGAAGATCCCCCACCACAAGAGCGGCCAAAAGAACCAAAAGCCGCCGCCCCCCACGAGATCGATCAGAAAAAGGCCGGTGTTGACCACCAACCAAGTCACAACATGTGAACCGAAGCTTCGACGCCTTGCTGCATTCCATGCATCGACCGCGAGCCGATCTCGTCGCGCCTCGGTCAGCTCACCAGCCGCTTCTTCGAGCGCTCCGAGATCGATCCCGGCTTCTCGTGCTGCGACCACGAGTTCGTCATGCCTCAGCCCGTCGATCCCTTCCGCATGCGTCCTCTCAGCCGCACGGCGAAGAATTTCCCGAGCCTCTTCCCGGGTGTACTGACGTTGGCTGCGGTCTTCGGACATCGTTCGGGACAATTTCTACCACGCAACGTGCCACCGCGCCGTTTCGTCTTCAGCACATACCGCCGTTGATCCCAATCACCTGACCTGTGATGTAGGACGCGGCGTCACTACACAAAAACACGACAACGGCAGCCACCTCCTCCGGCGTTCCCACGCGGCGCATCGGAATATGCTCGAGGACTTTGTCGAGGGGTGTCCCCTGCGCCAATGCTCCTTGAAACATATCGGTCTCGACGGGCCCGGGCGCAACGGCGTTGACCGTGACCTTTCGCTTCGCCATTTCCTGAGCGAGCGCTTTGGTCGCTCCGATCAATCCCGCTTTGGCCGCCGAGTAGTTCACTTGGCCGCGGTTGCCCACCACCCCTGAAACGCTCGCGATATTGACGATCCGTCCAAAGCGCGCTCGCACCATCGGCATGACGAGCGGCTGGGTCACATTGTAAAACCCATCGAGGGTCGTGCGCGTGACGCTTTGCCACTGCTCACGCGACATCGCTGGAAAGGGAGCATCTGCGGTGATGCCCGCGTTGTTGACGAGGACCCCGATGGGCTCTCGCCCTTCGATGAGCTTCATCATCGCGATCGCGCTCGCTTCCGCGTCCGTCACATCGAACCGCGAAAGCTCCGCCCGGCCTCCCTCTTTTTCGATCGCGGCCTTCACGGCATGCGCCGCATCATCGTTCGATCGATATTGGACGATCACCGGATGCCCCGCGCGAGCGAGCGCGATGGCCGTGGCCGCTCCGATTCCTCGGCTCGCCCCGGTGATGAGAGCCCTCGGTTTTTCTTTCATGTCTCGCGTCCCATGCCCATCGCGACGTTGATCGTGCCTCGCGCGATCGTCTCGCCTTGCCGAAGGAGCTCGCACTCATACTGCGCCGCTGGTGGCATCGACATGATTTGCTTGGCTCGCACGACGAGCATGTCGCCCACGAAGACACGATCGACGAAGAGCTCGAGTTTGCGCGTTCCGAGCAACGCGCCTGCCGTCATTCCACCTCCTTTGGAGAGCGCGAGATATCCAAAATGGGCCGCGGCCGTCTGCGCGAAGAGCTCGAGGGCCACGAGCGCGCTCATCGCGCCGTTCTCGACGAACGAGTCACTCGCAACAATCGTCTTCTCGCACACCACATCGCTATCGGAGCACGCGCTCATGCGATCGAGCCATAACATCGGTGCGCGATGCGGCATGAACGTCGTCAGAGGCGGAAATGTTTGTGTCTCGGTCTGCATTCTCAAGGCTCACGACGCATACACGATCACCCCTGAAGCACAACGCTCATCACCGCGTGCAATCGTGAACCGAAGCTGAGCCTCATCCCCCGACGTGCTCCGCTCCAGCACGAGATCGAGGGCGTCACCAGGACGAATCATCGCCTCGAACTTCACGCGAGCGATCCGTTTCTCACGTCCTAGATCGCCGAACGTCTCGCGGCCACGCTGGTGCGCCAATCCAATGAGCTGAGCGATGCCAGGAAGGACCGGATTTCCTTCGAAATGCCCGGAAAAATAGCGGAGATCATGAGGAACGAGCGCGCGGAGACGCGCACGCGACTCGGTCCGTTCGATGCACGAAACGATGAAGTCCTCGCCCATGGTCGCAATCGTTTTAGCGGCGAGGAGAGAAGTTGAACGGCACCTGCACGAGGGCGCAATCACGTCCGCCCGGCGCAGGGAACCGCATGTGTGAAGAAACGCCTCTCACACACGCAAACACATCTCGATCGCGCAACGTCCCACCCACCTGAGTGCCCGTCACCCGGCCATCGGACCCGACACGCAACGAAAGGGTCATCGTTCCCTCGAGCCCCGGATTCTGCTTCAGTTGGCGTTCGTAACAGTTTCGAATCTGCGCGTTGTGCTCTTGGATCACCTGACGAGCGGAAGCCGCCGCAATCTCACCCGTGCAACTGTCCCAGCTTCGATCCGATTCGCGCACCACCCGTGTCGTCGTCGCGACTTGTCCCGCATCGGGTGGTGGCCCCGCATCAGGTTCGAGCTCCGGGATCTCGAACTCGTCCTCCACGAGCGCCCGCTCGGCCGTCCCAGCATCGGCCACTGCTGTCGTCACGGGCGTGGATGTGTTCTCGTCCGGCTGCGTCATGCACCAGACAAGCGCTGCAATGGCAAACATCGCCACCCCGAGGATCGCGTACTTTGCACCGCCTCCAGAAGGAGGAGGAGGCATCGACTCAGCAGCCACGAGAACTCCCTTCGTAAGAAGACGTTTCTACCATGCCTGGGGACTGAGACGCTCTCAAAAGCGAAATCGGGACCTCAACGCAAAAGCGATCCCGTGATCCGCAGCCGAAGATCCACGGTGGCCTCGAGCGCACCTTCGGGAATCACCCCTCCCGGCGATAGATCGAGGGTGGCGCGCGCCAACAAACGAACACGACGAGAGGTCGAGACGAGATAGTCCGACAGAGCGGCGACCCCTCCGGCATCCAGATTCACCGTCCCTGGCTCGGTCGCACCCGCCGGAATCGCGGCGAGCACGCCCAACACAACAACCCCCATCGCCGGATCCACTTCGGTCGCTGACTCGGGCCCCCAGAAGATCTCGACCGCAGGAATCTCGGTGGTCAGCGTATTCGATTGGATTTCGTAGCGAGCCTCGAGGATTTCGATCGCATCGACATGACGCAGCAAACCACGCGCATCCGCGGCGAGCGCTTCGACGTCCACGACGTCACCGATGGGCGTCGAAATCGTCACGGGCGCCGGATCACAAACGGATTGCTCGCATGTGATCGGAAACGATTCCGTGCTCGGACACGACATCGCAGGTCCACACGGGACGGTGACGAAGCGCGCTTGGCCCTCCTGCTCATCACGCAACTCGTTCGGCACCATGAGTGTTCCGAGATCTACATCCACGGGTCGCCCTCCGGTTTGGACGACGAACACGACCGAATCGTCGCAGGCAGACGTCGCAAGCGCGATCGTAAGCAACGACAACGAAACAACAGAACGTCGAGACAAAGACATGTTCACGTGAGCATCACAATCGGGGAAACAAGGATGCGACGCAAAGCAGCGAGATACTCCGCCCCCACGGCTCCATCGACCACGCGATGATCGCAAGAGAGCGTCATTCGCATCCTACGTCCAGGAACGACTTGTCCGTCTTTTACGACGGGCTCTTCACGCACCGCGCCGACCGCGAGGATCGCTCCTTCCGGAGGATTGATGACGGCCGCAAAATCCTCGATGCCATACATGCCGAGATTGGAGATCGAGAACGTCCCACCCGACATCTCTTCAGGCTTGAGCTTCTTGTCGCGCGCACGTGCGGCGAGCTCGCGCACCTCACGACCGATTTCAGCCACCCCCTTCCGATCCGCATCCCGAACGACCGGTGTCAAAAGCCCATCTGGCACGGCGACGGCGATCGAAATATCGACCACCTGATGCTGTAAGATTCGATCGTCCGCAAACGATCGATTCGTGGCCGGCACACGCCGCAAAGCCACCGCACATGCTTTGATCAAGAGATCGTTGACCGACACTTTCTCGCCAATCTTTTCGAGCTCGGCATTGATCGCAGCGCGCGCTTCGAGGATCGGATCCGCATCCACATCGATCGTCAAATAAAAATGAGGAACGGTCTGCTTCGAGGAGACGAGTCGTCGCGCGATCGTCTTCCGCATTTGGGTGAGCGGTTGCTCGAGCGGAAGGGGCCGCGCGCCCATCGGGACGGGCGCACCTATCGACACTCCGGGCGGTCCGCTCGCGAGCACGGCATCCACATCGCGCTTGATGATTCGCCCGCCAGGACCACTTCCTTTCACACGACCGAGATCGAGTTCGTGTTCGCGTGCCATGCGACGCACGAGAGGCGACGCGAGCACCCTTCCCCCATTCGGTCGGCTCTCGACTGCGGGCTTGGCCGGCGGCTCTTTTGCTTCTGCATGCGCGACCGGTGCTTCTGCATGCGCGGGCGTGGCGACCTCTTTTGCGGGAGGCGGAGATGTGTTCGCAGAAACCTGTCCCGCCTGATCGAGCAGTGACGAGATGTCTTCACCAGCACGACCGAACACCGCGACGGGTTGATCGGGCATGAGTGTCGTCCCCTCGGGAGCAAGAATCTTGAGGAGCACGGTCTTATCGAAGGAGCGCCACTCCATCGTGGCCTTGTCCGTTTCGATTTCGGCCACGAGATCATCGACCTCGATGGCATCACCTTCCTTCTTGACCCACTTGGCGAGCGTCCCCTCTTCCATGGTGGGGGAGAGCTTCGGCAGTCCTACGATTTTCGCCATCGCCTCAGACCTCAATCGAGATAAAGCACTTTTCGGATCGCCTCTCGAATGCGGTCCGGCCCCACGATCACTTGATTTTCGAGGTGCAATGCATAAGGCATGGGCACATCGAGATTTGTCGCACGCAAAATCGGAGCATCGAGCCAATCGAACGCATCACGCGTCACACGATCAACGATCTCGGCTCCCGGTCCCCCGTGCTCCCAGTGCTCATGCACGATGACACAACGATGTGTCTTCTTGACGCTCGCCACGATCGTATCGATGTCGAGCGGTCGCAACGTGCGCGGATCGATCACCTCGAGCTCGATTTCTTCTTTTGCCATTTCATCGGCGAGTTGCATGACCGTGTAATAGGGTCTTCCCCACGTCACGACCGTCACGTCCGCACCTTCGCGTGCGATGCGCGCTTGACCAAAGGGGATCGTCTCGTCCTCTTCCACCTCGGGCACTTGCCCTTTGACCCCGTAGAGCGTCTCGCCTTCCAAGAAGACGACAGGATTCTCATCGCGAATCGCGGTCTTCAAAAGCCCTTTTGCATCGCGGGGGGTCGAGGGACAAACGACACTCAGCCCAGGCACATTGCAGTAAAACGGCTCCACCGCGTGGCTATGTTGCGCTCCCACTTGCCGCGCCGAGCCATTGGGGCCCCGGAACACGATCGGCACGCGAAACTGCCCCGCGCTCATTTGGTACATCTTCGCGGCGTTGTTCACGATTTGATCGAACGCCACGAGCGAGAAGTTCCACGTCATGAATTCGATGATCGGTCGAAGGCCGGTCATCGCAGCTCCGACTCCCACACCAGCAAATCCCGCTTCGGCAATCGGCGTATCGACCACTCGCTCACTGCCAAACTGCTCGAGCAAGCCACGGGTCACTTTATAAGCACCCTGGTAATGACCGACCTCTTCGCCCATCACGAAGACCTTCGGGTCGCGCGTCATCTCCTCGGCCATCGCCTCTTTGAGCGCATCACGGTAGGTCAACTCACGCATCTCGCCCTCCGCCTTCCGACGGTGCCATCACGAACTGCCGCATCGACGACTCTTGCGCCGGCTCGCTTTCATCGGCGAACCGCACGGCTTCCGTGATCACGTCCTCTACCTCGGCTTCAATCGCCGCGACTTCCTCTTCCGAAGCTCCCATTGTGAGCAGCTTCTCACGCGCAATCCTGACAGGATCGCCCTTTTGCTTTCGCAGCTCGACCTCTTCGGTCGTTCTGTATTTTCCGGGATCCGACATCGAATGCCCGCGGAAGCGATAGGTCAAAATCTCGATCAACGTCGGGCCTTCTCCGCGTCGCGCCCGGTCCACAGCGCGCGCGATTCGATCGCGGACCAGGATCACATCCTGTCCCTCGAAACGATCCCGCGACATTCCATATCCAGGTGCTTTGTCAGTGATGTCGCGCGCTGGCAGCGTACGTTCGAGCGGCGTGCCCATTGAATATTCGTTGTTCTCGCACACGAAGACGATCGGCAGCTTCCAAAGCCCCGCGAGCGATAGCCCTTCGTGAAAGCCACCAATATTCGTCGCACCATCACCAAAGAAACACAGCACGACCTCATCGGTCTTCAAGTATTGGCAACGAAATCCGACTCCAGAGGCCAACGCGCAATGCCCTCCGACGATGCCGTGCCCTCCGAGGAAGCGATTGGGCGCGTCGAACATATGCATCGAGCCGCCAAGCCCACGCGAGCAACCGGTGTCCTTGCCGAACAACTCCGCCATGATCGCGTTCGGCGAAGTTCCACGCGTCAGAGCAAAGCCGTGATCTCGGTAGGTCGTGATGATCCAATCGGTCTTGCGCACCGCCGCCTCGACGCCGACGGCAATCGCCTCTTGACCAATGTAGAGGTGAAGAAAGCCTCCAATCTTTCCCTGCACATACGCGCGAGCGGCCTCTTCCTCGAGCCGTCGAATCGTCTGCATGGAGCGGAACATCGATACGAGCTCGCTTCGCTCCACACGAGGCGCCGCGCTGTCTTCCGCCTGCGAGACCACAGAACCCATGTCGTTCCTCCGAAGGCCCGGAGCCTAGCACGATTGAGCTCTCAAATACGAAAGCCCGGGCGTCCTTCAATGGACACGCCGGGCCTTCTGGCTCATCGACTGATCTCGATCAGAGCGGGCTGTTGACGCCAAACGCGCGTTGAAGCTCGATCAGTGTCTCGAGGAAAGATTCGTTCCTCTCGAGAGTCGCTTGCCGTCTGGTCAGCTCCTGAGCTTGCTCTGGCGTGCGAGTCGGGAGTGCCTCGAGCTCTCGGATGCGCGCTTGGTTCGTCGTGAGCTGATAGAGGAGTTGGAATCCGAGCTGCTCCTCCTCCAGGTTGAAGTCGATGCGCGTCCGCACCTTCACCGCCACGTATGTCACGTGCAAACGATTGGATTCGTACGTGATGTAGTCGGCATCATCGGGGTCGGTGCACACGTCATGACCTGGCTCGATCGCAACACCAAACGAACAGGTCGGAGTTCCATCCGGCTGCCGATCGGGGATGTCGAAGCCATCACCATTGCCCAGCTTGAACACAGCGAGCCGCTGCTCCCACGAAGTATCGTAATACACCGGGAACTCGAGAAGCGCGTATGCCGTTGCATAGAAGCGCAGGACGTCGTTGCTCGTCCCTCCGATGACGCTGCCTGGGAACGCCTCGACGTTGGAATCGCGGCACGGCACGGTGCGACCCCCTTCTTGGCAGCTCCCAAACAGCAGACCACGATACCAGTTCACGTATTCCAGGGTTGGCTCCCCTCCAGCCATCCTGACGCGAGGCGCGTACCAGTGAGGATCATCGAGGATGTAGCCACCAAAGAGCTCCGTCATTTCGACCGGGAACAGATCGAGGAAGTTCAAAAAGAACCGCTCATCTACGGTGAAGCTCAAACCCCAATCGCGAATAGTGAGCGCTCGAAGTGCATAGAGCTTGTCGAAGAAAGTCCCTGCGCGCTCGAGGCGGAAGAAGCCGAGAAGCCCTTCCTGATAAGCCGACCAAGTATGGAAACCTTGTCCTGGCTCGAGCGAAAACGCGGAACCCGGCATGTCGAGCGCTTCTCCCATATGACGATACGTGTCCGTCGGAGCGTCGTACTCGTATGAACCCACATCGGGGAGCTGCGCGAGGTAGGAGAAGAAGTTCATTGCTTCAATGGACGCCATGAACTGATCTTCGAAACCGAGCGGTCCCACGTCTCTCGAAAAGCTGGGTTCGTAGTAGTAGCGGAAGAGCAAGTGTTGGTAGATCTTTGCCGCATCGGGCACCCAACGCAGGCTCCGAGCACCCGATTGGAAGGGGCGACGGAAGCGGCGGAAGTATGCCGTTGGATAACTCTGCTCCCACGCGAGTCGCATGTTGGCGATGACTTCGAGGAAGCTTTCACCTGCGTCGAAGACGTTGCACCACGAGATATCGTTCAAGCGGCTATTCGAACAGAACAGGTAATTGACCGGATAATGCTCGAGTGCGCCGCCCGAACGATACGCCAGACCATCCACGTAATCGATGAAATCCTCATCGAAATTCGAGCAGATGCAATGCCTTGCGGCTTCAGGATCGTCAATCTCCCCACAGGGAATCGGGATCGACGAGTAACGCGGATTCGAAACACAACGCTGATAGACGTCTTGTCCGGGTGAAAGCGCCGCCGACCCCTGCGCATACGGACACTGGACGTCCGTCTGACATTGATCACCGCCGCGATACCAAGTCCAGAGCTCACGCCCATGCTCATCCGAACGAAGGATGTCGTGGCGTGAGCTTCCCGGTTCGCGATGGCGCGGATCACCCTGGAATGCCTCGACCATATTGAAGTAGTTGAAGGAGATCGCCGCGAAATCATAGAAGCCGATTCCCATCGAATCGGATTCGTCACCGGGATAATCCATCGTGCTCGCGGTGCTCCAGTTGCCGAGGCCGCGAAGAGTCCGCTGATTGCGGATGTTCTGGTACTCCTCGAGCCAGGCGACCTGTTCCTCATCGGTCACAGCGCCATCACGATTGGCATCGAAGCTCGTCAGGAGCGGCAAAGCGCACGAGGTCGCCTGACCCGCGAGGTTCTGGCAATCATTGGCCATCTCGATATTGAAATAACCAGGATTGTAATTGTCGCGATCCAGCGTCGCCGCGAAGTTGTGCTCGAGTCCGAGTCCATGTCCGAGCTCGTGTTGCATCACGGCCCGATGGAACCCCTGCGCCCAACGCACACGCGCCGTTGCAGGCAGAACACCTTCGAATGCGTTGGCCCAATACCGCTGATATTGGCTCAACAGCTGATATTCGTTTTCGAAGAGCATGCATGTTCCAGTCTGTTCGATCAGCTGCATGCGTCGACGCTCTGCCATCACGCCATCTTCGAATCCCCCTCGAAGAGGAGACGCAAGATTGAGCATGTCCTCCGAGACACCCGCACGATTGGATTGCGCCAATGCAGCGGGCATCACTCCCAAGGCTCCCATCTGCCGAGCGGCCAGTTGTTCGACCGGTCCGGAAGCGGCAACCGGGAACGTCTCGGACAGAATCCCTTCTGCGAAGCGACGTTCAAGAGGGGTGCCCACGAGCGAGTTGATGCGATGGCTGTGCGTCAGCGAGCGTCCTTCGGCCCCGTGAAGTTCACGAACACGTGACGCATTGGCTTCGATGACGTCCTCGAAGTGGGCGCCAAGAGCGACCGGCAATCCCGATCCAGAACGGGGTCTCACTCCATCCATTCCGGAAGGAGCCACGCCCACAGGGGCTCGCACACGACCCAGCCGATCGAAATATGCCCGGATTTCCTCACCCTGGAAGAGAGGATCCGCGGATTCCTCGCCACGAAGGATAGGCCAAATATTGATGGCCACCTGAGACACATTGTCGAGACACAGCCCGCCCATATTGACGGGCGAAATCAGAGCTTCGCCGGTCAGCGGATCTTGGTTCGGCTGCATGACGCCGCACCAACCGGCACCCGCGCCACTCACGTAGTTGTAGAACTGATATCGAAGATCACCGAGCTGCTGACACGCCGCCCCAGGCGCATCGCCCACGGTCGGATTGCGATCGCAATCATTGACATCGAGGACAAGCATGCATTCCGGACCACGGAAGCGATACTCATACACGTCCTTCACGCCGTTGTTGTTGCCATCCACTTCGTAATCCGAGAAATCACTCGGATTCTCGAGATCGGTGGGCCCTTCGATCCAACATTGATAAGGATCGGTCTCCCCCGTACGTTGCTCGGGCGTGAGAAAGAAGTTCGTCCGATATGGACACGTCATCGTCCCAGGCACGACTTCCGGCGATAGGAACCCATCGCGGCAGAAGCAATACTGCGTGGGATTCGTGCTCTGACAAGCCACATCAGCTCCCACCGGAGGGGGCGGAGTCGTCCGCCCCGTGCGCGGATCTTCCATGCCTTCACGCATCTCACGGTTGCTGCGCATGAACGCTTCGTTCCACTGCGCAATGCTCTCGAATGCGCTGTGTACGAGATATTCAGGGTAATGTGCGCTCAGCGTGTAATGAACCGCGCGCACATTGCGTTGTGAGAGCGGGACTGTGCACTTGCGCGCGAAAGGATCACAGGTCGAGCCCCCACGATTGGGATCCGACGCGCCCTCCACATCATAACGACCATTGCACTGCCAATCGGCGATGCATTCCTGATCTGTCAGTGAGTTGCTGTAGAAGTTGTGACGTAGTCGATAGTAGGTGAGGAAATCAGTTTCCCCGAGCTCTGAAGTCAGACCTCCAACGCAAAGATGCGTTTCTCCATCGCACAACAACTCGCATTCGATGCCAAACTCAGGATCACAACCAGGATCACAATCGCGATCGGAGTCACAGTGGCGACCCACCATCGAACGGTCCAATCCACCGCGAGAATACGTGCGGGACTCGGTCCGAATAATTCCGAAGCGGTCATACTCGCTATTGGCGAGCGTTTCGACCGCATACTCGTGCATCGGTGGAACGCGAAGGAAGGCATCTCGAATCGTCACGGCGATCGAGGTCTGACAAGTCGATCCGGCACACTGTAGAGGCGTCCAAAGTTCTTGGGTAACGAACGACATATAGTGGATGGTGTCTTCCGAACCAGCCGGCCATTCATCGCCGAAGCGGTAACACGCGCCATCGCTCTCACCCGTGGCAGCACATGGTGTCTCGTCGCCAAGTTCTACGAACTGAGGCGCCCACTCGGCGGGCAGATCGCAGCGTGAGTTCGGATCTTCGGGATTCGGGCAGAGTCCCTGATCACTGATCCCGAGCGGCGCCGACTCACGTCGGAATTGGCCGAACAACTGTTCGATCTCGAGCCCAGCTCCGAAGAGACCCCATGAAACGAGGTTTCGAGACCAATCGATACGAACGAAACGGCGATCGTACCAACGTCGGTCCTGATTCTCAGTCACGACATTGCTGGGTTCACCCGTCACGGAGCTGTATTCTTGACGAATATCGAAGTGACCCAAGATGGCGTACGCCGCGAGGGGTTGACCACGGAACTCGGGCGTGCGCGCGTCCGCCGAGGATCCTTGGACGATCTCGTTCGCGCGGTACGCATAGATGAAGTTCTCGTCGATCACCCAACGGATGCGTCCAACGACCCCCGATTGCGACGCGATGTCGAAGCTCGCAGTGGCTCCCGGCCACGGAGCACTCGCACCGGTTGCTCCGATCGCCCAAGAGGCGTCGTCGGAGATATCGATGACGGTATGAGTGAACCACCACTCCCCTTCGAACACATTTTTATCGATAAAGTTCGTTTGGACCCGCTCGATACGAGGCCCTGGCTCGATGCAGCCGGGAATGAGCCCACCCACGAACAAAGCGAGGAGAGCAAAGCCGAATGCGGAACGAAGCTTCTTCGTGGTCATGGTGGTCGCCTTGAGATTCCGGAAATTCATGGAGTGCATGCTCATGGCTCGCTTTCTCAGATTTCCGGCCGCGGGTAAGGAAGCGGGATGTTAATCCCAAATTCGCGTTCGAGCTGAGTCAGGTATCCAAAGAACGATTCGAGATCACGAACGCGGAAATCGAGACGATCGATCTCGTTGTTACGAGTGGTCGCGGTGGTCGGAATGACATAGGAAAGAGAGGTATAAAGAGCGAACTCTTCAGGGGAGAGGTTTGCTGCGATGTTCTCTTCGCTGTTCGCGGGACCGCCGAAATCACCACGGAAGGCGCGTAGTGCCCTGAGGATGAGTGTGCTGTCACGCGCCTCGCGTACCATCGCGAAGGCGATCGATTCCTGATTGATCAATCCACCCTGCCCTGGTGTCAGCTGCCAAGCGAGATAGCTCTTTCCAAAGCGATCGCTGGTGTAACGGACGAAATCCGTTCCTTCGATACCCTCGGCGGCGTTGCAATCTCCCGACCCCTCGACACAGAGGAAGAGCTGAGTCTGGAAGCTCGTGTCGTAGTAGACCGGGAACTGCGACAGACCATAAATCGCCGCATAGTTTTGAAGCGCAGTCGAGCGATTGTTGAGAATATAAAACCGTTCCGCGTCATTGGGGCGATACGTCACGTCGGCGGGATGGGGCCGACAGCTCGTCGAGCCTGGGGTCGAACAATCACCACGATAGAAATCCATATAGACAATGCGAGGATCTCGACATGAGGGGAACGTTCCACCGCAAATGACACGGGGCATGTGCTGAGTTGGATTGTCCGAAATCATCCCAGTGAAAAGCTGATTCATTTCATTGGGGAAGATGTCGTACATATTCGTGAAATACATGAGATCTGCTCCGTAGAGCGGCGAGATCCCGCGCGCCGTCAGGAGCTGCATCGTGATCACCTTATCGACGAACGAACCCATGCGCTCGATGCGATTGATTCCAGTCAACCCAGACTGATAAACCGACTGGAAAAAGCGACCTTGTCCGATGTTGATCTGCAGTTGACCGCGGGCAGACACCGGATCCGCGCTGAACTGCTGATACCGTTGATATCCTGAGTTCCACTCGTAAGAGCCAATCTCAGGCTCCGCGAGAATTCGCGCCATGAAGTTGAGGCTGTCCACAGTCGCCAGGAACTGGTCGTCAAAAGCCCATGGCCCTTGGGTGTTCCGGAACGCGGGATCCGTCTGATATCGATAAATCAGGTTCTGCTGAATATTGATCAGCGGGAAGAGATACCGAAGCAAACCATCGATATATGAATTGTAGCCAAACGTGCGACGGTATCGGCGGAACGCCTGGAAGATATAGTTCCGCTCGTACGATTCCATCCCATTGCGGACCATCTCGCGGAAGCTATCGCCTTCGTCGAAGAGGTTGCACCACGGCATCGTCCGTGTATTTGCGCGGAGGTCATCGCAATAACGGAACTCGACCGGCACCCATTCAGGTGACCCCGCCAAGCTCGCGGAGAAGGCGCGGGCATCGCTGTCGAAGTTGCTGCACACACTTCGGGTCGCAACCGTTGGGTGAGGAACACAGCTCTGCACGAGCCCCGTGGCGTGATTCGCGGCAAGGAGCTCGCTCGCTCGTGAGCCGTTGGCCGAATATGGACACACCATAACCTCGCTACACGACTCACCACCACGATACCACTTGATGCCTTCGCGGGCCGTATTGGCAGGATTGATATCCTCGATGCGAAGCCCCGCGGTGTTGTGATAGATGTCGACGATGTCGCCATATCCAAAACGGATGGCCATGCGATCGTAGTTTCCTGCGCCTTGAATGCGCTGATACCACTGCGGCGTGTAGTCCATCACCGACGCGTTCATCCACGTGTCGATGCCAGCAAGCTCACGCGTCCTTCGCGCTTCGGAGTACGCCCGCTCGTATGCTTGTGATTCGGCGACACTGAATCCGGGGGTCCCATCGGTGTCGAATCGCGTCGGATCCGGAAGCGGATAAGCTTCATCGATGAGGTAGTAGTCTGGCTCGTAGTTGTCGGAGTCTGCCGTCCCTCCGAAATCATGGAGCAAGCCGAGGCAGTGGCCCATCTCATGAACTTGAGTGTCGCGATATAGCCGTCGGTTCAGCTCGATCTCCACGCGGGCACGCGGCCAATTGCGATGTTGATTCACAAACCACACCACCGAATTGTCGGTGTACTCAGTGGACATGTGGAAAGCGTTCAAACCGCTGCGCACATTGAAGTCGAAGTGACGGTCGAGCTGCTCACCGACACCATGTCGAAACGGTGAGGCCGCCTCCAGAATCGCCTCGTTCATGTCGTTCGACAGCATCGAGCTCGGCACGTTGTTCAGACCTGCCAAGACGAGAGCATCGACGTTGGACATGAGCCGACGCTCGATGTCGGTGCCCACGAGGCTGCGGAGTCGATCCGAGAAGATGTTGGCACGACCTTCGGGCCCCTGGAGACGAGCGGCCCGCGCCATCGTGCGCTCCATGATCTGATTGATTTCGCTGCGGATGCTCGGATCTCCCGCGCTGCCATTGGCGAGAGCCACGTTGAAATCAATGCGCGGCGGCGCCGGCAGATCCACTCGGCCCGAGGCCTCGAGGAACGCGCGGATATCTTCACCCGTGAAGAACTCCTGATCCGTCGAGCGGCCGTTGATGAGGTCGTAGGTCTGCATCGCGCGGGTTCGCTGCGATTGCATGGCCGGACCACCGATGTTCGCGTCGCCTGCGATCACCTCACCCGTGATCGGATCGCCGCGGAGCTGCGCGACCCCCAGGAAGGGGGTTCCAGGTTGATCGACATAGCTCAAGAACTTGAATCGGATATCACCGCGTTCTTCGCATTCGATCGTCTCGCCCGCCTCGGACGCATCCGCCAAGGTCACGAGGTTACAGCTGTTCACTCGAAGCACGTTGACGCATTCGCTGCCTTCCATGCGCGCGCCAAACCAACCATTGAAGCTCGCGTCGTTGAGACGCTGTGCCACCGAACGGTCTGCCGCATTCGGCTCGGCGCCGTCCGGAATGATGACGTAACAGTCAAACGGCTCCTCGACACCACGGGCCCGCGCCTGTTCAGGCGTCTCGAAGGGATTGTAGTGGCCTGCGCAATCGGGATTGAGCGCTTCGGCCGCCGCACAGTCACCCTCGGGAAAGAGGTTGGGGTCGCACTGGCGATAACATGCGGCTCCGGGATCGTCGGTTTGCGACGGCTCACGCGGATAGACAGGAAGCGGACGGCCTTGAAGCTGCCGCACCGTGCCCATCAACACTTCGTTCCACTCTCCGACGGTCTCGAATGCAGGGCGCACGAGGTGTGCGGGAAGTTCGGGAGTCGTATACCAAACGACCTGACGCGTCTGGCGATCTGCATAGGGAATCGAAGTGCGATTTCCGGAATCGTCGTGGGTGTACCAGTTGCGCCAGATGTTGTGACGATTGGTGCCCCGCGCCGAAAAGTCAGTGAAGCCCCAGCTTGGATCACCCGCCGTACGGCTCCCATCGTAGGTGGGACGATCGAGACGGAAAAAGCCTGCGCGTGCATGTCGCTCGTCGGTCCATTCGACCGGTTCATACTGGCGGGTGTCACTGACGCGCAGGAAGCTCGTACGGACTGCGACGAGAACGCTCGCGCATTCGGGCATCCCCTGGCTTGCTTCACCACAGTTTGGAACGCTTCCGAAGCCTGGAATGGTGATCAATCCTGGCGAGACGATCTCTTGCGTCACGAAGCTGAAGCTATAAAGCTGACCAGGCGCGTTCCCACTGGGACCCGTGTAATCGCCTGCGTGATCGCGATCCTCGTCACGACACGTCGGGCTCGTATCGTCGGGTGAGGTGCAGCTCATGAAGTGGAACCGCGGCCGCCAGTTCGCGGGATACTGCGATTCGTCTTGGACATAGAGCGTCGCCGGCTCGCGGCGCACCTCACCAAAGACCTCGCTCAGCTCATGACTCGTCCCAAAGTACGAGGTGATGAGATTCCTCGACCAATCGATGCGCATGAACTGACGTTCGTACCAACGTCGATCCGTCGAGTTCTCGGTGAGGACGTTCTGCTCCTCGCCCGTCACCGCGTTGTACTCACGACGAATGTCGAAATGACTCAAGATTCGGAATGCCGCGACCGGCGTGCCGAGCTGTCTTGCAGGTTCGCCAGGCTCGCGTGCGTCGGGGCTGGGCGTCGAACCCGCCCACGGATCTTCGGGATCACTCACGATCTCGTAATCGCGATAGGCATAAAGCGTCTCTTCGTCGATGACCCAGCGGATCCTCGGAAGCGCAAAACCTAGAAATCCTGCCGTGCTGTCACGGGCGATCTCACCCATGAATCCAAGACCTGCCGCCTCGTAATCCATGTCGATGGTGGTGCGAGCCATGTACCAAGAGCCAGTAAACGCGCTCTTCTCCACGACATTCACACCCACTCGATTGAGTGGCGGCTGCTCGTTGCCACAGCCAAGGACCCCAACGCTCATGGCCATGATCAGGCCGATGTTCACCCAGCTACCGAGACGCGTCATCGCGCTGGCCTCCCAACTAAGAATCGTACGTTTTTTACCCAACGATGCTTCGTGCGGCATGGTTTCGAAATGGGGCATCAGAAGCTGCCTTCCTCGGTGCTGATTCGACGCGATAGACCTTGACGACGACGCTGCCGCTGCTCCGGCGTCAAGCCATCATCCTCCTCGCCATGCGCGATCGTGTCGTAGAGCGAATCGATCTGAATGCTGGCGGTAAGGAAAAAGTTGTTGTCAGGATTGAACGGTCCGCGAATCGAACCATCGTTGTTGAAGAACGGCGCAAGGACAGTGGAGTTCGACCAACCGATCGAGAGGTTGAGCCACGGCTGGATGTCGTACGCCACGGCGAGGGAAAGGAAGGTCGAATGCCGCCAATGGGTCGGGCTGGTATCGCCCTGGCAATAATAGCCACTCGCCGAAGTGAGGACGGCCGTGCAAGCCGGCGCAAGACCGTGACCTTCTTGTGAAAGCCAGAAGGCAGACGCTGTGACGGTCAGCCCGGAGAGCGGAGTCACGTTGACGCTCAAACCCGCCGTGATGACGTGACGGGCGGACGTCGCCCCCGAAGCTTGATCGAGGAAGGGCGCGTCCACGACCCCCTCGGGATTCAGCATCGGCGTGATGGGAATGACGGGTGGAGCCCCCTCTCCCTCGTACGAACCCATCGTCGCGGGGGTATTGCGTCCCGCAAACCAGTACTGATAGCGACCGATCAACGCGATCGTCAGCGAAGCGGCTTCTGGAATGACGCGAACCGCGGTCAACCCTGCTCCCAGACCGAAATACCGTTGAGCGGATTGGCTCAGCTTCGACACAGGCAAAAGAACACGCGCCGCGGGGATGAAGATGAACCCTTCGAGCAGTTGTACGCGTCGTAACTCAATGACGGTGTCCGTCAGCTGTGGATCGCGATTGTATGCGCCACTGTTGCCGTCATCCGTCAGCTCGAGAAAAAGCGTTTGGCTGACCAAAAAGAAGGTGGCTGGGTCGAGATACCAACGGGGCGCGAGGTTGAATGACCAGTAATAAAGGGGATCGTAGGAGAGCTGGGCATCACGGAAAAAGGAGTTGGGGGTGATGCCATGGGTCCAGCTGAAGAAGCTGTTGCGCCATGGGAGAGGTTCACGTGCAGGCGCCTCATCGGCTTGCACTTCTGCAGCGCTCTCGGCTTCTTCCTCCTCGATGTCACCCTCTGCCAGAACACTCTCGTCTTCGTTGGACTCAGAGACTTCGTCGGGCTCGACGACTTCGTCCGGCTCCGATCCCACTGGATCTTCAGCCGGAGCCGTCTCACTCGGATCGTCCGCGACTTGTGCGGCGCCGAGGGACGGCCAAGCCAACACAGCGCATATGCCAAGCACGAACCAAACGCGGTGAGTCTCGAGCATCGATTCTTTCACCGAAACCTCTCCATCCATCGGCTCCGATCGGTTCTCCGTCTCGATGTTCGCAAGAGATCCACAATCTTCTTTCGTGGGGAATCAAACGAACCCGAACGTTGTTCTTGACTCTGTTTCCGTGAAACCCCTGTTCCCGTAAAACAGAGCCGCGGAGTAGGACTCAGCCACTCGCCTTTGTCAACCTCCCCCCTTGTGTCTTCCGCCGGACCAAGGGGAGTGAGGCTCATTGCCTCGAATTCAAAATCTGAATGCGCCGCACACCGCAACGCGCGTGCCAGCGCAGCGAGTGACATTCTTTCGCGAAATCAGAGAATGGCGTGAGGACGACGTAAGCTTTCTGACGCTCATGAACAGAATTCGTCACACTTGCTCGAAAGGAATCACAGAGAGCTCGCACACGCCGGGCAGATGCTCGAGACGATCGAGGAGCGGCGCCGCCGTCGCGACGAGGACGATCGAGATGTCTTCATGAGACAACCTCGTCCGCACGGCTTCGTTCGCGCGAGGCAAGGTGACCGAATCCACGTGAGCGACGAATTTTCTATAAAAATCTGGCGACATTTCTTGGATTTCAGAATCCAAACGAGGTTCGAGTCGCTTCGATGCGGTGTCGCGATCGAACGCGTGGCTCTTCACCAGATAACCGCGCGCGCTGGCAAGCTCGCTCGCCGTGACCCCTCGCTCGACGAACTCTGTGATCAACTGAAGCTCGAGCGCGATGCAATCGACGGCATTCTCCATCGATGGATGTGTGTAGAGACTCCACGTATCTCGTTGCTTGTCGGCGGCCAGCCGTGAGCTCGCCGAATAACTCCAACCTCGCTCACTCCGAACTTCCTTCACCAGCCGTGAACCGAACGTGCCGCCGAAGGCGGAGTTCGCGACGAGGAGCGGATAGAAAAGCGGATCGGCGAGACGAGTGCCGAGCGTCCCCAAAAACACCTGCGTTTGGGTGCGCTCGGGTTTGTCGATCACGAGCACACGACGACCTTTGGCGAGCGTCGGAACCGAGAGCGGCAACTCCGGAACCACGCCATGCCTCACATGCGCGAATGCCTGCTCGACCAGCGGCCGGAGATCGTCTTCGGTGACGTCACCCGCCACGCCGAGCACCATGTTCGAGCCCACCACGTGGGCTTCGTAGAAGTCGATGAGATCGCCGCGCGTCATTCGCGCCACCGTCTCGGCCGAGCCCACGGTGGGGCGACCATACGGGTGTTCTCCAAAGAGATGACGACGAAACGCGCGCCCCGCGAGCCAGCGATCGTTGTCGCGTTGGCTGAGGAGATCTGCAACCGTTTCGCGCGCAACGAGGCCGAGATCGTTGGCTCGAAACGCTGGCGCACTCACGAATTGCCCAAGCAATTCGAGCAATTTTGGTAGATTCCGACGAATCACCGAGGCGTGGATTCGCATCGTGCCGTGACCGACCTCCGCCGAGATCGAAGCGCCCATGGCGTCGATGGCCTCGTCGGCTTCTTCGGCCTGAATCCGTTGGGTGCCCATCCGCATCATACGTGCGGTCAAACGAGCAAGCCCTTCTCGGCCCAGCGGATCATGAAGTGCGCCGCTCTTGATCACGAGCTCGACATCGACGAGCGGAATCGCATGACTCTCTTCGAGCAACACGACCATCTCTTGCTCGGTCGTCCACCGAGGACCCCATGAAACCTCCGGACTCGAGGGTGCGACGCGACGACTCATACGCTCTGGCTCCGCGTGCGAGGTGCCACACGAACAATGGTTTTTCTTCGATCATCGAACACGGCAGCTGCCACTCGACGAACATCGCTCGGGCTGACACGTCGATACTCGGCAAGGCGTGTGAACGTGTGCTGGGGATCGCCCACGACGGTCTCACAAAAACCGATTTGGTCGCCCTTGCCAGAGGCCGTCTCGAGTGAGCCGAGAAAGCCCAATTCCAAACGGTTTTTTATTTTTTCGAGCTCTTCTTCCGACACGAGCTCCTTTTTCAAACGCGTCAAATGCCGGGTCGCGACACTCAGGCAGTCGTCGATCGATTCCCCTTCCCGTGCCGAGAGCCAGAGGTCCACGAGGCTCGCATGGCGAAACGGAGAGACCGACATACGAACCTCGGCGGCGATCTCGCGCTCTCGCACGAGCTCACGAAAGAGCCGTGAGCTGCGGCCGCCTGCGAGCAGTTGGTCGATCACCGTGAGCACGGCATGATCGAAGGAAGCATAAGGCGGAGCGTGCCATCCCACGGCGATCTTCGGCGTGGGGGTTGGAAACCGCACCTTTTTTTCGCGGCTCGTGCGCTGCTTCGACGGCGTCGGCGCTTTTTCTTTCGGAAGTCGCGCCGGGGCGAGTGCCCCGTAGTGCGCTTGAACGAGCGAGAGGAGCTCGGCAGGCTCGACATCGCCCACCACGACCAGCGTGGCGCCATTCGGCGCGTAGTGGGTGCGATAGAACTTTTTGCAGTCCTCCGCGCTCAACCCTTCGATGTCATTCATCCAGCCGATCGTGGGCCAGCCATAGGGATGCTCACGACCAAACGCCGTCGCGTAAAGCACCTCGCTGACTTTGCCCTCGAGATCATCCTCCACCCGATCGAGCCGCTCGGAGATCACCACCTGCTTTTCGCTCTCCACCTTCTTCTTCAGGAGGGCGAGGTTGGCCAGACGATCCGCCTCGAGTCGCACCGCGAGCCCGAGCTCGGACGCAGGGAGGTTCTCGTAGTAATACGTCCAATCGACCCACGTCGCGGCGTTCGTTTCCCCACCGGCCGCTTCGAGAAGGCGATCGAACTCGCCCTGGGGAAGGGTCTTGGTCGCATGGAACATCAAGTGTTCGAGCAAATGCGCTTGGCCGGTTTTGCCAGCAAGCTCATGGCTCGACCCCACCCGCAACCACGTTTGATAGGAGACGACCGGAGCCGCCGCATCACGGAGCAGGAGAATCGTCAGGCCATTGCCCAAACGCCAACGTTCGATTTCGAGGCTCGGGCCAAACGGCACGTTCTCGACGTGCTGAATGCGACCGTGAGGAGACGAAATTCCTTGATTGAGGCGCGCCTCGAGATTCGATTGGTTCATGCGAGAAGGGGGGCCGAGCTTGGGGCGCCCGTTCAAGGGGGTCAAGCATGTTGATCCGCAATGTGCTAACGCTCGCCTCCCATGACGACGAAGGGCGATCGTGTCCGCTTCGCGCCCTCCCCGACCGGCTATTTGCACATCGGTGGAGTGCGCACGGCACTTTATAACTGGCTTTGGGCAAGAAAAACGGGCGGCACGTTCGTGCTGCGCATCGAGGACACGGATCGCGAGCGCAGCACCGAAGAGAGCGTGCGCGTGATCTTCGACTCGATGAAATGGTGCGGGCTCGATTGGGACGAAGGGCCGGGCGTGGGAGGGCCCCATGGGCCTTATTTCCAGACCGAACGCACCGCGCTCTACCGCGAGTTCTCTGAGAAGCTCATCGCCAAAGGCGCGGCGTTTCGGTGTTATTGCACCAAGGAAGAGCTCGATGCCCAGCGCGCCAAGCTCCCGCCTGGAACGTTCTTCCGTTATCCGGGGACCTGTCGTCATCGCACCGATCATCCGGACAAACCTTATGTCGTTCGGTTCAAAGCGCCCTCGAGCGGTTCGACTGGATGGCTCGATGTCGTCAAGGGACGCATCGATGTGCCGAACGAGTCGCAGCAAGATGCGGTGCTCGTGCGCACCGATGGAATCCCGCTTTACAACTTCGGTGCGGTCGTCGACGACATCACGATGGGCATCACGCTCGTGGCGCGTGGCGAAGATCACGTCGTCAATACGCCGCTCCAGATCATGCTCTACGAGACGTTCGGGTATACGCCGCCGAAGTTCGGGCATTTGCCGATGATCAACGGATCCGACGGCAAAAAGATGGGCAAGCGACATGGAGCCGTCAGCGTCGGCGAGTATCGCGACATGGGCTATTTGCCCGACGCTGTGCTCAACTACCTCGCGCGTCTTGGTTGGTCGCATGGCGATCAAGAGATCTTCACGCGCCAGGAGCTCATCGAAAAATTCGATTGGTCGAGCGTCGGACGCACCCCTGCGCAATACGATCTCAAGAAGTTCGCGTTCGTGCAGGCGTCTCATCTGCGGATGCTCGACGACGCGACGCTCGCCGAGAAAACGCGGCCGTTCTTGGCGCCTGAGATCGCGGAGATCACGGCGAACGAACCCGAGCGCTACGTCGCAGCCATCGCGACGAACAAGACGCGGGCCACGACCTTGGTCGAGAGCGCGCAGCTGCTCGAGTTCTATTTCCGCGAGCCGCCCGTCGAGGATGAAAAGGCGGTCGCGAAATTTCTCGTGGCTGACAACGCTGCGAACCTGCGTGGGTTTCGTGACGAAATCGCGAACGTCGAGCCCTTCACGCGCGAAGCGCTCGAGCAGCACGTCACGAACTGGCTCGGTGCGACCGGGCTCGCGATGAAGAACGTGGCGCAGCCGGCGCGCGTCGCGATCACTGGGAAAGCGCAGAGCCCGGGGCTCTTCGAAGTCATGGAAGTGCTCGGCAAAGAGCGCACCCTCGCGCGCCTCGATCGCGGCATCGCGCGCGCAGGTACGCCCAAGCCAGAGGCCACGGCGTAGGTCGATCGGTGGCGCAGTCCAAACGCGCACATCAGCCGCGAGAAGAGGCGCGCGTGACGCCACAAGTCGTCACGGCGCCTTCGCCACGCGGATTGAGAGCCAAGCTGCGTGAACTCGATCCGCGCGTCTTTTTTCTCGCCACCTGGCGGGAGCTCGATGCCGAAGCCGAGCGGGAGCGGGCCGCGATGGGCGGCCGATACGACTATCGACCGCTCATCGCGCTCTCGATGGGCGCGGTGTGCCTCGCGTGCATGGAGTATTTCGGACACTCCATTCATTTCCGCGAGGTGTTGCGGACGCTCTGCCCCGATCGTGCACCGGACACATGGTTGGGCTCGCTCCAACGCTCGCAATGGCTCGAGCTCGCAGATTTCGTGTGGTGGTCGGGCTGGCGTGTGCTCGGATATTTTCTTATCCCCGCATTGATCGTGAAGCTCTGGTTTCGTGAATCACTCCGCGATCATGGGCTCGAGACGAAGGGATTTTGGGAGCACGCGTGGATCTACGGACTCGCGTACATCGTGGTCTTCACGTGTGTCATCGGCGTCTCGATCTTCATCCCGCACTTCTCCGAATACTACCCGTTCTACGGTTACACGAGCCGCAGCTGGGCTGATTTTTGGATGTGGGAGGTGCTCTATGCCGCGCAGTTCTTCTCACTCGAGTTCTTCTTTCGCGGCTTCTGGCTCAGCGCGCTGAAGCGCTCGATGGGCTCGATGGCGATCTTCGCCATGACCGTGCCCTATTGCATGATTCATTTCGGCAAACCCTTCCTCGAAACGATTGCCGCAATCATCGCAGGAATCTTTTTGGGAACACTCGCGATGCGAACGCGCTCGATTTGGAGCGGCTTTCTCATTCATGTGAGTGTCGCGATCACGATGGATCTCGCAGCACTGATTGCATCGGGACGGGGATTGCCAGTGCAATGGTGGCCGGAATAGCGAGCTTTTGCGGTGACGCTCACCAGAAGCCTGACCAGAGCCGCATTGATCGTCAAACCTCGCACAAGATTCGCGACATCGCAGGGTCATTGCGTTTGAAACCAGGTCGTGGTGCTTGCGATTGTTCTGCGGAAATGGCGGCGTTTCGCACTTTTTTCAAATACATCAACTTCCAACCCGTGGGCTGCTGGCTCGAGCTTCCGCCTCTGATCTGCCAAACCCGCATGATGCCTTCGTTCTCGTGATAACCAACGACATGAACTTCTAGACTGCGCACATGCCCCTCGTAGTTCGCCTCGAGAACTCGACCCGAACGCAATGCTTCGCACGCCAGTTCAATGTCCATGAATCTTCCTCCGCCTGAACATGGCACAATTCGGCACTGAGCCCGTACGCCAAATCCCCATCGAATTCATCAAATACATGTGGCTTGGTACTTGCTCTATGCTTCTCACATGAGCTTCGCGAAAACCGGAATGAGAACACGTGTCGCACTCTGGACCCTTCTGACGCTGACCGCATGCGGCGTTGGGGGCACGAACAATCATCATGGCTACGAGGCGACCGACTTCGAGTCGGCGGGATGGGCGGGCACCTCTTCGGGTCCAGGTGCGACCGTCGATGCGGGCGCCGCTGCACCCAACGAAGACAGTGACCGCGGCGCTGAACGCACCGTCGAGGAAGCCGACCTCTACCGCATCGTCGGCAACCGCCTCTACGTGCTCAACTCCTATCGAGGACTCTTCGTCTTCGACGTGTCGGATCCTGATCACCCACGCGAGCTCGGTCGCATGCCGCTCGTCGGTCATCCTATCGATATGTATGTCCGCGGCGATCGCGCCTACGCGATCCTCAGCGAGTACTTCACCTATTGGTACGACGAAGCGGCCTTCGAAGAGGCGGGCCTCGAGCCCTATTTCGGTAGTCGCATCGTCGCGATCGACCTCTCCAATCCTCAAAAGCCCGAGGAGCTCGGCGATGTGTTGCTCGATGGATATGTCGCCGACACCCGGCTCGTCGGCGATGTGATCTATGCGGTCGCAAATCGTTACGCGTGGTGGGGCAGTTGGGGTGTGCGCGAGAGCGAGACACGTGACCTCACGGTGCTCACCTCGATCGACCTCAGCGATCCCTCCTCGATCCATGAGGTGCAACAGCTCTCGCTCGACGGCAATGGTTGGTTCGTGCATGCGACCTCGGACGCGTTCGTCGTCGCAGGCACCGTGTACGAAGAAACAGACTGGGTTGCGCACACCGAGGTCCGCTACATCGACATCTCGGATCCCAGAGGCGCGCTCGCGGCGCGCGGCCAGGTGCAGCTCAGCGGCGCGCTGCGCGACGACACTGCCATCCACGTGTACGAGAACCAGCTGCGTGTGTTGACCCGCGAGTCGGATGGCATCACCACGCGCGTGCGCATCCTCGACACGTCCGTACCCGATGCGCTGCCCTTGATGGGCGAGCTCAGCTACGAATATGCGGGCTCGGTCTTCGGCACGACCTTCACCCACGATCGTCTCTACATGATTCACTACATGACGGTCGATCCTCTCGAAGTCGTCGACCTCAGCGACCCCACGAACCCGCACATCACTGGCATCCTCGAGATGCCCGGCTGGGTCGAGCGCATCGCGGTCGATGGTGATCGCTTGATCGGCCTGGGCGTCGACGACTCGGACGGCGCACGACGCACCTCGCTCACCATGTTCGACGTGTCCGATCCCGCCGCGCCGCAGCTCGTCGCGAGAGAGAACGTCGATGCCGGCTGGTCATGGTCGAGCGCGACGTGGGAACGCAAGGCGTGGACCGTCGCGTGGGACGAAGGTCTCGTGCTCTTCCCGTGGTCGGGCTATGAGTCGAGCGGTGATTGGCGCGACTACCGCAATGCCCTCTCGATCGTCGAGATCGGCGAAAACACATTGACGACACGCGGCACCGCCCTCGCTCCGGCGCCTGTCGAGCGCGGGTTCCTTCACGAAGGGCGCGTGTACGCGCTCTCGCAGGCCGCACTCCAGGTCATCGACGTGCGCGACCGAACGCAGCCCGTCGTGGGTGAGACAGTGGAGCTCGTGCGCAGCGTGACGGACTACGTGCGCACCGATCGCGCGGGCCTCGAGCTGATCGCGCCCGGCCTCTCATGGGGCTATTACGGCAGCGAACAATACGCAAGCCTGCGCGTCTCACCGCTCGATGCACCCGACGGCCACGACGAGCTCGCGCGCATCGCGCTGCCACGCGACGCCGATCGTCTGCACACGCACGGCAATCTCGCGCTCGCGATCTCAACACAGACCTACTACTACGGCTACTACGAAGGCGACGCCGCGAACGATCCCACACGTCCGGGCATCACGTTCCTCGATGTGTCGAATCCAGCTGCGCCCGAGATCATCGCCGACCTCGTGTTGCCGATGCCCCCCTCGGTGAATCGCTCAGAATATGACGGTTATCTCTCGACGTATGCATCGTTCACGACCGACTACGGTGCAGCATGGGGCAGCTACGGCAGCGGCGCTCCGCTGCTCGATCTCGGCGACTCCCGCTTCGCATTGTTACGCGTCACGACAACAAACTGCTCGGGTCTCGAGACGTGCCGATCCGCAGGTATCGAGCCGCAAGAATCGAGCAACACTTGGGATGGTCGACGCTGGTATTACGGCACGCGCCTCGAGAACGACCTCGTGGTGATCGACGTCTCCGACCCCACGCATCCTACGATCCTCGGTCCGTTCTCGCTTGGCGAAGGTCGCATCGAGCGCCCGATGGTCGTGAATGGCGCACTTTTGCTCTCGCACGCCCTGCCCTCGCGTGTCGATGACGCGGGTCGCACGTGGGTACGCTGGTTCCACGAGCGTTGGAACGTCGAAGAACGTGGTGTGACGCTCGCCTCGGTGATCAACGTCCCCGGCATCGTGCTCGAAGTGCGTGCCGATGGAATCGTCACGGTCGACCAGACCTGGGCCGAAGATGGCACGATGTACACCACGCTCAATGGACTCGCGCTCGAGGGCTCGAGGGCTCGTCGACTCTCCGAGCTTGGTCTCGGTGATGGATGGATCCCTGGTCTCATGATCCACGGTGCACAGGGCTTCGCCGTCCGCTCACGAAATTGGGAACGCGCGGACGGCATGTGGACGAGTTCGACGACGCTCGACACGATCGAGCTGTCGAACCTCGCGGCGCTGCGCGTCACACGTCGGCAGACGCTCGATCAGAACAGCTGGGGCATCGCTGCACTCACCGATCATACGATCGCGCTCTCGGGAGGCTACAGCGGAGGCCTGGCGCTCTTCGATCGCGAAGCAGACGGGAGCATCGCCTTCCGCCGCCATGTACGCACCAATGGATGGGGCGCGCGCGTGCACGAAGACGGCGACGCGCTGTGGATCGCCAGCGGACCTTACGGCCTTGAGCGAGTCGCGCTCGACGAGTAATCCGGCGCGGGAGCTCGAATCGAGCAAAATCGGTCGCCGACACTGCACGCCCCGCCATACGCACCCGCATCGGCCTCCGCATCGGCCTCCGCTCTCGCATCGCCTCCGCATCCGCATCCGCATCCGCTCCCGCATCGGCCTCCGCCTCCGCATCGGCCTCCGCATCGGCCTCCGCATCGGCCTCCGCATCGGCCTCCGCATCGGCCTCCG